>JAFGQZ010000035.1 GCA_016935435.1 Bacteroidales bacterium
ATTTTATTTGGGCATTAAACAACATATTAATATTTAATTGCTTGGTTTAAATCTTTTATATTATAATCAAAAACCTGGAAACAGTTATATTTTTAAAGCACATTTGAATATGCTGCTGCTTTAAATGAAAAAAGCCCGGACACAATTGCCGGGCTTTTCTTCGATATTTACAATTTATAAAAATTACTTACGGTTTTCGAGTTTTTCGTAATCTACCCTGCCCCAAACATTTTTATATGCAGGGCGGATAATTCGTTTCGAACTGAAAGTTACTTCTTCCAAACGGTGTGCACACCATCCGGCAATGCGTGAAACAGCAAAAATTGGGGTGTACAGTTCTTTGGGAATATCGATACACTGATAAACAAAGCCAGAGTAAAAGTCAACATTGGGTGCCACCACTTTGGCGTTGTCGTTTCCTTTAAAATCGGCCAATACCTGGGGCGAAAGTTCCTCGATACTTTCGTACAGCTTAAATTCATCTTCCCTGCCTTTTTCTTTAGCCAGTTCGCGGGCTTTTTCTTTAAGTATAATGGCACGGGGGTCGGAAAGGGTGTAAATGGCATGCCCTATGCCATAAATTTTCCCTGAGCCGTCGCCTGCTTCACCTTTAAGTATTTTTGTCAAATATCGCGCAATTTCCTGTTTATCGCTCCAGTCTTTCACATGCTTTTTAATATCTTTCATCATTTCAATAACCTGAAGGTTAGCGCCACCGTGCAAAAAACCTTTAAGCGAGCCCAAAGCTGCGGCTATCGCCGAATAAGTATCGGTACCAGAGGAACTTACCACCCTGGTAACAAACGATGAATTGTTACCGCCACCGTGTTCGGCATGCAAAACCAGGTTCAGATCGAGTATATCTGCTTCGAGCTTGGTGTATTTGTCGCCTTTGAGCATGTAAAGGAAATTCTCGGCAGTGCTCAATTCTGGCTCGGGATGGCGTATTACCAGCGATTTACGCTGGCTTAGGTGCCTCATACCAAAATAAGAATAGGTAGTAATAACTGAAAATTTGGAGATGAGGTCTAGAGATTGGCGCACGATGTTGATGTGCGATTGGTCTTCGGCCCTGTCGTCGAGGGTGTACATCATGAGCACCGAACGGGCCAGCATGTTCATAATATTATCGCCGCGCAGCGAGAGAATCATGTTTCGGGTGAAAAACGAGGGCAAATCGCGCAGCGATGACAGGTAGGCCGAAGTTGCTTCTAGCTCTTCACTGTTGGGCAATTTTCCCGATAATAAAAGGTAAATAGTTTCTTCAAATCCATGCCGCCCGTCCTGCTGAAAACCTTTTACCAAATCGTACACGTTAATGCCCCTGTAGAAGAGCTGTCCATGGCAGGGAATAATTTCTTCCCCCTTTTTCTCGTATCCCACAACATCGCCGATGTTGGTCAGTCCAACCAAAACACCTGAGCCGTTTTGGTTTCGTAAGCCGCGTTTTACATCAAAACGGGTAAAAAGTTCTTTATCGATCTGCGAAGCATCGATGGAGAAATGGTCCAGGTCCTTTAGAAAATCCATAGTTTTTGTTTTTAATGTTACCGTATTTACTTTTTAATTTTGAATTGTGAATGGATAATTGTGAATTAGTTAATTAAGAATCAATGTCGTTTAGTTAACAATATTTCCTCACGTGCACCCTTAAATTATTCGCTTAGCTCATGAGATCGCTTCGCTAAGTTCCCTAAAGGGAACAGCGCGTTTGGGGTTCCCCATCAGGGGATTAAGGGCATCGCCTACGGCAAGCCTTTGGCGACCGAAGGGTAAGTGTAAGGGTTTCATCTATTACTTTTTTCTTAACTAAACAACATTGAATTAAGAGTGTCAACTCAATTCAAAATTCTCAATTCAAAATTCTCAATTATTGTCTTACTTGTCCGTTTCCAAAAATAATGTACTTGGCCGAGGTTAATTCACGCAAACCCATAGGGCCCCGCACATGTAGCTTTTGGTTGCTTATTCCCATTTCGGCACCCAGTCCGAATTCGTTGCCATCGGTAAAGCGCGTAGAGGCGTTAATATAGCAGGCGGCCGAATCTACTTCGTTGATAAATTGCATGCCCCGGTTGTAATTGTCGGAAATAATGGCATCGGAATGGTGCGAGCCATAGGTGTTGATATGTTCTATGGCCTCATCGACAGAGCCAACAATTTTAACCGAGAGAACCAGGTCGAGATATTCTGTTGCCCAATCTTCTTCAGTTGCTTTTTTTATACCGGGCAGGAGAGAGCAGGTTTTGTCGCACCCGCGCAATTCTAACTTTACCTTGTCGTATTCGGCTTTTAACAGGGGCAAAACCTCTTTTGCTATTTTTTCGTGCACCAGTAAAGTTTCCATGGCATTGCATACGCCCGGACGCTGCACCTTGGCATTATAGGCAACTTTTATGGCCATTTCTGTATTGGCAAACTCATCGATATAGGTATGACAGATTCCCTGATCGTGACGGATTACCGGAATTACCGAGTTTTCTTCAACAAAGCGTATCAGGTTTAACCCACCCCGCGGAATTACAACATCGATGTATTCTTTAAGTTTTAATAGTTCCTTTACACTTTCGCGATCGGTACTTTCGATTATTCCAACAGCATTGCGTGGCAGACCGGCTTTTTCCAACCCGTTTTGTATTAAACCGGTTATACAAATATTTGAATGAATAGCATCGGAACCCCCTTTTAAAATTGCCCCGTTTGATGATTTAATGGTTAATGCCGCAACTTCTATACAAACATTCGGCCGCGATTCAAAAATAATCGCAACAACCCCTAAAGGCATTCGCATTTGACCTATTTTTAGGCCGTTTGGCTGGGTATCCATACCAATTATTTCGCCAACCGGATCTTTCAGGGTAACTACATCGTTAAGCACTTTAATCATGCCATCAATACGCGAATCGTTCAGTTCCAGCCTGTCGATTAAGGCTTTCGACATGCCTTTTTCTACGGCATTTTTAATATCGGTTTTGTTTTTCTCCTTAATCAAATCGCGTTTGCAATCGAGCTCTTCGGCAATATATTTTAGAGCCATATTTTTTGCTGCACTGGTAAATTTAACCAGTTCGCGGGAAGCTTTCCGTGCGTTTTGGGCTTTTATGAGGAGACTGTTAGTCATGATTCATTTATTAAGTATTTATAGTTTTATGGAATGATGGAATATTGGATGAATTTCTTACAATTTTAAATTCCAAACAATTGTATCAGCCTTTTACTGCAACCTTCTCCGCAATAAAATGTGTGCCAACTTCTTTTCCATCTAAAACATCAAAAACAACCGAAGGTTCATCGCCATTGGTAATGATGGTATCGATACCGGCAGCTAGTGTTATTTTGGCGGCCGAAATTTTTGTAACCATGCCCCCGGTGCCAAACGAACTGCCAGCTCCGGTTGCCAGCTTTTCAAGTTCGGGGGTAATGCCTGAAACCGACCGTATTATACTGGCCGAGCTGTCGGTTTTCGGATCGGCAGAATATAAGCCATCGATATCGCTTAAAAGAATTAACATATCGGCTTCGACAAGTGTGGCTACCATTGCAGAAAGTGTATCATTATCGCCAAATACAATTTCATCGGTCGATATGGTGTCGTTTTCATTAATAATAGGTATAATGCCCATTTCTAAAAGCCTGAAAAGTGTATTTTGGGCATTTGCATGTCGCTGGGGTATAATCATAACATCTTTGGTGAGCAAAACCTGGGCAACAACCTGGTTGTATTCCTCAAACATTTTCTGGTAAATTTTCATTAGTTGTGCCTGCCCCAACGCAGCTAAGGCCTGTTTTACCGAAGTTTCCGAGGGTTTTTCCACCAGGCCGAGCCTTCCTGCCCCTACTCCAATTGCCCCCGAAGAAACCAGCACAACCTGGTACCCTTTACTGCGAAGTGCGCTTAATGTGTACGCTAATTTTTCCATTCGCTGAAAGTTAAGCCTTCCGTTCCGGTAAGAAAGGGTTGAAGTACCAACCTTCACAACAACCCGTTTAATATTTTTAAAATCTTTTCGCTCCATACCTTAATTTTCAAAAATCAAATCGCCAATCGATTGTGGAAAAACAAATTCTTGCTTTGGTTCATCTTTTAAATACAGGCACACTTCATCGAGCTTATTGAACAATTCCTGTTCGCTGTGCACCAAAATTGCACCCATATTATTTCGGGGCTGAATGATATAATTGCTGTTTACATCCGATTTTATCAAAATCATATCAGCTTTTGCCACAGTGGCAACATTCATTGCCAAAGGGTAATTATCATCGAGTTCGATGTCGGAAGTTGATACTGCGTCATTTTCGTTAATTACAGGAATAAGCCCCATTTCCAGCAGCTTGTCGAACGTGTTTTGTGTGTTGGCAATGCGGCTGGGCCTGTCCATAATATCGGTTGTGAGCAACACTTGTGCAACTTTTTGGTTATATTGATCAAAATATTTCTGGTACAGGGTAATCAGTTCGGCCTGGCCTATGGCGGCAGCGGCCATCATGCCGGTAAGATCCGTCATATCGACTTTCATATTTAACTTATCGGTTCCCAAAACAATTGCCCCTGATGAAACAAGCAATAAGTCTTTTCCGCTGTTCTGCAAGTTGGTCAACACCATTGCCAGCCGATCCATTTTTCGGTGGCTGAGTTTACCTTTGCCATCGAGCAGGGTAGATATTTCAATACGCACTACTATTCGTCCCTTCTTCATTACCTGTGTTATATGGTTATAAGTTGTTTCTCAGCTATGGCAGCTTTTTCAAAGCTAAATTGCTTCATAATATTTTTGAATTTCTTTTCAATTTCGATGTTGCACAAATTTCCGATACTGCCCTGGTGCGAGTGCCTGATATTTTTGTCGGGTTTAAAATTGCCCCCGGCAATGTCCTTGCCAATTTTTTGGTAGGCCTCGCGGAAAGGGATACCTGAAAGTACTTGCCTGTTAACCTCTTCCACACTAAAAAGGTACGAATAAATATCGTTATCGAGAATTTTTTCGTTAACCTTTACTTTATCGACAATAAAAGTGGCCATATCAATGCAGTTTATCAGGTAATCAAACGATTCGAGGTACGATTCTTTAATAATTTGCATATCCCTGAAATATCCCGAAGGCAGATTGTTAGATACTAGAGTAAGTTCATTCGCCAAGCTTTGCACCTTATTGCATTTTGCCCTCAACAGTTCAAAAACATCGGGGTTTTTTTTATGGGGCATTATGCTCGATCCGGTAGTAAATTCATCGGGCAGGCTGACAAAACCAAAATTCTGGCTCATAAAAAGGCATAAATCGTATGCCATACGCGAAATGGTTGAAGCGAAATTGCCCATTGCGAAAGCAACATTTTTCTCAACTTTTCCACGGCCCATCTGGGCATATACCACATTGTAGTTTAAATTGTCAAAGCCCAGCAAACCTGTTGTATGCTGTCGGTCTATCGGGAACGACGAACCATAGCCAGCTGCCGAGCCCAAGGGATTTTGGTTAATGAGCTTATAGGCTGCCAACAACATTTGCAAATCGTCGGACAAGCTTTCGGCATAGGCACCAAACCAAAGTCCGAATGACGAGGGCATGGCCACTTGTAAATGAGTATAGCCGGGTAAAAGAACGTTTTTATAGGTTTCGCTCAGCGAAATGAGTTTCTCGAAAAGTGCCCCGGCCGATTCTGCCAATTCTTTGGTTTTGGCACGTGAAAACAGTTTTATGTCAAGTAAAACCTGATCGTTTCTTGAACGTGCGCTGTGAATTTTTTTTCCGGCATCGCCCACGCGCTGAGTGAGCAAATGTTCAACTTGAGAGTGAACATCTTCAATGCCGGGCTCAATAACAAATTTGCCCGATTCAATCTCCCGGTAAATTTTTATCAGTTCAACGCGCAAAAGCTGGTAATCGTTGTTTTCGAGCAGGCCAACTTTTTCAAGCATGGCAATATGCGCCAGCGAGCCTAATACGTCGAATGGCGCCAGCAATAGGTCAAGTTCACGGTCGCGCCCGACCGTGAACTTTTCTATTTCCATATTTACATCTGTTCCCTTGTGCCAGAGTTTCATTCCAAAGAGGGTATGTTGTTAATTCAATAAATACTTTTTTAATGGACTGTTGAAATGCCTGAATTTTAGGTTACCATGTACCCCATTACTCCATCATTTCACCCATCCTCTTACAGGATGGATTTCCCTTGTTGCCTCAATATTGCATTGTGGGCCATTAAGCGTACAGCATTTATTTTTATAAAGCCAGCGCTGTCTTTTTGGTCAAAACCCCCTTCAATGTCCATGCTCGACAAATCTTTGTCGTACAACGAACTGGTCGATTCACGTCCATTAATCAGTACATTGCCTTTGTAAAGGGTTACATAAACAGTACCGTCAATGAGTTCCTGGGCCTTGTTCATGGCAGCCATCAGGAAGTCCATTTCGGGGCTGAACCAAAATCCGTTGTAAACCAGTTCGGCAAATATCGGCGAAAGCATGTTTCTCAGCCGCATTACTTCGCGGTCCATGGCAATTCCTTCGATGTCCATGTGTGCTTTAATGAGTATCTCCCCGGCAGGGGTTTCATAAACGCCGCGCGACTTAATGCCAACGTAACGGTTTTCAACCATATCGAGCAGTCCGATGCCGTTTTCCCCGCCAATTTTATTGAGGTACATAAAAAGTTCGAGGGGTTTTTCTTTTATCGTGCCATCATCGGTGTTTACCACCTTAACCGGTATGCCGTCTTTAAAATGAATTTCGATATGTGTTTCTCTATCGGGAGCATCTTGCGGTGCCACCATTTTTGTAAGGATTTCTTTCTCGAATTTAAACTTCGGGTCTTCCAGAATGCCAGCTTCATGACTGATGTGCATGAGGTTGTCGTCTTCGCTATACGGTTTTTTTAACGAAGCTTTAACGGGTATTTTGTGCTTTTCGGCATAGTTAAGCATATCGGTACGGCCTTTGAACTCATCTAGAAATTCCTGCATTTTCCAGGGGGCAATTACCTTAATTTTCGGATCGAGCGCATAAAAGCCAAGTTCGAAACGTACCTGGTCGTTACCTTTTCCGGTTGCCCCATGCGAAACGTATGCTGCATTTTCTTTATGGGCAATTTCTATATGCCGTTTTGCAATAATTGGCCGCGCCAGCGAAGTGCCGAGCAAATAGCGGCTTTCGTACATGGCATTCGCCTTAATGGCAGGGAAAATATAATCGGTAACAAATTCTTCTTTCAAATCTTCGATATATACTTTCCGGGCACCAATGGCCAGAGCTTTTTTCTTTACTTCGTCGAAATTTTCTGCCTGGCCCACATCGGCAACATAAGCAATAACTTCATAACCTTTGTCGATTAACCATTTTAAAATAACAGAAGTATCTAAACCCCCGCTATAAGCCAAAACAACTTTTTTGTTTTCCATTTTTTATCTATTTCAGTTTTTTATTTTCTTTTTCTGTTTTGGGTGTTTATTTTAAACACATCAAACATTAATCATTAAAAAATATCTACTTGCCCGATAGTTTATTTTTCAACTCCGGTATTATAAGCACAAGGGCATTAATAACATCTTTATCCGAAACATTATCATGAGGGATTATTAATATGGTATCGTCGCCGGCGATGGTGCCTATTATTTCAAACGGAGAAGAACGGTCGATAAGAGAAGCAATACTGGGCGCGTAACCTGGCAATGTTTTAATTACCCCCAGGTTATGGGCAAATTGTATCGACACAAACCCTTGGGCAGCATAACTTTCTGCAATTTCGTTGTTATGAACCTGGTGCTGATCGGGAAGTTCGTAAATATATCCTTTCTCCGGATCGGAAATTTTGTTTACCTTTAGGAACTTTAAATCGCGCGACAGGGTAGCCTGGGTATAACTTAGCCCTCGGCGGACAAGAATACCTAAAAGTTCTTCCTGGCTCGAAATTTTATTGTTAGAAACTATTTCTTTTATTGCCAACAATCGTTCGGTTCTGTTGCCCATTTGAATAAATATTCATTTTACTTGCAAAATTATACAATATTTGATTAAAAACAATGATCAAATGTAAAATATTTGTACTTTTGCGCGAATTGTAAAAAGAATACGGTAAAATGGACAAATCGATTAAGAAAGTAGTTGTTTTAGGTTCGGGGGCATTAAAAATTGGCGAGGCCGGCGAGTTTGATTATTCAGGTTCGCAAGCATTAAAAGCCTTAAAGGAAGAAGGCATTTTTACTGTGCTTATTAACCCGAATATTGCCACGGTACAAACTTCGGAAGGCATAGCCGATAAAATATATTTTCTTCCCGTTACACCACACTTTGTTGAAAAAGTGCTTGAAAAAGAAAAACCCGATGGCATACTGCTTTCTTTTGGCGGGCAAACCGCCCTAAACTGTGGTACCGAATTGTTTAAAAATGGTGCCCTTGAAAAACATAATGTAAGAGTGCTGGGAACCCCGGTACAAGCAATTATGGACACTGAAGACCGCGATTTGTTTGTAAAAAAACTCGACCAGATTAATGTTAAAACCATAAAAAGCATTGCCGTTACCACAATCGACGATGCCGTTTCAGCTGCGGAAAATGTCGGTTACCCCGTAATTATAAGGGCTGCCTATACCTTAGGAGGCCAGGGGTCGGGCTTCTGCAACAACGAGGATGAAATGCGCAAACTTGCTGCCCATGCCTTCAGCTATTCTCCCCAAATATTAGTTGAAAAATCGTTAAAAGGATGGAAAGAGGTTGAATACGAAGTTGTACGCGACTGTTACGACAATTGTATTACAGTGTGCAACATGGAAAACTTCGACCCCCTGGGCATACACACCGGCGAAAGTATTGTAGTTGCCCCTTCGCAAACCCTTTCAAACTCGGAATACCATAAACTGCGCGAACTTGCAATAAAAATTATAAGGCACATAGGCATAGTGGGCGAGTGTAATGTTCAATATGCCCTCGACCCTTTTTCGGAAGACTACCGGGTAATTGAAGTGAATGCCCGTCTTTCGCGCTCCAGTGCCCTGGCCTCAAAAGCAACCGGTTATCCGCTTGCATTTGTTGCCGCTAAACTTGGATTGGGCTATGGCCTCCACCAATTAAAAAATTCTATTACTAAAACTACCCCGGCATTTTTCGAACCTGC
This sequence comes from Bacteroidales bacterium, assembly GCA_016935435.1. Lineage (GTDB taxonomy): Bacteria > Bacteroidota > Bacteroidia > Bacteroidales > UBA10428 > UBA10428. Next base: position 9,105 of record JAFGQZ010000035.1, read on the forward strand.
ACTTGATTATATTGTTTGTAAAATACCCCGATGGGATCTGAACAAGTTCATTGGCGTGTCGAAACAAATTGGTTCAAGCATGAAAAGTGTAGGTGAAGTTATGGCTATCGGCCGTACCTTTGAAGAAGCCATACAAAAAGGCCTGCGTATGATTGGCCAGGGCATGCATGGCTTTGTTGGCAACCGCGACCTTACCTTCGACGACATCGACCGTGAACTGCAGGAACCTACCGATATGCGCATTTTTGTAATTGAAGCGGCATTTGAGAAGGGGTACTCGGTCGATCGAATACACGAACTTACAAAAATCGATAAATGGTTTTTGCATAAGCTCAGGAAAATATGCGATTTAAAAAACGAACTCGAACAATATAGCAGTCTCGACACCTTGCCCGACGAATTGTTGCTCGATGTAAAACGGGCAGGTTTCTCCGATTTCCAGGTTGCCCGGTCGGTACTAAAAACCGATGGCAATAACATGGAAGAAGGACTTTTTAAAGTACGCGACTATCGAACGGCAAAGGGCATTGTTCCTGTTGTTAAGCAAATCGATACACTTGCTGCCGAATACCCTGCCAAAACAAACTACCTTTACCTTACATACAGCGGGCAGGCTCATGACATTACCTACGACAACAAGCACCAATCGGTAATTGTACTTGGTTCAGGAGCATATCGTATTGGCAGCTCGGTAGAGTTCGACTGGTGCAGCGTAAATGCGCTCAATGCTGTTAATAAAGAGGGCTACCGCTCGGTTATGATCAACTATAACCCCGAAACCGTAAGTACCGATTATGATATATGCGACAGGTTGTATTTCGATGAGCTTACACTCGAACGTGTACTGGATATTATTGAGCTCGAAGCGCCCAAAGGGGTTATCATTTCGGTTGGGGGACAAATACCGAACAACCTGGCCATGCGATTGCACAAGCGCAATGTGCCCATTCTTGGAACTTCGGCAGTAAGCATCGACAGGGCTGAAAACCGCCACAAATTCTCCAGCATGCTCGACGAATTGAAAATTGACCAACCCCGCTGGAAAGAACTTACGAGCATCGACGATATATACCGGTTTGTTGACGAAGTAGGCTTTCCGGTTCTCATCAGGCCATCGTACGTGCTTTCAGGCGCCGCAATGAATGTTGTGTCGAACAAAGACGAAATGGAGCATTTCCTGCGCCTGGCGGCCAAAGTTTCGAAACAATACCCGGTGGTGGTATCGGAGTTTATCCAACAGGCCAAAGAAATTGAAATCGACGCTGTGGCCAAAGACGGACAACTGGTTGCATATGCCATTAGCGAACACGTAGAATTTGCCGGCGTGCACTCGGGCGATGCTACTATGGTATTCCCGGCGCAAAAAATATACTTCGAAACCCAGAGGCGTATTAAGAAAATTAGCCGGCAGATTGCCAAAGAACTTCAAATAAGCGGGCCTTTTAACATGCAATTTCTGGCAAAAGACAACGATATAAAAGTTATTGAATGCAACCTGAGGGCTTCCCGTAGTTTCCCCTTTGTGTCGAAAGTGCTGAAAACCAATTTTATCGAACTGGCAACACAGGTTATGCTGGGCAAAGAGGTAGAAAAGCCGGCATCGAATATCTTTGATTTGGATTATATTGGGGTTAAAGCCCCCCAGTTTTCGTTTTCGCGCCTTTCGAAAGCCGACCCGGTACTGGGCGTTGATATGGCTTCCACTGGCGAGGTTGGCTGTATTGGCGACGATTATTACGAAGCAATTCTAAAAGCCATGTTATCGGTAGGCTATCGCATACCCAAGAAAAACATACTTCTTTCAACAGGCCCTATGCGTGAAAAAGTGGAATTGCTCAATAGTTGTCGTATGCTCATTGCTAAAGGGTACAACCTTTATGCCACCAAAGGCACTGCCCAATTTTTGGAGCTGAACGGTATTGAAGCAACAGCCCTGCACTGGCCCGATGAAAACGCTAAGCCAAATACACTCGATTACCTGAAAAACCGCATGATCGATCTGGTAATAAACATTCCGAAAGATTTGAGCAAAACAGAGCTGTCGAACGATTACCTCATCAGACGAAGCGCTGTTGATTACAATATACCGCTTATTACCAACGGACGACTGGCAAGTGCATTCTTAACCGGAATTTGCAAACTGGGCACCGATGATATTAAGATTAAAAGCTGGGACGAATATAAACCCGAACCAAAAAAATTCTAATGGCTTTCGAATGGCTCCATATTGCCAAGCGCCTGCAGTCAATAGCACAGTCGGGACTGGAATATGGTTACGACAAATACGACCTGGAGCGTTACCAGATGATACGCGAAATAAGTGTTGAAATAATGCAGAACTTTACCGATGCCCCGGTTGAGAAAATAATCGGGTTGTTTGCCTCTGAAACCGGCTATCAGACTCCTAAAGTTGACGTTCGCGGTGTGGTTTTCCGCCAAGGCAAAATTTTAATGGTCCGCGAAGGCATCGATGGGAATTGGGGTTTGCCTGGTGGATGGGCCGATGTGGGCTATACCCCTTTTGAGGTAGCCCAAAAAGAAGTCTGGGAAGAGGCCGGGTTAAAGGTTATGCCCCAAAGGCTCCTGGCTGTGTTCGATAAAGCAAAGCACCCACACCCGCCCGACAGATACCATGTGTATAAAATATTTATCCTTTGCGATGATTTGGGAGGCGACATAAAACCCGGGATGGAAACACTCGATGTGAAATGGGCCGGCAGGGACGAGCGTTTGCCATTATCGGCCCCACGCATTACCCAAAACCAAATCGACACCATGTTTGAGTATTTTGATAACCCCGCAAAAGCAGTTATGTGCGATTAAATAGTTCCAGATATTGCACAGAAAATAATATCAAATATCTGGCAACTTTTCTTTTGTATATAGAAAAACCATTTTTATGGTATATCACAATTAGCAAAGTAATATAGTATTATGCGGCCTGGCCTTTTATCTTTTAACCTGTTGGCATTTTTTTGTTTTGTTTTTATAAATGCAACAAAGGCTACGCTCAGTGAGAGGTATACCGCGTAAACAATCCTTTGCCGGGGGCTTAAGCCCCCGGCAAAGGATTGTTTAAGGGAAAAACCTGCATGCTTTGAATAGTAGCAATTGTTGTTAATCTTTTTCTCTGCCAGTTAATATAAAAGAAAAGCCCCGGTACCGGGGCTTTTCTTTATAGTAAAAACAATTATACTCGGCTTAATAACCTGGGTTTTGAACCAGTGAACCGCCAGAACGTAATATTTCTGTTTGGGGTATGGGCCATAGGCCTTTTTTTACAGGATTCCATTGGTATTGGGGATCATCGGTTTTATGGTTTCCAAAAATTTCATCCCCTTTATTCCAGCGAAGCACATCCCAATAGCGTAAACCTTCAAATGCAAATTCAAGACGTCTCTCCAGAATGATATCATCCATGGTAATACCAGACTTAGTAGGCATATTTACCCTTGTTCGTACTTCATTAAAGTACCAGTCGGCACCTTTTCCGGTAGGATCAGTTGCCCCGTTAACAACGCATTCTGCAAGCATTAGATAAACATCAGCAAGGCGAATAATACGGTTATTGTTGTTCCATGCATTTGATTCAACAGGCAAATCTTCCTGGAAAATTTGATATTTCATTCTTACATATCCTTCATCTCCATAAGGATCGGTATAAGTTATGCCACGACTTGCCAATGAGTCTTTAGAAATCATAGAGGCACGGTACCTTACTACATCGTTGTTCGATAAAAAGGCCTGGGCCAGTTCGCTGGTTGGTTTAATAGCTCCCCAACCTTCAGCAAACAATACGGTGTCACCTGCCTGAACAGGCTTACGTAAACCACACATTTGCCAGTCGATGCTACCCTCCATACGGTTATAAGGGTTTGATGCATCCCAATCCATGCCAAGCGATTCGATGTAATTTAGCTCAAAGATAGTTTCTTTGTTGAAGTTATTGGCTCTTCGGAAAATTTGGTCATAATCCTCCATAAGTTCATATTTCTGAAGGTTAATTACTTCAGCAAACTGGTCAGCAGCATCCTGATAGTGGTTGCCAAGACTCCAATATGGCGATGACATAAAAAGATATACCTTACCAAGCAATGCCATGGCAGCGCCTTTATCTACGCGACCCAGCATTTCTGCGTTTGTGCCTAAAACAGGTATAGCATCTTTAAGATCTTGAACAATGAAGTTATATACCTCAGCATAGGGGGTTCTTGTTAAACCATATTCCGATGCACCGGGAACGTGATCAAGCAAAACAACGTCTCCAAAAAACCTAACCAGGTCAAAATAATAATAAGCCCTGAGAAATTTTGCTTCTGCCAGATACTTGTTGACCTTTTCAGTTTGAAGGTTTGGCCTTGAAGCAACATTCTCCAATAAAAGGTTACAACGATAGATACCGGCATAATACTTACGCCATAAATTAGTTGGGCCATCATTGGTAACTGAAATATTAAAATAATTTGCTTCGTCCCATTCAGGCCTGTCACCTTTAAAATCGCCACCACTATGGGCATCATCAGAGGCAGCATTATTTGCCATCCAGGTTGAAGTGCCCCAACCATAAGTCCAGTTTATTGGGTCGTATGCACTAATAAGTGCCATGAAAACATCGTCTTCGTTATTAAAATAACTTGCTTCGAGCAATTGCCCTTTAGGATCGATATCGAGATTGTCCTTTGAACAACTCACAAATAAGGCCAAGCTCAATATTACTAATATGAATAAATTTTTTATGCGCATTGTTCAAATAGTTTAGAAGTTAACATTTACACCAAATTTGTATGACTTGGCAGACGGGTAAAAACCCCTGTCGATACCAACGTTTGCAGCCCAACCGCTAACCTGTCCGATTTCGGGGTCACCTCCCGAATAATTGGTAATAGTTAAGATATTGTCGGCAGATACATATAACCTTAGTTTAGAAATTTTAATCTTTTCTGTAAACGATTTTGGAAGAGTATATCCAAGCATTAACTGACGCAATTTCAGGTATGAGCCATCTTCAACAAATAAATCACTAGGGCGATAATTTGTGTTGTTATCAGTATAAGTCGGCCTCATCCAACCATTATCAGCAGTTGGGTTGGTATAGTCCCAACGTTCGTCCCAGAATTTCTGTGGCTTATTATTTGTTTTTAAGTCAGAACGGTAGGTTCCATTATAAATAGAGTTTCCGGTAACAGCCTGCCATAACATGGCGAAATCAAAACCTTTATACTCGCAGGTTATGTTCAAACCATAAGTCCATTTAGGAAATGGCTGGCCAAGCATAACTTTGTCATTTTCATTAATAATGCCATCAGGTATGTTTGTTTTATTACCAAGCGAATCAACTCCACCCACATCACGGAATTTTACATCACCGGGAATTGCATTTGGCTGTAGCATAACACCATTTGCATCTGCATGAGCCCTTATCTCGGCAGTATCTTTAAAGAAACCGTCGGTTTCATAGCCCCAGAAATACCAAACAGGATATCCTTCTTCAAATTTGTTTACATTGCCCTGCCCGATACCTACCGAAGCACCAATAAGTTCTTTTATCTCATCGGTAAGTTTAATCACTTCGTTTTTTAAATAACTGGCATTAAGAGCTATAGAATAATTAAAATCACCTGCTTTCTGGTTAATGCCTAAATCCAACTCAACGCCTTTGTTTTGAATATTACCGGCATTAACAACTGGTGGCCTGTTTCCGGTGTAGAGTGGAGGGGTACCGTCAACCAACAGGTCAATTGTAGTTTTAATAAAATAATCGGCTGTAAGGAATATACGGTTACTTAAAAATCCTGCATCTAAACCAAAATTATATTGTTCAGATTGTTCCCATCTTAAGTCAGGGTTGCTTGAACGTGTAGGCCTTGCTCCGTTATAAATGGCAGTACCAAACGGGTAACGTGCATCACCAAACGACAATGTACTGGTCCAGTCAAAACCGCCCAAATTCGATGTGCTACCGTTGCGACCCCAACTACCCCTTACTTTCATGAAGTTTACAACAGGAACATTCCAGAAACTTTCGCGCGATATAACATATCCTGCAGAAACTGAAGGAAATTTCCCGAACCTGTTGTTTGTACCAAACTTATTTGAACCATCAGCCCTGTAATTAAATGTAAACATCAATTTTTCATCGTAATTGTAGCTTAAACGGCCGAAGTATGAAATCATTACATCTTCACCTGCCCAGTCCCAAACATTTGGAACAGTGTCCTGGGCCTGGCTTAAGAATGCAAAAGCATCGTTTTCATACAATATTTTACGGTTATTAGCACCCATTCCAATGTTGTTATAATGTTCATAAGATTGCCCAACCATGGCATTAAAGGAATGTTTTCCAACAGTATTCTCATAATTCAAAAACTGGTCGAAAAATACTTTAATGCCAGTTTGTGCTTCGCGGCTAACAATGCTTTTAGGATCGTTTTTAAGGCCATGGAAATAATATGCAGGCCTCCAGCCATGGTTGTATCCATGCCAGTTTTCGAAGTTCATACTTGGGTTATAAGTTAAACCCTTAATAATTTTTGCCCTAGCCCCAACTTTGCCCAAAACTTTGTTCTGAACATAATTCTCATGGGTTTGATCCATCCATGCTAACGGGTTACACACTTCATTTGTAACCAGGTGGGACAGTCCATAATATAAATCGCCTTTTCGGGGCACCAGTGCTAACTGTTCTTCGGTCATTGTAGGCAAATTAGCAGGATCTGCTTCAAATACAGGGGTAAGCGGATCAAGGTTTGCTGCCATAGAAATAACACCGCCAAACTCGTCGTTCATGCCAATGTTTTTTGTATTTCTATAAACATAGTTCAATTTTGCACTCACTTCCAACCACTCGTTAACCGAATGTTCGCCGCTAACATCAAATGTATATCGTTTGAATTTACTTTTTGGTCCTCCAATAATACCGTTTTCATCGTAATAACCGGCCGATAGAAAATACGAAGAACTTTCGGTACCACCATAAAATTGAAGGTTATGGCTTTGAACCGATGCCGGCTCCAAAATTTCATCGAGCCAGTTAGTGCCTTTTCCAACGACATTTTCGTCGTAAGGCATTAAAGTGTTAACTGCTTCAATAAGTGCCGGTTCATCATACGACCGTACAATACCTCTTTTCCAGCGTGCATAAGCCGCTTCGTGCAAATGCGCTTCCTTAAAATATTTTACATAATCCTCAGCAGTTAATACATCGGGCATTTGAGTGGGAGAATTTACTCCATAGTATCCGTTATACGAAGCAGTACCCTTTTTGCCTTTATCGCCTTTCTTTGTCGTTACCAATACAACACCGTTTGCAGCTTCACTACCATAAATTGCAGCTGATGCAGCATCTTTTAGAATCTCAACAGAAGCAATATCGTTAGGGTTTAAATCCTGAATTCCTCCTACCTTAATCCCATCAACAACAAAAAGGGGCGAACTTGTAGAGTTTGAGCTTATACCCCTAATCCTGACAGTCATATCAGCACCGGGTGAACCAGAGTTTTGTGAAATCATAACCCCTGAAACTTTACCTTGCAAAGCTTGTTCAAGACGTAGGTTTTTAGTCTGGTTAATATCTTCGTCAACAACTTTTGCTATAGAGCCTGTTACAAGGCTTTTTTTGGTAACTCCATACCCGACAACCACAATCTCGTCGAGCGACTGGATGTCGGATGCAAGCATGACATCAATCACTGCCTGGTTGCCAACTGCAATTTCCTCGGTGAGGTAACCAACGTAAGAAAATACAAGTACCGGGTTTTCTGTACCCGATACATTCAGGGCGTATTTCCCATCCAAATCGGTTACAACACCCGTAGTGGTGCCTTTGATAAACACCGATGCCCCCGGCAGGGGTGATCCGTCGTCGGCACTAACAACGCCGGTCACCTGGCTAACCTGGCCAAATGACAGGGCACTGATTAGTAGTGCAAACACAAATACAAATACATTTTTCTTCATACGAATTAAAAGTTAGGGTTAATATTAAAAGTGTTTGTTTTTAATTATTGTTTCCTCTAGTTCTTTCCCAATATTTGAAAAGCGCCACAAGTTTAAACCACATTCAGCTTAAGCTTGTATTTTAGCATACTACTTCTTTACGCTATTCTGGTTAAGCTTACCCTTTTTTATTACGTCAGCATGACTTATCGAAATGTCTTTCAGTTTATTATATTTTAATATTTGGTAATACCAGGCTTTACTTTTTTATAAATTTTGTATTAAATATTTCCGATTCCCCTTCGAGGCAAAGCAGGTATATACCCTTTGGCAATGACGATACATCAATTTTGACAGTTTGGTTAGCAGACACCGAAATTAAAATATTTTTTAATATCTGGCCGTGTATATCGAAAATTTTTGCATCGAACACAGATTCTTCCTTTATATTGTTTCCTGGTTGAAAATATATATAACCGTCGGCCGGGTTAGGGAATATGCTAATTTCTGAACCTTCTGGCACAAAGGGGGTTGATGTAGTGCGCGAAAAAGTCATGCTTCCAAGGTTGCTGCCGCCCTGCAGAAACTCAACACGCAGAACCGAAACTCCCTGCTCGAGTGCCACACCATTTACGTTTACATCGCGAAAAGTGTCCCATGAACCGGTCGATGGCAGGTTTACCTCATTAAGGACTATGTTGCCATTTTGATAAAACCTTAGTTTTCCGCCCGATTCGCCCCCAGCCCGAATTTTTAAACCGTAATTGGCTGTTTCGGCAACATCAACGGTATATTCGAGCCATTCGCCGGTTTGGGTCCAGCCTATTGTGTAGCTGCCATCTTTTTGTTCCAGGTCAACTCCCTCATCAGGGCGCAAAATATTGCCACGGTTTGCGGCTTCAGTATCGTGGTAGGCAACTCCTTCTCCGCCAACATCGAAATATCCTGCCACCAGCCTCCCCGGCAACGGGTATGGTTCACGGCCAAGAGGGTATGGGAACTGGCCATCGCCAAACCTTACTACAAAGGTATCATAATTTACGCCACAGTCGGTTTCAGCCATGAGGTATATGGAGCCTTCCTGGGTAAAATCGGCATAAATACTGTCGGTGCCCTGGCCAGAGGTTAAAGTTATGCCTTCGGAAGCCGACCAGGTGTAAACAGTGTTTTCAGCAGCCTGGGTGGAGTAAACTACCCCTGATGCATTTTCATCAATCCAAGCTTTACCAGCTATACTGAAAGGTTTAATGTTTACTACTTTTGATAGTGTAAACAGCTCGGTTCCATCTACCAGCAGTTCAACCTTAAGGGTATCGGGGGCACATCCCCAGTCGATTTTTATCAAATTTGTGTCAGAGGCTGTGGTCAGGGTATATTTGTCCGAAGGTAGCCATGTATAATTAATTCCTTCTATATTCTCAATTCTGAAGGTAATATCTTTTTGGTTTGCCAACACCTCGTTTGGTCCGTTTATAACCAATTCGGGTATATTCTTATAAACCCGCACATAGTCTATTTCCATTTTAACCCCTTCGGGCCGTGCGAAAATTGCATCGTCGGTGCCTTGGGCACCACCCCACGAACCTCCATAAGCAATGTTCAGAATCAGGTAAAAACGTTTGTCGAAGGGCCATTCGCGGAATGTTTTATGTTCGTTAATAAAGGTGAAATACTTTGACTCGTTTAAATACGATTCAATTATTTCAGGCTTCCAATCGACAATATACTCATTGAACCCTGTTGCAAAATCGCTTACCATAATATTTCCGCCTTTTTGTGTGCCCAGGGTATGGTTGTATGCCCCGGTATGCATGGTAGAGTGGACCCTGCCGGGGTCGTAACCAACATGTTCCATAATATCAATTTCTCCCGATGCCGGCCAGCCGCCATAAGAGTTATCGGTCGAAAGCATCCATATTGCCGGCCAGGTGCCCCTGCCGGTAGGCAATTTGGCACTTACCACTACTTTCCCGTAAAGCCAGTCGCCTTTCTGTCGTGTACGCAGGCGGGCTGAAGAATAGGTATAATTATTATAATTGTCTTTTTTGCATTCAATGGTAAGCACACCATTTTCGACCCTGGCATTTTCCAGCCTGTCAACTACATAGTTTTGCAGTTCGTTGTTAACGGTTCCCGGCCTCATCGACTCGAAGCTCCATTTTGAGGCATCGGGCAGTCCTTCGTAATCAAATTCGTCCGACCAAACCAGTTTCCAGTAACTCGCATCGAACAAAACCCCCGAATTTGCCGATATTGCCCCTTCTGTAAGGCCAATAAGTTCTTCAGCCAAAACCGACACAGTAAAATTGCTAATTGATGAGGTGTAATTTTTGGTTGCATTGCCCGAGAGCACCAGTTCAACATCTGTATCGGAAACCCTGTTAATTTTTGCTATACTAACGCCGGCAGGGAGGTTTTTGAACGACCAGTTGGCGGGGTTTAGTTCTTGTACAAAGGTATCGGAGTTAAGTTTAACCCTAATAACCTCACCATTTTCATTCTTTCGTTTTATTTCTCCATCGGCAAAAAGGGCAATTGCCGGCCTAATTGTCTGCTGTTGCTGATTTGCAGAACTATAGCTTTTTTCATCATTTGAAACAAGGTTATACTCCTGCCCTTTCGCTAAACTGATAATCAATATACATGCAAATATCAAGGTACTTATTTTTCTCATAGCCAATGAATAGTTATTTTCATTAAAACTTACAATAATAATTCACCCTGGGTGAAATTTGCAAAAAAATACTACTACTTAAATACCGCACCTGCTATTTTTAAATTGCCTGAATGTTAACTTTTGCAAGCTAAAATGTTATTTAGCGCCAATATTTACTTAGCAGACAAATGAATTACCGGCAGCCCCCAAGAATTGATCATATTTTTTGTATTTAGCCGGCCAAATTGTTTTAACTTTAATCTTCTACTGAAAAACCAGCAATATGTCGAAATCATTTTTATCCAATTTATCGGTAAACGATATCCGTACAGGTATCGATGCCGAAACCATTGCCAAAGCCTTTATCGATAACTTATATTATGCGCAGGGGGTAACGCTTATTAACGCCAGTAAAAACGATTTATACCTGGCCCTTTCGCTAACTGTTCGCGACAGGATGCTTTCTTCGTGGAACAAAGGCTTACAGGATATTATTGAATCGAAAATCAATAAGGATTTTAAGATTGTTTCTTACTTATCTGCAGAGTTCCTGCCAGGCCCTCACCTGGCAAACAACCTGGTTTGCCTGGGTATTTTCGAGGAAACCAAGAAAGCTATGGAGTTGCTGGCTATAGACCTTGATGAGTTGCTGGAACAGGAAGAAGAGCCCGGTTTGGGAAATGGCGGCCTGGGACGCCTGGCATCGTGTTTTATCGATTCGCTTGCCAACCTCTCGGTGCCGGCATTTGGCTATGGCATACGGTATGAGTTTGGTATTTTCGATCAGGAATTGTACGATGGCTGGCAGGTAGAAATAACCGACAAATGGCTCAGGTATGGCAACCCCTGGGAAATTGCCAGGCCCGAACTTAGCCAGGAAGTTTTCCTTGGCGGGCATACCGAAGGCTATTTCGACGAAAGGGGCAGGTACCGTGTAAACTGGAAACCAGGGCGGGTAGTTAAAGGCGTACCTTACGATACGCCCATAATAGGTTATGTTGATAAAAACTGCAACAATATGCGCCTTTGGAAAGCCGAAGCCATAGAATCGTTCGATTTTCGCGATTTCAACCTTGGCGACTATTATGCAGCAGTGGACGAAAAAGTGCAATCGGAAACCATAACCAAGGTGCTCTATCCGAACGATGAAACCGATGCCGGTAAACAGTTGCGGCTTATACAACAATACTTTTTTGTGTCGTGCTCGCTTAAAGACATGATCCGGATGCATTTCTTCCGCAATGAAGAAATTCATACCCTGCACAAACATTTTGCCGTACAAATGAACGATACCCACCCTTCAATTGCTGTTGCAGAACTTATGCGGATACTTATCGACGATTACCGGCTGGAATGGGACGAAGCCTGGAAAATTACCACAAACACCCTGGCATATACCAACCACACACTTATGTCGGAAGCACTGGAGAAATGGCCGCTCGATTTATTTAAAAGCATTCTCCCGCGCCATCTTGAAATAATCTTTGAAATTAACCATAGGTTTTTGGAAGAAGTAAGGGCACAATTCCCCGGCGACGGTTCGATTACTTATCGAATGTCTATAATCGACGAGGCCGGGTGCAGGTATATACGCATGGCCAACCTGGCATGCGTTGGAAGCCACAGTATAAACGGAGTGGCTGCCCTGCACAGCAATTTATTAAAAGATATTGTCCTGGCCGACTTTTACCGGTTATGGCCCCATAAATTCCATAATGTTACCAACGGGGTTACCCCACGCCGATGGGTTGCCGTAAGCAACACCCGGCTGTCGGCCTTAATTTCGGAAAAAATTGGTAACCTTTGGATAAGCGACTTCCATACCCATATTGGCCGCCTCGAAGAATTTGTCGGTGATAAAAATTTCAGGAAACAATGGCAGGAAGTAAAAACACAAAACAAAATGGCACTTTGCAGGTGGGTAAAAAACCATACCGGAACAGAAATAAACCCCAACGCTATGTTTGATGTTCAGGTGAAGCGAATCCACGAATACAAGCGGCAACACCTGAATGTTTTGCACATTGTTACCCTTTATAATTGGTTAAAAGACAACCCTTCGCTTGAAGTCCCGCCTCGGGTTTTTCTTTTCGGCGGTAAAGCTGCCCCGGGCTATTTTATGGCTAAAAACATAATAAAACTCATTAATTCGGTAGGAAATGTAATAAATAACGACAAGGAAATTGGAGACAGGATGAAGGTTGTTTTTATCCCAAACTTTAATGTTCAAACTGGCCACCTGGTTTACCCTGCCGCCGATTTATCGGAACAAATATCGCTGGCCGGCAAAGAAGCTTCCGGAACCGGTAACATGAAATTCAGTATGAACGGGGCCCTTACCATTGGAACCCTTGATGGCGCCAATGTTGAGATACGCGAACAGGTGGGGGCTGAAAACTTTTTCTTGTTCGGCCTTACTACCGACGAAGTATATGCCCGTAAAACCGGCGGGTATAACCCCTGGGACTATTATACAGGCAACGAAATGCTTCGCAGGGTTATCGACCAGATATCGCATGGCTTTTATTCCAATGGCGACAAAAATATTTTCCGGCCTTTTGTCGATTCGCTGCTCTACCGCGATGAGTACATGGCCCTGGCCGATTACCAGTCGTATATCGATTGCCAGAAACAGGTTGACAGGGCATTCTCCGATACCGAAAAATGGACTACCATGTCGATTCTTAATGTGGCCCGGATGGGCAAATTCTCCAGCGACCGCTCGATTGGCGAATACATCGCAAAAATTTGGAAAACTGGCTTAAAATAGATGGCTGGCACAAGGCAACACATTGTAAAAACATTGCTTATGCAACCCAACCGACAGGTTATACAACCCTATTTGTAAATTACACAGTGGATTTTATATGGGATATTAGAAATATGTAATTACTTTTTGCAAATTCCACCGGGTAAAAAATCTTTAGTTATATCAACTTAGTATTTATTTGCAAGCATGTGCTATGAATTTATTTTTATTATTGGTAAAGTTCCAATTTATCGTCGTAAAAATTTAAATTAATTCATACATTTATGAATCCGACTGAATTACATCATGCAGTTAAAGCAAATACTGAATAAAGGTGCACTAAAAGTTGCAACGTATTTTTTTGTTATCAGCTTTTTATGGATATTTTTCTCCGACAGGCTGTTATTGCGCCTTTTTGCCGATGTTGCCCACCTCACCAGTTACCAGACCCTGAAGGGATGGTTTTATGTGTCCATGGCAACCATTTTTGTTTTTTACCTTGTTAACCGCGAAATAAACAAAAAAAACAAGCTTTTGCAGATTGTGAGCAAGAAAAACGAGCTTAACACCCATATCCTGACAAACATACCCGGCACCGAAGTTTTATTATTTGCCGACACCGAAGGGTACCTGATGGCCCATGGCAACAATATACTGCTAACCACCGAAGTGCTTAACCAGGATAGTATAGATGATAAATTCGTTTTAAAAACAGATGGCATTAAGCTATGCCTTCGCGATATTAAAACAAAAATATTTTCGGGCGAAACATTTAAAATTGAACTGGTTGAGGGCGAAAATTGTCGAGAGGTTTCGGGTTGCCCGGTTTACGACGGCGATACAATTATTGCCGGCCTGTTGGTGATATTCGATACCAGTACGCACAAGCAACTGGTTTGGGAGCTTAATGAAGAAAAGCAAAACTATGAGGCCCTTTTTAACGAATACCACTCGGTTAACCTGGAACTTAAATCGAGCTACGATAAGCTTCAAAAAAATATGGCGCTGTTGAAGGAATCGAAAGAACTCTATGAAAACTTCCTGATGCAAACCACTGAAGCTGTTTACAGAATAGATTTGGACAACGGCCTCGACATAGCGCTACCGGTGAACATACAAACTGCCCAAATATTGTCGGATGGTTATATTGGGGAGTGTAACCCCGTTTTTGCCAATATTTATGGGTTTACAAGCCACCTGGAACTATTCGGGTCAAAACTATCGGAAAAAAACAACCCGCTTACTGCCAATAAATTTGAAAAAGTAATTGCAGCCTTTTTGAATAACGGTAATTCCCTTAGAGGGTTTGAAACCCGGGAGGTTGACAAAACCGGCAGCGAACATTATTTTCTCAATAACCTTACCGGAATTGCCGAAAACAATAAATTATGGAGGCTTTGGGGCATTAAAACCGATATTTCGAGAATAAAACAATACGAAAGCGAACTTATTACAGCTAAAGACATTGCTGAAAAAAGCGACAAGCTAAAAAGCGCTTTCCTTGCGAATATGTCGCACGAAGTGCGTACCCCCTTAAACGGTATAATTGGTTTTAGCGAGTTGTTGGGTCAGGAGTCGATTGATGCTGAACAACGTAAAAAATACTTCTCAATTGTAAAGGCCAGCAATAAGCAATTGCTGCGTATTATCGACGACCTGCTCGACATTTCGCGCATAGAAACCGGCCAATTGTCGGTTGCACCAGCTAATTTTCATATAAATACCCTTCTAAACGAACTCGAAAGTTATGTGAAACAGGAAATTGAAAAACGGGTAAAAAATATCGATGTGCTTGTAATTAAAAGCCTCCCCGATGGTTCCGACATGCTTTACAGCGATAAGCAACGGCTTTACCAGGTGTTGACAAACATATTAAACAACGCAGTAAAATTTACCGATAAGGGCACTATTGAATTTGGGTATTTTACCGATAAAAGCAAGGTAGAGTTTTACGTGAGCGATACAGGCATTGGTATCGATGATTCGGAATTAGGGTCTATTTTTAAACAATTTAAGCAGGTTGAAGATTATACTTCGCGAAAATACGGGGGCACCGGACTGGGCTTGTCCATATCAAAAGGCATTGTAGAACTTCTCGGAGGGCAAATTTCGGTAAGTTCACAACCCGGCAGGGGCTCCGAGTTTAAGTTCTTCGTTCCGCTTATTCACCCTGCAGATATGGGTAACCAGTAAGTTACTCAACAATAACTACTTCCTGTTGCTTTGCGGTATGCATTTTACCATCCGGATCGGAAAATACAATATCATCAATAATAAGCCTGCTACCAGGCTGTTGCTTATTTATTAGCATAACCTGATGTGGCGACAAATTTTCGCCGTTCGATTGTGCTTTGTTAACCCTGTCACCAACAGCGGCGATCGAAAATCCTTTAAGTATGTATATAGGTTTTTCATCGTCAACAAAATGTTGCAGTTTTACCGATCCAATTGCAGAAAACCTGCCTAATGATAAAATACCCCCGCTTTCTCCGGGCAAATGAACAATAGGCAACGGGGGGTACACTACTCTATATAAAACCGAATCGCTTTCAACAACTTGTCCTGCCTTTTTCACTTCTACCCTTACAATTGCTTCGCCTAGAAATTCGGGCTGTGCAATATAAAATTGGCCTTTTTGCCCAATCGATCCTTGAGATATTGTAACTTCGAGTGTGGCATCGCGGCCGGCTGAAGCAGCAATTTGCAACCTGTTCCCGGCAAACAGGTAAAGTACCCCTGCCGAATCGCTTTTCGAAGGTATGCCCGGTTCGATAAATACCATTGAGTCTTGTAAAACCATTGCCATTACTATTGCTGAACAGCCTTCATTCCCTACTCCATAATTTATGAGCAGCTTATATGTCGATGATCTATCGCATGCAAAATCAAAAATGACGGAATACATTTTGGAATCATTGTCATAATTGCTTGCATAAACCTGGTCGCGCCGCACCAATTCAACAATTGCTTTACCCCGAAATTCTTCTGCATTGGCTACCGAAAACCGGTAAGTTACCCCTTTGTTCAGGTAAACTGCAAACTTCCCTGTTGGCGAAGGAACATCCATAGTACCCTGTGATAGTTTCACTTTAAAATCGCGAATATAAACTGCATCGGTACCTGCCTGTTCGGCAGCTCTTTCAACAAGCCTGTAATTGCATTGGGCACGAAGGACGGGGGCCATGTACATAAAACAGGCAACCAGGAGGATTGCAAATCTATTCATTTTTTTTCTTTTTTTCCTTTTCCGTATCTTTCTCGTATTTGACAACTGCTGCAATCATTACCCCAAAAGATTGCTTCGGAAGTTGGAACCAAACTTTCGAAAGCGAGTAATGCCAGGTTTCTTTGCGGCACTTGCGGTTATATCCAATTCGTTGGCCGTACGATAAGTTGTTTGGGTTTATTTTTCCATCGGTTTTGCCAATATCGATAAACCCCGATGCGCCATCGAGTTCTTCAAAATCGCCAGGGTAAACCCCTTCAATAGCAATAAAAAGTCCGTTTTCGGGCATATTCACCACCTGGTTGTCGATTTTCAGGCTAAACCATCCTTTACCCCCGGAAGGTTTCACAACTATAGCATCTTCGATTATATCAGAAGCCGGCATGCCCAGACTGTCAGCATAGTAAATACGTATCCTGAAAGGGGCATCGGTATTGCCCTCATCCGACAAATAGTATTGAACGGATATAAGCTGCCCATTGCTCTTCTTCTTGCGGTTTTCTATGTAAAGTGCCGTTTGCTGCCCGTGGGTATCGAGGTACAACGACCCAATTTCGCGGTCTCGGGTATTTCCAATCTTTTGTGTAAAATATCCCCCATGCGTTACAACCACTTCTGGCACAAAATAGGTTTTAGGTTCCATAATAATATGAACCTGCTGGTTTTTCCCTGCTTCAACAATTATTGAGTCGCGCAGGTAGCCCATCGATGAAAATACAAGGGTTTCGGTATTTGTTCCGGTAATTTCGGCTTCTATTTCAAAATAACCTTGTATGTCGGCAATTGTTCCGGCATTCTGTCCGGCAACACTTACCGATACAAAGGGCAAAGGATTCATAGCCGTATCATAAATGGTCCCGGAAATGGTATAAAATTTTGGAAGGCATTGGGTGTGTATTATTATTTGCCGGTTCTGAAAAGTATAACAAAGCCCGTTTTTAAGGATCAGTTTGTTTAATAATGTTTCGAGGGAACCATTAAAAATAACTGCCTTTGCTTGCTTGCCCTCAAGAATACTTTGCCTGTATGCGAAACGTACCCCCGAAAGATCGGAAATCTGCTGCAGGGCATTATGTAAGGAGCCGTCTTTGAGGGTTATTGAAATATTTTCCGAAAGAGCCGCATCCTGTCCTGCAGAAAAACAGCACAACAGAAAAAAGGTCGCAATTGCAGCAAAATTCCGGTAAAGATTATTCAATTCTTTTTTTTTGCCAAACTACAACTTTTGGCTTAGAACATAAACCCCGCTTTTGAGCTCAATATTAACATTTAATATTATTTTAAGGTTTTCCACAACCTGCCCGACAGTTAAACTGTCGAATGTGGTAGTAAAAGAAACCGTGTCGAGGCCGGGGGACAAGGCAAATGCCTGGTTGTAATACTCCGAAAGGGTTTTGACGGCATCGGGCAATAACTGGTTTTCAAAAGTAATTACCCCGGTTTTCCAGGCTAAAAAATTTGGGTCGGTGTTTTTAAACTTTTTAATCTCACCTTTTAGGGCATGGAGCTCTCCCACTTCTCCGGCAGCCACCCTGATTTCTTCATTCGGGTTAAGCCCCCCTGTGTTAAATGAAACCAGCCCTTTGGTTACTGTTAACCTTACAATGGAGTCTCCGGTAACCGATTTAAGGTTAAACTCCGTTCCAAGTACTTTTGTAACAGTATTGCCCGACAGGACAATAAATGCCCTTCGGGCATCGGGGGTTACTTTAAAATAGGCCTCGCCATGAAATTTTACTTTTCGTTCCTTTGACGAAAACCTTGCCGGATATGTGATTGTAGAATTTTTCCCCAGGGTAACGAAAGTCCCGTCGGGAAGCACTATTTCGCGGGGCGAAAGTCGCGCTGTAGTATCAATGGTAATAATCTTTGCTTTGCGGACAGTTTGGGTATAAAGGCTGAAAAAACCAAGCCCTAATATAAGTGCAGCGGCTGCACCAACCCAAAACCTGTTGAAGTTGAATGTCCTGGGTTTTTGTGTCCCAAGCCGGCCGTTAACTTTGTTCAGTGCTTTATCGATATCGGGAATATAGTTTTCAGGTGTTAAAAAATCCCAGTTCTTTTCCATCTGGCTAAATATTTTTTTGTTTTCACAGTTCTGCTCCTTCCAACGTTCCAATTCTGCCTGTTCGCCGGCACTGCATTTGCCGGCAAGGCTTTTGGCTATCAAAGAATTAGGTATTTCACGGCCCATTTTGTCGGTGATTTCAGGTTTCGTAAACATGCTTTTCATAAGGCAACATAGCTTCGCGGAGTTTTCTGAGCGCAATTCCCATTTGGTTCTCGACTGTTTTTACCGATACCTGCAAATACTCGGCAATTTCGTCGTAGGTCAGCCCTTCAAATTTCGACATTTCAAATATTTCGCGGCATTTTTCCGGTAAACTGCCTACTGCCAGCGCCAATAATTTCCTGAAAAAAGCAACATTCACTTTTTCTTCAAAATCGTCGGCAGTGGTATCGGGGTTTGCCATCTGTTGCTGCCCGAATTTCTGCTTTACGTGCCCGTGTTTTATCTGGTTTAGTGCCTGGTTTCTTACCGATCGGTACAGGTATGCCAATACCGAAGTTTCAATTTCGATACGAGGTGCGTTTTCCCATATTCGAACAAATACGTCCTGCACAATTTCCTCGGAAGCCGGGCCATCGTGCAAATATCCCATTGAAAAGCGTACCAGTTGTGTGTAATATTTTCGAAAAAGTACATCAAACGCGTTTTTATCGCCTTTCGAAATTTTTGAAAACAACAAGTTGTCGGTTATGGCATCCAAGGTATTTTTTGCTTATTTGACAATGAAAAACCCAATATCCCCCAAAAGATAATATTTTTAATTGATTTGAACGAAAAGATTTGCGCGTTGAAAACAGCTTTTGCTACCAAATAATTATTAGGTATAAACATCCACTCCTAATGGCACTTCTTTTTTACATTCCTTAACAATTTGCCACTGTTGGTTGAGATATAATTCCTTATATTAGCTGCCTGAAAATTTTAACCTTATTTCGAATACATGAATAATTTTAAAACCTACAACCGTATCCTGGGCTGGCTGGTGTTTTTAATAGCAGCAGCTACCTATATTGTTACTGCCGAACCAACCGTTAGCCTTTGGGATTGTGGAGAATTTATTTCCAGCGCCTATAAACTTCAGGTTGGCCACCCTCCGGGAGCCCCGTTTTTCATGCTCGTGGCCCGTTTCTTTACCCTTTTTGCAGGCAACGATGTAACAAAAGTTGCTTTTATGGTAAATGTAATGTCGGCCCTGGCAAGCGCCTTTACAATTATGTTCCTTTACTGGACTATAACCCACCTGGCATTAAAAATTACCGGCAACAAAAAGCTTGAGCCATGGCAGCTAATTGCTGTTCTGGCCAGTGGACTGGTAGGTTCCCTTGCCTATACTTTTTCCGATACATTCTGGTTTTCGGCCGTAGAGGGCGAAGTATATGCCAGTTCGTCATTCTTCACTGCCATTGTTTTCTGGGCAATTCTCAAATGGGAAAATATTGCCGATGAAAAATATTCGAACCGTTGGCTGATATTTATTGCATACCTAATGGGCCTGTCAATTGGTGTTCACCTTTTGAATTTGCTGGCCATACCTGCTATTGTTCTGGTTTACTATTTTAAAAAGTACGAAACCACAAGAAACGGTGTAATTTTAGCGCTACTCGCCGGCGCCGGAATCCTGGGTGCAGTTATGTATATCCTTATTCCCGGTGTCATTTGGCTCGCATCAATATTCGAACTTTTGTTTGTGAACAGTTTTAACTTTCCAATGAACGGAGGTGTGCTGGTATATATAGTTTTGCTGTTTGCCGGCCTTTCATGGGCTTTATATGCCACTTATAAAAAATCGCAAACAGTGCTCAATACGGCCCTGGCCATTGTAACGGTTATTGTTATCGGATATTCGTCTTATGCAGCCATAGTAATCCGCTCGCTTGCCAATCCTCCAATGGACGAAAACAGCCCTGAAACAATTTTTAAACTGCAATCGTACCTCAACCGCGAACAATATGGCGATCGTCCTTTAGTTACAGGGCACTACTTTAATGCCCCTGTAAAAAGCTTTAAGGATGGTAAAAAGTATTATACCCTTGTTGGCGACAAATACGAGGTAACCAACCGAAAAACCGAATATATCTACGATCCACAATATAACGGTCTCCTGCCACGTATGTGGAGCAGTGAAGATCAGCATGTAAATGCCTATTTGCAATGGGGCAACATTAAAGAAAAAGATTTGTACCACCCCAGGCGTGATGAAAAGGGCAGCCTGGTTACCGACCAAACCGGAAAAGTGCTGTACGACAGGGGCAACCCCAAAAATAAACCAAATATGTTCCATAACATGAGGTATTTTTTCACTTACCAGTTGAACCACATGTATTTGCGCTATTTTTGGTGGAATTTTGTCGGGCGCCAGAACGATGAACAAGGACATGGAGGCATATTATACGGCAACTGGATAAGCGGTATTAAATTTATCGACCAGTTTAAAGAAGGCGATGGACAAAACATGCCCCCGGAAATAAAAAACCACCCCTCCAGAAATGTTTATTACGGACTGCCCTTTGTTTTGGGAATAATAGGACTAATTTACCATTTTAGCCGATATAAAAAAGATGCCTGGGTAGTGCTGATGCTTTTTGTGCTTACAGGCATCGCCATTGTGGTTTACCTTAACCAATACCCTTATCAGCCCCGTGAGCGCGATTATGCTTATGCCGGCTCATTTTATGCTTATGCAATATGGATTGGGCTGGGTGTGCTGGCAATTATTGACATGGCAGGCAGGTTTATGAAAAATGTTCCTGCCAGTGTAGCCACTTCTGTTTTGTGCCTATTATTGGTGCCGGGTATTATGGCGAAAGAAAACTGGGACGACCACGACCGATCGGGCCGTTATACCGCTCGCGACATTGCCCATAACTACCTTATGTCATGCGCACCAAATGCCATATTGTTTACCAACGGCGACAACGATACTTTCCCCTTATGGTATGCGCAGGAAGTTGAAGGAATACGTACCGATGTGCGCATTGTAAACCTGATGCTCCTGAACATGGACTGGTATGCCGACCAAATGAAACTTAAAGCATACGAATCGGATCCATTGCCAATTTCGCTTGCGCATGAAAAATACCGCGATGGCACACGCGATATTGTTTTTGTTCAGGAACAAACCCAGCAGCCGTTTCCGGCTAAACAAATTCTCGACTTTATTGCCAGCGATCATCCTGGCTCAAAAGTAGCCACACAGGCAAACAAAAAATTCGACTATACCCCTACCCGCTCTTTTATCTTACCGGTTGACTCGGCAAAAGTTATCGAAAATGGTACGGTTAAAGCTAAAGATGCCCACTTAATCGAAAAACAGCTTATAGGCAGGTTCTCCGGAAGGCTTACCAAAAGCGATTTAATTGCTTTCGACATTATTGTAAGCAATAACTGGGAAAGGCCAATATACTTTGTTTCAACTGGCCACAGCGGCTTGCTCGGCCTCGACAACTACCTGCAGCTTGAAGGTCTTGCCTACAGGCTTGTGCCTATCCGGTCAGAAATGCGCTTCGACAGATCAAGGATTGATGCAGATATCCTTTACACAAAGCTTATGGACGAATTCAAGTGGGGCAAGATGAACGAAGATGATGTTTATCTGGATAACTTTCATTTACGCACACTTAACGTTATTCGCATGCGGATGCGCTTTTCACAACTGGCAAATGCTCTTATTCAGGAAGGCGACAACGAAAGGGCCGAAAAAGTGCTCGATCGTGTTGTTGAACTTACCCCACACCAAAAAGTACCTTTCGATTACTTTATTATTCCGGTTGCCGAAGCATACTTCCGGATAAATAAATTCGATAAAGCAAACAGCCTGTTAAATGAATATTTCGAAATTCTTGAGCGTACAACCGACTATTACTTATCGATGAGTGCTAAGTACCGCCGATCAATTGAAAACGATATACTTACCAATCTTCAGATTATCCATAATATTGCACAGGTAGCTCAACGCAACAAC
The DNA here is from genome assembly GCA_016935435.1 of Bacteroidales bacterium. Taxonomy (GTDB): domain Bacteria; phylum Bacteroidota; class Bacteroidia; order Bacteroidales; family UBA10428; genus UBA10428. Next base: position 31,703 of record JAFGQZ010000035.1, read on the forward strand.
CAGTCGGAACTTGCACAAAAAGCCAATAAATATGTAAACGAAAACAGCACAGGGCTATATTGATAAGCTTTGTAAACTATATAACCCCCTGCAATTATGCAGGGGGTTTTTTGTTTTCTAGGGTTTGTTGCCTAACAAAAAAACTTAACTATATTTTTTTGCCATGTACTAATATTTATTTTTTACTATGTATTGCATAGTACTAAATATGTTTGTATATTTGTTATTGAAATTTCATTTTAATAAAGCTATATTGAACATAAACAAAAGCAAAAAACCAGGCCATGAAAAAAACACTTACCATAAACCTGTCAGGCACTGTTTTTAATATTGATGATGATGCTTATGCAAAACTAAAAAGTTACATAGAGGCATTGGAACATAAGTTTAGGCAGGAACCCGATGTTCAGGAACTGATAAACGATATTGAGGCCCGCATTGCCGAACTGTTTAACGAAAGGCTGGGAGCCAAACGGCAGGTAGTAACCCTTGCGGATATCGATTTTATTATAGGCACCCTGGGTTCGCCCGATGTAATTTCCGATGATGAAGGGGACAATTATGCCCGTTCCGAAGGAAAAACATACCGTCGCATGTACCGCGACCCCGATAATCGTGTAATTGGGGGTGTTTGTTCGGGCTTGGCAGCATATTGGAATATCGATCCTGTAATTTTAAGGGTAATTTTTATTATTCTGGTGTTTGCAGGCTTTTCGGGGGTGTTAATTTATATCATTCTCTGGATAGTAATGCCTGAAGCCCATACTACGGCACAAAAACTCGAAATGCGCGGTGAACAGGCCACGGTTGAAAATATCAAGAATTATGTAAAGGAAGAATTTGAACGGGTAAAAAAGAATATTAAAGACAAACTTTAAAACTTGCCCGGATAATTGTTATCGCATAGATCCAGTTTGCAATAAAATAATAAAAAATGAACATTGAGAATGCCCAGGCACAGATGAGAAAGGGCGTGCTTGAATTTTGTATATTGTCGATTTTATCGCGGAGCGATGCGTATGCTTCCGATATCATTAACGAATTAAAAAAATCGAAACTTATTGTTGTTGAGGGAACCCTTTATCCAATGCTTACACGGCAAAAAAATGCCGGTCTGTTAAGCTACCGGTGGGAAGAATCGCCCCAGGGCCCACCGCGCAAATATTATGCACTGACCGAAACCGGCAGGGCTTTCCTCTCAGAACTCACTATGTCGTGGAACGACCTAGTCGAAGCTGTAAACTCAATAATAGCGACTAAATAACCTCCTGCCATGAAAGAAACAATCAAAGCCAACATAAGTGGAAATCTTTACGATATCGACCTTGATGCATACGAAAAACTTAAAAACTATCTCTCCTCGCTTGAATATAAATTCGGGAATAACCCGGAAAACGCCAAGGAAATATTAGAGGATATTGAAGCACGCATCGCGGAACTATTAAATGAAAAGCTATTAAAAACAAAAAAGGTAATAAACATTGACGATATAGATGAAATTGTTGGGTTGCTTGGCTCGGCAGACGAAATGGATGATCAAACGACCGATGAAAAGCGTACGGCAGATGCCCACTGCGAAAATCAGTACCAGAACCGGCGAAGACTCTACCGCGATACTGATAATTCAATAATAGCCGGTGTTGCATCGGGCATAGCCAGTTATTTTCAAATCGATCGCGTTTGGATACGTCTTATATTTGTGCTTTTTACCATTTTTAATGTCGCTTTTTTTCCGTTATTCCATTTCTCAGGCGTTTGGATAATTCTGTATGTTATTTTATGGATAATTGTGCCGCCGGCAATTACTACAGCACAAAAACTTGAAATGCAGGGAAAAGCTGTTAATATAAATAATATTAATAATTCGGTGAATACCGAGTTTAAAAAAGTTAAATCGGGTATTCAAAATTACTCACGATCTAACGAAGTGAAAAAAATTGAATCTTTCTTCAAGGAATTTTTCAGGGTCGTAGGCGAAATAATACTCATAATTTTAAAAATTACAGGGGCTATTATCGGCATATCACTGGTATTGGTCTTTATTGTCCTGGTTTTTTCGCTTATTTTCGGCGGCATTACCATTGCCCCGCTAGGAATTTTCGATAACCTGCACTGGCACGGATTGGGGCCATGGCAGGGCATTTCTCTTATGCTTTTCTGTATTGTATGTATTGTTGCCATACCGTTTATTGCCATATTTATTAAGTTTGTTCGCTGGATATTTAACATGCCCGGCAGAAACCAGCTATTATCCGTTTTTGGTGCCACTGTATGGGCAATTGCCTTTATTTCACTGATATTTCTTTTGGTAAATGAACGAAACAACAAGCCATTCAGGTATGCCAACGAAGTGGTTCAAGAAATAAAGATCGAAGAAACGCAAACCCTTTATATCGATCTTGACGATTCGGGATTTTCACCAGGAAGACTGGAGCATTACCGTATTTTTAACCTCGATTTTTATGTCGATGAAGAAAACAACCAGATACTTAACGAACCGGAAATACTGGTCCAATTTACCAGCGAACCTTTTTTCAGGCTTGCCGAGCGCATAGAGTATTACAATTTTGAAGTAGGCAGGGTTCCTGCTAACAGACATCACCCTGTTGAATATTCCTGGAACTTAAACGACACCCTTTTACTGCTCAACAGGTTTTACTCTGTCGATGAGGATGAATCATACCGTGTGCCCCTGGTTAAACTTATTTTATTCATACCCGAAGGACAAACGGTTCAATTTTCGCCAAAGGCAGCTGAAATAGTTAATATAACCAACATCGACGGTTTAAATGCCGGCTATTCCATGTCAAATAAAAAATTGAAAATGGCCAATCAAAAGCTCGAAATTTTGAAATAAGAAGAGTTGCACCTTTGGAAAATAAAAAAAATTAATACATTTGCACTCCCAAACAAAATGTATTGACCCGTGGTGTAATGGCAGCACTGCAGATTTTGGTTCTGCCTGTCTAGGTTCGAATCCTGGCGGGTCAGCATAAACAATAAAGCCGGCTGTTGCCGGCTTTTTTTTTGATAGTAAACAAACCCCGGCTTTTGGTGCTTCTAAACCTGCTTTAGCAGATATCACAGTCAGATGCTATGAATTAGGCAGGTAAAATTTACATATTTTTAGAAATACATATTTAGCCTTTCTTACTTATTAAATTGGTTGAAAAAAAGATTTCAGCCCCACGAAAAGCTTTTATAATTTGCGCCAACAAGATTCAACAGTATGAAAATACACTTTATTGCCATCGGAGGCGCTGCCATGCACAATCTTGCGCTGGCACTTTTAGAGAAAAAATATACCATAACAGGTTCCGATGACGAAATATTTGAACCATCAAAAAGTCGATTGCAAAAAGCTGGTTTGCTGCCACAAAAACTTGGCTGGTTTCCCGAAAAAATAAATGAAAACCTCAATGCTGTAATACTCGGAATGCACGCACGTGCCGACAACCCCGAGCTATTAAAAGCACAGAAGTTAGGTTTGAAAATTTTTTCTTATCCTGAATTCCTTTACGAACAAACAAAAAACAAAACCAGGGTAGTTATTGCAGGAAGCCATGGAAAAACTACTTTAACATCAATGGTTATGCATGTATTAAAGTCGGCAGGTATTGAGTTCGATTACATGGTTGGGGCACAAATCGAAGGTTTTAATACAATGGTATCTCTCAATGAAAGCACCAAAATAGCCGTATTCGAAGGCGATGAATACCTTACCTCACCCATTGACCCAAGGCCAAAATTTCATTTGTACCGGCCAAACATTGCGTTAATAAACGGTATCGCCTGGGACCATGTAAATGTTTTTCCTACTTTTGAGAATTATTGCAGCCAATTTGCAAGGTTTGTTGAATTGATCGAAAATAATGGAAAACTTATTTATTTTCAGCACGACCCTGAAATAATAAAAATTGCCGAAACCAATTCACGGTGCGATATTGAAAAAATACCTTTTTCAATTCACCCTTATATAGAAAAATCTGGTTCAACTTACTTAATTCCAAAAAGTGGGGCTGAAACAAAAGTTTCGGTATTTGGAAAACATAATATGCAGAATATTTCAGGGGCTAAAGCAATTTGTAACTTACTGGGAATCGACGATTCCATGTTCTACCAATATATTTCGGGCTTTAAAGGCTCTGCAAAGCGTTTACAGTTGCTGTTCGAAGATGAAAATACAGTTGCCTATCTCGACTTTGCACATGCCCCATCAAAAGTTGAAGCTACGGTTAAAGCTGTAAGGGAGAAATTTCCCGAGAGGTTCTTCATAGCCTTTCTTGAACTGCATACATTCAGCAGTCTTACTAAAGATTATTTAGCCGGCTACAGAGGGACAATGCAAGGGGCCGACTTGCCCATAGTTTATTTTAATACCGAAGTAGTTGAACATAAAAAACTTGAACCTTTATCAAAAGAATTTGTTGCCGATGAATTCGCCCAAAAAGGGCTTATTGTAACTGAGAATATTGCAGAATTGGCCGAACTTATCAAGCCTCACCAAACAAAAAAGCCAATTGCTGCGCTTTTTATGAGTAGTGGCAATATAGGAGGTTTGTCAAAAGAAGATTTGATAAAATTTGTTTGCAAATAATATAATAATATTTTTGCCATTTTGTTTTAAAACCCTGATATCAAAAAAAATATGGAAGTAAAAGGAACTGCTGTTATAGCCATTCGTGATTATGTAAAAAACAATTTTACTGCCGATTATAAAAATTGGCTCGACTCTCTAAG
>JAFGQZ010000036.1 GCA_016935435.1 Bacteroidales bacterium
ACCTTTTTAACAGTTATAGTTGAATTATTAAAAAGTTCTTTTTCAGGAATAAGATATTCTGGTTCGCAATTTGTCCGTTCTTCTTCCAAAACCGCTTTATTTCCGTTTTCCGGGCCTTCCGGCACGGCTTTATTTTCATCACCGGAAAAATTGGTTATCAACAAAATTTCCGGGTTTATCCACAACTCAAAATTCATCTGTGAACCGTGACTGACTTTTCGGGTGATCACCCCGGCTCCCATTAACCGGTTGACATGCCGGTAAGCACTGTGTTCATTGATTTTGATCACTTTTTCCACCCACGACAGGGCTTTGCGGTTGGTGTAAAGGACTACCGGCTGTCCGGTGTCCAGTTTCCTGAATTCAGGGGTATCCTTAAAAAGCCTGTTGTGTTCGTACAGTTGCCTGGACAGCAGGATAAGTATCCGGGTAAACATTTTGATATGCTGTGGCCGGAGTAGTTCTTTCAAGGGTTTGTCACTGTTGTATTCCTTTGTGAAGCTTAGAAAGTTCTCCAACGAACTTTTGAACCTTAAAATGGGATAATTTACAATTGCCATTGTATCTTTGTATTGGTTAAAAAAATGCAGGTGAAGAAATAGCCCGGACGGTTGCCCAGGGCTTCCGCCCGGATTGTGCTATTTCCCTATGCCTGTAAACTTTACTAAAAAGGGAGTGGCCGCCCGTCGCCAAACGTTGGTCACTCCCTTGTTTTTTATATTTCCCTGGCCAGTTCCTCCCTTGTCTTTTTCTTGCCCGCTTCAAGCCAGGATTGTATCTCGCTTTTTTTGAAAATCAGTTTTTTGCCACGCTTATAGAATGGGATATTCCGGCTGGAAGTCCTGGAATAGACCGATGACTTTGATTCGTTGATAAACCTGGCCACTTCCTCTATATTCAGGAACTCATCCGGTGGCTGCTGGTTACCGTTCCGGGTTTCCATCAGTACGGAAATCTTCCTGTCAAGGGCATTGAGCCGTTCTATGATGAATTCAAACGGGTTGTCCATAGCCGGTTACTTTAACTTTTCCTGAGAATACCGGAGAACAAGCCTTTTTTCTCAGGTTTTTTCTCTTCCTTCCGGTTCTGGATGACACGTACATTCAGGATACCGTAAATCCGGGGCCTGGAGATGTAAAATTCATCTTCCAGTTTATCGAGGATTACCCCCGGCCTGAACCCTTCTTCCCACAATTCGTGGTATCGCTTAATCATTTTTTCGTTGCGGGTTTGCTTGATTTTAAAAAGGGACGTTTCTTTAACAGCGGATTCCATAATAATTAATTTATTGTTTCAATAATTTGATATATTGTAATAATAATATTATATTTGTCAATATTTTGATGGCTTCAAAGATATAGATTTTATGATGAATATTCAAAATATTGTATCAAAATATTGAAATAAATTTTTGAAATTATGGATTTGTTGTTATCAGTCAATGAGTTAATCCGGGACAAGAAAATTAACAAGGAAGATCTGATACTGAAAGTTGCCGGAAGTATCGAAAAAAACCAGAATACCATCCGGAATTACCTTGCCGGAAGGACACCTGCCACGCTTGAATTTTTTCAGGATGTACTGGGTCAGATGGGGGTGGAAGAAATCGAATATAAGTTCGGGGACAGTAAATCGGCTAACATCCCGATAAAGATTGAGCATTATGTAGGCACGGTGGGAAGGGACATGAAGACCAACCACAAGGCCACCATTTACCAGGATAAGGTCAATACAGAAAACCAGGAATTAAAAGAAAAACTGAAATCCCTGAAGGACAATGTGGAAATGTATAAAAAACTTATCGAGGACAAAGACAAAAGGATTGAGGAACTGCAAAACGACAAACAACGGTTCCAGAAGTTGTTTGATGAAGCTTGGGAGAGGTTGAATAATAAAAAGGAGAATTAATCCTAATCTTACTTTGTATCATTACCCTTTAACGGAACAAGCAAGTCCCTGTTATCAACCCCTAAGATTTCTGCTATTTTGTTTAAAACATCAAGATTTGGCTGTCTTTTATTGTTACAATATCTTGTTACTGCCAGGTAACTCATATCCAGTTTTTCTGCCAACCACACCTGAGATCGTCCCTGTTCCTTTAAAATTTCCTTTATTCGGTTCATAAAAATGCTAAAAAAATTTTGAACCGATTAATATATAACTAAAAATTCCTAAGAAAAATATCCATATTGGTTATATATTTATATCCAATATGGTTATATTTGTTCTGTAATTAACACAAAAATAAAAACATAAGCTGTAATCAGCAATATGATAAGAAACGTGCGTAAACAGAAATAAGGATTGGAATTTTATGTTATGGTATGTGTCGTTTAGCGTGTTCATGGAATCTGGCAACTTTCTCAGCACACAGGAACAGAACGGCAAAACGCCGGTACGGCGTGGGCTGTTTGTCTTGTGTGCGGGCTTTGCCAGAGCCTCATGAACAGTGAACGGTTCCACGCCTTTTTTCAGTGCATAACCATTTAACTACCGGCACAATGAAAACTGATAAGGCATCCGAAAATCAATTCGCAATTCACGGTGTGAACTGGAACGATAAGAAAATGGTCGTTATCGAAGACAACCAAACCTGTGCCACACTTATCCAGGAGATATTTGAAGAAACCCGCATCCAAATTTTTACAGCGTTAACCGGACAAAATGGGATAAAGCTGCTCAAACAAAACCAGGATACGGATGTTGTTTTATTAGACATAAGGTTGCCCGATATGGACGGGTTTATGGTATTTGACGAGATACAGAAAATCAAACCATATCTGCCAGTAATAGCAATAACCGCCTGGGCATCGGCTGAGATGGGGTACAGATGCAGAAAATCAGGATTTTACGGATTTTTATTAAAACCGTTCGACATTGCCAGTTTACTGAGAATGGTTAATTTTGCTTTAGAAAACAAAACCAATTAAATATGGAAGAACTTTACACACATGAAAATGACAAACTTCTGTACGAAATGGTTGGCATGTTATATGAAATTATAAACACAGACACAGAAGGGTCAAAATTTACTGAATCGGATGCGATGATTGCCAGTATACTGATGCTGCGACATGGAAATAAGGAAGAAAACAGCGTTTCGGAATGGATAGGAAAGTGTAGTAAAAAGCATCCCGGGCTGTTGGATGAGAGTTCGTTTGCGCTTCTGAAAAAAGTAAGAAAAAGCCTTAAAACCGTATTAGTGCAATCCGTAACCATCGTTAAAGCCAATAATGTGACCATAAGCAAGAACTATTCAAAATAACCTGCTGCATTAAGAACCAGACCCGAAAGTCCTGATTAAAATTATATTCATCACATATTGAATCATTTACCTGATTATGTGATAATTATATTACCTTTAATCTGATTTTTGGAATAATTTTTGTAAACAAAACATATATGATAAAGGGCAGGTAATTTATTACCTTTTTTTTGTTATATTAAGGTTTTAGTTTTCGTTACCAGTCAACCAAACTCATGAAAATTGGTTCCTTAAATATTGAGATACACATAGACAGTGTTACAGGGGATTTTCAGCCGGCATATCATGTTATTACTACTGAAAACGTAGTGATTAAACGAAAAATGAAAGGTGTCAAGCAAGTGAAATCCGCTTCAAAAAAGATTGGGATGTAGTCCGGTATGAATTTGGCAATATATGTGTTGAACAACACTTTTTAAAATTCATTTGGATAACAAAGATCATCTTTTTTGCCATAACCAACTTGTCAGGGATGGCGTATAAACAATTAATATAGGCGCAGTCACTTCACAAGCCAGCAAGCGCTTTTGAGGCATACAAAACCTGACATGGAAGAGCCTGAAAAACAGATCGAGTATGAAAAATTATTCAAACTTGACAGGGATGTAACCATACGTGTTAAGTTGAACAAGCCTGTTCATGACCTAACCTTGGTTATAGGAAGGACAGTCAGGGTAGATGCGCCAGGAAAAACAGTTGTTTACGAAACCGGCTTTCTAAAAAGGAACAGAAAAAAAATCCTCAGAAAACTATTTTTCAGAAAAATCAGCAAAATTTTCCCCTGCCTGAAAAAATTCTTCAAGCCCAAAAACAAAAAAAGTGGCAATCCGGTTCATGTTTAGTTTATCATCACTTAGCTTTACGATAACTTCAAGCTAACTCCAAGTCAACTTTTAGCAGACTACAGGCGAGGTTCGGGTTAACTGTACCCGAACTTTATGCGAACTCAACCCGAACTTTTAGTGAACTTTTAACCAACTATGGCAGAACCTGTCATAAACAATACCCTAAGAGAGATGCAACTTGGTATTAACTAAAATATTCCGTCTGGAAAATATGTGGGAAGTTGTATGCTAAATTGTATGCTAAACAAAAAACGGCTGCAACTTTTATCGTTGCAACCGTTTGATTTAGAAGTGGTCCCACATGGGCTCGAACCATGGACCCCCTGATTATGAGTCAGGTGCTCTAACCAGCTGAGCTATGGGACCAATATTTTATTGTTTCAATGCAGGCTACTTATATTATACCCACCTTTGGGCTTGAAAAGAATTCTAAATTCTTAAAAGCGGCTGCAATATTAAGCATTTGAAAACAAATTTGCAATACAAATTTTATCAATTATTGCATAAAACAGAAATTGCAGTATTAATAACCTGCAAAAGCATATTGCCGTTTGAGTCGATAAGTTGCTGTTTTTCAGCCCTTAAAGCAGGTGCAATATCGGTTCTCCACGAATCGTAAAACGTACACAACGAAAGGCTTGCATATTTTATTTGCAATTCGTGGGCCAAAATAGCTTCGGGTGCAGTTGTTGTATTTATAACATCGGCGCCCCATTGTCGGTAGAGGTTCGATTCGGCCCTTGTTGACTGCCTGGGGCCATCGACAGCCAGCACGCTGCCTTTGGTATGTGTTGTTATGCCAAGCTTAACGCACGATTCTATCAAACAATCGCGTATTTCATCGGAAAATGGTTTGTGTAATGCCGAGTGGTTCAGCTTTTCAATATCAAGTTTATCGGTAAAGGTTAATTCACGGTGTGTCGAAAGGTTTATAAACTGGTCGAATATAACAATTTCGCCAGGGCATATTTCTTCCCTGAGGCTTCCGCAAACCGATGTTGCAATAATATATTCACAACCTATTTCGTACAATGCAAAAATATTTGCTTTAAAATTTACCATAAACGAGGGTATAGTTTTATCGTTTCCATGGCGTTGTAAAACGTAAATATCGTTGTTGTTTATTTTACCATGGCTAATTGTGCCTGATGTATCGCCATAAGGGGTGTTCGTTTTTATTTCAGAGAAACTTTGGCCTGCATTGAAATCTTTAGGCCCATATCCGAGTATCAGCGCTATTTTTGTCATTGTAATTTTGCTTTAACAAACAGGTGCTATATTTACACTTAATTTTAAACTGTATAAAAGTAATGAAATTATTACATCCCGAAAACATTGATTTTCACAGCATACGTAATATTATATTCGACTGGGGCGGAGTAATTACCAATATCGATTACCAAAGAACTATTGATGCTTTTGAGAATTTAGGCATACCAAATTTTAAGGGGTATTTCTCGAAACAGGTACAAAACAATTTGTTCAGAAAATACGAAACAGGGTCTGTTTCATCTGATGAACTCAGGTTAAGCCTTATGGGGGCCGTTAAGCCTGGAACAACTATTGGGCAAATAGATGATGCATGGTGTGCCATGCTGCTCGATACACCTTTGGAGAATATTGAAATAGTAATTGATTTTGCCAGTTGTTTCAAAATTTTCCTTTTGAGCAATACCAACGAGATACATGCTAACATGTATAACAAGCACTTAAAAAATGATTTAGATGTCGATTTTCCTTCTCTTTTCAACAAAATATATTATTCGCATGTGGTAGGCAAAAGAAAACCAAACCGCGATATATTCGAACATGTACTTGCCGATAGTGACCTGGATCCTTCTGAAACCCTTTTTATCGACGATACCGAAATGCATGTCAATGGTGCTGCTGATACAGGAATTGTTGCCCTGCACCTGCACGATGGCTTAACTTTAAAAGATATTTATAAAATATGGAAAGGATTAAAATAAACCTGCCCGAAGAAATTTGCTTTGAAACCAGCTATGTCGTTAGTATTGGCGATATAAACTATGGCGGGCACCTTGCCAACGATGCAGTTTTGCGTATTGCCCACGAGGCACGCATACAATTCCTGGAGAAAATTGGCATGAGCGAACTTAAAATGGGCGACCGCGGGCTTATTATGTGCGATGCCGCTATACAATACCTGTCTGAAGCATTTCGTGGCGACACATTGCTTGTTAAAATGGCGATAAGCAATATTTCCAGAATGGGTTTCGATTTATTTTATTGTTTTATTAAACCCGAAAACACAACCGTGGCCAAAATAAAAACAGCAATGCTTTTTTTCGATTATACACTTCGGAAACTGTCGGCAGAAAATGGCGAAACAATTGATAAACTGCTATCGATCAACAAATAATCCGGGCTATTTTACGTTTTTTATATAAATTAAAAAATCGCTAACTTGCCAAAAAGTTTAAACCATGAAATCAATACTAACAGCACTATTTTTATTTTCCGGAGTTATCGTAACAGCGCAGCAGGTTGATGTTCCTGTACAGATTAACCTTAAAGACGGCGGCACTATCGATGCCAAACATTTTGGGCAGTTAAAGTGCGGTACGGCCACATATATGGACAATTACATTTTTATAAAAGGTATGTTTATGAACAATGTTACCGAGATAACAAATTTTAAAGACATCGAAAAAATTGTTCTTGAAGGCTATGTTGCACAACCTGGCGCATCGGCAGGAAACGAAAAAGGAACTCTTATAATTTACCGTAAAAACGGTAAAGTTTTTACCCTCGAAGATGCCGAAATTATCATGTCGTGCTATAGCACCGGGAGCAAGTATAACCAAATTGTGGTTCAAATCGAAAACCCTATTACCGATAAGGTAGCCGAAACAACTATCAATACCAACACCATACACTCAATTATTTTTAAATAGCCGATGGTGCTCTTCCTAATTTACCGATAAGCAATATTGCAGGTGGTAAAGGCCGCATCATAACTACGGCATATCAATATTTTTCAAAATCGTCGTCGAGTTTAAGGTCGAAGCCTTCTTTTTTCTTTTTTTCAGGAGGTTTTTGCATTGTTTTACCGGGAGATTTCTTGTGGTATTTTGCAATATTTTTCGACTCAAGCAATTCGGTTAGTTTGCTTATTTTCATGCGTATTTCGCTTTCCGATAGGTTTTCGCCCTCGCTGCGCGTAATTTTAAAGAAGCTCATACTGTCGTTTAACTGGTCGGCCTGTGAGTTTAGCTCTTCCGAGCTGGCAGCCATTTCTTCCGACGAAGCTGAGTTTTGCTGTATGACTGTTGATAACTGCTGTATGCCCTGGTTTACTTCGTGTATGCCTTTACTTTGTTCCAGCGTGGCGGCGGCAATTTCGTTTACAAGGGTCGAAGTGCGTTTAATTTCGGGATAAACTTTTTCGAGCAGTTGCTTCGACTGCTCAACCTGTACCTTGCTTAATTCCGATACCTTTACAATTTCATCGGCGGCCTTTTGGCTGTGCTCTGCCAGTTCGCGAACTTCAGAGGCAACAACGGCAAAACCTTTTCCGTATTCGCCTGCACGGGCTGCCTCTATGGCAGCGTTAATGGCCAGTATATCGGTTTTTTCTGCAATGTCGTTTATAATCGATATTTTGTCGGAAATGTTTTTCATGGCCTCGTATGTTTTTTCTATCGAGGCGTTTACTGTTTCTATGTCGTGGGCAACACCCCTGGCAATTTGGTCGGTGCGTTTGGCATTTTCGGTGTTTTGTTCGTTGGTTACTGCCATTTGCTCCATTGTTGAGGCAATTTCTTCTGCCGACGAGGCTTGTTCATTTGCCCCTTGTGCCAGCAATTGTGCTGTTGAACTTAGTTGGTTACTGCCAACGCCAACTTGTTCTGCTGCCATTTTAATATTTGACGACATTTCGCGCAATTTCAGCACCATATCTTTCAACGCGCTGTCGAGATCGGCATTTTCGTTTAAATCGTCAATGTTGAAGTACAATTCGCCCCGGGCTACCATTTTTGCCAAATCGACACTTTGATTTAGGTTTTTCACCATTTTGTTGAGCGAACGCGCCAGATAGCCCACTTCGCTTTTTCGGTGCAAATACGAATCGTCTATTTCGGTTTGCAGTTTTCCTTCGGCAACCAAATCGATTTTTTCGGTCATGTTCCGCAGCGACTTGCCTATGAGGTTATCGAAAAATTTCATTAGCACCAGCGAACTGGCAATAAGGGCAGTAAGGCCGATTATTTTATCGATGGCCGCATTTTTTGAAAACTCAATTGACGTTAAGGCCAGGGTAATATTTACCATTATTATAAAAAATATGCCTACCCAATAAGTAATACTGGCTTTAAACAACAAACGGGCTACAGCAATACTAATAAAAATACCTGCAAAGGCGGCTATTAATAACACAAGGCTGTTCGATTCCATGTTTTTATTTTTTAGTTTCTTTTGTTTGAATTACGTTCATAATCTGCACTTCGTTTTCGCTGAAGACTTTCTCAATATTAAAAAGCATTACAAAACCATCTGATGTTTCAGCTACTCCTGTAAGATATTCCGGATTGTAGTATTTTCCAAACTCGGGCACCGGTTTTAATTGGTTGTCGGGCATTTCAAATACCTTCCGCACCTTGTCGGCTTCAACACCAATTTTAATGCTCTTGTTTTTATCGGGGAGCTCGAAAACTATTATTATTTTTTGGCTCTTACCTGTGCCTCCGGGCATATTCAATTTTTTGAAGAAATCGACTACCGTAACTATTTCACCCCTGAAATTTATTATTCCCTTAATGAAATCGGCAGAACGCGGAATGTCGGTAATTTGCTCGTTGCGAAGCACTTCCAGAATATATTTTACGTTGGCGCCGAAAAGGGTTGGCCCGAGGTAAAACGATAGATATGTGTTTTTTTTTGGTTTTTCCATTATTTGATATTGAAGTTGCCAATGTTACCCCTGTTTCGCTTATTGCTTATTACTTTGTTTATATCGAGTATAAAAGCAAGGCTGCCATCGCCTAGAATGCTTGCCCCGGAAAAGTAACCGTGGTTGTGGTTGTAATGGCCCAATGGTTTTACTACCGCCTGGTGTTCGCCAATTATTTTATCGACTTTCAGGGCATAATATTTATCGTATTGTGCAATAATAACATTAATTTGCCCTGATGGCTGGCACTGGCCTTCAGAGAATTCGTCGCCTAGTTTGATAAGGGGTATTACACGCCCGTTAAAACCTATGTTTTCTGTTAATTCAGCTTCTTTGCCGATTTCGGTGCTCACAATATGTTCGCGAGGGATTAATATTTTCGTGAAATTGACCAGTACCATAAGGGTGTCGATTATCGACAGGGTGAGCGGGAGCTTAAGGGTAAAACTGGTGCCCAGGTTTTTTTCCGATTCAATATCGATTTCGCCACGCATTGCGGTAATTTCTTTTTTAACTACATCGAGGCCTACCCCTCTGCCCGAAATGTTTGTAATACTTTTTGCAGTAGAAAACCCGGGGGCAAACAAAAGGTTAATGGTTTCCTGGCGCCCGGTCTGCTCGTTTTTATTAATAAGCCCTTGTTCAATTGCGGCTTGCCTTATAGCTTCGGGGTCGATGCCTTTTCCATCGTCCTGAATTTGAATATAAACATTCGAACCGGAGCAAAAAGCTATAAACCGTATTACCCCTTTCTGTGGTTTGTTGCATGCTATGCGTTCTGCCGGGGTTTCAATACCATGATCGAGGCAATTGCGCAATATATGCAAGAGCGGGCCTTCGAGCCTTGATATGATATTTTTGTCGAGTTCGGTATTGGTGCCTTCTGTGATAAATTCAACATCTTTGTTTAGTTCTATCGACAGGTCGCGGATAAGCCGCTGCATCTTAAGTACAAGCACTTTTACTGGTATAAGTCGAAGTTCGAGGGCATTGTCGCGAAAACGTTTAGAAAGTTTCGACAACTGCCGGAGGCTTTTATCGAGACCTTCGTGCTTAATCTCGTCTGAAATAATATCGAGCCGCGAGTGCAGGGTAACCAAATCGCTAACCAGGTTTATGAGTTCGTCAAGCTTAAATGAATCGACCTTTATCGATTCAAATACATTTCTTCTTTCTTCATTTTTTGTTATTGTTTCGTTCCTGGTCAACGGCTTATTTTCTAATGTTCCTTCAACAGGGGTTCCGGTTAGCTGTTGAATTTTTAGAATAAGCTGGTTAGGGGTTAAATTTCCTTTGCCCAGGCTAAGGCAGCTTGCCATAAATTCTTTATTGGCTGTTGGGTCGCCGGGCTGTAGTTCAAGTATCTTATATTCGTGTTCGAGGTAAAACAAGAAACAATCTTCAAGTTCATCGAAACGGGCTTTGGTTTTTATAAATATGTCCCATGCCAGGTAAAACAACGAAGCATTATAGTCTTCGGGCAAAGGCACATCGTCGGTGCAGGGTATGCTTGTTACCTGTCCGAGGCTGGCAAGTTCATCAAAAATACTTATAGGTGTAATTCCCCTGAGCAATACATCGCTGTCGGGTTTAAAAAGAATGTAATATACACGTTCTGAAGTTTTTTCCGGCTTATCCGGAATAGCCTGGTTCATTGTGCCGGTGCCCTTTTGGCTGTTAATTGAAACAACAGCTGAGGCAATCGATTTTATTTTATCAATAATTTGGTTGTAGTTAGTTACGTGTTCGTTGCCGACATTGTCGTTGTTGGCCAATAGGTCTTTAAAAACATCATTTGCCGAAAAAACAAGTTTAATTATTTCGGGCGATAGTTGTAAGGTATTGTTGCGTATAAGGTTGAAAACATCTTCGAGGGCATGGGCAAGGTATTCGGTGTTTTTATAGGCAAACATAGCCGAACTGCCTTTCAGGGTATGCATAATCCTGAAAATATCCTGAATGTCGTCAAGGCTTGTATCGCGGGTTTCAAGCTCAATTAGAATAGTTTCGAGCTTTTCGGCCAATTGTAGTGCTTCTTCAACAAATCCCTGCCTGAATTCTTCCATAGTAATATTTTACTTCAGACATTTTTCGATAATTTTTACAAACCTCAGGGCATCGAAAGGTTTCTGTACCCAGGTGGTAACTTTTACATCGTTGGCCATTTGTTGCTTCTCGGGGCTGCGTTCGGTTGTGAGCATTATAATGGGCATAAACATATACTTGGGTATTTGCCTTACATTTTTTACCAGCTCAATGCCATCCATAAAAGGCATGTTAAGGTCGGTAATCAACAGGTCAATGTCCCTGCCATCGAACAGGGCAAGGGCTTCTTTACCGTTTCCCGCCATAAGCGATTGGTGCTCAATATTTTTTAGTGAAAATTCAATTACTTTCCGGGTATTCTCAAAATCATCGACTATTAAAATGGTTTTTTTCATATTTCGAATAAAATAATCAATGCTAAGCCCTAATATACTAATATTAAAGAGAAAAATTATGTTTTGGGTGTTTATAAGTTTGTTGTTGCAATATTTTGTAAATTTAATTCAAACTAAACCTCCTGAGAAATGATACTCGAAACTTTCGGAAGCATTATTAAAGAAGAGCAGTTGCAAACCGTAACCCAGGGAATAATACCCCATACCCTGGTGCTGGAAAACAAAGATCCCTTTCCGGGCTATTATGGGGCAGAACCTAGCGATAAAGTGCCCGATTCGTTTTTTCTGGCAATGACACAAAAAGAATCGACCGAAAAAATTCTCCGGCTGGCACATATTGTAAGAAGAAACTCAAACATTATATTTGAAGGAAGCCCGGGCTGTGTATGTATTTATAACGATACTTACCAGGTAATTAGGATTCGCGGGCTGTCGGATTTTTCACGATTACATGAGATTCAGCATTATTTTCGCGACAGTGGCATTCATTTCATGAAATCAAAAAAAATTGAGGCCCCCGGCATTATCCATATTAAAAAAATTTTCAGGGTTGAGGCCCTCGACGATACGATGCTGAAAGATTCTGACCGTGACATGTACTACCTGAAAATTGAAAAACAGCTTACCTGGAGCCATTTTCGTTCGGTTACTGCACAGGTAAAAAATAACCTGCCCAATGCCAGTTTCGATGCTGCCCTGGCAATCATTTATGGGAGTGAAGTACTCGATCTAGTTCGTATTTATTCGAAAAACATTTCAATAGATTATCTCAGGGAGGTTCACCATAAATACAACGAAATAATTTCGCGGGGCATTTACGGGCAAAAACTACCGGCCTAGCCTGTTAAGCAGTAATTTTGTAAGGCATATTTATTGCTTGGGTATTTTCTTAATAAAGAAATACTATTTTTGCAGCCGAAAAATCAGGCATGTGAACAGGCAAATCCTAAAGCTTGCGCTTCCTTTCATAATTAGTAATATTACTGTGCCCCTGGTAAGTTCGGTCGATACTGCACTTATGGGAAATTTTGGTTCTACGGCTCAAATGGGTGCAATCGGACTAGGTGGCGCTATTTTTAATTTTCTATACTGGAATTTTGCATTTATACGCATGTCGGTTGTTGGCCTTACTGCCCAGCAGCTTGGGGCGAAAAACAACATCGAAACGTCCATGCTCCTTGGCAGGTCGCTTTTTGTTGCCTTAATTGGTTCTCTTTTACTGGTTATTTTTCAAGCTCCCATAGGCCAGATCATTTTTTCGATAACACAGGGCGAGGCCGAAGTTGAGAATTTTGCCCTGGAATATTTTCGCCTTCGGATATGGGACGCCCCGGCTACTATTTGCCTTATGGCCTTAAGTGGTTGGTTTGTTGGAATGCAAAATGCACGCGCCCCTATGATGGTTGCTTTGCTTATAAATTCCGTGAATATTTTTTTGAGCTATATTTTTGTTGCAAAATTTGGCATGCATGCGAGGGGCATTGCCATGGGAACAGTTATTGCACAATATTGCGGGCTGTTATTGGCTTTAGCAATTCTGTTATCGAAGTACAAAAATACCATAAAGCATATTTTTTTGATAAAAGTGCTGGAACTAAAAGGGTACCGTCGTTTCTTCCAGGTAAATATCGATGTGTTTGTGCGCACCCTGGCTGTAATTCTTGTTCTTACCTGGTACAACTTTGCATCGGCCGGTAAAGGCAATATTATTTTAGGAATAAATGTTATTTTCCTGCAACTGGTGTTTGCATTTTCTTTCTTTACCGATGGGTTTGCAAATGCAGCCGAAGCCCTTACCGGGAAATTTTTTGGTGCCGGCGACAAACAAAAATTAAAAAGAACAGTTCACCTGCTTTTTGTTTGGGGTTTTTCAATTGCCCTTGCGTTTACTTTGGTTTATATGTTTGCCTGGGAACACATTTTTCGGATTTTTACAAACGACGATAATGTAATACGGGAATCGGCCAGGTATGTGGGCTGGATTATTGCCATGCCCCTGGTTAGCATACTTACATTTATTTGGGACGGGGTTTTTCTGGGTACCACTGCAACCCGCGAGCAGCGAAATGCTACTGTTATAGCTGCACTATTGTTTTTTGCGGTTTATTATTTTCTTGAACCTTATTATGCAAACCATGCCCTGTTATTTGCACAATTGGTATTTTTCGGAATGCGTGGTATCTTGCAAAGTTTTTTATACAAACCTGCTATTTTAAACAAAATCGACTGTAAGAGATTATGACACTTGCCTACAACATTGGTATCGGAATTTATTATTTACTTGTTTTGCTGGTTTCGCCTTTTAACCAAAAGGCCAGGTTTTGGGTTAATGGCCGCAAAAAATGGGCTGAAAAATTAAAAGCTGGCATCTTGCCCGGGGCACAATATGCCTGGTTCCATGCTTCGTCGCTTGGCGAATTTGAACAGGGAAGGCCAATTATGGAAGCCTTAAAGCAACAATCCCCCGATATTAAAATTCTACTTACCTTTTTTTCTCCTTCGGGTTTCGAAATACGCAAAAATTATACGGGGGCCGATTTTATTTGTTATCTGCCGCTCGATACAAAAAGAAATGCCCGAAAATTTATTCAAATTGTTAACCCCGAACAGGTATTCTTTGTAAAATATGAATACTGGTACCATTTTTTAAAGCAGCTTAAACAAAGCAGGGCAAAATTATACCTGGTATCGGGCATTTTCAGAAAAGAACAATTGTTTTTTAAGCCGTATGGCAGGTGGTATAGAAAAATGCTGGGCTTTTTCGACCATTTGTTTGTGCAGAATAACGAGTCGGCAGCACTGCTTGGCTCTGTGGGAATATTAAACCACTCGGTTGCGGGCGATTCGCGTTTCGACCGCGTGGCACAGCTGGCCGCCCAAAGCAAAGATATTGAAGCAGCTGGAATGTTTGTGCAAGGAGCAAGGGTAATTGTGGCAGGGAGCACATGGGAACCCGATGAGCAAATATTGGCTGAATATATGCAAACGGCCGCAAACGATATTAAACTTGTTATTGCACCTCACGAAATTGATAAGGCCCACATTGCACAACTTAAAGAAAAAATAAAGTTGCCTTACACACTTTTTTCCGAAGCTGTACCCGATAACCTGAAAAATTCGCGGGTGCTTATTATCGACAATATTGGCATGCTTTCGTCGCTATACAAATACGGTCACCTTGCATATATTGGAGGTGGGTTTGGGGCAGGTATCCATAATATTCTCGAAGCTGCAGTTTATGGCATACCGGTGGTATTCGGGCCAAAATATAATAAGTTTGCCGAAGCGCTGGATATGCTAAATATAGGGGCTGCTTACAGCGTAAACAACCAAGACGGCTTTAAGCAGCTGGCCGATAATTTTTTTTCCAACGACAATTCTTTACGTTCGGCAGGCGAAGCCGCTGCTCAGTATGTAAACCGGAAAACAGGCGCCACAACCCTCATACTTAATCATTTAAAAAAAACAGGTCAATAGATGAAATGAATGAACCACGCAGGGCTCAACGAATTATAAAGCAGGCTAAAAAAAATCGGACTTAAAAAAGTGCTAAATTTTGGCGTTTTCAAAAGATACTAAATCAATTTCGTTTAGTTAGCAAGTCAAGCCTGTGCGCACCCTTTGCTTCCCTAAAGGA
>JAFGQZ010000037.1 GCA_016935435.1 Bacteroidales bacterium
AAATCTGTAAGCTTTGAAAAGCATGTAAGCATTGGATAGAAAGGAAACCTTTGAAAGGCTTCCTTTCTACTTTTTTCTTTATCCGGGTGTTTTAAAATTTTTTATGCTGTTATTTAGTACAAATGTACCCTATAAAACTGGCAATTAATTTTTCACAAACCTGGTTAAACCAACCTTTTGATCGTTGGTTGTAACCTTAATAATGTAAACACCATTGGCAAGTTCAGAAATATCAAAATTGTTTGTTCCGCAATAAGTTTTAATTGTATTACCGGTTAACGATACTATTTCAACCACACTTATGTTATTTGTGCTGATAGTAATATAATTACTGGCCGGGTTTGGTTTAACGGAAATTTCTTCTTTTGCAATTTTTTTAGCAGAAATTGTTTCAGCAACGGTAATAGTAAATGTAATAACTTTATTATCGATACCGCCTTGTTCTGTGCCCCCATTATCTTTTACAGTCACCGAAATGGTTGCAGTTCCTGGTGATATCCCTGAAATGGAAAGAGTCCCGCCGGCACCATCGGAATAGTTAACAGAAGCTGTTGCAACCAACTCGTTATTGCTGTTGGCTGTAATGGTAATGATTTGCCCTTTATTGTCGCCATCTGAAATTCCGCTTAAGTTAACAGTCTTGGTTTCGATGCCTAAGTTCTGGTTTGAAATTGCATCGATTGTTGGTGCTTTATTAGGCTCAAAAACCGGGGCTTCAAAGGGTGAATAATAGTAAAATTGCCGTGAATCATTTTCCCAGTCACCCAATTCGGCATTCCAAATAAACTGTGTACTGTATTTTGCATCACCTTCATCGTTGCGATAAACATCAAATGCATATATTCCTATCCACGTATCATTAATATTGTCCCAAATAAATAGTTCGTTAAATTGAGGAGGACCGGGATTATATACCGATTTTTGAGAACCAACCCATTTCTGGTTGGCACCGTCGAATTTGTAATCTTCATTTAACAATATGTTACCATTGTTGTCGTATTCATAAACCATCAATCTGCCATCCATAAAGATTCTTTTATCCGCATCGTACTTCGATTTAGACCTGAACAAGGTGTATTTACCATCTTCGTTAAACTCGAATTTTGCTACTGAAGAAGTATCCCATAAATCGTTATTTGTGTTATAAATGAAAGTCATAATGGAGTCAATACGGTTGTTTTCGTCGAAAAACAAATCGGATTTATCGGTTTGCATCCATTCTGAAATCATTGAAGGGTAGTGTGTGACATATAAATACGATTCGATTTGGTGAGAGAACCCATATACGTACCGAACATTTTTATATACACTGTCCCATGCCGAAGATGTTGAATTCCAGAAACAAAAAAGATCCTCAGCAAAACGGTTTGTACCATCGGTGTAATAAGTTGAGCGCGACTGGCTAAATAATTTCCACTGCAACTCAACATCATCCCATTTATAAGTATTTGTATAACTTTCGTCGGCATTGATAATTGTATTGATTGTCATTTCGTTGTTCCAATTATCCGATGTGCTATTCCATGTATATGTTGTATCACCGACTTTTTCTCCCGATTCGGAATAAACCGTAATTTGTTTTCTGGTTCCTATCCATTTTTGATCAGTGTTGTTCCAGGAATAATTCTCCATATAAAACTGTTTACCTAACTCATAATCAATAACCTGTATTGATCTTGCAGAATAAACCCAACTCGACAAACTGCTATTATAGTTTGAATAAACATTAATTTCTTTCCCATCGATATAGGTATTTTCGCTTTTGCTGGATGGAACCCAGGCCGATGTTCCACTGTTCCATGTATAGTTGATACATTTTGTGTTTTGTTTCGAACTGTTATAATAATTTGTATCAGTTGTTCTGTACAACCATAAATTTGCTGTTGCATCGTAAATATAGCTTGTTGTATTTTTAACAAGGCTATCGGGGGTATAGCTGGTAATAGTTTTTGCAGCTAAAATCGAATCGCCTCCTGCTGAGAAATTATAGGTTATGGTCGAATCGAGTTTGTTGACCGGTGTGCTTTGAGAAAGTGCCGGCTGTGAAAATAAATTAAAAGTTATACACATACATGCGATACCTTTTAAAAAATGAGATTTAACTAATAACATATTCTGTGATTTAAAAAGGTTAAACAGTGTTGTTGAATTAATTTTACGGAGTTGGAACTTTCAAATTTATCAATTGTAATATCTTAATTAGATATGGATGGATTTAAGGCATTAAAAGTATCAAAAAATAATACGTCACAAATATTATTTTTTAACAGAATATGTATATACTGAATAGTACCCCCCCCCACACACTTGGGCAAGCAAAAAGCAAATGGTTAGAGTTTTGCAAAAAAGCATTCCCTTGCCCGGGGTTTAAACCACGGGCAAGGGAATTTTACAAATAACACCTTTGCACCAAAAACAACTTTCTCATTAACTGCCAAAACAATTCACTGTTTACCGTTCACTTTTTTCTTCAATAAACTTTATTCATTTAGTAAAAGGGTTAGAAAAAAAAATTGACTGCCATATATTTTATAGGAGTCTGATTATTTGTAAATTACATTATCTTAACGTAAATTAAACGTAATAAATAATTTTAATTGAAGTATTCAAATTGAAAGGTAGCCCTTGTTATATAGCATTTGCAAGTTTACATTTGTTACGTAGCAGAAGGTATATGGCGGCAGCTTTTAACAAAAAAAAAACATAGGGCCGGTTTATATGAGTTGTGTCCAATTTTTTACTATGCAGAATTATGTCATAAATAATTAAATTTCAACAATATAAGTAGAAATATTTTTCTAAATAAATTAATCTAACAAACAATGGATTCAAAAATTAACAAGTTTTACGTAGTCCTTCTTTCGGTTATAGTTGCCTTAGGGGGCTTTTTATTAGGTTTCGACAGTGCTGTAATAGCCGGGGCAGTGCCTTATTACAGCCAGATTTTCGGTTTGGATCAGGCCTCCTTCTGGTTTGGTTTTTCAGTGAGTTCCCTTACTGTAGGCTCAATTGCCGGAAATTTCATTGGCGGCATACTTGCCGATAAATACGGCCGTAAAATTGTTTTAATAGCTACTGCAATACTCTTCACATTTTGCGCCCTGGGCTCGGCCCTAACCAGCGATTTAACCTTTTTTATTACTTCGCGCATCATTGGAGGTTTGGGCGTAGGTATGGCTATACTTGTTGCTCCCATGTATATTGCCGAAGTTGCGCCCCAAAAGTACAGGGGCACCCTTGTATCGGTAAACCAGCTCAATATTGTGTTAGGTATTACCGTTGCTTTCTTCTCAAATTTTTTCATAAACAAATCCATTACCGACCCGGATTTAAACTGGCGCTGGATGCTTGGTGTTGGCGCCATTCCGGCTGTTCTTTACTTTCTTTTGCTTTTCCTGGTACCATCGAGTCCCAGGTGGCTTGCCCAGCGGGGCCGGGCCGATGAAGCAAAAAAAATCCTCTCGCGTATTGGTGGCGACAGCTATGCCAATGCAACATTAAAAGAAATTGAAAATAGCATCGAAAAAGATAAAAACCGCGAAAAAGCATACTTCAAAGAATTGTTTTCGCCCGCAATGAAATGGATACTCATTATCGGGCTTGGCATTGCTGCGCTACAGCAACTTTCGGCCATAAACGCTATTTTGTATTATGCCCCTATTATTTTTGAAACTGCAGGCGGCGGCCGCGATGCTGCATTTATGCAAGCTGTAATTATCGGGCTTGTTAACCTTGTGTTCACAATTGTGGCCATGTTTTTAATTGACAGGCTGGGCAGAAAACCCCTTTTAGTTATGGGGCTTACCGGTATAATTATTGCCTATGTCCTGTCGTCGTATGCCTTCTTCCAGGCAGAGTACAAAATTACCGACGAATCTGTTGCGACCATATCTGCAGAACTTGCAAAAGAAAATAAGTTGACACCCGAAAATACTATCAGCCTTACAACTGCGCTGGAGTCGATGAAAGACATCAATTATTCCAGCGAAATAGCATTTTTTAGCGCTGTTAAGGAAAAAACCGGTGAGTTATACAACAACGATATTAAAAACCTGGTGTTGAAAAACAGCATAAACATGAATGCTATATTGGTGCTCGTTGGTATTTTATTGTTTATTGCTTCGTTTGCCATTTCGCTCGGGCCGGTTACCTGGGCACTGTTGTCTGAAATTTTCCCCAACCGTATCCGCGGCCTTGCCATATCGGTTGCAGGAACATTCAACGCATTGGTTAGCGCTACAATAGTTACTGTTTTTCCGATGGAACTGGCCGTCTTTGGCTCGGGCACAACCTTTGCCATTTTTGCTGTTATCTGTCTGGCAGGTTTACTGTTCGTTTTAAAATTTATACCAGAAACTAAAGGTAAATCGCTCGAACAAATCGAAGATCAGCTTACCATGCGCCACTAGAAAATAAATTATAGATGGAACACCTGTGCAGCATAAAACAAAAAGAGATATTCTTAAAATCAGCAGCTCAGGTGTTCCTTTCTTTTTTAAACTAAATATATACATTATGAAGAAAATACTTGCTGTTATATTTATGGTAGCCACTCTGTTATCTGTGGGGTTTAACACGAAACAAACCTATGCCGGATCCCCTGCAAAAGTTGAAGTTAAAACCACCGACAATGGTTATAAACTGTATGTAAACGGTGAGCATTTCATAATAAAAGGCGCCGGACTGGAATTTGGAAATATTGAAGCTTTGGCCGCCCATGGTGCAAATGCTTTCAGAACATGGCGCACCGAGAATGGCAGGGAAGATGCCATGGCCATACTCGACAAAGCACACGAAAACGGACTGATGGTGCTCATGGGCCTCGAAGTTGGCCGGGAAAGGCATGGCCACGATTACAACGATACAGCATGGGTGAAAAAACAATTCGAATACCTTAAAGGCGAAGTCCTGCGGTTAAAAGATCACCCCGCATTGTTGGGTTGGGCTATTGGCAATGAACTAAACCTCGGGGCCAAAAACCTGAATATTTACAATGCCGTTAACGATATTTCGAAAATGATTCACGAAATTGACCCAAACCACCCGACAACAACAACATTGGCCGGGATACGTAAGCGTGAGGTTGATTATATAAAAGAACATTGCTCCGATATCGATTTTCTTTCGATACAAATGTATGGCGATATAATTAACCTTCAAAAACGCATTGCCGATGCCGGTTGGGATGGCCCATACATGGTTACCGAATGGGGCGCCACCGGCCATTGGGAAGTATCGCGTACCGAATGGGGCGCAAGCATTGAACAAACCAGTAAAGAAAAGGCGGCAGCCTTTATTGAGCGGTACCGGGTGGCTATTGAAGGAGATCCGCAAAAGTGCATCGGCTCGTTTGTTTTTGTATGGGAACAAAAACAGGAACGCACGCCTACCTGGTATGGCATGTTCACCGAGAATGGCGAGGAAACAGAAACTGTCGATGCCATGCACTTTGTTTGGAATGACAGCTGGCCTGCAAACCGTTGCCCGACTATTGATTCGTTGCGCTTGAACGGCAATAGTGCTTTTCAAAATATTAAAACCAGCCCCGGTGCTGGTATGTTGGCCGAAGCCTTTGCCCGCGATTACGATAACGATACTATAAGGTTTCTATGGGAACTCTTGCCAGAAAGCACCGACTTACAATCGGGTGGCGATAAAGAGTCTCGCCCTGTATCGATACTAAAAGAAGTTTCTGGGAACACCTTATCCTTTAAGTCCCCTATAGAAAAAGGCGCCTACCGCATTTTTGTGTATGCACTCGACGGGCATAACCATGCAGCTACCGCCAATATTCCCTTTTATGTTGAATAATAAAAAAAGTTACCGATGAAAAAAACAGCCTTAATACTTGCAGGAATTTGCCTGATAATTGCCGGCATGAGCTGCAGCGTTAAAGAAAACACCGGCCCCGACAAGGCCATATATGAAAAAGTCGATAGTATTATGTCGTTAATGACCCTGGAAGAAAAAGCCGGGCAAATGCTCAACCTGGGACTAGCAGCACTCCTCGAAGGGCCGTTTTTCACCTTTCGCGACACACTTATTTTCGATACAGCAAAAGTTAACAGCCTGCTGGTAAAACATGGCGCCGGATCGGTGCAAAACTTAGGCACTTACCCCCTGACACCAGAGGAGTGGCGCTATTATATAGGTTATATACAAAATGTTGTAAAGGGGCAAACCCGATTGAAAATACCGGTGCTTTATGGGATAGATGCCGTTCATGGCGCAAACTATACCGCAGGTTCGGTGCTTACCCCCCATCAGATTAATATTGCAGCCTCTTTCGATACTTCGCTGGCCCGTATCGCTGGTGAGATTACGGCTTACGAAATGAAAGCCAGCGCCATACCGTGGAATTATTCGCCAAACCTCGATGTGGCACGCAACCCGCTTTGGGGCCGTATTTACGAAACTTTTGGCGAAGATACCTATGTAACCACCATGATGGGCAAATCGATGATAGAAGGCATGATGGGAAACGACCCTGCTGCCTACGATAAAGTAATTGCCTCTGCCAAACATTTTATAGGCTACGGAGCTATGGTTACCGGAAAAGACCGCTCGTTTGTAATGATGCCCGAACATTATATCAGGCAAATATTGCTCCCCCCTTTCGAAGAGGCTATTAAAAGCGGGCTTCTTTCCATAATGGTATCATCATCATCGTTAAATGGCACGCCTTCGCATATCGACCATTATTTTCTTACCAAAGTGCTTAAAGAAGAACTCGGGTTTAAAGGTGTAGTAATTACCGACTGGGGAGACATCGACAACCTGGTTAACAACCACCGCGTGGCAAAAAACGAACGCGAAGCAGTTAAAATGAGTGTACTGGCAGGTATCGACATTTGCATGGAACCTTACGATGCCAGTTTCTCCGAACACCTTATAGATCTGGTAAAATCGGGCGAGGTGCCCCAATCGCGTGTCGATGATGCAGTGCGCCGCATATTATATGTAAAATACAAATCGGGCATTTTCGACGATATGCTGTTTGAAAAACACAGCTACGACAAGTTTGCCTCGAAAGAGTTCGATTCGCTGAGCCTGCAGGCAGCACGCGAAAGCATAACCCTGCTAAAAAACGCCAACAACATTTTGCCCCTGGCCAAAAACAAAAAAGTTTTGGTAACCGGTGTTGCCGGAAATTCTATAAATTACCTGAACAATGGCTGGTCGAGGACATGGGCCGGTGAAGACACTGCCTACAACGATAAACAGAAACATACCATTTTACAGGCCATAAAAGCCGAAATCGGAAGCCAAAACGTTAAGTTTGTGCAGGGCACCGGTTATACCAACGAAATAAATATTGACGAAGCAGTTAACAACGCCCGACAAGCCGATATTATTATTGCCTGTGTCGGCGAAAAACCTGCCACCGAAGTGCCCAGTAACATCGAAGACCTCGAACTGCCCGATGCACAGATAAAACTGGTTGAAAAACTTGCCGCTACTGGCAAACCTGTTATACTGGTTATGACACAGGGCAGGCCACGCATAATAAGAAAAATCGAACCTTTGGTCCAGGCTGTGGTTATGGCCTATGTGCCCGGCAACGAAGGTGGCATTGCCATTTCCGACATAATTTTTGGCAATGCTAACCCAAGTGGTAAACTGCCTTACACCTACCCCCGATATTCGGGTTCCATAATTAT
This sequence comes from Bacteroidales bacterium, assembly GCA_016935435.1. GTDB lineage: Bacteria > Bacteroidota > Bacteroidia > Bacteroidales > UBA10428 > UBA10428. The sequence continues at coordinate 7,662 of JAFGQZ010000037.1, forward strand.
GTACGACCACCAACGCGAAAACGATTTCGGGTTTATGGCATACAGGCCACAGTACGAGTTCGGTTACGGGTTAAGTTATACAACATTCGAATATGGCGATATCAAGCTGGATAGCGACTCTGTTAAATCTGGCAATACAATAAACTGCTCCATCGATGTTAAGAATACCGGCAAGCTTGCAGGCAAAGAAGCTGTATTGCTCTTTGTTACCGATGAATATGCCTCTGTATGCCCGGTTGTAAAACAACTCAAGAGGTTCACAAAAATTTATCTCGAACCGGGTGAAACCAAAACGGTTACATTTAAACTAGAGCTAAAAGACCTTATGTTTGTTTCCTCAAACAATAAACGGGTTTACGAACCAGGCAGTTTTAAAATAAGCATAGGCAATAAAGAAGCTGGTTTTTATTTGTACGAGTAATTCCGGCTGAATCTTTTAAATATACAGGCTCCGGGTGCAGCAAACAATAAGTAGTTTGCTGCACCTGCGAATGCCGGGAAACGAATTATAGAAATAAACTATTCCGATATAGCATGAAAAGTACAGAAATAAAGCAAAACAGACCATTATTGATTGGCGAAACATTATTGAACAAAAGCCAATTGGAAGTAAGCGGGCAGATTATTGAACTGGGTGGGGAAAACTATTACAAAATTGCCAACTACGACAAAATGCAGCCCTTTTTTATAAGCATAGTAAGCGATTCCGACCACTGGATGTTTTTGTCGAGCAACGGGGGGCTGACCTGCGGCAGAAAAAACCCCGAAAATGCTTTGTTTCCGTATTATACCGACGATAAAATTCACGACTCGGTAGAAACCACAGGGCCAAAAACCATAATTATTGTTACTACCAACGAAAAATCGTATCTGTGGGAACCTTTCTCAGAAAAGTATGCGGGTAGCTATCGAACTGAGCGTAACCTGTATAAAAGTATCTATGGCAATAAAATTGTTTTCGAAGAAATTAACCATTCACTAAAGGTACGTTACACATACTCGTGGAAAAACAGCAACTTGTTTGGTTTCGTAAAAGAATCGGAAATATCGGCAACCGAAACCTTAAAAAATACCAGCATTGAATTGCTCGATGGCTTACGGAACCTGCTGCCATACGGCGTTAACCGCAACCTTCAGGCAACCATGAGCACCCTGGTTGACGGGTATAAAAAATGCGAATTGGCAGATGACGTTAACCTGGGCATTTATACACTAAGCTCAATTCTTACCGACAGGGCTGAGCCAAGCGAATCGCTGAAAGCCTCTGTAGTTTGGACAAAAGGACTAAAAAATTGCAAGGTTCTGCTTTCAAACAATCAAATTGCAAATTTTGAAGCAGGCATTCCTGTGCAGTCAGAAAAAGTGATAAAAGGGAAACGTGGTGCATTCTTTGTTAATTCATCTTTCGAGCTTACCGATAATGCCCCCGTAAAATGGATTGTTGTTTCCGATGTAAGCCAGGGCCCGTCAGATGTTCCGTTATTAATTAAAAAGCTGAAAAGCGACAAAATTATGGACGAAGTTGATGCTGACATTGCCCTGGGCACCGAAAACCTTAAAGCCCTTGTTGCCTCAGCCGACGGGTTTCAGCATACAGGGGATATCCTCAGCTCAACACGCCATTTTTCAAATGTTTTGTTCAATATTATGCGAGGCGGGATTTTCTCTGATGGCTACCTGATTTTTAAAGACGATTTTATTCTGTTTATTGATAAATGGAACAAACAGGTTTGCGAAAAGCATAAAGCATTCCTGCACTCGCTCGGCGAAAAAGAATATTACCCCGAACTGCTTTTCAAGGCTGCAAGCCTCAACGACCCCGACCTCGAAAGACTGGTTCGTGAATACCTTCCCCTTACATTTAGCCGCAGGCATGGCGATCCAAGCCGTCCATGGAACCTGTTCTCCATTGATATTAAAAAAGACGACGGAAGCAAAAAACTATACTACCAGGGCAATTGGCGCGATATTTTTCAGAATTGGGAGGCCCTCTCTATGACTTACCCTGAATTTATCGAAAGTTTTATTGCCAAATTTGTTAATGCATCGACAGCCGACGGGTACAATCCCTATCGTATAACCAAAGACGGAATCGACTGGGAAATACTCGACCCTGAAGATCCATGGTCGAATATTGGCTACTGGGGCGATCACCAGGTTATTTACCTTCTGAAGCTTTTTGAACTGTCGCACAAGTACCACCCGGGAAGGCTCGAGGAATTTCTGACTAAAGAAATTTTTGTTTATGCCAATGTGCCTTACCGAATTAAAGATTATAACGACTTAATTAAAAAACCACAGGACAGCATTGAATATGCCCCGGAAGTTGAAGATTTGGTTTCCAGGCTGGTTGCCACGATAGGTTCTGACGGTAAACTTATTGCCTCTAAAGGCGATGGCCCTTATAAAGCCAACCTTACCGAAAAAATACTGGTGTCGGTTCTGGCCAAGTTCAGCAACTTTGTTCCCGGCGGTGGAATTTGGATGAACACCCAGCGCCCCGAATGGAACGATGCCAACAATGCACTTGTGGGCTATGGCCTGTCGATGGTTACCCTTTACTATTTGAGGCGCATGCAATCGTTCCTGCTCGATTTGTTCAACGCCTCACAGGTTAAAACTATTAAGCTCTCGGGCGAAGTTGCCGAAATGCTAAACCTCATTAACAATTCTTTCGAACGTTTTAAACCTTTGTTGAAGGGAGAAATTACCGACCAGCAACGCAAGCATATTCTTGACGATTTGGGCTCCATAGGGGCAAAATACCGCAAAAAAATATACACCGAAGGGTTTACCGGTTGGAAAGCCGATATCTCTGTCGATACCCTGAAATCGTTTATTAAACTTAGCCTTGAGTACCTCGACCATTCAATAGAAGCAAACCTCCGCCCCGACGGCCTTTACAACGCATATAACCTGGTACGTTTCGAAGACGGGGCATGCCATGTTGAAAATTTATACGAAATGCTCGAAGGACAAGTAGCTATTCTAAGTTCGGGCTACCTCAACGGCGAAAAAGCCCTTAATCTGCTCGACTCTCTGCGTAAAAGCAGCATGTACAGGGCAGACCAAAACAGCTATATGCTATATCCCGACAGGGAACTGAAGGGCTTTTTGGAGAAAAACCTTGTAGCCGCAGAAAAAATCAAAGGCATCGATTTTCTTTCGAAAGAACTGGAAAGCGGCAACCGCCGGTTTGTTGAAAAAGACATCAACGGGAACATACACTTTAACGGACGATTCCGCAATGCCGAAGAAATGCGTGCCGACCTTTCGAAGGTTTCGGGGCTTAGCGCAATGGAAACCGACAAAATTTGCAGTTTGTTTATCGAAACCTTTAACCACAGACAGTTCACCGGACGCTCGGGCACATTCTTTAAGTACGAAGGGCTGGGGTGCATTTACTGGCACATGGTTTCGAAATTGTTGGTTGCTGTGCAGGAAATATATTTTAATGCCATTGCCGATGGTTGCAACAAAAAAACCCTTGCTGCATTGCACGGGCATTATTATGCAGTGCGTGCCGGACTAGGCATTACAAAATCGCCGGTTGAATATGGCGCCTTCCCTACCGATCCGTATTCCCATACACCAGGTTTTGCAGGAGTTCAGCAACCAGGTATGACCGGGCAGGTTAAAGAAGATATTATAACCCGCTATGGCGAGCTCGGGGTTTTTATTGAAAAGGGGGAAATTCATTTCAGCCCTGTATTGCTTAAAGCTGAAGAGTTTGTATCGGAAAAATGCATGTTTGAACCGCTTGGCAAAAATGGCAATATTTCGGTTGCCTGCGAAAAAGGGTCGTTGGCATTTACCCTTTGCGAAATACCGGTTATTTACCGCAAATCGGCAAAAACGCAACTCGATATTGAATTTACCGATGGCACACAACTGAATTTCAGTAAGATATATATAAATATCGACCTGAGCAGGGAAATATTTGAGCGCCGGAGCAACATCTCAAAAATAATTGTTCATTTCGATGAAAACAGCTTAACTGCTTAACCTGCTATAATTATAGTTTATAATTTAACAGATGTCTTTTAACAGTGGGCGGGCTAATAAATAATATGCCTGCACATAAGCAAAAACGGGACAATATTGCATTTGTCCCGTTTTGTTTTTTTTGAGCAATACAGTTATTTTCGGTTGATATATAACAACTTAAGGCAAAACCATGTTTTCATGCTAAGCCTGATCCAAGGAAAACGACTCGATAATGGATGAAACATAGGTTTTTGAAACAGGCAACACCAATTGCGGGTCGGAATTTAATTCGAGAAACAGCCCATCTTTTTCTCTTTTTAGTATTTTAACTTTGCTAAAATTTACAAGATATGAACGGTGGCAACGCACAAAACCCATTATTAATAACTTTGTTTCGAGATTTTTAAGGGTGTTTCGAATAATGTATTTCGATATTTTATTGTTCGAAACATAATGTATCAGAACATAGTTGTCCGACGATTCGAGGTATAGAATATCGTCGAGTATAACCGAAATTTTTAACTTGCCGTTTTCGTCATGAAAAGGCACCATTTTATCGGATTGGATTTTTAGCACTCCTCCCTGTGCAATTTTTTCGAGTTGCCGGGTTTTTTCTAAATATGCAAAATAAAGCCATAATACAGTATAAGGAAGTAAAAGCACAAGAGTTGTGTTCTTAAGTGTAACTTCGGCAATTTGGTAAAACACACGCTGATCGTCGAGCAGGTATTTTGCAAATAGAGAATAAACTGCCGCCATGCTCAGAATTTCAAAAAATATCCAAACCGAATACTGCAAATAATTAATATTTCTCTTTTTCGAAACCTGGTACATCAATATACGGCTAAAAACTATAAAAAACATTCCTGTTAAAATTACCAGGCTTGAATAGAAAAAAACTTCAAACTTGTTCTGCGGCTGGTACCATTTCTCAACACCGAAAGGCGAATAGAAATTAATAAAGGCGAGGGCAAAAAAGCCTGTAAATATAGTTGTTCGGGTAATGGCTTCTTTCTGAAATAGATATTTTGGAACAAGTTTTTCCCCGATTTGCATGTAGTGGTTTTTATGTGGGTTATTTCTGCAAATGTAACCAATTAAGTTTAATAACAGTTACATACCCTGAAAGTTCGAAAAGCTAAGGCTGTACATGCCCCCCTAATGCTATGTACCATTATTATTTTGTATTTTTTTGTCGAGCATTGTTATTACCCGAAAGCAATGAATTTATTAAGTAACTCAAACAATTCATCACGTTTAATGGGCTTTGAAATAAAAGCGTCGCACCCGCTTTTAAGCGCCATTTCTTTATCAGCCGTAGTAGTATAAGCGGTTTGGGCAATTATAGGTAAACCGGGGTTTCTCTGTTTGATCAGCTTAGCAGCTTCATGGCCATTCATTTCAGGCATTTTTATGTCCATTAGCACCAGGTCAATGTTTTTGTTTTCTATACAAATATCTACAGCTTCTTTTCCGTTTTTTGCATGAACCAGCTTATATTTTTTAGCCGGCATATGTTTGAATAAAATTTCAATATATTGAAAATTTACTTCTTCGTCTTCAGCTATTAATATTGTGTAATTATCTTTAGAAGAATCGCCTGTTGACTTGTGATAAGCTGCTGCTAAGGCATTGTTGTCTAATTGGGCAGGTTTGTATGGAAGTGTTACATAAAAAACCGATCCTTTTCCTTTCTCTGATTTTAAAGTAATATCGCCACCCATAAGTATAGTGTTCTCTCTCGAAATCGACAAACCAAGGCCCAGGCCCCCATATTTATGCGAAATATCTTTTTCTTCCTGAGAAAACCTCTTAAAAACCATTTCGTGGTTTTCCGGTGCAATGCCAATCCCTGTGTCTTTTACATATATTACAAGGTTTTTCCCGGCAAGGTAACAACCTAACTCAATAAATCCGTTCGATGTAAACCTGAAGGCATTTTCAAGAAGGCTGCCGACTATTCTGGAAAGCTTTGTTTTGTCTAATACAACCAGACTTTCATTATTTTTAAGTTCACTTTTTACTAAAAATTCAATTTTGCTGTTCTTGTATTTATGAGTGGCAGCAGAATAAAGTTCCATTATAAAATCGTTCAAATTGAAAGAGGTTTCGAACAATTTCTCTTGTTTTGTTTCCAGGTTTGAAATCTCTAAAATATCATCAATAATCCGAAGCAGCTGATGACTACAGTTTTGAACAACTTTTGTATAATAATCTCTTCTTTCGTTGCAGATTCCGGGGCTGTTTAACATCTCTGAAAAACCAATAATACCGTTCATTGGTGTTCTTATTTCGTGCGACAGGTTATGAAGGAACTCAGTTTTTAGCCTGTCGCTTTCCTCTGCTTTGTCTTTTGCCGTTAACAATTCCTGGTTCTTCTTAATGAGTTCCGAGTTTTTCTCTTCAATTAATTGTCTAATCGCCTTCTTTTGCTTCAGTTCTGTTGGAAGCCATTTGTTCAATACAATTAAGAGGATAAGCACCCCGGTTATTAATGTAATTAACTTTGGCATAAAAACATACTGGGGCTTAGCCAGCACATTAAAAATTTCGATAGGAAAAAACCCGGCCAGCGAGCTGTGCCATAAACCAAAAAAAACACCTTCGAATATAGTCCTAAAGGCATCAATTGTTAAAATAATCAATAAGAGGTTAAGTAACTTGTCGTGCTTTTGGTTTTGTTTAATTTTTTTTAGATAAAAAATAAAAATGTAAAGCCAAACAGCAACTATTAGCAAATATGTAGCAGGTGTTATGTACCTAAAAACCTCATTCATTTTTTTTCGGCTTGTTATTATTTAGTTTACTTAACCGTGCAACTTTTCAGAAACTGCTTTAAAATACAAATATTTTAAATGTACAATAAATATTCGTTATTGGCTTTTGTGAATTCGTTTTAATAATATATAGCGGGGGGGCCATTTCGCCCCTGATATAAAAACCCGACCCCGTATTTCAGGAAAATACCCCGGCACAAATACTATAAACAACAAAAAATTGACATGTACCGTGTTTCAATTGTTATTTTGCACAAAAACCAATTTGCATGTTATGGCTGTAAAACCATTTATTAAAGCATTGACGTTCCTCAAAGAGAAATACAAAAATTTCGAAATGAAAACCATTGTAGTTAAAACCGAAGACAACCTGCGCAAGTTCATATACGACACCATACCCGACAACAGTATTGTGGGCATAGGAAATTGCCTGGCACAAAGCAGGCTCAAAATTCGCGATATCCTGCTTGAGAAGGGTATAAAAGTTTATAATTCGTGGAGCGGGCCGGGGTTCAACCGGAGCCTTGACACTTTCGACGAACTGCCCCGCCCCGATTACTTCCTAACATCGGCAGAAATTACTGAAGCAGAGGGGAGTTACTTAAATGTCGAATTCCCGGAAAATGCACCGGAAACCGATTTACCAGAGCACATCATTGCATTTTCCATGCCTTCGCCCAAAAGCGGGGGCCAACCTATAATAATAGATAAGCCGGAAACTATTGCCTCGGACATACACACCGGAAATGCAGGTTTTACATTGGTAGTAGTTCCATTTATGAAAGCAAGCTGATTATTTTTTTGTCTTAACTTGTATTATGTTAAAACCCCAATAGTCTAATGGCTTTGGGGTTTTTTTATTTTATAGGCACGGCGATACAAACCTGACATTTGCAGGAATGAGCCAAATACTGTAGGTTTTATAAATTCTTTGGCCGAAATGGGTATCTTTAAGGCTTCAATGAAATAAACTTCAGAAAAATAAAATGACAATAAAAACCCATTCTCGCCGGCTGTTAACATTGTTTTCAACACTAGCTATTGGCTTAACCCTTAAAGCCCAGGTAGGCCAGGTACTTTGGCAGGATAATTTCAACACTCTCGACACTACATTATGGAATGCCATAACAGGCAATGGTTGCGAACAGCCTACAGGCTGTGGATGGGGAAACCAGGAACTCGAATATTATAGCGAGAATAATGTTACTGTTGAGGAAATCCCCGGCGAGCCCGGCAATTTTGCATTAGTACTGGAAGCCAAACGCGAAACCATAGGCAGCAACCAGTTTACATCGGGGAAAATTACTTCCGAAAATAAAATAGCTGTGCGATATGGGGCAATAGAAGTACGAATGATGGCACCAAAAGTGGAAACTGGTTTATGGCCTGCCTTGTGGCTTCTTGGAACAAACATGCCATCGGCAGGATGGCCTGCCTGTGGTGAAATTGATATGGTAGAAATGGGCCATAAAGCTTCTGAAAGGGTAAAACAAGGCTTTCCGGCAACATCGGCCAATAATTACCTTGGTGCAAACCTTATCTGGCATTCCCCTCTGGCATGCAGCAACGAAAACCCAACATGCGCTGCAAGTATTGCCAACGATGCCTACTATAACCAGCCTTATGTTTCAACAACTTCTTTCGAAAACCGTTTTTTTATATACAGGCTTTACTGGGACGATAAAAGCATACGGTTTACGGTTGAAGACAACAATTTCGAATACGATTTATACACGAATGCATTCCCAATCGGCTCAAATGAACAAGCTTTTACAAAACCTTTTTATTTACTGGTGAACCTTGCCGTTGGGGGCAATTTTACCGATGCAGCCACCCCTGCACTGGTAACTGCACCGCTACCGGCAAAATTATATGTCGATTATATCAGAATACGAAAATGGAATGGCAAAGGCGAGGTAATTACTGCTGAGGATATTATTGCCAACGCCGGTGCCGATCAGAAAGTAAGTTCCGGCGCACCGGTCAGGCTTAATGCATCGGGCAGCTATGGAAATATTCTCAGTTATAGCTGGTCGGTCAACGGAGTGCAGCTTGCCACCGGCGATACTGCTACTATAAACCTCACCGATGGCAGCCACATTATAACTTTAACTGTAAGGGATGGTTTTGGCAATACGTCAACCGACAAAATAGTCGTTCAGGTAGGTGAAAACCTGGTTGGTGAAGTAATCTGGGAAGAAAACTTCGATACCCTCGACACAACAATTTGGAATACTGTAAACGGCAATGGTTGCGAGGGTGAAAGCGGCTGTGGCTTCGGAAACCAGGAACTTCAATTTTACAGTACTTCAAACTTGTCGATCGAACCTATTGCAGGCGAAGATGGCAACAAATCCCTTGTTATTGAGGCCAGGCGCGAAACTAACGGAAGCAATGAGTTTACCTCTGGCAAAGTTACAACCGAGAATAAACTTGCCATAAAATATGGTGTAGTTGAAGTAAGAATGAAAACCCCCGATGTGGAAACCGGACTTTGGCCAGCTGCATGGCTTCTGGGCTCAAACCACAATAAGGCAGGCTGGCCATACTGTGGCGAGATAGATATGATGGAAATGGGGCATAAAGCCTCGGAAAGGGAGCGACAAGGTTACCCTGGTACATCGGCCAACAATTACACCGGTGCCAACCTAATCTGGCATTCGCCCGATGCCTGTTCTGCCGAAAACCCTACATGTGCCGCCAGTATTGCTTACGATACCTATTACAACCAGCCATATACACCCACGAATAAACTAAGCAATAGATATATAGTTTACAGGCTTTACTGGGACGAAAACAATATCAGGTTGACGGTTGTTGACAACAACACCGAGCACGATTTATACACAAACCCCTTTCCGATTGGGAATGGACAATCGGCTTTCCGGCAACCTTTTTACCTGCTGCTAAACCTTGCAGTGGGCGGCAATTTTACCGACGCGGCGACCCCCACACAGGTTACTGCTGCACTGCCGGCCAAAATGTACATCGACTATATCAAGGTAAGAAAATGGAAAGGAAAAGGCGAAGTTTCTTATAACGGTGGAAAGGCACTGGCCAATGCCGGGGCCGACATGCATTTGACCGATACCGATAAAAACGGGGTTGAAGCTGTAACCCTTGATGCTTCAGGCAGCTATGGCAACATTGTTAGTTATGTATGGTCGGAAGGCGGAGTACAACTGGCAACCGGCAAAAACCCCACCATAAATTTACCGAATGGCAGCCATTATTTACTGTTAACGGTTACCGACAGTAGCGGTAACACATCGAACGACGAAGTTTTTATCGATATCAGGGAAATTATCTGGGAAGATCATTTCGATAATTTTAATACTGCTATTTGGAACTATGAAACAGGCGACGGTTGTTCGTCAGGCGCCGGTTGCGGTTGGGGCAACCAGGAACTTCAGTATTACCAGCAAAACAATATTGCCATAGAACCTGTTACAGGCGAAGCCGGTAACCAAGCCCTGGTAATTGAAGCAAGGCACGAACAGGCCGGAAACAGCCAATTTACTTCGGGCAAAGTTACAACCGAAAATAAATTGTCGCTAAGGTACGGACTATTGGAAGTTCGTATGAAAACCCCCGATGTGGAAACCGGACTTTGGCCTGCAGCCTGGCTGTTGGGTGCAAACCATGCTGTGGCAGGTTGGCCCCAGTGTGGCGAAATCGATTTGATGGAAATGGGCCAATCGTCGGCAGAAAGAAGCCGACAAGGGCACCCGGGGGTATCGCCCAATAATTATACAGCCTCAAACTTTATCTGGTATTCGCCCGATGCCTGTTCTGCCGAAAACCTTACATGTGCTGCCAGTATTGCCTACGACACCTATTATAACAAACCTTATGTGCCCACAACCGGTTTGAATAACCGTTTTGTAAAATATCGCCTTTACTGGAACGAAACCAGCATACGGTTCACTATAGAGGATGAAGGAATAGAAAACGACCTCTATACAGGCCCTTTCCCGGTTACTGCTTCATCGGCAGCACTTAAAGAGCCTTTTTATATGCTTTTGAACCTGGCTGTTGGCGGCAACTTTACCGATGCTGCCACACCTGCACAGGTTACTGCCCCGCTTCCCGGAAAAATGCTGGTCGATTATGTAAGGCTGATGAAATGGTCGGGCAAGGGCGAAGTAGCTCTTGGAAACGGACTTATGGCCAACGCCGGCACCGATATTATCATTCTCGATAAAGATAAAAATGGCTCAGAAACTTTAATACTGGACGGTTCTGAAAGTTCCGATTTTAATGGCACAATTACTGGTTATTCCTGGAGCCGGAACAATGTTGTTGTTGCTACAGGCGTCATGCCCGAAATACTTCTGCCCCGTGGGGTGCATACTATTGAATTAACTGTTGCCGATAACGATGGGAATTCGGCAACCGACATTGTTATTGTTACTGTTTCCAGCGGAGGGGCATCGCCTGTTGCTGTTGCCGGTGCCGACACTACCCTTTTCGACGACGACGGCGACGACCTGGTAACTTTCTCACCTGACGCTTCGAAAAGTTACGATCCGAACAACTCTCCTCTCACATTTTCGTGGCTGGCAAACGGACAAGAAATTGCTATAGGCATTGCCCCGGAACTAACACTAAAAACTGGCAGGCATATAATAACACTTGTAGTAATAAACGAAGACTCTCTATCGGCTTCCGATGAAATTATTGTAACGGTAACCGATCCCGACAATCTGCCGCCTGTTGCCAGCGCAGGCACCGATCAATGGATTGACGACGACGATGGGGACGACATAGCCATTCTTATACTCGATGCCTCTGGCAGCTCCGATGCCGATGGCTATATTGAAAATTACTCCTGGCTCGTAAACAATGAGGAAATTGCAACCGGAATTTCACCAACAATAAACCTGTCAACCGGCAAATATACTATTATGCTCACTGTAACCGACGACGATGGCATTTCGGCCACCGACAGCCTGACTGTTGTTGTTCACGATCCGGATAACCTGGCACCAATGGCCAATGCAGGAAACGACACCCTTATTATTGACAATGACAGGGACGACGTTCAACTAATAACATTGGACGCATCGCTAAGTTCCGATTCTGATGGTGAAATCGTTTCATTTTCCTGGAGCTACGATGGAATGTTAATTGCTTCGGGGAATGCAGCAGAAGCTATTCTGCCTGTTGGTTTGCACACCATTATATTAACGGTTACAGACAATGATGGTGAAACTGGTTCCGATACTGTGCTTGTAAAAATTGCCCAATTACCAATTGCAAAAGCCGATAACGACACACTGGTATTCGATACAGATGGAGACAACTCTGAAATTGTTGAATTGAATGGTTCAGGAAGCTCCGATCCGTATGGCCAACTCGTTTTGTATGAATGGTTTGAAAATAATGTGGTTATAGCAACAGGGGCAACAGCTACTGTTAGTTTTAGCAGGGGTACACATAGTATTATGCTGATAGTAACCGACAACGATGGGTTTACAGCTTCGGACAGCCTTACAATTATTGTTGCAAACCCCGACAATAAACTCCCAAATGCCCATGCTGGCAGCGATATTGAAATAACCGACCTCGACAATAACGGCTCTGAACCTGTTTCGCTCGATGGGTCTGGCAGCTCCGATCCCGATGGGTACATTTATAGCTATAGATGGTATCTAAACGGACAATTGGTTGCCGATTCGGATTTTGCTGAAGTAGTTTTGCCAGTTGGCACCTACCATGTTATTCTGGAAGTTACCGATAACGAAGGGGCAAAATCGGCCGATACACTGGCTGTGGCTATTAAGCGTGGCGCTTGCAGTTTCGATGCCTGCACAAACGATTATACGGCAAAGGTGGTATCGGGCGCCGAAAGAACAACAATCAAGTTTATTCCTGCAAAAATTGGCACCGGCGACCAGCTTTGTTTGTTGTATTACGGCACAAACCCGGTTCAGGCATTTCCGGCCAATATTGCAATTCCCTATGAACCTTTTCAACTACAAAATGTTAACCCCGGCCAAACAGTGTATTTTTATTTTACTTACAATTTAAGCAGCGGTGGCGAGCAAAATACTTCAGCCTGTAAGCACAGCTTTACAGTTGGCGACTGCTATGAAGGCAATTTACCGCCTGTTGCAAATGCTGGTGCAGATTTAACAATTGGCGTGCCAGCAGGAAGTTCGTCGGCCTTAATTGAACTTAATGCCAAAGAAAGTTTCGACCCCGATGGAACAATAACTTCTTATGTATGGGCAAAAGGTACGCAACAAATTGCAGAGGGCGACAATGCCTCGGTAAGCCTGCCATTAGGAAGCCATACCATTTACCTGATTGTTACAGACAACCAGGGCGATGCCTCGCGCGACAAGCTTGTTGTTACCGTTGAAGAAGGCTCTGGTTTATCAGATTTTGTATTGTCTAATGAAGTAATCCTCTACCCTGTTCCGGTTACACATACGTTAAGCATTGTTAGCAATATCGGAAAAGTAGGGAAAGTTCAACTTTTGAATTCTTTCGGCACGACAATACTGGAGAAAACCAGCAGCAACCAGATTGATATGAGTGAAATTCCCGAAGGGATATATATTTTGTTGCTAAACATCGACGGAAAACAAATATTCAGGCGTATAGTTAAAATATAGGGCTGTACCAGGCCAATAAGCTTGTATTAATCCTGTCGGGTTATTAAGAACCCGGCAGGATTTCTTTTTTGTTGCGGTATTGGAATTTGAAAAAAAAATAGAAAAATATTTGTTTTTATAAAATACCTCCCTACATTTGTAGTGTATTAGTTTTGTAGTACACTAAATCTTTAAATATATGATTAACCTCGAAAATTTAGTATTTGGCTATTCAAGGCATTACAGGTTGTTCGACAACCTCAGCCTGCAACTGGGTGCCGGCAATATTTATGGTTTGCTTGGCAAAAACGGGACTGGAAAAACCACACTGATAAAACTGATGTCGGGCTTATTGTACCCTCAGGGCGGAACATGCAGCTTGTTCGGGAACAATGCTTCAAAACGCTATCCGACAGATTTATCGGACTTGTTTATAGTTCCGGAAGAGTTTGCGTTGCCTTCTGTTAAAATGGACGAATTTGTGAAAATGAATTCACCTTTCTACCCAAAGTTTAGCGAAACGGGTTTCAGGGCTTACCTCTCCGATTTTGAAGTTGAGGGGAATAAAAAACTGCATACCCTCTCTTTCGGGCAGAAAAAGAAATTTCTGCTTTCATTTGCACTTGCCACAAACACTAAACTGTTATTGCTCGATGAACCAACCAATGGCTTGGATATTCCATCGAAAAGCCAGTTTCGTAAAACAGTTGCCCGTTCGCTCACCGATGAGAAAAGTATTTTAATATCGACACACCAGGCAAGGGATCTCGAAAGTTTAATCGACAACATAATAATACTCGACAATGGCAAGATTCTGTTTAACCAACCTGGAAGCATGGCAACACAAAAGCTTTTCTTTGGAAAAACAAAGCATCTCGACAATTCTGCCCAAATTTTATACAAAGAAGAAACCCTGGGAGGCTATAAATTTGTGATGCCAGCCACCGGACAAGAAGAATCGGTACTCGATCTTGAACTGTTTTTTAATGCAATAGTGGGCAATCCGGGTGCAATTGCCCCATATTTTAATAATTAGTAGAACCTCAAATTACGTAAACAATGGAACAAAACAATATATTCAACCTGAAACGATTTCAGTTTTTCTTTAAAAGGCACCTGCTCTTAAACTACAAAGCACTGTTAACTGCTTTTGCGGCTATTTCGGGCGCCCTGATAGTTATTGCTGTGCTTACCTCAATTGGCAGTAAAGCAATTCATAAAGAATCGTTTGTTGTACTCAGCTATGTCGCTTTATTTCTGGGTGGCGCAATTATAACAAGTCTGTCTTTCTCCGAATTGCACAAACCCGAAAAGTCAATACATTATCTTACATTGCCTGCATCGGGTTTCGAAAAAGTATTAAGTACCTGGCTGCATACTTCGGTAATATTTCTCATTGTATCGGTAGGCTTTTTTTATTTAAGCTGGTACCTTGCATCGGGGTTGGCTTTTGTTATTACCGGCTCGCCTCTGGCAACACTAAACCTTTTCAGTGCAGGGTTATGGAAAATAATTGGGGTTTACTTTATTGTTCATCCGTATTTTTTCCTGGGGGCCGTATATTTCAAGGGATATAACTTTTTGAAAACACTTTTGGCCTTATTTTTATTGGCAGTGTTTCAATCAATGGTTCAATCGGTGTTAAGCCTAATTTTGTTTGGTCAACAATTTTTTAATTCTATGAATGCCATGGGGCCATCGTTTACCGGCACAGATTTTCTGGAAAACACCCTTCTGCCAATTTTAAAAATATTAGGTTTTTATATTATTCCGGTGTTCTTACTCATTGTTAGCTATATAAGGTTTAACGAAAGGGAGGTTTAATATGGATTTTAGTGGTTCAAATGCTATTTACTTGCAAATAGCCGATTATATCTGCGAAAGTATTTTGCAGAAGAAATGGAAAGAAGACGACCGTATCCCATCGGTAAGGGAAATGGCAGTAAGTATGGAGGTTAACCCCAATACAGTAATCCGAACTTTCAATTATTTACAGGAAAAAGGAATAGTGTATAATAAAAGGGGCATGGGGTATTATATTAGCGAAAATGGCTACAAGCTCACACTCGAATTAAAAAAACAAGGTTTCTTACAGGAAGAAATGCCCCGGATTGTAAAGATTATGAAGCTTACCGGCATAACCATAGCCGATATTGAAAAATATTATAACCAAACAACATAGAAAAAATAAAAATTATGAAAACAAGTAACAAAATGCTCCTCGGAGCGCTCCTAATACTTCTGTCAGGCACAGTGATTGTAATAATAAGAATAAGGCAATACGTAGTTACCGATACTTTGACCCTATCAGGTGTAACTACAGAAAAAACAGTAAACATTTCGGTACTTGATAACTTAACTATTTCCGGCGCCCTTGATATTAAAGTTGTAACCAGCAATAAAAACAGCCTTTTGCTTTCAGGCGACAGCACCTTGCTGGGAAATGTTAAAGTTGAAGATAAAAATAATGGCCTTGCAATAAAACTGAACGGACTGAAAAACAATAACCATAATGTAACAGGGACAATATATACAACAAGCCTGCAGCCCGAACGAATTGAATTAAGTTCCGGCGCATTTTTAAGTACTTCCGATACCCTGAAACCGGATAAACTTAATTTGGTTCTTTATTCCGGGTCACAGGCAAATGTTTTTGTTAAATGTAAAACCCTGAATTGCGAAGCTTTTGCCGGGGCCAGGGCAGAATTGTCGGGCGGGGCTTCAGATTTTACGACAAAGGCTTTTGCCGGTGCCAATATCGATGCTGTAAACCTCTTAACAGAAAATACCATTGCAGAAGCATCGGCAGGTGCACATATAACTGTAAATGTTACCGGCAGCCTAGATGCAAACTGCTCGGCTTCCGGTTCTGTAAGGTATAGCGGCTCCCCCGAAATGAAAAACATTTCTGTTGGTTCAGGCGGGAACCTCTCGAAAATCGAATAAACCAGTCTTTCATATCGGAACCACACATACAATTAATTGTTATGTTGAATGGAACATGAAGCAGGTTGAAAATGCCTGCCATGTTCCATATTTTCCATTACAGACGGTCTTTTTCAATCGAAATGAGTCTTTCTTTGAAACCGATATAGATTTCATTTCGGCCTACAGGTAAAAAAAAGTACAAATACAACAGAAAAAAAACAAACTATTTATTTTTGTCAATTAACAGTATTCTTATTTTTGTCGGCTGATAATATCGAACAAAAAATTCTAAAATATGGGCAGAGCATTTGAGTACCGCCGTGCGGCAAAAGAAAAACGTTGGGACAAAATGTCGAAAGTTTTCCCTAAACTGGCAAAAGCAATAACCGTAGCAGCCAAAGAAGGTGGCGCCGACCCCGACATGAATGCGAAACTGCGCACGGCCATTCAGAACGCTAAGGCCGAAAACATGCCCAAAGATAACATTGATGCCGCTATTAAACGAGCATCGGGCAAAGATGCCGAAACTATTGTTGAAGTATTGTACGAAGGCAAAGGGCCGCATGGGGTGCTCGTTTTTGTGGAATGTGCCACCGACAACACTACTCGTACGGTTGCCAATGTAAAATCGTATTTCAATAAAACAGGCGGGCAGATTGTGCCCAATGGCTCACTCGAGTTTATGTTCTCCCGCAAATCGGTATTTGAATTTGAAAAGCCCGACGGACTAGATATCGAAGAACTTGAGCTTCAGCTCATCGATGCCGGCCTCGACCAGGTTGAGGTTAACGAAAACAAGGTTTATGTATATGGCGACTATACCAATTTTGGCAGTCTGCAATCGGAAATCGAAAAACTAAAAATAAATATTTCCAAGGCATCGTTACAGCGAATACCTAATTCGCCGGTTGAGTTTACCGAAGAACAGCTTACCGATATCGAAAAATTGCTCGATAAAATCGAAGACGATGAAGATGTACAGGCTGTTTACACCAATATTGCCTGATACAACAGCTTAAGTTTGCAGAAGTATATCAACAATTAACCGGCAGAATATTTTGCCGCTTATTTTTCGCAGTCAATATCATTAAAAGACCAGAGGACTTTTGCGTTTTTTCTGTTGGCCCGGTAGTGCTTTATATTAAGCGAATCGGTCCATGCTACCGGGTTTCCATCGGCATAGAAAATATTGCACCAGCCACAGGCATAAATAGGTATGCTAAGTTCATAAATATATTGTGCTTGCCAGTTGTATCGGACAGCTTTTGAGCCATAATAGCTGCAATCTGTTTCCATCAACTTTACTTTTTCTTCCAACCATGCCGGCATAACACTTACATATTCTACTTCTTTGCAGGCCGTACCGCAAAGCAACATCAATAACAAAGCCACAAATACCCTTTGCATTATCTGTTTTTTTGGTTTAAAATTAAACTTTTTTGGCGAATGGCTTATCGATATAATGCGAATCCTGCTTCTGTTTCAATATTTTTTACATTTGCCCTGTACAAATTAAACCCCTGCCATGCAACCGACAAAGATTTGCAGGCAGGGGTGCCGAATTAGTATCATTATTAATTCTTAATAAGTTCCAACCCTGTTCCCGAGGTTAAAACTTAACAGAAATACCACCCATAAAATTAATGCCAGACTGGGGAAAGTAGCCATCCATTTCGTAACGGGTGCCACCAAATAAATATGAATAAACCCAGGCATTCGACTCGTACTCGTGGTTAAACAGGTTATTTACCAGAAGGGTACATTCAATATCTTTGGCAAATTTCGGTAAAAGGCGATATACCAGTCTCAGGTTGTTAATAAAATAAGGTTCAAGCATTCGGTCGGGACTTGCGGTATTGTCGATATACTGCTTGCCAACATATTGCGAAATAAACGATATTGTTAAGTTTCTAACTGGGCTCAAATCGATTATGCTATTGGCAATTAGTTCGGGTGAAAAAGCCAGGTCGGTGGTTCCCAGGAAGAATTGTTCCTGCCCCCAGGTATCCCAGTTATCGACCGATTCGGTAAAATTTTCAATTTTGTTCCTGCTCAGGGTTGCATTCATGTTCCACTGCACCTTCTGCGACAGGCGCGCAGCAGCATAGCACTCAATTCCAGCACGGTAACTTTTATCGACATTTACCATAATGGCCGAGCCTACATCGTTAATTTCCCCGGTTACAATCAGCTGGTCGTTATAACGCATATAGTAAGCATTTGCCCCGGCTGTTATCCAAAACGAGGCGACTTTATAGCCAAGTTCAAAATCGTGTAGCTCTTCGGGTTTAGGCTGCCTGTCACCGGGGCCGGCATCGGTGTAGTTGCTGCGGTTAGGCTCGCGGTGTCCAACGGCATAAAAGAAGTTTATGGTTTGGTTAAGCCCCGGTGTAAGGGTAAACCCGGCTTTGGGGTTAAAGAAAACGAAATCGTGTTTCTGGCTTATGTTTCGCTGATCGTCGTCGAGGCCTTTTATTTCGTGTGTTATTTCCCTGCGCTGCAAGTCAACAAACAGGCTGCCGGCATTAAAAACATATTTAATTTTTGAGTACAGGTTAAAATCGGTTTTAACGCCTGTGTTCCTGTACCATTCATAGTCTTTTTCGGTTTCGCCAAGGTATTGGCCCCAGATAATATTTCCAAAATGTCGTCCGTTATAAATATTCCACGAACCGCCAAAAGTAGTTTTTATAGAAGAAATGTTGTAATTGGCCGAGAAAGTGGTTCCATAAAAGTCGTTATCGAGCCATTTTTGTCGCACCAAATCGGTTGAAGCAAGCGTATCGGATCCAATAATAATGTTTGGGAGCAAGTAATCGGCTAAATCGTCGTCGTTACGAAACTGTTCGTAATAGCCGCGCCCGTATGTGTAATGCAAGGCTGCGTTCAGGTTTAGGGGGCCAGCCTCGTGCGACAGAAAAAACTGGTAATGATCCTGCTGGTAATTATCGGTTTCGTTTTCATAAGTATAAAAATTGTAGGTGCGCGAATCCGACTCAAACATATTGCAGGTTTTTTCGGCAGAATACAGCTCGTGATTGTAATAGCGTGCCATGCCGGCAGAATCGTCGAGCAACCGCACCTTTGGCACGCCGTTCCACGACTGGTAGGTTTTTTCTTTTCCCGAAAAAATTACGGCCTTGGCAATTGTGCTTTTGGAAAAATAGCCCCCGGAAAAATAAAACGATTTCAAATCGCTCCAAGCCCTGTCCACAAAACCATCGGATGTAATTTTCGATAAGCGCATATCGAACGAAAAATGGTCGTTTATCAAACCTGAGCCAATTTTTGCGGTGTTCTTAAAGGTATTGAACGAACCTGCTGATGAACTTATCTCGGTATATACCTGTTCTTCCACGCCGCTGGTCTGCATATCGATAGTTGCGCCAAAAGCAGCAGCACCATTGGTTGAAGTTCCAACTCCCCTTTGTATATGGATATTATCGACTGAAGAGGCAAAATCGGGCATATTCACCCAAAATACCCCATGCGACTCGGCATCGTTCAAGGGAACGCCGTTTACCATAACATTTATACGGTTGGCATCGGTGCCCCTGATGCGAAAACCAGTATAACCGACACCGGCACCGGCATCGGAAGTTGTTGTTACCGAAGGTGTAAGGCTTATTAGAAAGGGAACATCGTGGCCCAGGTTGTTCTTTTTAATATCGTCTTTCGCAAGCATGGTGTTTGCCGAAGCCGAAAAGTTTGTCCTTGTGGCCATAACTATTACTTCTTCGGCCATAATAGGCGACTCATCCAGTACAATATTGCAAATATAGTCGGCATTAAGTTCAACCTTAACTGTTTTCGAAAGGTGCCCAATAAAAGAAAAGTTAAGTTTGTAGCTTCCTGCAGGCAGTTTTTTAATCTCGAATGAGCCATTTAAGTCCGATGTTACCCCGGTTTGGGAATTGTCGATGATAACGCTTGCTCCAGCCAGGGGCAAACCGTTATTGCCTGAAATATTGCCCCGAATGGAATATTGGGCAAACAAGGGGAAACATAAAAAAACAAGAATAAATACGAATACATTCCGTACCATGACATGTGTGGTTAATAAGTTAAACAAAAGAATTATTTGTCACTTTCTCCCTTCACCGGCATTACCCGGGCAGGTTCTAAGGGTATGATCTCAGCCTGTTTTTTAAGGCACCCCTGAACGGAAAGTGGATTGCAAAGTTAATTGAAATGTTTTAAGAAAAAAAAACTGCGTGGAAAAAATGTGCCGATAGATCGGGAATAGGGGCTGAAACTGAAAAATTTAAGGCGATAATTCATCGGGGCAATGTTGCTTTAGTGGCGCTTCTTCTTAATTTTGTATTGAAAAAAACTGATTAACAATTATAAGCCATGCATGACCAATCGAACCTCCAAACCCCAAAGAGCAAAAGTGCCGGTAAAATTTTCTCATATATTGGAGCTTTGCTGTTTTGCGTTGCCCTGGTATTAACCATTTCAATTATTAGCCGTTACTCCGATAGGAAATTACATAAAAAACAACCCGAGATTATTACTGTACATAAACCCGAAAAAACCACAAAAAAACTTCTTGAACAGCCAAAAATTGATAGCACTATAAACACAAGCCCCGACAGTGTTAAAACAAACCCCGACAGCCTGTCTGCTGCAACCAATTCTGATGAAATTGCCCCTGATGAAACAGGCGCCGAGCTTTCGGATATTTTAAACCGTGCAGTACAGCTGGAGCCCTCACTAAAGTCTGGCGATTCTACATCGACAAACCCGGGCGGTACATTGCAGGAATAAACAGCTTTTACGTATATTAATTATTTCATCGAACTGAACCATGCCAGTGTTTCAATGCCCCAAGGAACTACAGCATCGCCATGGTCGATTTCTGTATTGTTTTCCGGAATGTATTTTATACCGGTTGCCGGCACACCTGCCCCAAGCAGGTTAGCATAGAGCTGTTCCGACTCGAAAAACGGAACACTTTTGTCGCCCCGGCTATGATAAACAAGCAAGGGGGTTTTTACTTTCCATGCAGGAATGCTGTTTTCCTGCAATTCATTCCGCAGTGGAGCAAATTCGGCTGCTGTTTCGTATTCCGATAAAAGTTTCGGGGCTAGCAATTCCGGTATCGATTGTGGAAATTCGTTGTTCATTTCGGTGTTACATTTATTGCCATCGAAAAGCGAAGGTATTGAAGAAGCATAAGGTTCGTTAAAATATGTGGCAAGCGAGCCTTGCATATATCCGTTGGCTATATGCGACTGAATAAAGTACGGCAGATAAAACGGATTTGAGTATTCAGTTTCGCTTACGATATAACGCCCCATCTCAACCATATCGTAAGCTCCGGCGCCACACGAAGCAGCAACAGGCTGGATACTATCAAGAGCATTGTTTTCCAGTTCATTAAGCACCGAAAGGGTTGCCCATCCACCCTGGCTGTACCCCATTAAAAAGAGCTGCCCGTTACTTTTGGCACGAATGTTTTTTGTTGAAGTAAACTCCAACACAGCCTGAAGCAAATCGATGACGGCACGGTTATTCGACTCGCGGTGGTGATAAGGGTGCAAAACCTGTTTCGATGCGCCAAAGCCAATATAATCGGCAATTGCCACAATATAACCGTTGCCGGCTGCAAAACCGATCAGGGTATAGAGCCTGTCGGTGGTGTTAACGGTTGGGGCATTTGAGTGACATGTATTTGTACCGTTCTGGAAGCTTAATAATGGAAAACTGTTTGAGGCATCGGGTACCGAAACCAGTCCGGATGCAATAATCTCGCCACCCCTGAAAGTGGTTTTGTAGGTTATTTTGTAAATTTCGGCTCCATAAACCGATGTTGCCACCAGAGTGTCAATTTCGGGATACAATATAGAGCCCAATATAAGTGAACTCTGCACCTGGCTGGCATTATATGAATTTATCAGCTCATAACTAACAAGATATTGGTTATTATACTCCGGGGCACTGCTTCCATTGTCGTTTTCGCAGGAAACTATCAGTATAGTTAAAGATACCGCGAACAAAACCGGCCTCACAAAAACTTTATAATATGCTTTCATAAAATATAATTCAACTGTTTATTCAAATTTACGCAATCATTTACATTAAAGGCAAGTTAATTTGTCATGCTAATAGAAAAAATACCTTGAACCTAAAAACAAATAAGCAAAAGGTAAACATAACAAATTGGGCCAGGCGCGCAACTAATCGAAAAGTTCAAGTATTTCTTCCTCGGTGAACTTACTGAAGGTGTTCTCGTTTACGAAAATATCGGCAAGCTCCGATTTACGTTCCTGGAGTTTAACAATTTTTTCTTCGAGGGTATTTTGCGAAATAAAGCGATAAACCATAACATTTTTATCCTGTCCGATACGGTGGGCGCGGTTAATAGCCTGCTTTTCGGCTGCGGGGTTCCACCAGGGGTCGAGCATAAGCACATAGCTGGCAGCAGTTAGGTTTAGCCCCACCCCACCAGCTTTTAGTGAAATCAAGAAAAACCTCACCGCATCATCGTCCTGAAAATGGGCAACAACTTCTTCGCGGTTGCGGGTTTCGCCTGTAAGTATAACAAAACCAACACCTTGGTTTTTAAGCCATTCGGCAACAAGGTTTAAATGCTCGACAAAAGAGCTGAATATAAGCGCTTTATGACCCTCGGTATGCAGGTTCTCAACAATACGCCTTATTTCATCGAACTTTCCGGAACCCGACAAATAATCGTTGTCGAGCAATGCCGGATGGTTGGCAATTTGCCTCAACTTCATCAGTGATGCAAGAATTTGCATCGACGATTTTTTAAGCCCGTATCGGTTTATATTTTCCATAATAAGGTTTCGGGCTTTCGATTTTTCGCGCTCGTAGTATGTTTCCTGCGCCTCGTTCATTTCGCATCCGATAATTTGCTCGCTAAGATCGGGTAGTTCCCGGGCTACCTGTGCTTTGGTGCGGCGTAAAATAAAAGGCGCTATTAACTGGCGGAGCTTTTCTTTTTTATGTGGATCGTCAAGTTTTTCAATGGGATATTGGAATTCGCTCTGAAAAAACTGTAGATTGCCCAGTAGTCCGGGGTTTATAAAATTAAACTGTGCCCACAAATCGGACAAGGAGTTCTCGATAGGGGTGCCGGAAAGTACTATACGGTTGTCGGCATCGAGCGCATTAACTGCCGAATAGGTTTTCGACCCCGGGTTTTTTATAGTTTGGCTTTCATCGAGCACAACATAAAAGAAACTTTCTTTAGAGAATTGTTCCAGGTCGTTGCGCAGAATACCGTAAGAAGTAATAAGTATATCGGTTTTGGAGAGGGCATGGCAGAGGCTGCCCCTGTTTTGTCCGGCAAATTTTCCAACCCTCAAGCTTGGCACAAACTTCCGGCATTCGTTAATCCAGTTATGAATTAAAGATGTGGGCACCACTATCAGCGACTTTTTCTGCCCGCTATCGTGGCAGGGTCTTGCAGGGGTGTCGAACAAACTCAGCTGAATGTCGGTTTTTACATTTGTTGCCGGTTTGTCGCCAGGGGCATCGCTGGTTACCCGCATGAGCAGGGTAAGGGTCTGTAGGGTTTTTCCCAGCCCCATATCGTCGGCAAGGCAGCCACCAAACCCATTGCGGAAAAGCCTGTACATCCAGGTATAACCTTCTGCCTGATAGCTTCGTAGTTCAGCCTCAACCCCGCCGGGTATTTCTTCGTGTTTTTCGCCTGTATCGCTCAATAGGGTCTTCAGGTTGTCCCTGAAATTGCCGGAAAGCTTGCCGGTTTTTAGCAGCGAAAAATGCTTTTTGTTTAGTTTAAACCTGGTTCCTTCTATTTTTGAGAATTTTATCAGGTCGCTGTACGATTCGAACCATTCTTCGGGCAAAATCATTACCTTGTTATTGGGCAACAGGTATTCCCTCTGTCCGCCAGTAATATGATCCCTGAAGAAGGAAAACGGAATTTTAAATTCTTCAAAAATCACTATAGCATTAATATCGAACCAGTCGTTAGCCTGTTCCGATACTTCAAGTTTAAGCTCAACACGGCCCAGGTAATAATCTTTATCGAGGTTGGCCTGGGCAACATCGAACCCGGCTTTAACCAAAAGGTTTTTATTGGCATTTAGCCAGGTAACCGGACCATAAGCGCAGTCAGCCTTTTCTTTTCGGCTGAGAATTTCAAAAAAAGGGCCATCTTTATTTACAAGCCCTAAAGAAAGCAATTTCGAAATACAGGAATTTTCGAACTCGTTGTCTCGGGCCGAACGGATAAATTTAACATTGTCGCTGTCGAACACACAACTTACCCGCATTCCCGAGCGGCGGTTAGCATAAAAAACACTGTTATCGTATAAAAATTTCAGTACCAGCGACAGGTGCCCCGACAGGTTACGCTCAAGCGAAACAACTCCCCGGGGCTTCGACTCGGCTTCATCTATAGTAAACCCTTCGGCCTTAACTTTGTATTTTGCGATGGCATTTTTAACAAAGCTCTGAAAGTATTTTTTTTCGGTTTGTTTGCTTATGCTAATCGATTCTTTGTCGAAAAAAGGCAGTAGTTTTTTACTGTCGATATCCCTGAGAACAAACAAGGTATTGTCGATAGCAATACAGCAGGGCTCGTTTACCAGCACAATGCCGGTTTTACCATTAAGCGATAATATATGGCTGTTGTGCTCAATGGTTAATTTATACCTTATGCCCTCGGGTGTGCGGACAAAATTAAAGATTGTATTGTTCTCGCGATCGACAATTTCAATACGGTCGGAATCGTAAATTTTGTTCTGGAGTATTTTGTGATAAACAGGTTGCGGGTTATACTGCATCAGATCGAAACAGTTTACCAGCTGGCGCTCGATATATGGCCTTACATGGGCAAGGAACAGCTCCTTGTCGAGAGAATTTACAAAATCGTACGGGGTCGATTTTTTTTTGCAAAACAGTTTAAACAGGTTTTGGTCGTTATAATTCTCGATATATTTTACCAGCTGCACCTGTTCGGGTGAAAGAATTTCGGAATATTGCGGGAGCTTTTGTATAGTAATTTTGTCGTAAGTAACGCAAAATTCTTTATTGACTTCGCGCTTTACCAGGTATGGCGAAAATATATAACCAAGAATCCGATGCTCTGTAAGTACTAGAATAAACTGCATTTTTTCGGGTATTCAAAAACTACAAAGATAGCAGCAGGCAATCAAGAAAAGTTAAATGAAGTGGTTTTTTATTAAAAACATAGGATAAAACAGCTTAGGAGGTATTTAAATATCTGCCAGGTATTGCTGTAGCGACTCGTTGGTGTCCAAACCAATTTTTTTGCGTAACCGGTACCTGTCGTTTTCTACGGCACGGGTTGTTTTATGCATAAATTCCGATATTTCTTTGGTACTCAAATCCATACGCACGTATGCTGCAATTTTAATTTCAGACAGGGTTAAATCGGGGTGTTTTTCCCTGAGTTTAGTTACAAAGTTGTTGTAAACTTTATCGAGCTGTGGTTCGATATAAATCCAGTCTTTGTCGTCGGTAAGTTCTTCGTCGATTTTGGTAATAATATCCTGTAGGCCGACACGAACTACCTCGCGGGCTTTCATCGATAATCCCATGAGCCGGTTTTTTTGGTCGATTAGGGCCCGGTTGCGGTTTAACACATGGAAGGTTAATTTCTGTAGTTCCGATTCGAGTTTTTCCTTCTCAAGGTTAATAATCTTTCGTTCCTGCTCAATTTGTTTTTGCCTGAAATTGTTTTTGTGAATGTTAAGCCGGTATGAATACAGTAGGTAAATTAAGCCTGCCACAAATAAAACCACAAAGGAACGGAACCACCATGTTTTATAAAACGGGGGCAACACCTTAATATGCATGACCCTTTCGTTGTTTCCCCAAACACCATCATTATTGGTTGCTTTAACGCGCAGGGTATAATTTCCTGGCTCGAGGTTCGAATAGCTAACTACCCGGCGTTTCGAAGAAATTGTGTTCCAGGTTTCGTCGAAACCTTCAAGAATATACTGGTACTGGCACTTTTCGGGCAGGGTATAATTTAGGGCAGCAAACTCAATGGCAAAGTTTTTTTCTTTATAGGTTAATGTAATATTATTGGTAAAGGTAATGCTGTTTGTAAGAATAAGGCGGTCGTTAACTTTTTCGCCGGGCAAAATTTCGTCGTTGAGTATTTCGAGTTTGGTGAAAACCACTTTAGGAACTGTTTGGCTAACGGAAATTTCACCGGGCCAGAAAACATCGATACCTTTTGTAGTGCCTGCCATAAAACGCCCGTCGGAAAGTTGTATCAGGGCATTTTGGTTAAACTCGTTGCCCGAGAGCCCATCGTCTTCGATGAATACCATAATTTTACCGGAGCGGGTATTGTAGGTTGCCAATCCGTTTGCAGTGCCCAGCCACAAATTTTCCTGTGTATCTTCGTAAAGGCTTTGTATAATATTCGAAGGCAAACCATCGGCAACCGTATATTGAGTTAGCCTGTTGGCCTTTTTTTCATATTTATAGAGCCCGTCGCCTTCTGTTCCAATCCAAATAAAGCCAAATTTATCCTGAAAAATGCAGCGTATTATGCCATAAGTTGTTACATTGTTAACCGAATCGGGGTTAATCCGGTACATTTTCGATGTGCCGCTTTTCAGAATATAAAATCCCCGGCCTTCGGTGCCAAACCAAATATCGCCGTCGCTGTCTTCGAGAATGGCCATAACATTCTGAAAACCAATTCTGTCGTGTTTAGGGGAATTAGGCCCATAATTAACAAACGTTTTTTCGCCCGGGTCGAACAAATCAACCCCTGTGCCCAGCATGCCCAGCCAAATGCGCTCACGACTGTCGGGGTAAATCCGCCACACATTAACCGAGCTAATGAGTTTGTTTGTCGGGCCAGTTTCGTTAAAACGGGTAAATTTGCCCGATTCGGGGTTAAACGAAATTAACCCTCCCGAGTAAGTACCAATTAAAATATTTCCATTACTGTCTTCGTTAATGCTGGTTATAACATTAGTGGTAAGGGAATTGTAGTTGTCGGGCTGATGGTAAAAACGGTGCAGCTTTCCGGTATTATCGAACATATACAGGCCGTTTCCGTCGGTACCAACCCAAATACGGTTTTTATGATCCTGGTACAAACTAAGTATCGACTTATTACTAAAATAACTAAGGTCGCCAGGCATAAAGAGAAATGAATTGAATTTATGCCGTGCCGGATCGAAGTAATTTATACCATCGCCAAAAGTACCAATCCAGGCTATATTTTTATCGTCGAAGTAAACTGTATATACATGGTCGCTCGACAGTTTGGCGTTTTGTCCGTTTTCAGAGCGTATATATGAAAACTCAAGCGTATTTGTGTTTAGTATATTAATGCCGCCACCATCGGTACAAACCCATAAATTGCCATCGGGATCAATTGCCATGTCGCCGCTTAATACATCGCCCGACAATTGATTATTGGCCTTGCGGAATATCTTCGATTGCCCGGTTTCCGGATTATAGGCACAAAGCCCATGTACATTGGCAGCAATCCACAAAACACCATTACCATCTTCAACAATACGCTTACGGTAGTTGCTTTTTAAATCGGGAAAACGCTGGTATGAAACAGCAGTAAACTCTTCAGAAATCTTATCAAACCGGTGTATTTCAGGCGATTCGCTTGCGACGTAAATTGCCCCGTTTGAAGTTTCTATAATATCGTAGATATAGTTAGAACTAAGGGTTAAAGGGTTGCCACTTTTGGCACGGTAAACCTTAAAATTATCAGTCCCGGGCACATAACAGGCCAGTCCATAGCTGCTGCAAATCCAAACCGAACCGTCGGATAAAACCTTAATACGGTTAATGCGGTCGCTAATTGAATAGTCGAAACCATAACGTTTAAACATGCCAGTTTTTTTGTTGTACTTATTTAACCCGTTACGGTATGTACCAACCCAAATATTGCCGGCATTATCTTCTGCAATGCTAAGTATGCGGTCGCCCGAGATAGAGTTAGTATCGGCCGATGAACGAAAAACGGTAAAATCGTACCCATCGTAACGACAAAGCCCGTAGCGGGTACCAAACCACATAAAGCCGTCAGAGTCTTTAAAAATACATTCGATATTATTATGCGGCAGGCCTTGTTTTTGGGTGAGGCTTGAAAAGAACATGGTTTCGGCCTTTGGATAGATAGCAGGATAAATGTTAACCCGCCCCACAAGAAAAGCTAAAAAAAAGATAACAAAATATTTCATTGGCACCCTGTTGTGATAAAAAAGCCATTAAAAATATTGTTTTTTTTTGAACCTTCGATGCTGAAAAGTTGAATTAACCAAATGAAAGTGCAAGAAATGGCATTGTTTCAGGTATGGCACAATGAACCTTACATCGCACTGAAAAACATAAAAGAATAACCATCCTGAACAATTCTTGCTCACATTTTAAAGATTACACGGGCTATTCATTTTATAATCTGTGAGCCCCTAAGCTTTCTAAATCGGAATCATCTACCAGTATAAAAAAGCGCTCTTCTTAATTTATTCAAAACGCATATTTGTAGGTCTAAGTTAATAAATTGTTATTGTTCTTTTTGGTAATTTAATATAAGCTTAAAACACCTTGCTAAACAAATACAAGTTCCTGTCCGTATATTTTC
>JAFGQZ010000038.1 GCA_016935435.1 Bacteroidales bacterium
ATTCAATTTTTACCACGAAAGTAACATCGGTGCACAATAATCATGCTCGTGTGTGTCTAAAAATCTGTCATGGGTGTTTCATTTTAAGATTTTGTTAATTAGTCAGGTTATTGAGAAGGCTATTATAACACCAACATGCCAATTTGTTAGGGTTCAAGCATTTTAAACCGCGCATTGCTTTGGTGTTAAAAAGACGCCCGATAAGTTAGGGCAGTAGTTATTGTGTCGCCGTTATTTTGTTATAACAAGTATGAAACAGTTATCTAACAAACATATAGCATAAACACCTAAAATGCTTTAAAACAAGCATATAGAATGGTTGTTGCTGTGAGGGCCGGCAGATGCGATTTGTATTGTCTTATTTTTACCGGCAAACATTATTCTTTTGCCATTGAGCAGGATTGTTTAGTTTTGGTTCCATAAGAAATAACAGGTTAAGAAGTTAGAAGGAAATAAATGTATTAGGCTGGACAATCTTAATTAAATACTACTGATATTCATAGTTTTAATGCACTTAATATCTACTTACAACTACTTCAAATACACTGCAATATTTTTCAATGTTTTTTTGTTGTTAATTTCCTGCTTCATTTTAGCTGTTAAAACATTGGATTAGTGGGACAGAAATAAAGAATAACTTTTAGGGTTTTTGTTTAAGTGCTGATACTTTTTGGATATAATTATCCCTTATATTTAAGGCATAAAAACCAATTATTAATTCATAAGTGTTTGAGGGCTATGTTAGAAGATTATTTTTCGGTGTACCGGAAGAATATCGTGGGAATCGACCAGGAATTTGACGGGCCATTTGGCAGAAAAAAAATAGTTTATGCCGACTGGACAGCTAGTGGCAGGTTATACAGGCCAATAGAAGAGGAATTGTTTGAAGTAATCGGCCCGTTTGTGGGCAATACCCATACCGGAACCACAATTACTGGCAGGCGTATGACCCTTGCTTACCAGGAGGCACTTAAACATATAAAAGCACATGTAAATGCCGGGCCTAACGATGTAATTATATCTTCGAACTCCGGAATGACCGGCGTGGTTAATAAATTTCAGCGTATTCTTGGGTTAAGGATTCACGAAAAATACCAACCCCTGCTCAATATGAACAGCGACGAAAGGCCACTTGTACTGGTAACCCACATGGAACACCATTCAAACCAAACATCGTGGCTCGAAACCATTGCAAATGTTGAGGTTATCCCTTCAACTCCCGAAGGGTTGGTGGATTTGGAAGGACTGGTTTCATTGCTTAATCAACATAAAAACCGCGAGGTAAAAATTGCTGCCATTACATCGTACTCAAATGTAACCGGCATAGGCACCCCTTATCACAAAATAGCTTCAATTATGCACCATTTTGGTGGTGTTTGTTTTGTCGATTTTGCTATGGCCGCACCTTATATCGAAATCGATATGCACCCGGAAATGCCCGATGAATACCTTGATGCAATTTATTTTTCTCCGCATAAATTTTTAGGTGGACCGGGAGGTACCGGCATTCTTATTTTTAACAGCAACCTGTACAAAAACAAAATACCCGATTGCCCTGGTGGTGGCACGGTGGAATGGACAAACCCCTGGGGAGGCCATAAATACATCGATGACATTGAGTTGCGTGAAGATGGCGGGACCCCTGCTTTTTTACAAACCATTAAAGTGGCACTCGCCATAAAACTTAAAGAGCAAATGGGGGTGAAGAAAATGTTGTTGCGCGAACAGGAAATACTAGACCAGATATGGCCCGAGCTTGATAAAATACCCAACCTGCATATTTTAGCCCCCCATATCAGGGAACGTTTAGGGGTTATTTCGTTTTATATCGATAACCTGCATTATAACCTGGCAGTGAAATTACTTAACGACAAATACGGGATACAAACACGTGGGGGGTGTTCTTGTGCCGGAACTTACGGTCATTACCTTCTGCATGTCGATGTTAATGCTTCGCGTTTAATTACCGAAAAGATAACACATGGCGACCTATCGCTAAAGCCCGGGTGGGTGCGTATTTCAATACATCCGGTAATGACAACGGGCGAAATTAACTTAATACTGGGTGCGATAAAAGATATTGCCCTTAACTTTGGCACCCTTTCATGTGAGTATTATTACGACGCGCACTCCAATGAGTATTTTCATTTCTCGGAGAAAGGCATTACCGACAGCTGGGCACAAAAAATCTTTAAAAACGGTTTTATTTAACTAATTAATCAGCCCATAACAGCCTGTATTGTTCAAACTTGTTTAACGGCCTTTTTCCGATGTGCCGGCTTCTTTACTTGCATAAAGCGATGGCAGCGAAAAATGATAATATACAACCAACAGGCGAAATACTATAATTATAACCACAGGTACCAGCTGCAGGTAAAGGTAATTAAGGTTTAGCATATAAAGCAGGTAATAAATGCTTCCGCCAAGAATACTTATTGTAGCATATACTTCCTTTTTAAATATTACCGGCTCGTCGTTTACCAGTATATCGCGAAGAACACCACCAAACGAGCCTGTAATAGTGCCCAGCGCTACGCAGCTTACTCCGCTAAGGTTGTTCCGTAAGCCAACTTCCACACCTATTATAGTGTAAAGGGCAAGTCCAAGTGTATCGAACAATAACAGTGTTTTTCGAAGGTAGCCCAATTTTTTTCTAAAGAAAATGGCAAAAACAGTACCGGCCAATATGTAATAGATAAACTCGGGACGGGTAAGCCAGAAAACCGAGCTTTCGCTTACCAGTATGTCGCGAATGGTGCCCCCGCCCACAGCAGTGGCAAAGGCCACAATGAAAACACCAAACGGATCGAACTTCTTGTTCATAGCGGTAAGGGCACCCGATATGGCAAAAGCAAACGAACCAACTATATTTACTACCAGATAAATGGGCTCCATGGTTTTCTGTTCTTATACAGGTATATTGCAGAATATGAAGTTAATCATTCAAATTTGTTTTACAGGCTGTTTTTATTTCAATTTTCAACTTAAAACACAGAAATTGAAACTACTGGTTTAACCGGTTTGGTTAACTTTAGTTTCAATGCAGCTGAAAAATGGGTATAACCCGTCAGGGCAGTTACCCGTAAGGGCATTCGAACAAGTTGCAATTATAATTATTTTCCTTATCTTTGTAACCGCCAAAATAAACAGAGAGTGTTAGATACATCATTGATTTTCAAGATATTGCTTATTGTTGTAGCGTATCTTTTAGGTTCAATACCTTCATCAGTTTGGATAGGTAGGTATTTTTACGGTGTTGACGTAAGGGATCATGGCAGTGGAAATGCAGGATTTACAAATACCGTGCGTGTATTGGGCTGGAAAGCAGGGTTGCCTGTATTTCTTTGCGATGTGTTAAAGGGTTATCTGGCTGTGAGCCTGATAAGAATAAGCTGGGGCTTAATACCTGGCACTATTTCTTTTATAAATTTTCAGTTGATTTTAGGGGCAGCGGCAGTTTTGGGGCATATTTTTCCGGTTTATGTAGGGTTTAGGGGCGGCAAAGGTGTTGCTACCCTGCTTGGTTTACTGTTGGCCATACAACCGCATGTAACCCTTATTTGCCTGGGTATTTTTGTGGTAGTGTTTATTGGTACCCGATATGTTTCGCTTAGTTCAATGACAGCCGGCATTGCATTTCCGATACTTAATATATTTGTTTTCCATACCGAAGCAGTATCACTAATAATTTTTTCGATGATAGTTTCGATTTTGCTTTTGCTAACCCATCAGAAAAACATCGAAAGGTTGCTTAAGCGCGAAGAATCGAGGGCTAAAATTATTCGCCGCCGGCAGCGCGGCTGACAATGAAAATGGTAATCATATTTTTGTTTTTTTTCAGTATTCGCAGAACAATATTTTTTCCTTTTGAAACGAATTGGCATTCTTTCCGATACACACTCCTATATCGATAGCACTATTTTAGGTTATTTTGAAGCTTGCGATGAAATATGGCATGCCGGTGATATTGGTAACTCTGCTATTGCCGCAACCCTGGCCGAATTTAAGCCGTTTAGGGCAGTTTATGGCAATATCGACGATCAGCTCTTGCGAAGCAGTTATCCTTTAGTTAACCGTTTTTTTTGCGAGCAGGCCGATGTTATGATTAAACATATTGTTGGATACCCTGGCAAATACGAAAAACAGGTAAGGGAAATACTAAAGGTAAATCCGCCAAAATTATTAATAGCAGGACATTCGCATATTCTTAAAGTCCAATACGATACGAATTACAACCTGTTATATGTTAATCCCGGGGCTGCCGGTAAAAGTGGCTTCCATCATGTGCGCACCTTGGTAAGGCTAACCATCGATAAGGCCGATATTAAAGATCTTGAAGTTGTAGAATTTGCCCACAGGTAATATTTATTGTTTTTTCACAACAAACATTGTGCATAATGCCTGTTGTTACAATGTTTCTGGGGCAGCCGGCCTGTTTTTCATTTTTTTTTGCTTTCTTTGGCCCCTTATTCACTTAGTAAATACCAAGTTTATGATAGATTACGAAGCACTTTTTAAAATTTCGTATGGCCTTTATATTGTCAGCTCTGGCAACAAAGAAAAGCCTGGCGGGTATATATCCAATACTGTTTTTCAGGTTACTGCCGAGCCACCAAAATTTGCAACCTGCTGCAATAAAAACAATTATACATGTGGTTTAATTTCAGGAACAGGCAGTTTTGCTGTGTCGGTGCTGCATACCGGTGCACCAGCCGATATCTTTGGCCGTTTCGGGTATAAAAGTGGCCGCGAAACCAATAAAATGTCTGGCCTGAATATAAAATATGCCGATACCGGGGTGCCTATTGTTTTAGATTATTCTGTTGCCTATTTGGAATTTAAAGTGGTTGACACAGTGGATGCCGGTACCCACCTTATGTTTATTGGTGAACTGGTTAATTCCGAAATCATCGATGGCGATAAAGAGTTATTGACCTACGACTATTACAGAAAAGTTAAGAAAGGTTTGTCGCCGAAAAATGCCCCTACTTATATCGATAAAAGCAAACTGGAAAATATGGGCGCAAAACCTGTTGCGCGAAAATATAAATGTGCGGTGTGCGGTTATATTTACGACGATGCCGTTGAAGTTGTCCCTTTCGACGA
Source organism: Bacteroidales bacterium (assembly GCA_016935435.1). Lineage (GTDB taxonomy): Bacteria > Bacteroidota > Bacteroidia > Bacteroidales > UBA10428 > UBA10428. The sequence goes on from JAFGQZ010000038.1 coordinate 5,107, forward strand.
TTTGCCCGACAGCTGGCAATGTCCGGTATGTGGTGTGGGCAAAGACGATTTTTTTGAGCTTATATAACTTTCATGTTAAACTGCCAGCCAGCCAGAATAATGCCAATTTATAGCCAGAAACAATGATTAATTGATTTATAAAATTATATAAGATGGAAAAAAAACTAAAAGGCTCACAAACAGAGAAAAATTTATTAATGGCTTTTGCTGGTGAATCGCAGGCACGCATGCGTTATGAGTTTTTTGCCAAGGTTGCAAAAAATGAAGGCTACGAACAAATTGCGGCCATATTTATGGAAACAGCCGGCCAGGAAAAAGAACATGCAAAAAGGTTTTTTAAGTTTCTTGAGGGCGGCATGGTAGAAGTTACTGCAACATTTCCTGCAGGCAAAATCGGTACAACAAAAGAAAACCTAAAAGCTGCTGCCGAAGGCGAAAATGAAGAATGGAGCGATTTATACCCCAAATTTGCCGAAGTGGCAAAACAGGAAGGGTTTACCGAAATTTCTGTTGCTTTTAAAATGATAGCCAAAGTAGAAGTTGAACACGAACGTCGCTATTTAAAACTGCTTCAGAATATTTCTGACGATAAGGTGTTTATGAAAGACGGGAAGGTTTGGTGGAAATGCCTTAACTGCGGCTATGTTTATGAATTGGAGAAAGCCCTCGAAAACTGTCCGGCATGTTTACACCCCAAAGCATTTATGCAGGTAAGGGAAGAGAATTATTAAGTGTTTACTTAAGCGAATAGAATTTAAACAAAAAGCCCTTCACAATCGGAAGGGCTTTTTGTTTATAAGAATTATTTCAACCCGAAAGCAAAATACAATTCACCCGGATAGTTTTCGTAAGTGCCTGAAAGCATTACCCCGCCTTTTGCCCCCTCAAATTCTTTTTTAAGTTGTTCTGTTGAGGTAATTTTCTTATTGTTCAGTCCTGTAATTATAAAGCCTTCTTTAATGCTGGTATTGTTTTTTAACACACCATTTTTTAGGCTTTTTACTTTTACCCCGCCATCGATTCCCAGTTTCTGGGCAGTTTTACTGTCGATATCCTCAAAGGATGCCCCCAACATATCAAAAATGTCCAGCTCTTCTTTAGCGGTAAGCTTTTTGTCGCCTTTGGCGTCGGCAAGCACTACGTTAAAAGTAAGTTCCCTGCCCGAACGATCGACAATAATATCTATTTTGTCGCCGGGGTGCCGCCTGCCAATATGTTCCAGCACATCGGCAGTTTTTTTCACTTTGTTTCCATCTATGCCGGTAATAATATCGCCGCTTTTAATGCCGGCAGCACCGGCAGCACTATTTGCCACAAGGCTGTCAACGTATGCGCCTTCGAACAATTTAAGGTTCTTTTCTGTGGCCAGGTTTGCATCGATATTCCTTATCATTACCCCCAGATAGGCCCTTTGCACCATGCCATATTTCATAATATCGGTAATTACCTTGCTTACAATATTGGCCGGAATAGCAAAGCCATAGCCGGCATAAGCTCCGGTGGGGCTGGCAATGGCTGTGTTTATGCCTATCAGTTCGCCACTGAGGTTCACCAGTGCCCCGCCACTGTTACCGGGGTTAATGGCAGCATCGGTTTGAATAAAAGCTTCAATGGCCGATTTATCGTTAATAATATTAATATTTCTTCCTTTGGCACTAACAATGCCGGCTGTTACGGTAGAATTCAGATCGAACGGGTTGCCAACGGCCAATACCCATTGGCCGACTTCAACCTGGTCTGAATTTCCGAAAGGAATGTAGTTCAGCCCGTCTTTTTTTATTTGCAGCAATGCTAAATCGGTCGATGGGTCGGTGCCAATTACTTTTGCTTTATATACTTCGTTGTCGGATAACGAAACTTCTATTTCATCGGCATTTTGTACCACATGGTTGTTTGTTACAATATATCCTTCGGCATTAATAATTACACCCGAGCCGCTGCCTGTTTGTACCATTTGCTCTTCGTTGCGCTGATTGCTGCGGGGTTGAACAGGTTCGCCGAAGAAAAATTTAAAGAAATCGTCGCTAAAAGGGCTCATTGGCGTATTTGGGTAATAGCCTTGCCTGGCCGAAACTTTTCTCGATGTTTTTATATGAACTACGGCATCCATTACGTTTTTAGAGACCTTTGTAAATTCCAATGGCTCGGCAACCCCGTTTTCATTAACAGTATATACAACATTACTTGCGGGCACATTTGCACTGCTGGTAATAAATGCAGTATGTTTGCCCAAGCCGGTAAAGTAAAATACCCCTATGGTTAGTGCGCTTCCTGCTATAGAAGCTATCACCATGTTTATAAACTTTTTCATAGCCTTAGTTATTTTATTGTTATTGTTCTCGTTTTCTACAACAAAATTACCAACGATTAACAAAAGTATCGAAACAGCTATTGTTAAAGAATCTAAACGAAATGTTAAGAATTTTTAAAAGAACACTACATTGGGCCATTATCAGGGAAAATGGGCAGTTCATAGGGCAATAGGCTGCCCCGGAATATCAGTTCTGTTTAAGTTAACAATAGCAAGGTGTTTAGTGCTAAAAACAAACAGAAAATCATTAAAGCATGGTTAAGCCACCATCGACCGGCATATAGCCACCGCTAATAAACTGCGATTGGTCCATAGCATAAAATAAAATAGCATTTGCAATATCAAGCGGAAATGCTGTTCTTCTCAAAGGAGTGTTTTGTGCTATATGTTCCCTGTTTTGTTCCGGCACATGCCTGTTGGCGTCGGTATTGGTAAAACCAGGTGCTACTGTGTTGACCCTTATGCCATGGCAACCAAGTTCAAGCGCCATAGAACGCACCAGCGAATTTAGCGCCGACTTGGAGGCACTGTAAGCTGCAAAATCGTATGTCGGGGTTCGCGAAAGGCCGCTGGAAACAGCTATTATGCTTCCCGATTGGTTTTTTATCATTCCAGGAATTACAGCCTGCGACACAAAAAACACAGCCTTTAAATCGGAAACAACTTTTGATTCAAGCATTTCCCAGCTTAAATCGATAAATGGCGCAGGATTGAATGGTATATATGCGTTTATTGCCAGTGTGGTAATTGTTCCATATTCGTTTTCGATATTTTGTACCATTTCCAATACCTGCTGTCTGTTGGTAATATCGGCATCATAAGCTGAGGCCAAACCTCCTGCCTGTTTAATTTCGCTTACTAGTTCTGCGGCCTGGCTGGTGTAACCTTTATCGGCTTCAGAAAAATAATTAATGGCAACTTTGGCGCCATGCTTTGCAAACAATAGGGCAGTGGCTGCCCCAATGCCCCTGCTGGCCCCTGTAACCAAGGCTACTTTGCCGTCGAGTAGTTTCACTTATGAATTGTTATTGTGCTTTACCTGTTTTTATTTGCTATTTCCTGTCAGAAAAATATTTCATAAACTGCGAGCGTTCGAACACTGTTGGATCCTGTATGTGTTTATAGCTCAGCCGTCCGTTAAAATCTTTAATGGATTCAAATGTGTTTTTTTTCATCCAGCCCTCTATATCGTTTATAATGGTTTTAATGTGTCCGGGGCCATTTTTATATATCGATGAGCAAAGCTGCACTGTGCGTGCACCGGCCAGCAATTGTTTTATAACTGCTTTGCCATCGTGGATACCTGTTGACGCGCATACATCGATTTGTGGAACAACCGACGATACTATTCCCACCCAGCGAAGGCTATTCCTTATTTCTTCGGAAGTACTCAGTACATCGGCCGGGGCAAATTCGAGATTGTCGATATTTATATCGGGGGCATAAAAACGGTTGAACATTACTACCGATTTTGCCCCCCGGTTGTACAACCTGCCGGCAAATGCCGGCAGGTTGGTAAAGTTTTGTCCTATTTTTACAGCCACCGGAATATTAACGGTTTCACGCACTGCTGTAACAATATTATAGTATATCTCCTCGAAGTGTTCCGACGACTGTTTTACATCTGTTGGTATAAAAAAAACATTTAGTTCAAGGGCATCGGCCCCGGCTTCAACCACACTTTTTGCAAACGATACCCATTCGCCTGCCTGCATACAGTTTATGCTGGCAATTATGGGGATATCTGTTGCCATTTTCGAGTCTTCAATTAAGCGCAGGTACGAATCGATGTTGTTGCTTTTGAGATAGTTGACCAAATAATCCTCAGCCTCTGGATATTGCCCGTTTACCAGCATGCTGCCGGCTTCGTAATTTATTTGTTCTTCGAACAGCGATTTTAACACTACTGCACCGGCACCATTTTCGGCCAGCTTTTCAATTTTGCCTGCTGAGTCGGTAAGCCCCGAACTGCCTATAATTATTGGGTTTTTTAGGTTTAACCCCATATATTTTACCGCAAGTTTGTTCATATTTTAAAACAGTTAAATGTATATACGGTTTCCAAAAATGTTGCTTCCAATACGCACCATAGTAGCTCCTTCTTCAATGGCTATTGGGTAATCGTCCGACATTCCCATAGAAATTTCAGAAAAGTAGGGTTTATCTGCAAAGTAAACCTTCTTTAATTGATGAAAAAACAAATTTAGTTCCCTGAATTCTTTTCGCACCTGATCGATGTCTTCGGTGAAGGTGGCCATGCCCATCAGTCCTGTTACCCTTATATTGCTTAGCCCTGCATAATCTGATGAATTTAAAATTGCAATAACTTCGTTAAAGGACAAGCCATATTTGGTTTCTTCACGGGCAATTTTAACCTGTATAAGGCAGTCGATAACCCTGTGGTTTTTGATGGCTTCAGAATTTATAGCTTTCAGTAACTTTAGGCTGTCAACTGCGTGTATTAGCTGCACAAACGGTGCAATGTATTTAACTTTGTTGGTTTGTAAATGGCCTATCATGTGCCATTCGATATCTTTCGGAAGGCTTTCGTGTTTATAAACCAATTCCTGGGCCTTATTTTCCCCAAAGGCCTTTTGCCCGGCCTTATATGCCTCAAGTATAGTTTCGGGTGGTTTGGTTTTTGAAACAGCAATAAGCTTAACCCCATGGGGCAGTTCTTTTTTAACAGAGTCGATATTTACAGCTATTTCTCCCATTATAATGTAAAAACTGTTTTAGCTTAAATAATATACAAAGAAAACAAGTTTTTTCGATATTGAACAAATGAATTTTTTGGGTTGCTCAATATTAAAATTTTATTAAACCCGAAACACAGGGTACTTGAAAAAGGGGGGTTAGGTTTTTTTTTATTAGTTTTGCATTTGCTAAGAGATTTGTAAATATAAACTATTTAATTGTATGAAGATTACTGTTGTAGGGGCAGGTAATGTTGGTGCAACATGCGCCGATGTTCTTGCACAAAAAGATGCAGCCAGCGAACTGGTATTGCTCGATATTAAAGAAGGCCTGGCCGAAGGTAAAGCCCTCGATATATGGCAGAGTGCGCCTATTAACCGGTTTAACACCAGGGCCAGGGGGGTAACCAACGATTACGAAGCAACAAAGAACTCAAACGTTGTTGTAATTACTTCGGGTTTGCCGCGTAAACCAGGCATGAGCCGCGACGACCTTATCAGCGTAAATGCCGGTATAGTAAAATCGGTTACCGAGAATATTATAAAATATTCGCCCAATACCACTATTATTGTTGTTTCGAACCCTCTTGATGTTATGACATACCAGTCGTACATGTCGGCCAACCTGCCGAGGACAAAAGTTATTGGCATGGCAGGAGTGCTTGATACAGGCAGGTACAGGGCTTTTTTGGCACAAGAGCTTGAGGTTTCGCCTAAAGACATACAGGCAGTTTTAATGGGCGGGCATGGCGATACCATGGTGCCTCTTCCGCGCTATACAACTGTGAGCGGGGTGCCGGTTACCGAACTTATTTCAAAAGATAAGCTCGATGCCATTATCGAACGCACAAAATTTGGAGGTGGGGAACTGGTAAAACTCATGGGCACATCGGCATGGTATGCCCCTGGTGCAGCTGCCGCCCGAATGGCAGAAGCCATAGCACAGGATCAGCAGCGCCTTTTGCCCTGCTGCATAAAACTGGAAGGCGAATATGGACTGAAAGATGTTTTTGTTGGTGTTCCGGTGGTACTGGCCGAACAGGGCGTAGAGCAAATTATTGAGCTTAAACTGAACGATGAGGAAATGCAGTTGTTGCACCAATCGGCTGCGGCAGTTAAGGAAATGATGGATGCCCTTGACAAGATTAACGGCTGATAAATAAACTGAAATAAGAAAAGCTGCCTTGTTCGGGCAGCTTTTTTTTATGTCGCTTTAAAAACAGTGACAGTTTTTTTTAAAATTCTGATAAAATAGATAAAATTGCAGAATTACATATTTCTTAATTTTTGCACTTTAAAGCCTAATATAATCTTCATGTTTTCACAGTTAAAATTTCATTCTTTACTTGTAGGCATATTGCTTGCAGTTTCGGGTATGCAAGCACAGAAAAATGCTTCAAGGCCAATTTTGCCCGGCGAAGTATCAAAACATGTTTATACCCTGGCTTCCGATGGGCTCCTGGGCAGAAAAACAGCTGGTTCGGGTATCGATTCTGCTGCCTGGTATATTTCTACCCAGTTTAAATGTTATGGGCTGCAAACGGTTAATGGCAGCTATTTTCAGGAAATTGGCCTGGTACAGGCTTCACTAGGCGACACAAACGAATTTTCTGTAATAACGCCTGATGATACACTTGTATTAAAGATTAAAACCGATTTTGTACCCTTTGAAATATCGGGCAACATGCCTGCCCATGCCCCGGTTGTTTTTGCAGGTTACGGTATTACAGCCCCGGAATACGGTTACAACGATTATTCAACAATTGATGCCCAGGATAAAATTGTTCTAATACTGCACCATGAACCTGGCGAATGCGATTCAAATTCGGTTTTTAACGGTGCCCGAAACACTAAGCACAGCCTGGTAAAATCAAAGGTCGATAATGCAATTGCCCATGGTGCAGTTGGGGTAATCATTGTTACCGATCCTTTAAACCATAAATTGCTTAACCCTGTTGGTTTTCCGTGGCCAAACCTTTCAAAAATAATTCCCGACGATGCCCTTCCCATTAAGCTTTCGGGTGGCCTAGTTTACGATATACCGGTTATACATGCAGGGAAAAGTGTTATAAATCTGTTTTTTGGGGGTACCGATTCTCTACTTGCCTTACAAAAAAGTATCGATAACACCCTGGCTCCGGCTTCTTTTGCTTTCGGCAACCTGCAAGCCAAAATAAAAACCACAACTTTAAGGGTACCTTTGCCGGCCAGGAATGTAGTTGGGTTTCTTCCAGGAAAAAATCCAAAAATGAAAAACGAACTTATTGTTGTCGGCGCTCATTACGATCATTTAGGGTACATAAAAAATTCTTCTGACATTGATAGTGTTTTTAACGGTGCCGACGACAATGCATCGGGCACTGCTGCTATGCTGTCGATAGCACGTGCCTTTTCAGAAAACAGGAAAAAACCTTCGCGCAGTGTGTTATTTATTGCTTTTACTGCCGAGGAATTAGGGTTATATGGTTCGCAATGGTATGTAAATAACCCACTGTTTCCATTGGAGAACACAGTGGCTATGTTGAATTTCGATATGGTGGGCCGTAACCATCCCGACTCATTATTTTTGGTTGGAGCCTCTGAATCGCCGGATATAACAGCATTAATAAGGAAATTAAACAAAAAGAATAAACATGGCTTGATACTTACCGATGGCAAATTTTCCGGTGGAAGCGATCATGCACCGTTTTATAATAAGAACATACCATTTATGTTTTTCTTCTCTGGCTTACATGCCGATTACCATACTACAGCCGATAACCCCGCTCTTGTCGATTTTGAAAAAGTTGCCAGGGTTGCCGCACTGGGCCATAGTACAGCATGGTTTATTGCTAACGACAAAAAGAAATATTCGCTTAACAAATAATGAGTTTTATAATTTAAAAATTTCCATAACCTAAAACATTTACCATGAAAAATGCATTTCGTTTCCTGTTAACATTACTTGCTGTTAGTATGCTTAATAATAGCCTGACAGGCCAGACCGTAAAACCGGCAATAAAAGTTGAAAAAGGACAAAAATTTGAGTACGGGGCTTCTGTTGAAATTACCAGCACCCAGTCGATGGGCGGACAGGATTATTCAACTGTTGTTTATGGCACTTCGTTTTCCGATGCTGTTGTCGAAAATATACTTGAATCGGGCGAACCGGTTATTACATCATCAAACCGCGATATCTCAATAAAAACATCCATTATGGGCATTGATACGGTTATAAGCATGCCCGGACAAGTTGGGCCTTCGATGCAGGCAACTTATAATTTGAATGGTGGAATAATAGTAAAGGAAACTATTGAGAACAGCCAGGCATCGCCTGCAATGCAGGGGTTCGACAATAGCGGCGCAAATTCTGCTTTGTTTGTAGAATTTCCCGAAAGTGGCGTTACCATTGGCCAAACCTGGAAAATTGAAAAAACCGATACTGTTTCGGGCAATATGAATGGCGAAATGCAGGTAGTTTCAAAAACCAGTTATACCCTAAAGGGCACCGAAATTATTGATGGTACCGAATGTTACAAAGTAAGTTTTACGGGCGAGATTGAAATTACCGGAAATGGAAACATGCAGGGTATGGATATTTTTATTGAAGGAACAGGGGTTAATGAGGGTACAACATTTGTAAAGGTTGATAACGGTGTTATATATAAAACCAATACCGATACAGAAATGAACCTGACATTGGCCCTTACCGGTGCCCAGTCGATGACTATGCCCATGCAGCAGAGGATGAAAATTGAACAAAAACTGAAATTATAGTTTTTAACCAACTCAATGAAAGGCCTGGTTTTCCGGGCTTTTTTTTATACATGCAAATAGTTCATAGGGGCGTAAATCAATTGTATAAACCCCCAATATTTGGCTATGCCCTGTTTATTTAAATAAAAAGCCCCGATCGAAACCGATCGGGGCTTTTATTTTGGTGAAAGTAATTTTTATTTGTTTTTAATAGCAGCCTGTGCTGCGGCAAGGCGGGCAATTGGCACGCGGAAAGGAGAGCAGCTTACATAGGTTAATCCGTTCTTGAAACAGAATTCAACCGATGCGGGATCGCCACCCTGTTCGCCACAAATACCCACTTTCAAATCGGCACGTGTAGCACGGCCTTTTTGCACCGACATAGAAATAAGCTGGCCAACGCCATCCTGATCAATAGTCTGGAACGGGTCGGCAGCAAGCATTTTATTGTCGAGGTAATCGTGCAGGAAACCTCCAATATCGTCGCGGCTAAAGCCAAAGGTCATCTGTGTAAGGTCGTTGGTGCCAAACGAGAAGAATTCTGCGCTCCTGGCCATTTTATCGCTCAACAATGCAGCACGTGGAATTTCAATCATTGTACCGTATTTATATTCGATTTTGTTTACGCCAATTTTGGCACAAACCTCGGCATAAACCCGGTCAACAATTTTTTTAGTGAAATCTAACTCCGATACATCGCAGGTAACCGGAACCATAATTTCTACATGCGGATCCTTGCCTTCCTTGCTCAATTCGGCAGATGCCTCAAAGATAGCACGTATTTGCATTTCTGAAACTTCGGGGTATGTAACGCCTAGACGTACACCGCGGTGGCCCATCATCGGGTTACTTTCGTGAAGGGCTTCGCCACGTTTTTTTACAGCTTCGGCACTAATGCCTAATGCTTTTGCCAGTTCGGCCTGTTTTTCGGCACTAACCGGAACAAATTCGTGCAGCGGCGGGTCGAGCAGGCGGAAAGTTACAGGCAGTCCGTCCATTGCCAGAACAGTTGCTTTGATATCTTTCTTAACAAATGCGAAAAGTTCGTTTAAAGCGGCTTTGCGCTCTTCAACGCCGTTGCTGAGAATCATTTTGCGCAAAAGGAACAATGGCTGGTCGCTGCCTTCGCCATAAAACATGTGCTCGGTACGGAAGAGGCCAATGCCTTCTGCCCCAAAGTCGCGTGCAATTTTTGCATCGGCAGGGGTATCGGCATTTGTGCGCACACCCATGGTGCGGAACTTGTCAACCATTTTCATGAAAGTCTGGAAACGTGGGTTTTCAGAAGCGTCCATTAATATCAATGCCCCCTGGTACACATTTCCTTTGGTTCCGTTAAGGGTTACCACATCACCTTCTTTTAAAACTATATCGGTACCGGTAACTTTAGCGGTTTTAGCACTAACGTTAACATGAATGCCGCCGGCGCCAACAATACAACATTTGCCCCAACCGCGGGCCACAAGGGCAGCGTGCGAGGTCATACCGCCACGTGCTGTTAGTATTCCTTCGGCGGCGCGCATGCCTTCAACATCTTCGGGGTTGGTTTCTTCGCGGAGCAGAATTACTTTTTCGCCTTTACGGTGCCATGCAACAGCATCTTCGGCAGTAAAAACAATTTTACCAACGGCAGCGCCAGGGCCTGCGGGCAAACCTTTAGTTAATACCGAAACTTTCTTTTCTTCGGCAGGGTCGCAAATGGGGTGGAGCAACTCGTCGAGCTGGGCAGGATCTACGCGCATTACGGCTTTCTTTTCATCGATAAGGCCTTCGGCGAGCATGTCCATGGCCATGTTTAAAGCTGCAGTACCGGTACGTTTTCCGGCGCGGCATTGCAACATGTATAATTTGCCCTCTTGAATGGTAAATTCTATATCGAGCATATCGCGATACGCTTTTTCGAGCGTGTTGCGTATATCATCCAATTCTTTGTATGTTCCGGGCATAGCTTCCTGCATGCTTTTGAGGTGCTTGTTCTGCTCGTTTTTAGTGTCGTCGTTCAAGGGGCTGGGGGTGCGTATCCCGGCAACTACGTCTTCGCCCTGGGCGTTCACCAGCCATTCGCCATAAAATTTATTTTCGCCGGTGGCCGGGTTACGTGTAAAGGCAACACCTGTGGCCGATGAGTCGCCCATATTGCCAAAAACCATTGCCTGAACGTTTACAGCAGTGCCCCAATCGTCGGGTATGCCTTCGATACGGCGGTATGAAATAGCTTTTTTGCCGTTCCAGCTTTTAAATACGGCTTTAATTCCGCCAATAACCTGTTCTTTAGCATCGTCGGGGAATTCTTTGCCAAGCACCTCTTTAACTTTTTTCTTGAAATTCTCGGCTAAGAGTTTTAATTCATCAGCGGTAATTTCTGTATCCGAATGGTAGCCTTTGCTGTGTTTAAACTCATCAAGCATCTCGTCGAGTTGTTTTCGGATGCCTTTTCCGTCTTTGGGTTCAATACCTTCGGCTTTTTCCATAACAACATCGGCGTACATCATAATTAAACGACGGTACGAGTCCCAAACAAAGCGAGGGTTGTTGGTTTTTTTGATGAAACCGGGAATAGTGGCTGTGCAAAGCCCTACGTTCAATACGGTGTCCATCATGCCGGGCATTGAGGCACGTGCCCCTGAGCGGCACGAAACCAGAAGGGCGTTCTCGGGATCGCCATATTTCATTCCCATAACGTCTTCTACTTTTTTCATATTTGCCCATACTTCGTCGTACAATTCTTTCGGAAGTTCGCAGTTGTTTGCGTAATATTCGGTACAAACTTCGGTGGTTACTGTAAAACCGGCAGGCACTGGCAATCCCAGCAGGCACATTTCGGCCAGGTTGGCACCTTTTCCACCTAAAAGGTTCTTCATATCTGCTTTACCGTCGGCACTTTTTGCCCCGAAAAAATAAACTCGTTTTACTTTCGACATGCTTTTATATTTTAGTTAGAATTATACATATACGCATACATAATTATGGTTTTAGCGTAAGAGAAGCAAATGTATCAAAAAAAAAATAATCCTTATGGCTTATAGTTGAAATCATTATATGTTTATGGTACTTTTTCTTAATTTCACAAACCGAAAACCGATAATAACGCTGATATGAGATTTCTATTGATAGCGATAAGCCTTTTTATTTTGACCCTAAATATTACTGCACAAAAAAAATCGAAGTTTTCGGGCAATACAGAAACTTACCCCGAGGAGCTGAGGGTTTTTATGCAAAACCTTTCGGAACAGCACGAGAATACCGTTGAGTTGTTTTTACAAGCCTGGCAGGTTGATAGTGTGTTCGATACATCGAAACAACAAGATATAATTAAATTCAGCCAATTGCTTGAGCTAAAAAATGGCCGCCCATATCCGCACTTTGTAAACCTGCTTAGCTGTATGCTGGCCATTCAGAATTCGAAACAAGGCCTTATGAATTATCCGTCGTGGCTTGATGCCATGTTTGTCCACCTCGAATCGAAAAAGGTTAATACAGCACTGCTGAACAAACTTTTGGAGTTTTCAATATACCTGTTTAACGAGAACTATATTTATTATAGTGCTTCAACAAGGTGGAGGGCAAATTCTGCCGAATATACAATTGTTTCGGACAATGGTTTGTTTGTCGATTTTGAAAAAACCAACCTTACCTGTTATATCCGTAACGATAGCATTGAGCTTTTTGAAACCTCTGGCAGGGCCGATCCGGAAAACTCAAAATGGACTGGTAAAAATGGTTATGTTTATTGGGACAGGGCCGGTTATGGCCGCGAAGATGTTTTCGCCCTTCTTGACGATTATGCTATTGATTTGACCAAGTCGGAATACTCGGCCGACAATGTTTCTTTTACCAACAAGTTTTATCTCGAAAAACCTTTGTTAGGAAACCTCCAAGACAAGGTGCGGTTTATTAAAGACCCCGACGATGCTACTTACCCGAAGTTTTTTTCGCATACCAAAACATTTAATATCAATAATATTTATAAAGATATTAACTATACCGGCGGCCTTTCGATGCAGGGGGCTAAGCTTGTAGGAACGGGTTCTGTAGATAACCCGGCAAGATTGTTTATGTTTAAAAACGACACCCTGGTTATGGTTGCCTCATCGCTTTATTTCGGGTTTAAGTCCGACAGGGTTGCCAGTGAGCGCACTGCCGTATCAATAAAACTGGGCAGGGATTCTATTTACCATCCCGATGTTATTTTTACCTATCGGTTGCAAAACCGCGAGCTAACCCTGCAAAAATCCGACAACTACTCATCTTTGGGCCCCTTTTTCAATTCCTACCATAAGGTCGATATGAACTTTGAACAATTAACATGGAAACTGGATGAGTATAATATGCGATTTTCTGCTGCAAGGGGCGCGTCGATCGGGAAAGCTTATTTCGAATCGATGAACTATTTTAACTACAACAAATTCCTTAACCTGCAACTCATGGACAAGGTGCACCCCCTGATATCGATTCGTTCTTTTGCCCAAAAATATGGCAGCGATGAATTTCCGGTTTCGTCTTATGCTGCTTACCTGAATATGTCGGTTACCGACGTAAAGCACATGGTTATGCGAATGGCCTTTAACGGTTTTGTGTTTTACGACAGCAATACCGAAACCGTAACTGTTAAAAACCGGTTGCACGAATATATTGCTGCCAGCGTAAACCGTATCGATTACGATGTTATTGGGTTTTCTTCTAATGTTACCGCACCGATGGATAACGGGGTTTTTAACCTGCGGACCTTTGATCTCACTCTGTTTGGCATACCGCAAATATCGGTAAGCGACTCGCAAAATGTTGTTATTTATCCTGAAAATGAGAAAATTGTGCTTAAGGAAAACCGTAACTTCCAGTTCGACGGATCTGTTGTTGCTGGTTTAATGACATTTCATGGCAATAACCTGCTTTTTCATTACGATTCATTTAAAATAAATTTACAAAGTATCGATTATGTTAGTATCAATTACCTTACCGGGACATATAACAGTTTCGGGTTTCCGGTTGTGGACAAGGTCAACAATGTCTTGCAGGATGTTACCGGCGAACTGCTAATTGACAATTCAACCAATAAATCGGGCCGGGTTAGTTATCCGGAATACCCGGTTTTCAGGAGCAAAGAAACATCGTTTGTTTATTACAATACCCTTCAAAACGGGGTTTACCCAGCCAACAGTTTTTATTTTGCCCTCGATCCGTTTGAAATGGACAGCCTCGACAACTTTAATGTACGCTCAATGAACTTTAAAGGGAAATTTGTGTCGGCCGGAATATTTCCCGAAATTAGGCAGGAACTTACCCTGCAACCCGATAATTCCCTCGGCTTCAAACATAAAACACCTTCGGGCGGGATGCCTTTGTTTGGCGATAAGGGAACCTTCAACAACGAATTGTGGTTGTCAAATAATGGCCTAAAGGGCAATGGCAGCATAAAGTACCTTACCTCTACAACATGGTCGGACAATTTTATGTTTTACCCCGATTCGATGAACACCAGTTCGCAACGTTTTGAGGTTTCGAGGCAAACCACCGCCACTGAATATCCAACGGTTCGTTCATTAAACAATTATATACACTGGGAACCATACAACGATGCCATGTGGGCATATAAAACAAATACCGATTTTAATATTATTAACGACACTACCCGGCTCAACGGAAATTTAAAACTTGAGCCTGCTGGCCTTTCGGGATCAGGGCGCATCGATTTAAAGAATTCCGATTTGGAATCGGGCTTATTTACCTTTAAGTCGGCTGAAATATTTGCGGATACTTCCGATTTTTATCTTAAATCGCTACGAAACGAGGGTTTTACTGTGCTCACCGAAAACATAAACAGCCACATAAATTATAGGCAGGGAAAAGGATGGTTCAAATCGAACGAAGGCTATTCGTTGGTTACTTTCCCCGAAAATAAATATATAAGCTATATCGACTATTTTATATGGGATATGTCGAAAAAAACACTGGCCATGGGGTCAAAACCTAAACCAGAATTACCGGATTATACCAACGAAGATACCGAACCCGAAGGGCCAAGGTTTATTTCAACCGACCCAAAGCAAGACTCCCTTAGTTTTGTTTCGCCTTTAGCTTTCTACGATTACCAGGCGAACTACATCAATGCCACAGGGGTAAAATTTATTGAGGTTGCCGATGCCCGCATTTATCCGCACCAGGGACTTGTTACTGTTCAACCCGATTTTTATATAAAAACCCTGGAAGATGCCCGTATTATTGCCGATACAGCTTCGAAATTCCACACTTTGCATACAGCGGTTGTCAATATCGAAGGCCGCAAAACATATTATGGTTCTGCTAGTTACGATTTTATTGATGAGAACGGCGATACCCAGGTTATTGTATTTAAAGAAATAATTGTCGATGGAGGCGGTCAAACAATTGCAAGGGGCGACATTTTTGAAAGCGACGAGTTTACCTTAAGCCCGGTTTATCCATACCAGGGAAAAGCGCTCTTGTTTGCAACCGATTCGTTGCTGACCTTTAACGGGGCTACAAAAATTAACCACCTTTGCGATAAACTTCAGCCCGAATGGCTGAACTTTAATTCGCGAATTGAGCCCAACAACATTTATATACCTGTGCATGATGAACTTAAGAATATCGATTTCCAGGATATATATACAGGCATGTTTGTATATTACGACTCGGTGCATATTTATCCGGCCTTTCTGACAAAGAGAAAGAATTACAGCGACAAGCAGATGTTAAAGGCTACCGGCTTCTTGTATTTCGATAAAGCTGCCGGCTTGTTTAAAATTGGCCCGAAAGAGAAAATCAACAATTTTACCCTGCCCGATAATTATGTGAGCCTCGACCGTACCGGCTGTAATTTATATGGCGAGGGAAATATTCAGCTTGGAGAAAACCTGGGCCAACTAAAACTAAATACATACGGGAACTTCAGGCATAATATTAATGAAAATAAAA
This sequence comes from Bacteroidales bacterium, assembly GCA_016935435.1. Taxonomy (GTDB): domain Bacteria; phylum Bacteroidota; class Bacteroidia; order Bacteroidales; family UBA10428; genus UBA10428. The sequence goes on from JAFGQZ010000038.1 coordinate 20,782, forward strand.
CAAGCTTCGACCTTGTTATGGGCATTAACTTTCCCATGGAACAAAACATGGTTAACCTTATGGGGTATGAAATCGACAGTTTCCCCGATTTGTTGCCGGTAGATATAACCAATATGGTAATCAAAAAGGCCACAACGGCTTGGGTAGGCGAAACCAAAACCCGCGAATTTTACGATGAACTGAACCTTTTTGGCACTATTAAAAATTTACCTGACCAATTAAGGCATACTATTCTGCTGAACGAATTGCAGCTGGTTTGGGACGATATGACCAACTCCTACCATTCTGTGGGTAAAATAGGGGTGGCAAGTATTAACGGGATTCAGATAAACAAACAGGTTGAGGGTTTTTTTGAACTCAGGATAAAGCGTAGTGGGGATATTATGGATTTGTACCTTGAGCTCGACAACCAGAATTATTATTATTTCGGATATACCAGGGGTGTAATGCAAACTATTTCGTCGAACCGGCAATATGTCGAAACCATTATGAACATGAAAACCCGCGATCGTAAATCGAAAGCCGACCGTGGAGAAACCCCTTATACATACCTGATTTCTACCGACAGGAAAAAAGATAACTTTTATGCCCGATGGAAAGACATTGCCAGTGGAAACACTGCCGGCGAAGAAGAATAAAAAAACCTGCCCCGCAAAGGGCAGGTTATTGCTATCTTAAATAATTTTAGTCAAGTTGGTGAATTACCAGCCCGCTGCGAAGTTTGGGCTCAAACCATGTGGTTTTTGGCGGCATAATGTTCCCCGAGTCGGCAATGTTTATTAATTGTTCCATGCTTACCGGATAAAGCGCAAAAGCAACAGCCATTTCTCCGCTGTCAACGCGGCGTTTCAGTTCTTCCAGGCCACGGATGCCGCCCACAAAATCGATGCGTTTTGATTTTCGCAAATCGTCGATGCCCAAAACAGGTTCAAGAATTGTTTTCGACAAAACTGTAACATCGAGGCAACCTATAGGGTCTTTGTCGTCGTATGTGCCTGGGTTGGCTGTTAATGCATACCATTCGCCATCGATATACATTGATATTTCGTGCAGCCGTGAAGGTTTATGTGTTTTTTTGTGTTTATTGACAATAGAATAGTTTTGTCCTATTTTTTCAATAAACCCGTCTTTGGTAAGGCCGTTTAAATCGGTAACCACCCTGTTATAATCGATTATATTAAGCTGGCTTGCCGGAAAGTGTACGGCCATAAAAAAGTTGTATTCTTCGTTGCCGGTGTGGGCAGGGTTGTTGTTTCTTCTTTCTTCGCCCACATGGGCAGCAGCAGCAGTACGATGGTGCCCGTCGGCCACATAGGTAAAGGGCACTTCTTTGGCGAAAACTTTTTCGATGGTTTTTACATCGGCCTGGTTATTAATTACCCACAACTGGTGCCTGACTTTATCGGGGGTAGTAAAGTCGTATTCAGGAAGGGTTTTTGTGTAACCATTTACAATAATATCGATTTTGGTATTATCGGGATAAGCAAAAAATACCGGTTCGGCATTAAAGTTAGTTACGCGTATATGGTTTTTTCTGTCTTCTTCTTTGTCGGGCCGGGTAAGTTCGTGTTTTTTAACAACATTGTTCAGGTAATCGCTTACGGCCGCACAGCCAACTATTCCAAACTGGGTGTTCCCCCACATGGTTTGGGCATAAATATAATAAACCGCTTTAGGGTCTTGCACAAAGATTTTTTCTTTTATCAGCCGCTGCAGGTTTTCTTTTCCTTTATTATAAACCTCGTTGCTATAATGGTCGGTTTCTGGTGGCAGGTCGATTTCGGGCTTTACAACGTGCAAAAATGTATTTGGGTTATCGACAGCCTCTTCGCGGGCCTCTTCAGAACTTAACACATCGTAAGGCCTTGAAGCTATTTGGGCGGCAAGCTCTTTTACAGGCCTGAACCCTTTGAATGGTTTAACTATTGCCATTGTTTAATAAAATAAAAAACTAAAATTTAAGAAGTTTGCAAAACTATTTATTTTACCCATAAAGTAAAGCACTAACCCAAAAAAAACTCCGGGCGGCAATACAAATGAATGCACCCACCCAGAGAATTATTTTATTTTGAATTAGTTAACTTTAAAAGTAGTATCGCCATCTTTAATAAAGCCCACAATTTGCCGTGCAGCGGCCAGCCCGGCGTTAGTGTTGGCTTCAGCAGTTTGGGCGCCCATTTTTTTAGGTGTGAAAAAGAATCGACCGTCAAACATTTTCTTAAGCTGTTCGGTATTATCGGGGGCAACATCGGAAACATAGCGGAAGTCGGGCCTTTTTTCAAATATATTAAGTAGCCCGGCTTCGTCAATAATTTCCTTACGTGCAGTGTTTACCAGGGTAGCCCCTTCGGGCATGGTGTTCAGTAAATCGAAATTTATTGAGTTTTTTGTTTGGGAGTTCGCAGGTATATTCACCGAAACATACTGGCATTTGCGGTACAGATCCTTTACATCGGCTTCGCAAACAACACCGTCGTTTTCGATGAGCACTTTATCAACAAAGGGGTCGTGTGCATAAACCTTCATACCGAGGCCTTTCCCGATTTGGGCAAGTATTTTGCCAATGTGCCCGTAACCATGAATACCAAGTTTTTTGCCCCTAAGTTCAATGCCCGAAGTGCCATTAAAGCCATTTCGGTTTAAATAAATCATCATACCTACGGCCAGCTCGGCAACAGCGTTTGCATTTTGGCCCGGGGTATTCATAACAACAATTTTCTTTGCTGATGCTGCTGCCAAATCTATATTGTCGTATCCGGCACCTGCCCTTACAATTATTCGCAGGGCATCGGAGGCATCTATAATGGCTTTGTCAACAATATCGCTGCGCACAATAATGGCAGTAATACCTTTAACCGCAGCTTTAAACTCTTCGGGGCTTTTGTATTTCTCGAGTTTTACTAACTCAAGGCCCGCCTTGTCGCAAATTTCCTGTATGCCTGCAACAGCAACCGGGGCGAAAGGTTTATCAGTGGCCAATAAAACTTTTGTCATTTAATTTATTGTTTAGTTTAGGTTTACAATGCTTTTTCGAATTCTTTCATGGCATCAACCAATGCCTGAACACCAGATAAAGGCATAGCATTATAAATCGATGCCCTGAAACCTCCAATTGAACGGTGCCCTTTTATGCCAACCATTCCTTTACTGCTTGCAAATTTCTGAAAATCTTCCTCTTTGTCTTTATAATTTTCCGACATGATAAAGTTAACGTTCATTATGGAGCGGTCGTTCACATCGTTAACTGTTGCAACAAAAACTTTATTGCGTTCAATCTCGTCGTACAAAACCCTGGCTTTTTCAAGATTGCGTTTATGGATTTCTTTAAGCCCGCCTTCGTTTTTCAACCAGCGCAAGTTAAGCATGGCTGTATATATTGCACCACATGAAGGGGTGTTGTACAACGATTTTTCCTGGGTGTAAGTCCTGTAATCGAGTATGGTTGGTATAGGCCTGTTGGCTTTGCCCAAAATTTCATCTTTAATAATGGCAAAACCTATACCGGCAGGGCCAATGTTTTTCTGGGCACCGCCATAAATCATGGCATATTTCGACACGTCCATCGGACGGCTTAATATATCCGACGAGGCATCGGCAATAAGCGGCACCGGAGAGTCGATATCGGTTGTTATTTCGGTACCATATATGGTATTGTTGGTGGTAATGTGGAAATAGTCGGCATCGGACGGAATTGTCCAACCTTTAGGGATATAATTGTAGGTTTTGTCTTTCGATGAGGCAACAACTACAACTTCACCAAAATTTTTTGCTTCTTTTATAGCTTTCGATGCCCATGTGCCGGTATCGAGAAATGCTGCCTTCTTGTTTAACAGGTTATAAGGTATCATACAAAACTGCATGCTTGCACCGCCATGAACAAATACCACCGAATATCCCTGGGGTATTTCCAGAAGCTCTTTTATCAGGTTTTCGGCCTCTTCAATAATGGCGGAGAATTCCTTCGATCGGTGCGATATTTCCAGTATCGATAAACCACTTCCGTTCAAATTGAGAACCCCTTTAGCCGTCTCTTCTATTGCATATTGCGATAATATCGACGGGCCCGCATTAAAATTGTGTTTTTTCATCCTTATAAAATTTTATTTTAATTGGCCGGATGTTCCCCACATGTCTCAAAAAAAACTTTTATTCATGGCTTTCCTGAGATTTTGTTTGTCCGGCTTGTTGTTAAACATCGTTTAACATGTGGGTTTCATTTTAAAATTAAGTTGTTAAACAATTCTTAAAGAGCAATTGTGCCGATAAAGGTACAAATAAATTCATGCGATTAGCGTTATTTGAATAACAATGTCGGATTAAAATTTACCAACAGGTTGTGAACAGTGTTTAAATTATTAGTAATCAGATAATTTAACAATACAGCCCGATTTATAAACCGGTATAATTTGTGTAAGATCGAAAGTATGGCAATATTCTATTACATCATCCAAACCATTTTTAGCCAAACGGTGCCGTTGGGCAACCTTATCGATATAGTTTATCAGATTGGGTTTGGCAACATTCCATAAATCGACAGATGCAAAGGCAGAATCGCAATTTGTCTCGAATTTGCCTGAATTGATAAGTGTTTCAGAAAAAGAGCCGGCAAATAAACTGTCTTCGAGGTTGAACTTATTTTTCCAGCCGGCGCAAAATATAATTACATCCCTGTTTTGTTCAACAACATGGTTTACCAATGCCCGATGGTTAAGGTATGCCCCAATAAGCACTTCGTGGCTGTCTTTTGCCAGGGTTATGCAATTGGTGCCGTTTGTTGTGCTATATACTATTTCTTTGCCATAAACCCGCTCTTTGGTAAAATTATAAGGCGAATTGCCAAAATCGGCAAAGTCGCGGACTATTCCATCACGTTCCGCTGCAACCAGGAAACCTTTTTCTTTATATGCTTTGGCTTCTTCCAGAGTTGCAACCGGGATAAGTTGTTTTACACCGTTCATAAATGCAGTAACAATGGCAGATGTTGCCCTTAGAATATCAACAATAACAACTATGGCTTCGTTGTTTTTGAAATACTCAAATGTTGCCGGGGTAAAACAAACTTCAATTTTATTTTTTTGCATGCAATAAAGCTCTATTATATAAATGGAAAAGGAGTTACCACAGCCTCGAGGTTTTTATTTCTGACTTTCACAAAAACCCTGGTGCCAACTTTCGAAAATTTTTGATCGATATATGCCATACCTATTCCTTTTTGCAGAATTGGCGACATGGTGCCCGATGTAACAAAGCCGATTTTCGAACCCGACTCATCCACAATTTCATATTCGTGGCGGGGAATCCCACGTTCCAGTAACTCAAGGCCAACAAGTTTTCGGCTTACCCCGTTCTTTTTTTGGTTTTCAAGCAAGTCGCGATCAACAAAGTTTTTACCATCGGTAAATTTCACAATCCATCCTAAACCAGCTTCAATAGGTGAGGTAGTATCGTCAATATCATTACCATATAAACAATAGCCCATTTCGAGTCGCAACGTGTCACGTGCAGCGAGACCAGCAGGTAACAGGCCAAGAGGGGTTCCAACTTTAATTAATCCTTCCCAGATTTGACCTGCATCTTCATTGAAACAATATAATTCGTATCCGCCAGCCCCGGTATAGCCTGTAGCCGATATAATTACTTCATTTGCCCCTGCAACCGGGGCGGTTGCAAAGGAAAAATTCGAAAGGGTGTTTAAATCGAACTTGGTTAATTGTTGTAAAATTTGTTTTGCCTTTGGGCCCTGCAAAGCAATTAACGATGTTTTATCGGAGGCATCTTCGAGCTCAGCCCCAAATTTATTGTGCTGGTTAAACCAGTTCCAGTCTTTTTCGATGTTCGATGCATTTACAACAACAAAATATTTTTTATCGCTGTATTTGTAAATAATCAAATCATCGATAATACCGCCTTTGCCATTTGGCAAACAACTATATTGTGCCTGGCCTTCAATAAGTTTCGAAACATCGTTGGTGGTAATATATTGCAACAATTCGAGTGCACCTTCGCCTTTAACCCAGAATTCGCCCATGTGCGATACGTCGAAAATACCGGCAGCATCGCGTACAGCCATGTGTTCTTTAATAACGCCGGAGTATTCTAGAGGCATATTATATCCGGCAAAGGGTACCATTTTAGCGTTAAGTTTTATGTGCTGGTTGGTTAAAGCAGTATTCTTCATTTGTTTTTTTTTGTTAATTATACGCGAATTTACTTTTTACCATATAATTGAAATGTGGTTTTTGACTTTAACCGGCCATTCTTAAGGTAAAAGTTTTTTGTTTGTATTGTTTTGGTTTACTATTGAAACCCATTTACGTTCGATGTGCAAAAGTATATGTTTTATATATATCATTGCAAGAATGGTTTCTTATAATTTTGATAAAAAATTAATACTATGCCCTTCAGCATAAAATATCTTGTCGATTTATATTCTTAAAGAAAAACAAATGTCACGATACTTATTAATAATCGAATACGATGGCTCGCCCTATAATGGTTGGCAATTCCAGAAAAACCAAACAACTGTAATGGGTACTTTAATGAATGCCTGTCAAAAGGTATTCGAAACCCAAAAGTTTGAATTGTACGGCGCCGGAAGGACCGATGCCGGTGTGCATGCGCTTGGCCAGGTTGCCCACCTCGATGTAAATACAAGCCTTCGGCCTGAAGCTATAAAAATTAAGCTCAACGATATTCTCCCTGCAACACTCAATTTAAAAAATGTAAAAAGTGTTGATTCTAAATTTCATGCCCGGTACGATGCTAAAGCCCGAAGCTATGTGTACCATATTTCGACAAGAAGGACTGCTTTTGGTAAAAAATATGCTTACTGGATAAAAGACAAGCTTGATGTTATGGACATGCAAAAAGCTGCCAAAGTTTTTGTGGGAATGCACGATTATAAATCGTTCGGAAGTGCCGAAGCTGAGAACCAATCGACAAAAGTTGAAATATTACATGTGGGGGTACACCAACAAGCTTCTTCAATTTTGGTGCATATTGTTGGTTCGCATTTTCTGTGGAAAATGGTACGACGAATGGTTGGAACATTAATAGAATGCGGGCGCGGAAACATAAACGAAACCGATATTAGGAAAATGTTGAACCATTATTCCGATATCCCGGCAAAATTAACTGTCCCTCCATCGGGGCTATTTCTCGAAAAAGTTTACTATTCTTCTGTTCCGGAAACATTTGTGCCTGTTTGGCCGATGGTAATTGATGAATAGGCCGTATTGAATGGTAATAATGAAATATGAAGGAAATGAAGGAAATGAATTAATTAATGATATACTTCAAATCCACAAATCCACAAATCCACAAATCCACAAATAAACCAACCAGCAATAACTTTTCACCGTTCACCGTTCACTAAAACTACAAACTTTAAACTTTGAACGTTAAACTTTGAACTTTGAACTTTGAACTTTGAACTATGAACTATGAACTATGAACTATGAACTATGAACTATGAACTATGAACTAAAAACTCCCCTTTTCTCCAGCTATGCAATGGAGTAGTTAACCACCCGGGGCCTTACCAGTTGCTCGAAATCGCTGTATGCCATTCTGATAAGCTCGGTATGCAGGCCGGCATTAAAAACTATGTCGTTGTTATAAGCCAGGCGTTCCGATACATACACATTCATATTCCAGAGGTTGCCAAAAGGCGGCATTGCGCCAACCTCGCAATCGGGAAAACGAAAACGGAATTCTTCTTCACTGGCAAGTTCTACATTTTTTGAGCCGACAATATCGCTCAAAATCCTGAAATTGATTTTATACGATGCTGGCAACACTGCCATAGCAAGCTGCCCATCGACTTTAATCATTACAGTTTTGGCAAATTCGTTGCCCGAAATATGGGCCGAAGCAGCAATCTCCTGCGATGTAAAAGCCTTTGAATGTGGTATTACCGAATAGTTAATTCTATGGCTGTTGAGGTACTCTTTAATGCGTTCCGAAGGCATATCAACCTCCTTTTTTTTTATTTCAATTATTTTAGAACATTATACCGCTTTTACAGGCCAATATCTGACCTGAAAGAGAACTAATTGCCAGTTTAGGCAAATTGGCGCGCAAAGAATATTGTTTGCAGGGAGTGATTAGTTTGGATAGATGTGAAAACAGAATTTATTAAATATACGTAAAAATGTCCCTTAAGTCAACATATTTGGTTGAAATATAAGCTGATTGATATCATCGTTTTTTATAAACATCCAAAACGGTTAATAATATTCTTCATAACTATTATTTATGGTTCCGATATTTTCTCATAAATTGTGTTACAAACAAATCTGAAAAATACTATGAAAAAAATTACCCTGTTAACTTTGTCTTTAGTCTTGGCCCCGGCATTTCTAATGGCCGGAGGCATAGTTACAAATACCAACCAAAGCGCCTCATGGGCCAGGAACCCATCAACAGCTTCTTACATTGGCATTGAGTCGGCCTATTATAACCCGGCAGGTATCTCGTTATTGAACAATGGGTTTCATTTATCGCTAAGCAACCAGTATATTAACCAGAGCAGGCAAATCGAAAACTTTTATAACGGCTTGAACAATTCAAAATATGAAGGAAGTGTAAAAGCCCCCCTTTTTCCTACGGTATATGCCGTTTATAAAATGGACAAGCTGGCACTCTCTTTAAACTTTAACCCCATTGGCGGCGGTGGGGGCGCCGAATTTGAAAAAGGGTTGCCATCTTTCGAATTTGCTGCGGCCGATTTGGTGCCAAAATTATCATCACAAGGTGCGCAGGCTTACCAGCTTGATGCCTATTTCAAAGGTACATCGATTTATTACGGATACCAGTTTGGCATAGCATACAAGATTAACGATATGGTTTCTGTTTCGGCGGGGGCACGCTATGTACAGGCAAAAAATGTTTACGAAGGTTACCTCAGGAACATTCAACTGCAAATGGGCGCAAATTGGATCGATGCCAGTGCCGTGCTTGGGGGCGTTGCTGCAAACTTTAACAGTATGTTGGGTGTACCGGCATCGCTTCAGCCGCTTATCGATGGAGGTGGTGGTGGATTAACACTGGTACAGGCAAATGGCGCCGGGTATATCACAAGCGATCAGCTTGCGGGTATCCAGCAAGGCTTGGCAGTTATTGGCATGAGCGCAGAACAAATTGCAGCCATGACAATCGAACAGGTACAGGGCGCCTATACAACAGCTACACCAGTTTTAACTCAACAATACCATACTGCCGCAATTGGTTCGCGCCTTGTTCGTAACCAGGAGGCCGATGTTACCCAAAAGGGCTCGGGCTTCTGCCCCGTTGTTGGCATAAACTTTAACCTGGCCGATAAGCTAAATATTGCCATAAAATACGAGTTTGCCACAAAAATGGAACTCACCAACGAAACGGTAAAAGATTTTGTAACCGACTCTTTGCCAGGCCAGCCTGCTACAACCATGTTCCCCGACGGGGCAAAAACACCTGCCGATATGCCGGCATTGCTTTCGGTTGGCGCATCGTATAAAGTAATCGACAACCTTAGTGTTAGCGGTAGTTTTTGCTACTATCTCGACAAAGCAGTTAAATATGGCAAAAAAATTGGCAACGAGTTTGTAACCAACGACAAGCTTATGGATGCCAATTATATCGATATAGCAGCCGGAGTTGAATATGGTTTATCGGAAAAACTTTTGATAAGTACAGGGGTGCTTTATGGTAAAACCGGAATTAAGCCGGAATATAACAGCGATTTAAGCTATTCAAACTCGGCAACTACCATTGGCATTGGCGGCAAATATTCAATTAACCCGAACATTGCTGTTAATTTAGGTTTTGCATACACAGCTTATGCGAAAACCGAGAAAACTGCAAACTTTTCGAAAAGTTATCCTGAGATAAGTTCAAAAGAATCGTACTTAAAAACCACTATGGTTATTGGTGCAGGTATCGATATAAGCTTTGGCAAATAGAGCCAGTGCATAAAATAATTGAGGGCAGCTTTAAGTTGCCCTTTTTTTTGCATTAACTGAAAGTGGTGGGAGGCCCAACGACAATTTGAATAATAAAACAGGGGCAAACCGAACCTTGCACCAGTGCAAAAAAAAGCCCCTGCTTATGGGGCAGGGGCCATATAGAAAGTAAATGTTAATTAAAGTTGTGGACCCGATGGTATTAAAGCTTTTCCTTCGGGGGTATCGCAATACTGCTCGAAGTTTTTAATATATTTTGCCGACAACGATTTTGCCTTGGTTTCCCAATCGGCTTTATTGCTATAAGTATCGCGCGGATCGAGAATTCCTTCGCTTACATTGTTCAGTTTAACCGGAACGGTTAAATTAAGTATCGGAATATGTTTTGTTTCTGCTTTTTCAATCGAACCATCGAGAATAGCATCGATAATTGCGCGTGTGTCTTTAATGGAAATACGTTTTCCAGTACCATTCCATCCTGTATTTACCAGGTAAGCCTTGGCATTGTGCTTCTTCATTTTCTCGGCCAGAACTTTGGCATAAACAGTTGGGTGAAGGGTTAAGAAAGCTTCTCCGAATGCAGGCGAAAATGAAGGAACTGGTTCGGTAATGCCTCTTTCGGTACCGGCCAGTTTCGATGTATAACCGCAAAGGAAGTGATACTGTGCCGATTTATCGTCTAATATTGACACAGGGGGCAGTACACCAAATGCATCGGCCGACAGGTAAATAATTTTGCTTGCATGGCCGGCTTTTGAAGGCAGCACTATTTTACTGATATGTGTTATAGGATAGGAAACACGTGTGTTTTCTGTTTTAGAGGCCTCCTTCGTGAAATCGGGCGTGCCATCGGCTTTTACAGTAACGTTTTCCAAAAGGGCATCGCGACGGATGGCCCTCCATATATCGGGCTCGTTTTCTTTGCTCAGGTCGATAACTTTTGCATAGCAACCGCCTTCGTAGTTAAATACGCCATGTTCGTCCCAGCCGTGCTCATCATCGCCAATAAGGTAACGTTTGGGGTCGGCCGACAGGGTAGTTTTTCCTGTACCCGATAAGCCAAAGAATATGGCCACATCGCCATCCTCGCCAACGTTGGCCGAACAGTGCATCGATGCTATGCCCTTTTGTGGCAGGTAGAAGTTCATTAACGAGAATATCCCTTTTTTCATTTCGCCGCCATACCACGAGCCTCCAACAACAGCCATTTTCTCACTGAGGTTGAACAATACGAAAACTTCCGAATTCAACCCGTGTTCCTGCCATTTGGGGTTTGTTACTTTCGAACCGTTCAACATTACAAAATCGGGCTCACCGTAGTTGGCCAGTTCATAATGCGACGGACGGATAAACATATTGGTAACAAAGTGTGCCTGCCAGGCAACTTCCATAATAAAACGCACTTTCATGCGTGTGTCGGGGTTGGTGCCGCAGAAAACATCAACCACATACAGCTTTTTGTCGGATGCCAGCTGGTTGGTAACCAAATCTTTGCAAAACGACCATACATCGTTGTTTATCGGACGGTTGATTACGCCATCCCACCACATGTTTTTTTCGGTTACGGCATCTTTTACAAAATATTTGTCTTTTGGCGAACGGCCGGTGAAAACACCAGTGTCAACCGACACTGCGCCAGTGTTGGTTACTACACCGCGCTCAAAGCCTACGTTTTTCGAATCGGTTTCTGCTTCAAACAATTCCTGATAAGTGGGGTTATGTATTATTTCTGTTACCCCTTTAATACCGTACTTTTCTAAATCTTTCGGATTAAGCATGTTTATTAAGTTATTTTGTTAAACCATTTTTTCTGAGTGCCCAAAGATAAAAAAAATAGTTGTTTGTAAAAACAAAAAACCTTGCCGGCAGGCAAGGCTTTTTGGAGAGTGTTAAGTTTAAACTATAACCAGGTATGATGAGAGTGTTTAATTTACTGCCATAATTTCTTTTTCGGAATGTAATTCCAGCTTTTTGTTGTTATTTTCATTTTTTATGCGGGCAAGAAAATTGTTAATTTCAATTACCGATGTGGTTTCTATGTTGCCTGTATTGTATGCATGGGCAATTGTTTTTATTTCTTCAAACGAATATTGAACTGCAAAATCTGTTATAGCAAGTATATTGTTAGAATATGCAGCTTCCTGGAACTTTTCAACCATTTTAAGGTTTACTACAATGTCGTGCTTTTGGTTTGGCCTATCAACAGTTACGGGCTGTTGCCCGAAAATTGCCACCGAAAATGCAAAATTAACAAGCGCTGCAATTACTAAAAATCGTTTCATATCGGTTTTTTCTAATAAACTTTAATTGTCAGTGAAAAGTTTGTTTGTTATGATATATAAGCCTTAGTGTTTGATATGGGACTGAAAAACGGTGACGAATATCATCGGTATAAGTTGATTTTTGTTTTCGTTTTTTGAATTATCTGGCAAAATTCAATACTAGCCTTGTCAGATTGTTTTTTTGTAGCGCCAAACTGCCAGTAAGTTTGTGGCAAGGGCAAAGCCGGTTATTATAAGTATGTCGTTGCGTATGTCGTTTAGCCCAGAACCTTTGAGCAATACCATCCGAATTACCCGGCTGAAATACGATAGTGGGTTAAGATGGTTAATTGCACGGCCCCATTCAGGCATATTCTCAACAGAAGTAAACAATCCGCTCATAATTACGAAAACCATTAAAAAAAAGAAAGAAACAAAAAGTACCTGCTGCTGGGTGTTTGATACAGTTGAAATAAACAAACCTATTCCAAGTACAGCTACAAGGTAAATAGTGGCAAAAACAAACAATGTGAAAATGCTCCCTTCGAAAGGTACTTTAAAAAATATTCTGGCAAGTATTAGTCCGAAAGCAAGATCGATAAGGCCAATAATTAAAAAGGGGATGAGTTTGCCCAGAATGAATTGGTATTTTTTTATAGGGGTAACGTTGAGTTGTTCAATAGTGCCATTTTCTTTTTCTTTTACCAGGTTCATTCCTGTCATAAACCAGCCGATGGCGGTAACAAGAATTACCAAAATTCCGGGGGCCATAAAAATTTTATAATTCAGATATGGGTTAAACCAGAACCGCGAAGATATATCAATTGCCGGGGCTGTTTTTTCGGCTATTCCAAACTCTTTAATAACTATTTCTTTGTTGAAGTCCATAATTATAGAACTGCAATACCCGAGCATTAATTGTCCGGCCGAGCCGTTTACAGCATCGATAATTAATTGCAGGGCTGGTTTATTGTTTCGGTGAAAACTTTTTTCAAAACCTTCGGGGATTATTAGAACTACGTCGGCCTTGCCTTTGTCCAGGATTTCTTTTATGTGTTTGTCTCCCGGGTCTGTTACCGAAACATGAAAAAACCTGCTGGCGAAAAAATTTCCTGACAGATCAACCGATGCAGGACTTGAATCGCGATCGACAATGAGCAAATCAACATTTTTTATTTCGAAGGTGGCTGCATAAACCAGAATAAGCATTTGAACAATGGGCATTGCTATTATTGCCTTGCCAATAAACTTATCGCGTATTATTTGCTTAAATTCTTTTTGAATAATATAAAAGATGGTACGCATTGTTTTATTTGTATGGCTAAAAACCGGTTTTAGCAGTGCTATTCCAGCCTGGTTTTAAATTTTTTAATACTTAAAAGAATAAAAAACAGCATCATAAAGGCCATTATAAGCAGGTTGTCCCAAACATAAGAAATGCCGGCCCCTTTAAGCATGATATCTTTAATAGCCGACAGAAACCATCGGGGTGGCATAATTACCGAGAACCACTGCAATATTTCCGGCATGTTCTCGATAGGGAAAATGAAGCCCGAAAGCAATATTGTTGGGAGCATTAGCCCTATAAGCGAAATTATCATTGCAACCTGCTGGGTACGGGCAATGGTTGAAATAAGCACACCCAGCGATAATGCCAGTAGAATAAAAAGAGTGCCGGTGCCTATGAGCAGCAAAAGGTTGCCCCTTACAGGCACTCCAAAAACCACATGGCCGATTAGCAGGATTACCAACATATCGGCAAAAGCCAGTGCCATATACGGAATTAGTTTCCCGAGTATTATCTGGCTTGGTTTTAAGGGCGATACCAGCAAAATTTCCATGGTACCCATTTCTTTTTCACGGGCAATCGAAACCGATGTCATAAGTGCCGAAATAAGCATCAGTATCATGGCCATTGTTCCGGGCACAAACATGTATGCCGACCGCAGGCCTTCGTTATAAAACATCCTGAACTCTGTAATGATATGTTTTCCCTGTGGCTGGTTCTTGTTTAGTTCGTTCTGGAAACTAACAATAATACTGCGCGTGTAGGTGTCTAGCAACGATGCCATATTTGGATCGCTGGCATCGGTAAGTATTTGGATCGATGCCTTGTTTGTTTTTATTAGTTTTTGTCCAAAGTCCGGCTCAAATACAATAACTTCTTTTATTTTCCCTTTTTGAAAAGCGGGTTCTACCTCATCGATGCTTTTTAGCCCTGCATCGAGTATAAAATACCCCGACGCAAGCAGTTTGTTGGTAATTTGATGGGTAATTTCGTCGTTCGAGAAATCGAGAATGGCAATACGTGCATTTTTTATTTCGGTGGTAATAACATATCCGAAAAGCATGAGCTGGATAAGGGGTATTGTAAACAAAACTATTGCTGTGCGCCAATCGCGGAACAAATGCCTGAATTCTTTAATTATAAAAGCCCTGAACCTTTTCATTGCCTGACAATTTTTATAAATAGATCGAAAATGGTATCTACTCCGTATTTATCTTTCAGGCTTTGGGGCGTGTCGAGGGCAACAATTCTTCCCTGGTCCATAATTGAAACCCTATGGCAATATTCGGCCTCGTCCATGTAATGTGTGGTTACAAAAACAGTTATCCCCCTTTCAGCAGTTTTGAATATTTGTTCCCAGAAATTTCGCCTTGCCACCGGGTCAACGCCGCTGGTAGGTTCGTCGAGAAAAACAATGCCGGGATTATGAAATGTTGCTACGCCAAATGCCAGCTTTTGTTTCCACCCCAAGGGAAGCGATGCAATTAGTTTTTTCCGGTGATTGAGCAATTCAAGGTTTGTAAGTGTTTCTTCCATACGTGGCTTTATTTCTTTAGGGGGAACTTTATATACCCCGGCAAAAAACCGAAAATTTTCCTCAACGGTAAGATCTTCGTATAACGAAAATTTTTGCGACATGTACCCAATATTTTGTTTGATTTTTTCAGCATGGGTGTACACATTATAGCCTGCAACATTAATTTCGCCCGATGTTGGTACCGAAAGGCCGCAAAGTATTCTCATGGCAGTGGTTTTTCCTGCACCGTTGGCGCCCAGAAATCCAAAAACTTCACCCTTGTAAACCTCAAAATTCAGGTTGTGGTTGGCTGTAAACCCCCCAAACTTTTTTACCATGTTTTTTACGCTAATTACCGGTATGTTATGTTTGTTTTTCATGAGCTGGCAATATAATAAAGCTGTTTAACCCTGCCGATCCTGAACAAGATCGATAAATACATCTTCGATGCCTGCTTTTATTTGCATTATTTGCACATCTTTATGCCCACATTGTCCGAGGTATGCCCGCATATTGTTCAAGTCGGCGGAAGCTTTACGCCCGGTGTAATGCACTTGTTGGCCAAATGCATACGCATGAAGCACATCGGGGTACTTTCGCAGACTGTCGAGAAGCTTATAAGTGTTGTCGGCAACAATTCCTAATATTTGTTTTTCATACGAGCTTGTAATTGCGCCTGGTTTATCAACTGTTAGCAACCGGCCATGATGTATCAGGGCAACCCTGTCGCACAGTCCGGCTTCATCCATGTAAGGGGTTGAAACAATAATGGTTATTCCTTTCGACTTTAAGCTGCGCAGGAGTTCCCAGAATTCTTTCCGCGAAACAGCATCGACACCGGTGGTGGGTTCGTCCAATACCAACACCCTGGGGTTATGAATAAGGGCACAGGACAAGGCAAGTTTTTGTTTCATCCCTCCGGAAAGTTTACCTGCCAGGCGTGTTTTAAATGGCTCTATATGGCTATATACATCGTGTATTATATGGTAATTTTCTTGAATTGATGTTCCAAATACAGTGGCAAAAAAATCAAGGTTTTCTTCTACCGACAGATCGGGGTAAAGTGAAAATCGCCCCGGCATATAGCCTGTAATCTCCCTGATTTTTTTGTAATCTTTTACAGTGTCGAGGCCAAATAATTCTACCTTGCCCGATGAAGGCAACAATAACGATGTTAAAAGCCTGAAAAGTGTAGATTTACCAGCCCCGTCGGGTCCGATAAACCCAAACAATTCGCCTTCGTCCACCTGAAACGAAACATTCCCCAGCGCCACTGTTGTTCCATATTTTTTTGTGAGTTGCTGAGCTTTAATCATATTGTTTAGGTTGAGGCTAAGGTTAATGAATAATGAAAGAAATGAAAGAAATTATTTTTGGCATATTCAAAGTCATTACTTATTGTTGCACTTTAAACTTTAAACCAAACCTCGCCCGGCATATTAATTTTTATCGGGCCGTTGTTTTTTACCCTTATTTTTATGGCATAAACCTGGTTAACCCTTTCTTCGCGGGTTTGTATGTTTTTGGGGGTAAATTCTGCTTCGGCAGAAATCCACGAAATTGAACCTTCGAAGCATATTAGCTGGCCATCGGCCCCGTCGATGCACACTTTTACTTTTTGCCCGGTTTCAATTTCAGGCAATTGTCTGGCCGACACGTAAGCTTTAAGTACCATTGTTTCGAGGTTTGCAACTTTAAACAGGGCTTTTCCCGGAATGGCCATCTCGCCCGTTTCGGCATATTGTTCTATAATAGTACCGCTAATTGGGGCAACAACCTTTGTGCGTGACAGCATGTCGTGTATTTGTAAAACCCCGGCTTCGAGGGCGGCTGCTTCTGCGTTTATGCTTTCTAAGTTCGATTTTACCGAACTTATCTGCCGGTTAAGCACTTCAATCTCACCGGCTATGTCGTCGAGTTGTTTTTGCGTTGCAGCACTATCGGCAAGCATGTTTTTTATTCGGTTAAAATCGACCAGGGCCATTTTTTTTTGTTGTTCAAAAATGGCCGACTGGGCATCAATATTGGTTCGCCTTGCTTTTGTAGCCCTTATTTTTGAATTAAGTTCCTTAACTTTAAGTGCAAGCTGTACTGTATCGATTTGCAAGGCGAGTTGTCCTTTTTTAATAATCATGCCTTCTTCTATACTGTCAACCACTATTGGCCCCGAAACTTCGGCCGATACTATTATTTCATCGGCCTGGAAATTCCCAAAGGCATCGGCAGTGCTGTTGTTTTTATTGCATGAGCACAACAAAGGGAAAAACAAAAAAATTAAGTATTTAAGTGTATTCATTGTTTATGGGTTAAATACTGTTTTGTTATTATCATTGGTTTACTTGTAGTTTTCAATTTCAATGCCCTTTAACAGGGCAAGCCGGGCAATACTCTCTGCAAGGCCAATTTTATGGCGCTCGTAGTCGAAGCGGGCTTTTATTTCGGAATTTAAGTCGCTGATATAATCGGCAGTGGTTATTGTGCCGTTATCGAGTGCCGAGGCGCTCAACTTTGTTATGTTTGATTTCGATTCTATTATCATTAGGTCGGTTTTTATCAGTTCGTTGTACTTTTCGAGCTCATATTTTTCAGAATTAATTGATATTTCGAGGTTTCTATAAAAATCGGTTTCAGAAATTGCAATTTTCTCTTTCTGGATTTTTATTAATTGTTTTTCTTTTTTTGCCTGGTTCCAGTCGAATATCAGCCACGACAATTTTGCCCCTGCGATATAATATCCTGCCGGCTCGTTTTCAAACATATTTAACCCCGGATAACTATATCCGGCCTGGCCAAATGCGTATAGCCTGGGTACATACCTTTTGTTCTGAAGTTCAATAAGGGCATCGGAAAAGTTTTGATTTTGCTGGAAAAGTTCGGTTTCGCAACGCGAAACCGAATTGCTAATTATAATATTGTCGGGCACTTTCCATACTATGTCAATAGTTATATTTATACCTGCAAGTATTTTCAGCTTGTTTTCTAGTTGTTTTTTTTCTGCTTGTATTTCTGCTATTTGCTGCGCAGTTGTTATTATTTCCGATTCAATACGTGCCAGTTCTGAGTATAAAACCATACCATTTTTCACCCCCGATATAATGTTTTTCTTTCGGCCTTCAAGGCTGGAAACCCTTAAACCCAGTATTTCAACTGTTTTTTGCAGGGTAATTGTGCCAAAAAAATATTTAATTACCAGGTCATTAAGTTTGTAAAGGGCGGTCTCTGTTTCCAGGTTTCTGATTTCCCCTTCAATTTTTTTTATGTTCCGCTGCATAGTTGCCAGTCCGCCATCGAAAAGTTTTTGGTCGATATTTAAACCTATATTGTATTGAAACTTATCGACTTCGATTCCGGCTATGCCTGGTATCGGAAATACTATCGAAACAGCTTCGCTTTGGTAGGTAGCTTTGCCAAACCCGCTCACTAACGGGAGATTTTCTGACTTAAGCTTTTCAACTTCAAGTGTTGTAATTCTATTGTTTAGTTCAATTAACCCTGTTTGTGGGGCATTTGTGCGCACCAGCCTGTAGCAATCGTATAAACCAATGGTGTCTGGCCCTTGAGAAAAAACAGGGAGTGTTGTATTGGCAGTTATAAGCAGGGGTATTATCTTAATCAGGTTTTTCACTTTTCGATGGGTTTAATGGCATTTATTATAAACTGGAAAACAACTTCCTTGCGCTCCCTTAGCAAATCGTTGTAATCTATCCCCAGTTGCCTTGACACAATTGGGGCAAGAAGCGGTTTAACAGCAAATGGTATAACCAGCATCCCTATCATATTTATGATAAAGTGTACCGGGTGTACCGGCCTGATCCTGCCGGCATTTATTTCATCGGAGAGCTGTATAAGGAACGACGACATACTTTTAAATACATCTTTTTCGATAAACTGTTGTAGCCGTTCGGGGTTCTGCTGTATTTCGTTCAGGAAAAAAATAGGCAGGTAGGGGTTTTCAAGCAGAACGCCAATATATAAATCGATGAACTTTTTTATTTTATCGAAAAATGGTATGTTTTCGGTAAATGCCTGGTTTATGCCTGACGAAATGGTTTGGAATACTTCAAAGAAAATTCTGTCGAACAATTTTTCTTTGGTTCGAAAATAATAGTGCAACAAAGCTTTGTTAATGCCTGCCTCATCGGCAATTTCCTGCATACGTGCCCCCGTTAGCCCCTTTCGGATAAAAACGGCCCTGGCTGCTTCCAATATTCGTTCTTCGGTATTTTCAGTTTTAACCATAGAATTAAAACAAAAAGTTTAACTAGATGGTTAAAATTATAAACTTTTTTTTACATGTGCAAACCCGGCTCATAAAAATATTCCTTCACCTCTATAAAATATAACATGAGCAAGAGAGAATGCACTGCTGAAAAAAAAAACAGATAATTACATGTGGCTTTCTACAACTTTCACCAGCTCAATGTAAAGTGGCTTTTTTTCGGCAGAGACCTTGTCCATTGCACCAATAAGAAACTTTTTGCATTCCGATACGGTTTCGTGATGCGATTCAAAAATCCATTCTTCGATAACAGAAAATGCTTCGATAGCAGTTTGGTAGCCGCCTTTTATGAAATGTTCTGCAAATACAATTATATGTTCGCTGTAATCGAGGCCCGATTGCCAGCAGGTGGTTATAAGTTGTGTATTGTATTTTTCCAGACGGCCCGATTGCAGTGCCCCGATAATATGTGGCACACACTCTTTGTTTTTTAATTGGCTGAGCAGAGTAAATATTTCATCGGTAATTTCTTTTGCAGGGTTTTGTTCGAGAAGCCGAAAAACAAGTGGCATAACCGAAGCCTTGCCGTTTATGCGCATATCGTTAAGTGCGCCAATAATTTCTGCCGGTTTGCCCGAGTCAAACTTTTGTTCTGTTTCCTTATAATACTTATCAGGTTTTTCCATCTGTAAAATTTTGGCCAAAATTAATCAATACATTCAATTTGCACGATTTCCCTTGTTTTTTCCGTAACCTTATACCTGTTGTCGGCCCTATGACCGGTTATCCATATAATATCATTTCCCGAAAGAAGTATCCAGGTACTTTCTTTGTCGAAAACAGAAAACTTATGATCGGTGAAATAGTCGCTTAATTTTTTTCTGCCTTTCATTCCAAACGGATAAAAATAATCGCCTTTTTCCCAGTGCCTTATTTTTAA
Source organism: Bacteroidales bacterium (assembly GCA_016935435.1). Taxonomy (GTDB): domain Bacteria; phylum Bacteroidota; class Bacteroidia; order Bacteroidales; family UBA10428; genus UBA10428. The sequence continues at coordinate 40,947 of JAFGQZ010000038.1, forward strand.
GGGGAATTTTAGCAAACTTGCATCAAAAGATGCAACGTTTTTGTTTTTTTTAATTA
>JAFGQZ010000039.1 GCA_016935435.1 Bacteroidales bacterium
ATAGCTTAAGGGCAAAACTGGGTTTTGATGAAACTGTCTTGGAAAAGGCCCGGAAAATAGGGGCAACCTATAATCCGCACGAAAAACTGCCGGGTATTAAATAGGGGGGAAGAATTGTTTTTTTTATGTTTATAAATATAAAAATTTATAGTTATGGGTATAATGAAAGTAAAATTGACGGGTATGGTTTTGGTAGCCCTTACTTTGTTTTTTAATTACAAGGCCTATGCAACAAATTACTATGTTTCCAATAGCGGTAACGATTCAGCAAATGGAACAAGTCCGGAAACAGCCTGGAAAACCATTGCAAAAGTAAATTCAGGCAGTTATTTGCCGGGCGATTCCATACTGTTTAAATGTGGCGATATATGGAGAATGGAAACACTAATCCCTCCTAGTTCCGGGACAAAACAGAATTATATTACTTTTTCATCATACGGTAAAGGGCCCAAGCCAAAATTATATGGCTCGGAAGTGATAAAAGAGTATGCAGGAAAAGCATCGAAAACAAATGTATATAATGGCAACAAAGCAATAACTTACAATCCATGGAACTATAATTATCACGGTGCTATCTTCTTTAAAATGAATGATAGCACAGTCTGGGGCGACTCATACGCAGGCAGTCTTTCAGAACTGGATGAAAACTTTGAGTGGCACTGGCAAAACGACACACTATACTTCTATTACGATGGCAATATTTCTGATATTGATAGTATTGAAGTTGAACAGGCCGACAGGGGGATCAATATAGGAACTGAGTATATTATAATAGATGGTTTTGAAATAAAATTCTGGCTATCGAGGTGCATAGGCTGTCCGATTTACCCCGAGCGAAGGGTTGACGGGTTAATTATAAGGAACAATATCCTGGCTTATACCGGTATTCGCGAAGGGGGTGTAGGTTACGGTGTACAACTGTTTCATTCGAATATGCTAGTCGAAAAAAATATAGCATTCTCTAATGGACGAAGAAATTTATCGTTCAATATTGTAAACCAAACCGGAAGTTGCACCTTGCGAGATATCGTTGTGCAGGATAACGAATTGTTCGATGGATGGCACACAACCGGAATTGATGTAGCACTTCAAGGTCTTAATCACACCATCCGAAATATTATTGTTCGGCGAAATAAAATCTGGGAAGATCCGAAAATTGATAAAAGCAATTATCATGTAACTATGAATTTTATTGAGAATAATGGCGATGTAGGAGATTTTGATTCATTGTTTTTTTATTCAAACATAATAATGAATGCGTCCAGGCCAGCGCTGCAAATTGCAGGCATATCAAACGCATTTGTAATAAACAATACTTTTACCGGGGCCCCTTTTGATTATACTGGTACTTTTGCTTTTATATATCATGGGTTTACAGGCAACTCCACAATTATGAACAATATATTTTTCAATTATATGCCCACAAGTTCATACATAAGTGTGAGAGGTGCCACAGGCGGCACCGGTACTACCCTTGATACTCTTAATTATAATTTGTATTTTGCTGTTAACAACGATAATTATTTGCTTGCAGAATTTCTGGGTACCGGGTTTGGTTTAAGACAAACACAATGGACAGAAATACAGGCTTTGGGATACGAGTTAAACAGTTTAACCCCTCCCCAGGACCCATTATTCGTAAATAGCCTGTACGATTTAAGATTACAAGAAGGTTCACCGGCCATTGGCACAGCAAAGCCAGTATCGTTTGTAAATACCGATATTACTGGAAAATTACGTTCTAAAGTTAATCCATGCATTGGTGCGTATGAATATAACGAAGAAGTGGCCAATGAAAATATAGGGTTAAAATCAAATATACAAGCATACAGCATTTATCCCAACCCGTTTCAGAATTTTTTATTTGTAAATCAGGAATTAGAAAAAGCATTTAAAGTGCAATTATTTGATTTATCGGGTAAAATGCTGTTTGAAGAACTGTTCTTAGGAATGAAAATCAATAAGATAACTATACCAGAAATTAGCGAAGGGTTATATATTTTAAGATTAACCCCTGATTCTGGTGTAACATTTGGGGCTTATATATTAAAAAAGAATTCCAATTCAGATAAGTAAAAAAGAAAATTGTTGAAAGCCCTGAAACAAATTACGAAAATATGCTAAAAATCGCCTTGCGGATTGTCTGATTTTTGTGATCTTTGGCCTGCTAATAATTTGTTCAATTTAATAAAATAACACGAACTGAAAATGGGAAAAACACTCATCATTGGAGCCGGTGGCGTTAGCAATGTTGTGGTACACAAATGTGCTGCCCTGCCCGATGTTTTTGGCGATATTGTGCTGGCCTCGCGAACAAAAAGTAAATGCGATGCTATTGCCGAAGGGGTAAGAAAAAGGCTTAACCGCACCATTGTAACCGAACAGCTCGATGCCGATGATGTAAGGCAAACCGTTGCTTTAATCAAAAAACACAAACCTTCGCTGGTAATCAATGTTGCCCTCCCGTATCAGGATTTGGCCATTATGGATGCCTGCCTCGAAACCGGTACCGATTATCTCGATACAGCAAACTATGAACCGCTCGATGAGGCAAAGTTTGAATATAAATGGCAATGGGACTATCGCGGGAAATTCGAAAAAGCCAACCTGATGGCCTTGCTGGGCAGCGGTTTCGACCCTGGTGTTACCAATGTTTTTTGCGCATACGCCCAAAAACATTTGTTCGATGAAATACATTATGTTGACATTGTCGATTGCAATGGCGGCGACCACGGCAAAGCTTTTGCAACAAATTTTAACCCCGAAATAAATATACGCGAAATTACAGCCCGGGGACGCTACTGGGAAGGCGATTGGAAAAGTACCGACCCCCTTTCTGTTAAGCAGGATTTCGACTTCCCGGGCGTTGGGGTACGAAAAATGTACCTGATGTACCACGAGGAACTGGAATCGCTGGCACAAAATATTAAAGGGCTTAAACGTATAAGGTTTTGGATGACCTTTGGAGAGCAGTACCTTACACACCTTAGGGTTTTACAAAATGTGGGCATGACCCGAATCGATCCTGTAATTTACGAAGGACACGAAATAATACCCTTAAAGTTTCTTAAGGCTGTATTGCCCGATCCGGGCTCGCTTGCCGAAAATTATACCGGCAAAACCAGCATAGGTTGTGTGATTGAAGGAATAAAAGATGGCAAACCAGCCCGTAAGTTTATTTACAACATTTGCGACCATGCCGAAACCTATAAAGAGGTTGGCTCGCAGGCAGTTTCATACACAACTGGCGTGCCTGCCATGATTGGAGCAAAAATGATGCTTACCGGCAAATGGAAAAAAGCCGGGGTTTACAATATGGAAGAATTCGATCCGGACCCGTTTATGGAGGATCTTAACAAATACGGATTGCCATGGCAGGTAGCGGATTGGAACCATTCGGTAGAATAATATTAAACGACGAACAACTGGCAGGGCTTAAAACGCCCTGTTTTGTTGTTAACGAAGCCCGTATCGAAGAAAACCTGAAGGTCATCGACAGGGTACAAAAAGAAGCAGGGTGTAAAATTTTGCTTGCCTTTAAAGGCTTTGCCATGTGGAGCCTTGCCACGCTGGTGAGAAAATATTTGCCCGGGGTTTCGGCAAGTTCTGTGAACGAAGCCTTTTTGGGCCGCGAAGAATTTGGTGGCGAAGTACACGTTTATGCCCCGGCATATTCCGAGAACGACATGAACACGCATGTTCGGCTTGCCGACCATATTGTTTTTAATTCGCCTGCCCAGTGGGAAAAATACAGTCCGCTAATTAAAATTAACCCTCATATATCTGCCGGCTTGCGCATTAACCCCGAACACTCCGAGGTGGAAACAAAAATTTACGATCCGTGTGCCCCCTTTTCGCGGTTAGGCACTACACATAAAAATTTTATTGAAAACCTCGACAAGCTTAGTGGTATTGAAGGCCTTCATTTTCATAACCTGTGCGAGCTCAACAGCGATTCGCTTGAACGTACCCTGGCAGTGGTTGAAGAAAAGTTTGGCTTCTTTTTTTCAAAGATTAAGTGGATAAATTTTGGTGGAGGCCACCATATTTCGCGCAGCGATTACGATGTTGACAGGCTTATTCGCATAATTAAAGAATTCCGTAGTAAATATAGTTTACAGGTTTATCTCGAACCGGGCGAGGCCATTGCCCTTAATTGCGGGGTGCTTATTTCCGAAGTGCTCGATGTAATGAACAACGAAATGGAAATAGCCATTCTCGACACCAGCGCAACAACACACATGCCCGATGTGCTGGAAATGCCTTACAGGCCTGCGGTGCTTAATGCCGGTGAACCGCAGAAAAAATCTTTTACTTACCGCTTAGGTGGGCCATCGTGCCTTGCCGGCGATGTTATCGGCGATTATTCCTTCGACAAGCCGTTAAAACCCGGCGATAGGCTTACTTTTGGCGATATGGCCCATTACTCTATGGTTAAAACCACAACCTTTAACGGGGTTAATTTGCCTTCGATTTATATTTACAATTCAGATAACAACGAAATCAGGCTTGTTAAACATTTCGGGTACGAAGATTTTAAAGGAAGGCTTTCTTAATCGGGAGCCTTCTTATAATTATTATTCAAATTCCATAACCCCTTCAATTTCAATCAGTAAATTAGAGCGGCAAATATCGCTTTGTATTATTTTGCACGGACAATAGGGGTGCAATTCGTCAATAATGTTCTTTACTGCCTGAATGTTTGTTTCGTTCTTTACATAAACACGCAATAGCGAAAAATATTTTTTATTAAATGAAGCATGTATGCCATGCGCGGTTAGATTTTCGTGTCCGGCCAGAATAGCAATATTTTCGAGGGTAACGCGTGTTTGCATGTCAATATCGCCCTGTGCAATTGTTTGCTCCCCTTTTATTGCTGCTGTGCCGCTTATAAACATTGTAGCACCGTTGTGGTGAACAATCAGCTTTGCCCTTTCAAATTTTGGGGTCGATTCGGTTTTTTTGGGAACCATGTTGTTTTCCTCCAAAACTTTATGGGTGTATTTGTGCGCATCGGTTTGCACCGGATTTTTTAATGCGTAAACATTGTCTTCCTCTACCGCTTTATAGGCAATAAAATCAACAACAACACCCCCGGAATTTGTGCCAATGCCGGTTGCTGCCGGATATCCGTTTTTAAAATGTACCTGGCCGTAATATTCGCTGCGAACATCGTTAAATATTTGGTAGTGCTGGCTTTTTGAACCATTTTGAACTGTAAATTCGGTGATGTTTTCGATATAATTCCACTGTCGTACTACATCGGATAAACTGAAGCCTTCTAATTTTAATAGTTCGTTCATGATAGAAAATGCCTGGTGGCTTTGCCGGAAAATGTCGGTTTTTTTGCTGTTGAGGGCCAATCCTCCGCTTACCAATAAACTAAAGCTGTTGTTTTTTATGCAGGTATAAGCTGTTCCCTCAAAATTCTTTCGGTGAACTTTGTAATTCTCCGGGTTAGTTAAAAGGGTTATCTCCATGGAAAGCAGCACGTTGTTTTCAGGCTTTTGCGATACAATGGTAGTTGGAACGAAAAAACCGTAATAATTCCCCGATAATTGAAGGATTTCTGCCTTTGTAGTGTAATATTGTGTGTTATTGCCTGACTTTATGAACACTGTTTGTTTAATAATACTCTCCTTTTTATTTTTCTTTCTAACAAGTAAATTCGACAACTTTTGATAACAATCTTGAATTTGTTGCTCAAGTGTGCCTTCGCTAACAGGCACTATGGTAAGGTAATTTATTTGTGGGAAGCATGAAAAATTGTCCATGAAAACTGGGTTAAAATAATCTTGTTTCAAAAATAGAATTATTCTTATTGCAAATAACAGCATATTGTTAATTTAGCTGTCAAATATCAACAAACCCCTTTTTTTAATGAACAGGAACCTGTTTAAGAATGGTAAAATACTGTTGGCAGTTCTTTGGATGGCCGGCTTTTTTGTTTACCTGGCAAACTTTATTGAACTACGCTTACATTATCAGCTCCAGCAACCTGCATTTTTATGGGGCATCGATTTTTTTTCTCATCATCTAAGTTATCCCGGAGGGATAGCCGAGTACTTATCGTTGTTTCTTATGCAGTTCTTTATTAATAATTTGCCAGGTGCTTTTGTTTTAGTACTACTCGGGCTGTTGTTTTCAAGTGGCTTATCGATGGTAGTCCAACGGCTTAAGGGAAAACCTGTTTTCGGGGTTCTTATTTTTGGCTTACCGATAGCTGTTATAGCAGCACTTGCCGGAAATTACCTGTTGCCCCTTGCAGTTATTGTAAAAATAATTTTTTCTTTATGGTTTCTGCTTCCTTGCATGTGTATTAAAACAAACTTATATCTAAAATCCCTGTTCTTTAGTTTATTAGCAGTTTTGACATACTGGTTTGCTGGTGCAATTGCCCTTTATCTGTTTTCAGGGGCATTAATTATTTGCCAATTAAACCAAAATGGCAAGGCGCAAAAAATATTTATAACTCTGCTTATTGTGGGGCTTTCAATATTCATTCCGTTTTTATCGTATCAATTATTTTTTAACATCGGGCAAGAACAGGCATATTTTGGTTTATTGCCCGATAGGCCGGTAATGCTTCGTTATAAGTTAAATTACCTTGTATATCTATATATAGGTTTGTTACTGGTTTTACTATTATTGGAGCAGGCCGTAACATTTTTCGGATTGGCTCATCAAAAAAACGACAAGAAGGCTGCCGTGAAAAAATATGCACTAATATTGGTGCAGGCCTTGATACTGTTTGCTGCATCTTTTTTCATGGTTCGGGGTTCATACAATACACATTTAAAAAACCAGATATTGGTAAACTATTATGCAGAAAGGGAACAATGGCAAGAAGTAACAGAAATAGCTTTGCAAACAAAGGGTTACGATTATAAAATAAATTTTGAATTTAACCGGGCTTTGTTCCATTTGGGCTTACTTTCTGACAAAATGTTTTCTTATCCGCAACTTATTGGTAGCGATGCGCTTTTTCCCGGTAAAAGAATTGCCGGGGAAATTACCCAAATGGCAAGCGACTTGTATTTCGATCTGGGGCACATAAACGAATCGCTGCATTGGGCCTACGAAACCCAAACACTTTTGCCAAACAGTCCAAGGGCATTAAAGCGAATTGTTGTGGGTAACCTCATTGTCGGAAACTATAAAGCTGCGGGGGTTTATCTGGAAATGCTAAAACAAAACTGGTTGTATAACGAATGGACAATGAAGTATGAGAAATACCTTAATAACAACGATTTGGTTGCATCTGATAGCTTAATAAGTGCAAAGAGAAGCATGATGCCTGCTTTTTTTGTCACATCTGGTAATCCTGCTTCTAACCTGCTTAATTTGTTGCGGGCAAACCAAAAAAACAAAATGGCATACGAATATTTGCAGGCCTATCACTTGTTAAATCATGAACTTGGCTATTTTGTTTCTCATATTGATTCGCTGAATAATTTCGGTTATTCAAAATTGCCCAGGAATTTCGAAGAAGCACTCTTATTATATCTGACCCAAAAAACCGATGAAAAGTATGCTGATGTTAAGTTCACCGAAAGTACGCTAAACGATTTTAAAGGCTTTAGCAAAACAATTATTGGTTCGAAAGGCAAAAAAGAAATTGCCAGGCCGGCACTGCAAAAATATGCCGCAACATATTGGTATTATGTTATGTATTTAAGCCCCAAAGTAACCAAAAAGGAATTAAAAACCCGGAACGCAAGATGAAAGCATTTTATTTTTTTTTTATTTCACTTATATTTTTTAGGTGCGGCGCACCTAATATCGAAAATTATATTGGGATTGATGCCGATGTGCCAATGTTTCCCGATTATTCACAAACTATAATACCACCAAACATTGCCCCGTTAAATTTTTATATCGAAGCCGAAGCTGAAGCTTATTTTGTGAAAATATACTCGGAAACTGGTAAGGAAATTAGGGTTTTTACCCGAAAACCATCGATATGCATAAATGAGAAAAAATGGAAGAAACTTCTTGCAGACAATAAGAACAAGGTTTTAGTTTTTGAGGTTTACATAAAAAAGGGTAAACAATGGATGATGTATAAACGAGTTGAAAACTATATTGCTGATACCGATATTGAGAGCTATCTGGCTTATAGGCTGATAAATACCGGCTATGTGTTATGGAAGAAAATAGGCATTTATCAGCGCAACCTGACAAATTTCGATGAAACTGCCATTTTTGAAAATTCTTCGGCCGATGAGGCATGTGTAAATTGCCACTCGTTTTGCAAAAACAACCCCGATAAAATGATTATGCATTTACGTTCCAGCTTTGCTGGCACTGTGCTTATTGATGGCAATACCAAAAAAAAGGTAAACACACAGTCGAAGTACACAATGTCTGCCGGGGTATATCCGGCATGGCACCCTAATGGCAGGTTGGTGGCTTTTTCGGTAAACAAAATCAACCAGTATTTTACCAGCGACACTTCGAAAAGAATTATTGTGAGCGATAACGCCTCGGATATTGTTGTGTACGATATTAAAACCAACACAATAACTACCTGTTCCGACATATCGACACGGAGCCGCGAAAACACACCCGCATGGTCGCCCGATGGGAAATGGCTATACTTTGTAAGCGCCCCGGAATGTTTCGATATGGAAACCAGGAACAATACCCGGTACAGCCTTCTGCGAATTGCTTTCAACAGCGACTCGCTTAGCTGGGGCCGGGTCGATACCCTTATTTCTTCAACTCAAACCGGCATTAGTTTTTCTTTTCCACGGGTTTCGCCCGATGGGAAATATGTGCTGCTCAGTGGTGCTGATTATGGATATTTTTCAATTGTAAATTCAAAGAGCGATTTGTATTTATTTAATCTGGAAACGGGGGAATTAATCCTGCCGGAAATTATAAACAGCGAGCAGGCCGAAAGCTACCACGACTGGTCGGAAACCGGCCGTTGGTTTGTTTTTGCCAGCAAACGGACTGATGGCTTGTTTTCAAGGCCATATTTTTCTTATGTCGATGTAAATGGGAATGTTTACAAGCCGTTTGTTTTGCCACAAAAAAATCCTTTGTTTTACAAATCGTTCGCAAAAAATTACAACGTTCCCGAACTTATTTCGGGCAAGGTTAGGCTTTCTGCCCGAGAAATGCGGAATATGGCTATGCAAGAGCCTGTTAACGCTTCGTTCGATATGAACGTCCATATCAATGCTTTATCGGGGGCCACTCGTATTTCCGATGAGTACAAAGGTGCAGCCCATTAACAACCCAAAAGAACGGAAAGTTCTCCTACTGTGCTGGCATAATAATCGGCACCGGCGTTTACAAGGGTTTCGCGGGTGTTAAACCCATAATCAACGGCTATACATTTTATGCCTGCTTCGTGTGCCCCCTCTATATCGTAAACTGTATCGCCCACCATTATTGTGTCGGAAAGATCTAAACGATATTTTTCAAGGAGTGCTTTAATTATCCCCGATTTTGAATGGTTGCCTGAATAATCAGCTCCCTGCAGATCGGTTATGTATCTGTCGATGTTAAAATGGGTTATTACTTTCCATGCAAATTCTTCGAGTTTTGATGTTGCCACAAAAAGTTTCCTGCCCGAATATGCCTGGTGCTCCAACAATTCAATAATTCCTTCGTAAGGGTGGTTTTCGAATAAGCCTCGCTGGCCGTAATATTCCCTGAAACAGCGTACTGCCTGTTCTGTTTCTGCAGGGTTGAGCCCAAAAATATTTTTAAAGCCTTGTTGCAGGGGAGGGCCTATGAATTCAGTTGGAAGCGTTGATGGAACCGGTGTATAGCCTATTTTTTTCAGCGCATACCGGAGTGAGTTATAAATTCCTTCGAACGGATTGGTCAAAGTTCCGTCGAGATCAAAAATGATATTCTGCGAAATGCCGGGCATGTTTTTAAGTTCAAAGTTCAAAGTTTAAAGTTCAAAATTTAAAGTTCAAAGCGAACGGTGAAGAGTAAACAGTTAACAGTTAACAGTGAACAATTGGTATAAAGTTTTAATTATTTCAATCCTTTCATTTCTTTCATTCCCTTCATTCCCTTCATTTCTTCCGTCCTTATATAAACCATTACCTGCAAACTTCCTGCTGGCTTAAGCAGTGCCAACTCCCGAGGCCATATATTACATTGCGGGCAGGAAGTGCATGCACATTCCTGTGGGGAAAACACGATTGGATAACCTGAAGGGCTTTGTCGTCGTTTTTGCAACCAAAAACCGGCACAATAACACCACTGTTACAGATATAGAAATTTGCATACGAGGCTGGCAGTCTTTCTTTTCCGTTAGTTACCGGCGAAGGCATGGGCAACTCAACAATATTGGGGGTTTTGCCGTTTTCCAACTTTATGGTTTTCAGCAATTCGAAGTTTTCTTTCAGGGGCTGGTAATTGGTATCGCCCTTGATGTCTTCAACAGCGGCAATAATGGTGTGCTCATTGACAAACCTTACCATGTCATCGATGTGGCCGTCGGTATCGTCGCCCTCAACCCCGTTGCCAAGCCATACTATATTGGTTGCCCCGTAATTTTCGCGCAGGTACCATTCAATTTCCGGGGCCGATAGTGCCAGGTTGCGGTTTTTGTTGAGCAGGCAGGCTTTGGTTGTCAGTAATGTTCCTTTTCCGTTTACTTCAATACTGCCCCCTTCCATTACTATTGGCGGCCTGTATGTTTTAAACGGGTAAAGGGCAGCAATTTTATCGCCAATGGCATTGTCTTTTTCCGAAGGGTACTTTTCGCCCCAAGCATTAAATTGCCATTTTACAATTGCCCTTTCAGGGCTGTTTTTGTTAATAAGGAATGCCGGCCCGTGATCGCGGCACCAGCAGTCGTCGCTAGTAAACTCATAAAAAAAAATATTTTCCATGGTTGCACCGTGTGCGTCAAGAATATCGGCCAATTCTTTTGAATGGCTGGTATTTTGGGTAACAATGTTAACTTTCTCGCCTTGGCTGATGAGCGCAACAAAATTATTGTATTCGCGGCATACTTCGATGAAATTATCGGGCCACGATTCGTTTGGGGCAGGGTAGGTGAGCCAGGTCGATTCGTGCTGCTCCCATTCAGCTGGAAAGAAAAACCCCTTACTGAGGGGTGTATGTATATCCTGCATAATTATTGCTCCAGAAAAAGTTTTGTAATATCACTGTAAGTATCGATTCGCCGATCGCGGAAAAAGGGCCATCGTTCCCTGAAATATCCGGTTAGCGAAAGATCGGCCTGCTGTACATGCACTGTTTCTTCATAATGTGGCGCCTGATAGATAATCTCGCCAAACGGATCGGCAATAAACGATCCGCCCCAGAAAGAATTGTCGTTTTCCTCTCCAACACGGTTAACAGCCACCACATGCACCCCGTTTGCTATTGCATGGGAACGCATCATTGTTTGCCAGGCTTCGAATTCTTTTCGGTTGAGTTTTTCATCCTGGCCAACAGGCCAACCAATTGCCGTAGGGTAAAACAGTATTTCGGCACCAGTCATTGCTGTGAGCCTTGAAGCTTCGGGAAACCATTGATCCCAGCAAATTAAAACACCAATATTTCCGTATTTGGTATTAAAGCACTTATAACCGCCATCGCCAGGTGTGAAATAAAATTTTTCGTAATATCCCGGGTCGTCGGGTATATGTTGTTTTCGGTAGTTGCCAAGTATGGAGCCATCGGCATCGATTACCAGTGCCGAATTGTGAAAGATGCCACTGGCCCTTTTCTCGAAATAGGGTACCACCAGAACAACAGACAGTTCTTTGCACAGAGTGGCCATTTGCTTGTTATTTAGGCTATCCGAAGGTTCTGCAAGTAAAAAGTTTTCGTATTCTTCAATATTGCAGAAATACAAGGTATTATACAACTCCTGAAGGCAAATAATATTAGCCCCGTTGCGGGCAGCCTTTGTAATAAGCTGCTTAAAACGTTCAGTATTTTCGGCTTTATCGGCAGTGCAGTATGTTTGCACTATTCCTACATTTATTTTCTGATTTGGCACTTTTGGGTCAATTTTGTTGCAAATATAAGCAGCCATACTTAAATAAGCGAATATTATTCGAATTGGCTGTGCAATTATATTTTCACCGGCTATATGGTTTGTTTTTCTGTAAATAAGGGATACAGCTGTTTTTACCCTTTGTTATGTTAAAAAAGAATGCATATTCATGTTAAATTGTGAAAAACTAATTGTTTTATTGTACTTTTTTCTTTTTAATACGTTTTAGATTTGTATTTAACAGTATTTATTAAGAACAGAATTGACTATAATGAGGGTGATTTTTAAACTGAACAAAATAGCATTTATTATAAGCCTCCCAATTGCAGTATTGATTTTTACCAGTTTTATTGGGGAAAGTATTGAAAGAAAAGACAGCTTTCTCGACAATTTGGTTAAAAACCTCCCTTCGCCTCATCTGGCATTTATCGAAGAATATGGTAATTATATCCTCTCACAGGTTGACAGCACAAAAACGGTGGGCGCTGCCCTTGCCGTGGTAAGCCACGATTCGCTACTATTTATGAAAACCTATGGCGTGCGTATTGCCGGTACTGCCGATTCTGTCGATTTTAACACCAAGTTCAGGCTTGCTTCGGTATCGAAAGGCTTTGCCGGTGTTTTGGCTTGTATATTACAGGAAGAAGGAATACTAAACCTGGATGAAAAAATTATTGAGACAGTGCCCGGGTTTCATTTAAAAAGTGCCGAAAATACTGTGCAATTAACTTTAAAGCACACCCTAAACCACTCAACAGGTATTGAAGCACATGCTTTTGATGGCATGGCTGGCGACGGGGCGCCATATTCCCGAATTGTCGATCAGCTTAAACAAGCTAATATTGCCGGTAAACCTGGCGATATATATTCATACCAGAATGCTATTTTCAGTTTAATTGATACAGTGTTACGAGCCAAAACTTATTGTACTTATTCCGAACTGTTATACGAAAAAATATTCTACCCTTTGGGAATGAACGATGCTTCGGTTGATTTCGAAGCCATGAAAACTAATCGGAACGTAGCCTACCCACACCAGATGGTAAACGGGCGCTATACCACAATTAAACTAAATTCGGGGTATTACAATGTTGCTCCGGCTGCTGGTGTTAATGCCAGTATTTCTGATATGGCCAAATGGCTAAAAGCCCTTATGGGAGGTGCCCCAAATGTAATTGATACAACTGTGCGCAGAAATATTGAGACCCCTCTTATTTATACCCCGCTTAAAAGGCAATATACTAAACATTGGGGCAAAGTTGACGAAAAGTATTACAGCCTGGGTTGGCGTGTGTATAAATACAATGGGCATACCATTGTTTACCATGGTGGGTTTGTAAGGGGCTACAGGGCTGAAATTGCATATTGTCCGGAACTTAAAACTGGTATGGTTTTTCTTCAAAACTCGCCAAACGCACTGGCCGGGAAAGTTGTTCCGGAATTCTGGAAAATGTTTGCAAAGCATTTCCCGCCCGATTCTTCCACCATGGAATTGCAGAATTAGACTTATAAAAACAATGATTTTTAAAAATCCGTTAAATTGGACAAGCCTTACAGAATTTCTTTCAATATAGAAAATACTGTTTGGTTTTGGCTTGTCCAATTTTGGTATTACAACCGTTTAGTAAACAATTATTTTCTTAGTAAAACTAATATTATCCGATTGTATTTTTAGTATATACATTCCATTTGGAATATCTAAATATACATGGTTGCCGGAATTAACCGGTTGCATAAAAACTAGTTCCCCTGCCAGCGAATATACCGAAAGGTTCATTGTACATTGTCCATGTCCGGGAGTTTCGATAGTTAATGTCTTTCCAGCTACCGGGTTTGGGTACAAATTCACTGCATGTAATTCTTCCATGTCGGCAGTATTATCGAAGGCCGATTTCAGGGCTGAAGGTACAAACTGCCACTGGGCGCTCCACCAGCCATCCTGTGCGTTTGCATATTGGGCATACCCGTTTTGGCTTTCTACATGAACCATATTGGAAGTTTGCCAACGGTTGCGTATGCGGTTCCAGGTGCCATCGATGTAGTCGGCCGACCATTGTCCGCTCCACCAGTCTAGTGTGGCTGCGGTACACTGAACATAGCCTGTCTGGTTTTCGATATGCATATACTCGCCGGTACCTGCATTCTTGAGCCAGAAGTATGTAGCATCTATGGTTACTTTTTCCCATAAATAACTGTTGTTGGCAATGCTTGAGCCGTAACGTACATAAGCCCCTGCATCATACAAATAGGTTCCTCTCCAACGGTTTCTTATTGCATAATAAGTTGTTGCCGGGGCTGTTACATTCACTGCACAGGTTGCGGTTCTGCCCCCATCGGCGGTGGTAACAGTAATGGTGGCGGTGCCCGGTGCTATTGCCGTTACTAATCCGCTACTGTTTACAGAGGCAACACCGCTATTGTTCGATGTCCAGCTTACATTTTTATTGGTAGCGTTCGAAGGGACAACCGTGGCAGTAAGTTGCGATGTTACGCCAGTAGATAGTGAAATGCTTGTGGGCGAAACACTAACTCCTGTTACGGGCACATTAGCCGATGTGGTTACAGAAACATTGTCGAAAGTGGCACTGCAAATAGTGCCATCGTTATGCGAAGTTACGGCCATGCCAACATAAACAGTACTAAAAGAAAACGATTGCGAACCAATGCTTGTCCACGAAGAACCATTTGTTGAAACATAGCTGGTAATGGTATTGCCCGATCGTACCAGGCGCACCCAGTAAGGGGCTGCACCCGATGGCCCGCCGATATGGCTGCTTGCCCCGCCGGCAGTTGTCCGGTATTGGAAAGCTAGGCCATTTCCGGCCGTAACTGCCGAATAGGCATGAGCGGCATTGGAAGCCAGTCCGTTGCGGAGCATTACACCAGCCTTTGCCCAACCATCGGTGTTTGTCATTGAGGCCACCCTTGCTGTAATAGTAACATCGCCGCTAACCTGCTGGTAAACATACCTGAACTCATCGGTTGTTCCCCAGATATCGGCACCAGAACCATTTACAGTAAACGTGCTTCCTGAATACGATGCCGAGCCTGTTGCAGCAACAGCCCCTAAATCGGATGTTGCCCAGGGAGTAGGAAGTGCTCCTCCGGTTGAGGTAACAGTTACAACGCAATTTGCTGTGTAACCGCCATCAGCAGTTCGTACCGTAATAGTTGCCGAACCGGCAGATAAGGCCGAAACCACTCCGTTAGAATTTACTGAGGCGACACCGTTATTGCTGCTGCTCCAGCTTACCGTTTTATTTGTTGCGTTCGAAGGCAAAACTGCAGCAGTAAGCTGTTGGGCAGTCCCCGCAGCAACCGATGTTGAAGTTGGCGAAATGCTTACCCCTGTTACAGGAACATTGCTTGCAGTATTGCTTAAAATATAGTACTGAAAGGCATTAAGTGTAATGGTTGAGCCTGAAGTAAGGGTCTGTACTTCACCTGAAATCATGCCTGTATAAGTTCCGGCCAAAGCCGAAGGTATGGTATAGGTTGAGGAATTGTTCCTCATATTAACAATTACTGTTACTTTTTCGGTACCATAGCTTTTTGTAAAGGCACAAACATTTGTGCTAGAGTAGTTTGTTAATGTACCCCGGCGAATGGCAGTGCTGTTTGAGCGGGCTTTAAGAATATTTCCGAACTCGGTAGCTGCCGAGGGATTGGTGTTCCAGTTTATTTTTACTGTGGTATAGGGCCATGGAATAGTCTGGTTAAAATCGACTTCCTGTCCGCTGGTTAAGAAAGGTACCCCGCGCATACAGGCTGACACCACAAAGTTGGCACAAACACCGGCATGGCTTTTAAATACCCCAATGGCCGTTTCGTTTGTTTCGGTATCGTGATTGGCAGTGTACCTTACTACCTGTTGGGTTTCGTTGGCGTATGTGTATTCAATGTTTGTTGTGTTTTGGGCAAGGCTTACCGAACTGCCGTTTGCAATAGGTTTTAACACATCGTAGTACCATTTGTCGCCAAAATTCAGGTCGAACCCGACGGTAAAATTCTCAAGCCGGTCACCTTCGGCAAACAAGAGCAGTTTGCGGTTTGAAATACCCCGAAGGTTGGTAATTGCCTGGCTCCAGAAATCCAGCGGGGGATTGTTGGCATAATCGAAGCGAAAACCATCGATATTGGCAGCAAAAACCCAATAGCGCATGCAGTTGATCATTTCACTGCGCATGGCAGAACTGTTAAAATCGAGGCCGGCCACATCGGGGAAAGGCCCGCATTGCTGTATAACTCCATTTACACGTATATACCAGTCGGGATGCTGGGTAATCCAGGCATGATCCCACGAAGTCTGGTTGGCTATCCAGTCGATCATTACGGCCATTCCACGACTGTGCGCCCCGTCCACCAGGGCGCGTAAATCGTTAAGGGTGCCATATTCCGATGCAATGGAAGTAAAATCCTTAACGCAATAAGGAGAGTTTGAACTTCTTGCATCGGTTCCGGTCGGATAAAAAGGCATCAGGTAAATAACGTTAATGCCCAAAGCTTTAATGGCATCGAGGCGTGCAGTTACACCTGCAAAATTTCCGGCAGCGCTGTATGGCCTGATATGTACCTGGTACATATTTACATCGCGCGGATCGGGCACACCGGCAAATGGTGTCCCGTACTGGGGAGGATCGGCGGCAATTATTCTTTCTATGCCGGTTAACAGCAAGACAAGAACAGCCAACATTGAAAAAATGTTTCTTTTCTTCATAGAAATTTAAGTAATAGGTTAGTAATATACCGGTTTCAGCTTTCCCCGGGCAGACAGTAACTTTGGCAACTTATTGATAAAGTGCCGGAGGGTGCTTAAAAGTAACGGGTTTTGCCGAAATCGACCTGGCATAAAATAAATGTCAATAAAACATTAATGAAACTTTATTAAACCGAATCTAAATTCGCGGCTTTGTATTTTAATTCGGGAAGCCTTATGTAGTGTGAATTTGAACTATTGAGCTGGTGAAATAAATCTAGAAATTATCTAGGAAAATTTGTGGACAGTTTCGATAAATAACAGATCTTCCAAAATTATTGAAATAGTTGGTATGACCGTTAAAAGGTCTTTATACAATATATTGATAAGCTGTGATATTGAGAATTTAATGAAGAATTTCTAATGAAGGAAGGTGAGGATTTACTAATATTAAAACAGGGAGTTAACTATTGAAACCTCAAAACAAAGTCTCTTAAATAATTCTGTAAATCTCCATAATACCTTCCAGAATTTTGTTAAAATCGATTTTCAGGTCGATAAGTTTTCCGGTATGTACATCAAAAACCCAGCCGTGTACAGCAATTTGCCGTTCTTTATATGCCTTTTGCACATCGGAAGTTTTAAGAACATTTACACATTGTTCCTGTACATTGAGTTCGATGAGCCGTTTATATTTATCTTCTTCGTTATTTATAGAGTCGAGCTCGGCCTTGTGCAACCGGTAAACATCGCGTATGTTTCGCAACCAGGGGTTTAGAATGCCCAAATCGGCTGGTTGAAGGGCTGCTTTTACGCCGGTACAGTAGTAATGCCCGCAAACAATAATATGCTTAACCTTTAAAACGCTAACGGCATAATTTATAACCGACATAACGCTCAAATCGGTATTGGGCACCATATTGCCAATATTCCGGTGCACAAACACATCGCCGGGCTGTACGCCCATAAGTTCCTCGGCGGTAACGCGACTGTCGGAACAGCCTATATATAAATATTCGGGGTTTTGTCCTACAGATAGTTTTTTAAAGTAATCCTTATCGGTTTTCAGTTTTTCGTTTATCCAGGTCTGGTTGTTGACAAATATTTGCTTTATGTTCATGCAGCTGTCTGATTCGTTATGGGCACAGTGGATTTTAAATAATACTTTTCATTTTTGCCCTTTATTATTTAAGACCAGGCAAAGATATGAAAGTTTGCAAAGTAGTGTAAAAGCTATAATGCTTTTTGTAATGTAACTAGGTTAACACATAAAATAATGAACCAGTCAGGGCTTAGCGATGTTAAGTATGGAGGCTAAGAAGAAACTTTCGGGGGGGATAAAAAGAAGGCCGGTACCTCCGGCCTTCTTCATTCTTCATTGAACTTTTTATTGTTTGATAACCCTGAATGTTTGGGTTTGTTCTCCGGTTAGTTTTATAACATACAAACCGTTTTTTAGTGCAGTAACATTCACATCGATACTTTCATCGCCTGCCACCAATGATTGTTGGAGCACAAGCCTGCCCGATATATCGAATACCGAAAGTTGTTCGAATGCTGTTTTTTTACCTATAGCAATAGTCAAAATCTCCGACACCGGGTTCGGGAAAATTTCGACTGTGGCATCATCGGGCTTTTCAGTGGGATTTAGTTCTTCGGTTGCTTTGGCCGATGTTTCTGTTCCATACACTTCAAATTCCCACATCGAATAGCCCCAACCAGTTGTGCGGGCTGTACCATACATGCGGATGTACCTTCCTGAGCCACTCACATTAAGGGTTTCGGTGCCACCCGTGGCAGTTGTGGTGGAATAGAGGCTTGTCCAGTTCACATTGTCGTTCGAAACCTCAATACGGTAAGCACGCGCTGCAGCTGTCTCCCAGCGTATAACTAACCGGTTTACCGAATAAGTGTTTTGCAGGTCAACTGCATACCATTGCGGATCGGAGCCGTGAATACTTTCCCAGCGGGAGCCCTGGCTATTTCCATCGTTGGCGGCAGCAGCGTTGTTGCCGCCCAATACCGACGATGCCGAAGAGGGTTTGTTTAGTGCTATGTTTTCAATAACTGCCGGGGAGCCATATACTTCAAATTCCCAGAACGAATAGCCCCAGCCTGTTGTTCGGGCTGTGCCATATATGCGAATATAACTGCCAGTACCGCTTACGTTAATGGTTTCGGTACCTCCGGCAGCTGTGGTGGTAGAGTAAATGCTTGTCCAATTCTGGTTGTCGTTCGATATTTCGATGCGATAGGCCCTTGCAGCAGCTGTTTCCCAACGAATTACAACACTATTAATCTGGTATTCACCCTGTAAATCAACACTGTACCATTGCGGATCGGTTCCATGTATGCTTTCCCAGCGTGTATTCTGTGTGTTGCCGTCGTTTCCGGCAGAAGCTGTATTGGCTCCTGATACCGAAGATGCAAATGAAGGTTTGTTCAGTGCAATATTGTCGGAAATTGGCGGATTAACGGTTACATTAACTTCGTCGGAAGCGGTTGCCCCTTGGTTATCGGTAACGGTAAGCCTGAACTGATAGGTGCCCTGTACGAGGTTGGATGCTATAAGGGTAGGGGTTGCCTGTTCGCTTAAATTTGCTGTATTCGGACCGCTAACCTGTACCCACAGGTACGATGCAATGGTGCCGTCTGAATCGGTTCCGGAGCCAGCAATTGTAACGCTGTTCAGGGGCAAAATAATAGATTTATCGGCACCAGCATTTGCAACCGGGGGAATGTTGCCACCCTGCAAGCCATATACTTCAAACTCCCAAAGCGAATAGCCCCAGCCGGTTGTGCGGGCTGTGCCATACATACGGATATACCTTCCGGTACCATTAACCGTATGGGTTTCGATACCGCCTGAAGCGGTAGTTGTTGAATAAACTGATACCCAGTTCTGGTCATCGGTCGATACCTCTATCCGATAAGCCTTTGCGGCAGCTGTCTCCCAGCGCAAAACCACTTTATTAATATTATACACAGCCAACAGGTCGATTTGTACCCATTGCGGATCGGCAAATAAACTGCTCCATCGGGTGCTTGTATTGCCATCGTTTACATTTATTGCCGGATATCCGCCTTCTCCAGATGAGGCTGTTGCTGGTTTGTTCAGGGCTATGTTTGAATCAATAGGTGTATCGACAACTGTTACACGAGTTAAACCCGTAATATTGTTTGCCGTTGCAGAAACAGTATAGCTGCCGGCAGTGGTGCCTGTATAAACCCCGTTTGCATCGATAGTGCCACCGGAAGCCGACCATATTGGAGAAATAGGCACAAGCGCATTGTTCTGATCGTAACCGGTTGCAGTATAATTTACTTTTTCGTTCCTGTCAATTGTTCTGTCGGCTGGCGTAACTTCTATTCGCGATAATGTAGAGAGCATCGATTTGGCATATACCTCAAATTCCCAAATCGAATAACCATATCCGGTGTTGCGTTGTGTTGCGTTCATCCGAATATACTGGCCCTGGCCATTTATATTTATTTCCTCCCGGCCACCATTACCATTTGTTGTTGAATAAACGGTTCTCCAGTTTATGCCATCGTCAGAAATATCAATGGTATAACTTTTCGCCGATGCTGTTTCCCAGTTAAGTACCACACGGCTTAAGTCGTATCGGGCTTTCAGGTTTATGGATATCCATTGGTTGTCGTCGCCCTGGATACTTTCCCACCTTGTTCCGGTAAGGTCGTTGTCAACAGCTTTGTCGCCTTTCGAGCCATCGCCGGCAAAGGACGAAACTTTTGTTGGCTTAAACAGGGCAATGTTCACTTCCGAAAAGGGTTTTACCGAAACAAAGGCCGTGTCGCGTGTGGTGCCATTTTGGGCAAAAATCATAAAGTCGCCCAGCTGTGTTGCAGTGTAAACCCCCGATGCAGATACACTTCCGCCTGTGGTACTCCAGTTTAATGTACCGGTAAACGGGTTCGCAAACTGATCTTCCGAAACATAGCCGAACGAATATATTGCCCCCTGTGGAATGGTAATTCGCTTTGAAGCCTGCGATAATGGAAGTATGTCGAGTTTCATCAGTTTAGGCGTCTCGTTAACAACAACAATGGCTTTACTTGTCAACCCGTTCATTGTTGCAACCACGGTAAAGCTTGGTTCGAGGTACATGCCTCCACCATTAGGAGTATATAGCCCCGACTGGTTTATTGCGCCGCGCCCGATGACCGACCATACAGGGCTTGTTGCCATGTTGTTGCCATATTGGTCGAAGCCCTTACAGGTGAACTGGAAGGTTGTATTGTCGTTCATTATGGCAATAGCCGGATCAACGACAATGGTTGACAATACGGCAGAACCTGATTTTACAGGCGAACCGTAAACCTCGAATTCATATACAGAATTTCCCCATTCTGTGCCGCGTTTTTTAATGAGTAAACGAATGTACCGGCCTGTTCCGGTGCAAACGAATTCTTCTGTTCCGCCAACGCCATTAGTTTGGGCATAAATGGTGGTATAATTTATATCGTCGGACGATACTTGTATGTCGTAAATTTTCGAAAAGGCAGCTTCCCATATTATAACCACTTTTTCGATTTCGAAAGTATTCTGAAGATCGATACGTATCCATTCGTTGTCGCTGCGTGCACTTTCCCAACGGGTGCTTTCGTTGCCATCGTTTATTTTCGATTGGATATTGTCGGCAGGGGTTTCTGACGAAGCAGTTACCGGTTTTGCAAGGGCAATGTTACATAGCGGATATGAAACATCAAGGGTAAGGCTGCCTGTCCTTCCTCCGGCTGTAGCTGTCACAACTACCGAGCTGGCGGGCGATACAGGGGTAAATTCCCCACTTGCATTAATTGTGCCGCCACCGGTAACTGTCCATGCCGGACTAATGGCAAAGGCATCGCCATACTGGTCGGTACCGCTTGCTTTAAAGGTATAGGTTTTTCCTATTTCGCAGCGAGCAATAGCAGGTGTTACCTGTATGTTTGTTAGCACCGGGGCTGCATTTACCCGAATGGTGAAGCTTGCCGATACCGAGCCGTTTCTGGCTGTAATAACCGAAGTGCTGTTCGAAGTTCCTGCTGTAAATACCCCTGAAGAGCTTATGCTGCCGCCTCCTGTAACCGACCAGCTAATGGAAGGTGTTAGCACGGCCCCATACTGGTCGAAGCACCTGGCAGAAAGCTGCATTGTGTTTCCGGGGGCAACCGTTTTTGCTGGAGCCGAAAGATCAATCTTGGTCAGTGAGCCGTTAAGCTGGTGGGCCAACATAGTGCGAGGGGGTACCGTAAAAGAGGCGTACTGTGCGCCATTGTTGTACACACGGCAAACCTGGTCGGTAAACTCGGGGTTATACACAACCACTGTTGTACGGTTTAATTTAGGGTTAAAATATACCGTGCTGGTGGCAATGTTGGTATGCTGGTTCCATTGAATATTTCCGAGGGTACGGTGAGCATGGGTGTACCAGTATGTAAAAGCGTTGTTGTCGGGAGCTCGGGCAGTTACCCGGTTATTGTCCCACAGCCAGTCGAAAATGGCAGCAGCACTGTCGGGATCGGAGACCTGCAAATACGAGAGGGCGACGTTGCCAACGCCGGCTTCGTTCCCCAGGTTGCTGTCCCAGCCGCCAAGACTTTTGGTTGTCCACATGGAATTATAGTCCCAGCGGGCAAATTCAAGGTCTTCGTACATATATTTAAAGAATGGGCTCATAGGCAGCCATTGTATGGCATGCATCCAGTACCAGTCGCCCGAGAAGTATGTCCACCAGCCAATTCCCTGGGTTACAAGGTTGCTGTTGTAGGGGAAGGGTTTTCCCAGAAACTGAGGGGTATCCTGGTTGCGGCAGGTAAATTTTGTATAGTCGTAATTTCCAGAGCCTCCGTTTGCAGGGATGTGGTCGCGGTCGAACCAATATTCGGCAACCGCCTGGGCTTCCTGCACATAACCAAAAATGGCAGCATCGCGCATTTCTGTATCGTTGGTAACGGTTCCTAAAAGGAACATGGCGCCCCAGGCCTGCATAGCCTCCGACGACGATTCCTGGCCGTTACCGTTAAAATCGCCCATACCACCTGAAAACGAATGGCCGCACCATGGATCCATGCTCCTGAACCAGGGCAGTTTTTTGTAATTCCTGTTCCAGTTGGCATAGTCGAGCACCATCATTTTTGTAAAATCTTTGTACTTGTCCATAAATTCCTTATCGTACATAAACAGAATAGCAGCGGCGTAAATATGGTACGCATAACAGAAAGCATGGTCCTGTAATATGTCAATACCGGGGTTTTCGTTGTCGCGGGTATTATAGCCCATAAAAGAGCCCCAGTTGGGGTACCACGAAAAATAATGGTAGTTTTCTCCCGGGGTATAGGTGTACCAGTTTACCAGTGCATCGGTAAGTTTCTTTTTGAAAATATCGAATGCTTGTGTATTGCCGGTTTGTGCAGCAAGTTGCATGTATTTTGCATAGTTGAGAATATCTTTTCCTCCCCAGTATGTTTCAGTACCATAGCCGCTTTTAGGGGTGTAATTGTTGATTATTTCTGTCATTACATCGGGGCGGTAAGGGTTTTTAAAAGACCCAACAACCTCGGGCTCGGGGTAAGCCGGCAAAAGTCCGTTGAAATCGTAGGTTATTTTAAAGTTGCGTCCGGTGGAGCACTGCATTTTTCCACGCGGGGTTTGGTATTCAAACGGGTTGAAGCCAAAATTGCGGGTGGTTTTCTTATAGTGGTGGGGAATCCAACCCTGAATGAGATCGAGATTTGCAGCCCCTTTCAGGTTTTGAGTAACCAGTTCGAAGTCGATGTCAATCTTTCCGGCATCGGGCCTGTAATTCCAGGTAATTTTGCTGTCGCGCGGAATGGCGTAGGCATAATTATAAAATGTTGCCAGATTGTTTAAGGCAGGCATTGTGGCTACAATAACATAACCGGAAGTTGAAGGGAATTTCACATGAATTTTGTTTCCCGATAGGCTAAAAACTGTATTGGGCGGGCAGAACAAACCATAATGGTCGCCTTTTACCTGAATTCCCAAATGATCGCCCGTGAAGGGAAAGTTAATGGCGCCACCCGAACTATTGAAATATGTTGCAGCAATTCCGGCAGTATCGACAGTAATTACCGGGTTAAGTTTAGTGTATTCAATCCAGGTAAAGGGCAGTCCATGGCCTATTGTAACGGCCATCTGTTTTGTTTTGTCATCCTGGTCGTTCATTATCCAGTCAATTGTCCATGCCCCCCATCGACGTGCCGAGGCATCTTCGGCGGTAAAGTCTTCGGCACCGGCAACCAATCGCGATTTGGAATACAGCTCGCGGCCTTCGTGGTTCCAGTATTTCGGAAAGTCTATCATCAGCCCGAAATCTTCGGCATTTACCATTCCCGGATAGGCCCACAGGTTGTGGCTGTACCGGGTCGATACCAGGGTTGTCCACCAGTCGGTCGATGGCACCGCACGGGTATTTGTATCGACTACGTAAAGTTTCATGTGGGTCATTTTCTGCGAGAGGTCGCCCCAGGCATCGGTGCCTGTGTAGTAAGGCTTGGCAGCTTCGTGAGTGGGCGGATAGGCAGCGTATGTACCAGCGCCCAGTTTAATGGCTTCCTGTGCTTTTGTAATCTGCCAGACAGGCAAAACTGCGAAAAGCATGGCAATCCGAAAAATCCATTTCGTTCCCTTTATGCAGGGGATTAGGTTGTTTTTCATAATCAGATTAGTTTTAATAGTTAGAAATGTATGGCCACTAAGATACTCGCCTCTATTGCCCATCGACAATTCTTTGGCCACTGAAAACACGCTTGTAACTACTGCATTTGTACCGCACACAAAGGCTTAAAATTCGGTGTAAAACCTTGCCAATTCAGGAAAATAATATGATGTTGTGCCAGCAGTTTTAATAATGTAGATTAATAGAATGAAAGAAATGAAAGAAATGAAAGAAATGAGACTTTATACCAAATGTTCACTGTTAACTGTTCACTGTTAACTGTTAACTGTTAACTCTTCACCGTTCACTAAATACCTTGAACTTTGAACTTTAAACTTTGAACTTTAAACTTTGAACTTTAAACTTTAAACTTTGAACTTTAAACTTCAAACGCTTCCCCCTCTTTTGCTTCAACTTTTTTAATCATGTAAAGCGAGAGCTTAAATGATATATAAACCAGTAATGGCCACGATGCAAACCAGATAATAGATTCAATGTTCATATTTAGATTGGGTTAAATTATTGTATAAATGTTTGTATATTGTTAATAAACATGGTTTTCGTGCGACTCCAGTTCTTCTTTTGTTAATGGTTTTCTGTTCATTGTTCTCCAAAAATAAACAATATATGCCACAACAAATGGAATAAGAGCAGATACATAAGCCATAGTTTTAAGGGTGAAGTAACTCGATGAGGAATTAAAAATTGTAAGTGAACTTTGTAAATCATATTCAGAAGGGTAAAAGGCCGTATTATTAAATGCAGAAGTTAGAAACAAAGCAACAACAGTAATAATAGTCCCGGCACCTGTGTACCATATTGCCTGAAAAGGCCTGTTTAAAATAAGTGCCCTTGATAAGCCGTATAAAACCAGAACAACACCAATTATGAACATACCTCCAACAATTGGCATTTGCAGGAGATTGTTCAGGTATTTGAATTGATCCATAAAAATTTCGCCGTTTTCCGGATTAATGGCAAACCCTTTTCTCACCAATAGCCATATTACAAAGGTAAGAAACGATACAAGAAAACCTATTGTATTGGGCCAAAGCGATTTCTTTGAGCGGTAACTTAGCCCGTCGTCGCTTATTGAGTTCAGGAAATAGAGGAGTGCGTTTATGCGTGCAAGGAAAAATACCGAAAATCCCAGAGACAAACTATGAACATTGAAGAGCGCCTCTAAACCCCTGTAGGGTGTATGCCATATAACCCCTCTGGTTGGGGTTATCTCAAACATCGAACCTGTAAAAAAAGTCGATACGGCAATTCCGAGTAAAAGTGTGCCAAAAGTTCCATTAATGAACAGAAACAAATCGAAAGTTTTCTTTCCGAGAAAATTGTTTGGACGGCTACGGAATTCGTAAGAAACAGCTTGAATAACAAAGGCAAACAAAATCAGGTACCACAGCCAGTATGCACCGCCGAAACTGGTAGCATAAAAAAGTGGAAACGAAGCAAAAAAAGCACCGCCAAATGTTACCAGGGTAGTAAAGGTAAACTCCCACTTACGGCCAAGTGTATTAACAATAAGGGTTTTTTCAGCTTCTCCTTTGGCAAGGGTAAAAATAAAAGTTTGCCCCCCCTGGACGAAAAGCAAAAATACAAGTATGCCTCCCAACAGTGCATCGATAAAAAACCAGTAATGTTGCAGCAGGCTGTATGTTTCAGGACTATTCATATTCGAAATGGTTTATGGGTTTATGCTTAATGGCCCGAGGGGCCTTTTTTTATCTGGGCAAACATAATTTTAAGTTCTGCAATTAGCAATGCCGTAAAAGTTAAGGCAAACAATATAAAAGTAGTTTTAACGGCCGATGAGCCAATTTTTGTAACTGCCGAAATTGTTGGCATCAAATCTTGTATTACCCAGGGTTGGCGGCCTACTTCAGCTACAATCCATCCCGACTGCGAAGCAAGGTAGGCAAGTGGTATCGAAACAATGCCTGTTATGTAAAGCCAGCGTTTGTTTGCCAGTTTATCTCTTACAGCAAGGTATAGAAATACCATAAAAATCAACAGGAAAAGAAAACCAAGCCCAACCATTACATGAAAGGCATAAAAAGTAAGGGGTATGTTAGGTATGAGCTTTAAAATATTCTTTTGCAGTTTTTCAATGTCGGAATCGTAATAAGCACCGTACCCGAAATATTTGAAATAGTTTTCGAGAAAATCGGGGCTGGTAAACTGATTATAAAAAATTGCATATTCGGGCGACGACTTGTCTTTGATAGATGTTAGCTGTTTCAAAATCTGCTGGGCATGGTATCCTCGTTCAATTTTTTCGGCATACGATAAAATGCCGTATTTTTCATTTCCTTCAACCAAATCGTTAATGCCCGGAACAAAACCATTAACATTTCCGTGTATCATAAACGATAAAAAACCTTTGAAGGGCACTTCCAGGCGAAGCAGAAACTTATTGTTGTCGTTGAAAATTTCATCGCCAGTGCACTTGGTTAAAACACCAAATGCCAAAAGCGGTGCTCTTTCGGTGCCAACAAACAAACCTTCGGCAGCAGCCATTTTCATGGGCTGGGTGCGTGCAACAGTTTTGGCGCTGAAATCGCCGGTAGCAATTACATAAACCGACGATACTATGCCAAATACACTGGCAATGATAATGCTTTTCTTTGCCAGTTGAACTTCCCTTTTCTTCAGAAGAAACCACGAACTAACGCCTATTACAAATAAGGCTGCAAGTACAAAACCCGAAGAAGTTGTATGGGTCCATTTGCTTACTGCCGATGGCGACAGGAGCACTTCCCAGAAATTGTTCATCTCGTTGCGCGCTGTTTCGGGGTTAAACCACATGCCTACAGGGTTTTGCATCCATCCGTTTGCCACAAGTATCCAAAGTGCCGAAAGGTTAGCCCCAAGAGCAGTAAGCCATGTTGCAGCAAGGTGGGTTTTTTTACTTACTTTGTTCCACCCGAAAAACATTATTGCTATAAATGTCGATTCCATAAAAAAGGCCATAATGCCTTCGATGGCCAGGGGAGTGCCAAAAATATCGCCAACAAACCAAGAGTAGTTCGACCAGTTTGTACCAAACTCAAACTCGAGAATTATTCCTGTAGCTACCCCTATGGCAAAATTTACCCCGAAAAGGGTCATCCAGAATTTAGTAATTCGCTTCCATTCAGGCTTGCCTGTGCGAACATAAATAGTTTCCATAAACGCAAGAATAAAACTTAGTCCAAGCGTTAGTGGAACAAATAACCAATGGTACATGGCTGTTAGTGCAAATTGTGCCCTTGACCAGTTTACCAGGGAAAAGTCGATATTTTCGAGCATAGGTTAGGGTTTTATTTATTGTTTTGCGTGTTTTTTTATCTGTAGGATGGTTTAATTCGTAATTTCCTCAATAACATGTATGCTCCGCTCCTGGTCGGTTTTAAAATTGTTGCCCAAAAAATCTTTGAAAAAAAAGATGCGGAATACAGCAAACATAATAAAGAGCTTTACCAAAATGATTACCCAAAGGGTTTTTCCTAATGTCATTTGTTTAAATCCCTGATAATAAAATTGATAAATATTTTTTATCCACCCCATGTTGCCTGTTTTCAAGTTCCTGATAAAAACCCTAAAATAGGCTAAAAGTTTCAAAAGGACAAGAAAATGCTTCTCCCTTAACAATAAATATTAGGGCCATAAGTTGTTTAATATTCAATTATGGGCATGAAAAATTTAGTGTTTAATACCTTATCATGAAACGGATACTATAATAATTGTTGCAGGTAGTACTAAAGACCAAATAGGAAGGGGCAACCAGAGTTGCCCCAATAATTTGATGCTCAGCTGTAAATTCAGAACCAAAAAACCTGTAGTAAATCAAACTTCACGGCCCAGCACCTTATTTGGTAAAAATAACGCACAACAATTAAATATGTTTATTCTTTTACACTAAAGGCATTTATTTTTTGATTACCGGGATAATACTAGAAGAAAAAAAATTTGTGAAATTAACAGTGCTTTGCATTACGAAGGGTAAAATATTGCTCAGTTTTTTATTTAATGAAAGTATGCCTTCCGATGGGTTTTGCATTTAACTGTTTAGCTGTAGTTGTTCATGATCCGGGGAGGGGGCGTATAACAATGAGCTGTCGCCATAGCTTAAAAAATTGAAATTGTTTTGCATGGCATAGTTGTATATATGTTCCCATTTATCGCCCACAAATGCAGCTACTAACAAGAGCAATGTGCTTTTAGGCTGGTGGAAATTTGTAATAAGCGCATTTGCAATACGAAACCTGTAACCGGGTATAATCATTATTTCTGTAAGTGCCGATAAGCTGTGCAGTTTATTTTGGCCTATATAGTTTAAAAGTCCGTTTATGCTTTCGGTAAACGAAAAGTTTTGTGGCAAAGCTTGCCAATCCCACTGTCCGAGATGTGCGGGCAATTCAGCCTGTAATGTTTTAACCCCAAGCCAGTAAAGGGTTTCCAGGGCGCGCAGGCTGGTTGTTCCTGTGGCAATAACCCTTCCCTTGTACAACAGCAGGTTTTTAAGAAGTTCTTCAGATATAATAATTTGTTCGCCGTGCATTTTATGGTCGAGCGCATTTATTGCTTTTACGGGTTGAAATGTCCCGGCCCCCACATGAAGTGTAATTTCAGCCAACGAAGTTCCATTGCTTTTTAAATTTGCAAAAACCTGCGGGGTAAAATGCAAACCGGCTGTAGGTGCTGCCACCGAGCCATCGAATTGTGAGTATATGGTTTGGTAGCGTGTTGTGTCGATTTCTTCTGATTCGCGGTTGAGATAAGGCGGAATTGGTATTTTACCTGCCAGATTGAGTATTTCGGCAAAGCTCAAACCTCCGTCCCATGTAAAAGTTATAAGCTGATCGGTTTTCTCATCAGTTCCGCTTTTTTTGGCCTTCAGCACAAAACTGTTTTCCCCGTTTTTTATAGTCGTTTGAAGTGTCCCGTTTTTCCATTTCTTTAAATTACCAACCATGCAGCTCCATGTGCAGCAGCATGTTTGGTTAAATACTTCGTGGTAATCGGCTGGTTGCCGGGGGGTTAAAATAAAAATTTCGATTTGTGCACCTGTTTCTTTATAAAAAACCAGCCTGGCATGTATAACACGGGTATTGTTATAAACAAGCAGGTTGCCGGGTTTTAGCTCGCGGCCAATTTCAGCGAATACTGTATGCCTTATTTCTTCACCTGGTTTGTAAACCAATAATTTTGAGCCTGATCGGCTTTCGTTTGGATAGCGGGCTATTCTGTTGTCGGGCAGCAGGTAATTGTAATGGTTGATATCAATTTTTGTTTGTTCCAACTTGTTTTATCTTTGGGCTGGCAAAAATAGTTAATTTTGTCCTTAAAAGAACTTGAAATTATGACATTAAAAATTGGCGACAGGGTACGTTTTCTGAACGACGTCGGTGGTGGCACCGTTACTGCGTTTCTCGATCAGAAAATGGTTGAGGTGCTTACCGACGATGGCTTTGATGTGCCTGTGCCTGCCACAGAACTCTTATTGGAAGCTTCGGCTGGTTATGGCTTCGATGGCGGTGAAAGGGGTATCGAAACAAAAAATGCTGCCCCACCTGTTGTGCGCGAAGTCCCGCTGGTGTTAAAACCCGAAGTTTATAAGCACAAAGCATTTAAGGGACAAGTGCTTATGGCTATTGTGCCCGATAACGACAAGCTCTTGCATGTTAGCGATCTGAAATTATTTTTAATTAACGACAGCAACTATTCGTTTCAATATGTAATTTCGCAAAACGAAAAGGGCGTTGGGGAATTTATTAAGAGCGGGTTACTGGAACCTGATACCAAAGAGGAAATCAAAAAATATAACCAGTCAACTTTGTCAAAAGTAAAACAGTTCAGCATTCAGGGTTTATTTTTTAAGGAAGGCTTGTTCGACAGGCAGGAGGCCTTTTCAGAGTTTGTTGATATTGCCGATATTAGTTTTTATAAGGCTGGTTTTTATTCTGAAAACGAGTATTTTAACCAAAAAGCAATAATTTTTCCCGGCGAAAAGAACGATTTAAAAGCAGAAGTTGAAAAATTAACGCAAAGCGAACTATTCAAAGTAACAGAACTTAAAGAAGCACCGGGGGGAAAAGTGCCCAAACAAAAGAAAAAAGTAAACCCCGAAATTGAGGAGGTCGATTTGCATATTGAAGCAATTGTTGATGAACATTCAGGAATGTCGAACGGCGAGATAATAAATGTTCAAATGGCCAGGTTTGAGACAGCATTGGAAACAGCTATTCGTTCGGGTACAAAAAAAATAGTTTTTATTCACGGAGTTGGCAATGGAAGGCTGAAACATGAGATTTCGGCAAAGCTCGACCGGAAATACCCCGATTTTAATTATCAGGATGCATCGTTTAAAGAATATGGGTATGGTGCAACTTTGGTGAACTTAAAACAGTAGTTATAATTTATATTTCAATGTTGTTTAGTTAACAATATTTCCTCACGCGCACCCTTAAATTCCCTAAAGGGAACAGCGCGTTTGGGGTTCCCCTTCAGGGGATTAAGGGGTGAGTGTAAGGGTTTCATCTATTACTTTTTTTCTTA
>JAFGQZ010000040.1 GCA_016935435.1 Bacteroidales bacterium
AAAAGTAATAGATGAAACCCTTACACTCACCCCTTAATCCCCTGAAGGGGAACCCCAAACGCGCTGTTCCCTTTAGGGAACTTAGCGGAGCGATCTCATGAGCGAAGCGAATAATTTAAGGGTGTGCGTGGGAAAATCTTGTTAACTAAACGACATTGAATTATTATTTGTCAAACAAAAATTCATTTTCCATGAAAAGCAAAGCTATAAACCTTGTTTTACTGTTGTTTGTCGTTTTTTTCTTTAATACCCGAAAAGCAATTTCTCAACCGGGCGATAGATGTATGCCTGTCGATTCTTTTTCGAAGCTACAGCTTTACGATGGTATTGACATTACCCTTGAAAGGGGCGATGGATATTATATTTGCCCGGGGACTTCCGATAGCCTCGAAAATATTTCAATAGTATCTGAAAATGGCACGCTTAAAATCAGAAAAATTTCGGGGAATAAATATAAATCACCTCCTGTTATAAAAATTGTTTTTAAGGAACTAACAATTATCGATGGTTTTTCAAAAGCGAATATCAGTGCGAAAAACCTTATTACCGGCGATTCTATAAGGGTTACATTAAAATCGGGGGCTGTTTTGTATGCAAGCTTCGATGTTAAATATCTCGAAGCCAGTTTAATTGAAGGTTGTTTGTTTAAGGCCGAGGGTTATGCCAACCAACAAAATATCGAAGTATTGACAAAAGCTACTTTCTCCGGCTTTGGCCTTGAGGGCGTAAATGGCATTGTGAAAGCCTCAACGGCGGGCACGGCAAAAGTTAATATTACCGAAAATCTCAACCTTACTGCAACTACAGGCGGGTTTATAAATTATAAAGGTTCGCCTGCATTGGAACAAAAAACAAGCCTGGGGGGAAAAATTAACCACGAACAAGATTAAACTCTTTTTTAACCTTATTAATTTACTTTGTTGGGCATGCGCAGAATTTTAAAACCAAAATTAACCAATTGCTTTCGTTTATATAAACCCTAAAAATTACACTTGCTCAAAACCAGCAGGCTGTTAATCAAAAACAAAAAACAGCTTGGTGCATAATGCGTTAACTTGTTTACTATTAAAATGGTTTCGGGTTAATGTGGGCATTGCATACATTTAAGAAGAGAACAAAATTTTGGTTTCAAGTGCCGGTTTTAATCGCATTCGTAACTGTTTCGTGCGAGTATGGCAATTTCGATAATGGTTTGATGCCAATAGACTTTAAACTGCCTGAACATTCGTATGTTGGTGAACCTATTGAATTAAAGTTTACCGAAACCATTGGTTATGAGGTAATATGGGAAATTGACGATACCATTTCAATAACCGGCTCGGATGTTGCTTATTCTTTCAATACAGCCGGGAACCACAAAATTTCGCTAAGTGTATTTGGTAAAGATGGCACTGCCGGAAAAACCACTAAATATATAGGGCTTATATACAAACAAAAGCTATATTGCTCCGATAACAAGTTTATTGGTACAAATTCTTTTACTGCCAACAGCTTGTTTTATTTAAAGGGTTATTTTGCCAATTCACCCCAAAACAGTAATAATTATTTGGTTTTCGATAGCAGGTTAAATTGTATCGACACGCTGTTATACGACGATATTGATACCGAAGGGTTTATTGGCGAATTCTATGCCGAAAACAATGTAAACAATTTTCCTTTATCTTATACCAGAATGGCAAACGGTTTAGAGGCACAGAATGGCAGTATGGGCGCAATTACGGGTGGCAACAGCAGTTTCGTAATGGCTTATTCTGGTGGTTTTGTTTTGTGCCGTAAACTCGAAAGCTCCGAAATGCAGGTTGAATTTTATAAAAATCAGCAATTGAAGCTTTGGTCGATGTGTTTTAATGGCTACAATAAGTCGGACGATAAATTTGTTTTTAACCTCAACGAAAAATTATACTATATTTCTTTCGATAACCGCCTCGATACAGTTTTTATTGAGAATTTCAAAAATGTTAGCCTGTATTATAAATCAGCCGAACACCTAATTAGCAATATTGAAGGTGCAAAAGATGTTTTGCTTGCATTTAAGAACAATGCCCGTAATTATATTTCCTTTGCCTTATATTCATCCCAGGGCCATAAAAGTTATTTTTATGAAATTGACTCTGATTGTAACTTAAAGTTTAGGGCATCAAAAGCCGGCAGGTTCGATGAAATTGTGCAATTTGTTCTTGCCGATGGTTCGATAATAACCAGGGCTGAAAACAAAATAAGAAAATATACCCCGCAATGGGAATTGGTTAGTGAAAAACAAATAGAAAGTCAGAGTTACGGTTTTTGTAAATGGGCGTCAAATTTGTTTGTTGTATATGAAAACACTGCTGGCGGGTTAAAGCTTTCATTAACCGATAAGAACCTTTGCGAAGTAGCAGTTTTTTAAGCCCTGATAAATTTACCTTCACAAACCTGCATTTAAAACAAACTGCCCTTTAAACCCCAATCGATTTCTGGCAATGCATGGTTTCGGAGTATTTGGTTGGTTTTCGAAAAATGCCTGCACCCAAAAAAGCCATTATAAGCCGAAAATGGCGATGGGTGAGCAGCTTTAAGGATATAATGCTTTTTTGTGTCGATAAGCTCTTCCTTAGCCTGTGCAAATTTGCCCCACAACATAAAAATAAGGCCGGCCTTTTTGTCGGAAAGTTTTTTTATTACAGCATTGGTAAAAATTTCCCAGCCGAAACCCTGATGTGAACCTGCCTGGTTGGCCCTTACGGTTAGGGTGGCATTTAGTAACAGTACCCCCTGTTTGGCCCAATGCTCGAGGTTACCATGCGCCGGAACCGGTAAACCCAAATCTTTGTTAATTTCTTTAAAAATGTTGACCAACGAAGGAGGGGGTGTTATACCATAGGGCACCGAAAAACATAATCCATGTGCCTGGCCTTTTCCATGATACGGATCTTGCCCGATAATTACAACCCTTACACTGTTAAAAGGGGTAAGGTTAAAGGCATTAAAAATGAGGCTCCCGGGAGGATATACAATATGTTTTTCTTTTTCGGCCAGCAAAAATCCCTTCAGTCCGCCAAAATATGGGGCATCGAATTCTTCGCTGAGCTGTTCGCCCCAGCTGGCTTCAATTTGTGGATGTACCTGCATTGTTATAGCTGCTTATATACGCTGTTGCCGGCAATATATTATCTTTTATTTTCTTTCCTTATCTATAAAATCCGTGTATAAATCAAATGTAGTTATTATGCGTTTATAGCCTTTATTATAAAGTCCATCTCTCAATTTTCTATCTCCAGTCCACAATTGTCCATGGATATATTCATTGACAGCAATAAAGGCAGTATCATCGACATCAATATCTTAGCATAAATCAAAAGCTTTAAGGTAGTATGTTTTAGGAATAATCGAGTGATTAAGAATGCGAACATTTCTCATGATTAGAACAAATAACTCAACAAATTTATCCTCATTCAGTTTTCCAATTCTTTTAATTTCATCTTTATGTTCTAATAATTCTGTGCGTATATAATCTGGAGCAAAGAAATCATAATGTTTAGAACCATTCAAAAGAATTTGTCCAATATTACTATTGATGTTGAGAAATGAACTAAACGCAATATTTGTATCAACAACGATCTTTTTCATTAAAGGCCGATCTCTTTTTTAATTCGATCCCATCGACCTCTTTTTGCTTTGGAAATTAGGTTATTTAAATCTTCCTCTGTTGCCCTTGAATCAGCTGTTAATTCCTCATAACGCAAATAATCCATAATTGATTGTATCCGTGAAGAAGTCAAGTTACCAGGTATTCTTATTAATAATTCATTATTTGTACGCTCGACTTTCATAATTTTTCATTTATTCAAAGGTAAAACTTTTTTAGTAATATCGAAGGTATATCAAAAGTAGAGTAGTATATATATTGACTAACGGTAAATTATAAAGTTGTAAAAATTCTTATTTTCTACAATTTAAATTTTTGCTACTACCAACCAAATTTTTGCAGCCGTTAGCTTAAGAATTTAACGGATTAATTCCATGGGAGGAATTGCCGGCAGCAGATTTATATAAAACAATTCTTGCGGTGTTGGCTGCATGGCTGCTAATTACCCTGAGAAGTGTAATAATTTCGAGATGGGTACGGCTGCTTGAAACCGATTGTTCAATATTGCTTTTTAACCTTTCGTAATGTTGCATTTCCAGGTTAATAAACTCATTGCGCAACATAAGATATTTTTCTTCGAGTTTTTGGGCTTTTGTAGTATCGTACGATTCATACACTTTTTTTGCTTTGCGTATAATGCCTGCTGTAAGCTGGTGATAATATTTTATTTCGGCCAAGCCTGTTTCGGAAAATCCATTTTTGCTGTCGCACCATTTAGCAGCTTTGTTTTTCAGCTGGGTTGAAATAATGTCGGCAATCTGCTCAAACTCGCGGGTTGCGTTCATTAGCATAAAGGCCTCTTTTACTTCCGATTCGTTAACTTGCCTGCGGGTAAGTTTTACCAGGAATTCAAGAATATTATCGCGCAAAAAGTTAACTTTTTCTTCGAGCCTGCTAATTTCTTCCAAAGCTTTTTTGTCGCGTTCGAAAAACGAGTTCATAATTAAGTCCGACATGGCTTCGACTTCCGACATGAGCCTTAAAACTTCGTTCCGCCCTGCCTGAAGGGCTAGCGACGGCGCTTTTACCAGGTTTTTGCCAATATATTTAAGTGTTAAACCTTCGTCGGACAATTCCGAAACAGGATATATTTTGTTTATAAGCCATGCAACTTTATTGGTAATAGGCAGAAATACCAGGCACAAAACAATGTTATAAATTGTATGGGCATTGGCAATTTGCCTGGCTGTGGCCATTAGTCCAACTTCTGGTTCAAATTCCGATACAACTCTGGTAAATTGTGGGATTAAGAAAACAAAAATTACCGAACCGGAAAGCTTAATAAATGTATGTGCAAAGGCAACCTGTCGGGCTTCGCGGGTAGTATTTATTGAGGCCATTAAGGCTGTAATGGATGTGCCCAGGTTGGCCCCAATTATTAATGAAATGGCTGCTTCAAGGCTTAGCAATTGCTGAAACGACAATATTATAAGTATGCCAATAAAAGCACTGCTGCTTTGTATTAATGCCGTTAACAGTGCACCGGCCAATATGCCGTAAATGGGTTTCTCCAAGGTTAAAATGCTGTCGATAAATGGTTGGTATGAACGCAATGGCGACATCGATTCGGACATGATGTGCATGCCAAAAAACAATATCCCAAAGCCCATTATTGCCCTGCCAATTTCAGCTATCCTGCCATTTTTCGACAGGTATTGTATGGCAAGCCCCAGGCTAACAAATACCAGGGCATAGTCGGTTAACTTAAAAGCAATTATCTGGGCTGTAATTGTAGTGCCTATTGCTGCCCCTAATATTATACCTATGGTTTGTTTAAAGCGCATTAGTTTTGAATTAACAAAACTTACCAACATTACATTTGTAGCACTACTGCTTTGAATAACACTTGTAATTAATGCCCCAACCCCCATGGCTACAAAACGGTTGTTCGACAGGCGGTTTAATATATTCCGCATTTGACTGCCGGCAGAACTTTGCATACCTGTGCTCATTTGTGTCATGCCTAGCAGGAATAGGCTTAACCCGCCAAAAAGGCCAATTAGCATAAATACTGCCCAGCTCTTGTGCCATACTTCAAATTTGAACAGTACAGCACTGGCATTAATTGTTTCATCGTTGGTAAAACAAACAAGCTGATAATTGCCTTTTGCATTAATGTTATTCAACTTTAAAATTACCTGCCCCTTATCGTTAGTTTGTTCACTGCTCTTAAAAATATTTATTGTTTCGCTGCCATAAACTTTGGCATCGAACGATTTTCCCTGAAGAGGTTTTCCATATGCATCGGTAATTGTTACAACAAATATTGCTGTATCGCCGTTGTTAACCAGGTTTTTTTTTCCATCGACCTGAATAACCGCATCGGTTTTTATAAACCCGTAATGTGTATAGTTGTTTGATTCATGGCCGCTGGCAGCCTGATACAACAGCAGGGAGATTAATGTGCAAAAAATCTTACTTTTCAATTCGCAGGTTTTTCACGCTAAAAATAAATATTTTTTACAATTTTGAATATCTGTGGTTTGCCTCATTGTTATGATATAACCCCAAAAATATTCTTGTTCGATTGTTTGTTCACGCTGTTTTTAAAAATATTAGTATTTTTTGTTCGGCTTTGCTGGCTTGCTGTTGCTTACATTATGAATGCGAATATTTATATTGTTAGTAAAAAGGGAACCTATACTTTACCCTTTTTTTTAAATTTGATTGGCGTTCAAAAACTATGGAAAAGCGATTTGTAATATCGGGTGTAATACTGGCAATTTGCATTGTTGCAATTACGGGCTTTTTTGTATTGCGTTCAAGGGATCATTCCGGTACTGAACCGCTGAAAACTATACCGCAAAATGCTTTTATGGTTATTAGGTTTAACGGGTTTGAAACACCATTTGCAATTACCGATACAAACTCGCAAGTATGGAGCAGCCTCGAAAGCCTGGGTATTGTTTCGTCGATTAATAGCCAGCTTCGGTTTATCGGTTCGGTATTGAACAAAAACCCAAAATTTTATAAACCACAACCTGGCGACAAAATTTATATTTCGGGCCATTTGGTTTCGGTAAACAACATTGGTTTTTTATCTATTATGCCAGTTCCAATGGCTATTAACGAAAGAGAAATAATTAAGCTGCTTAAATCTTTTGGTTTTCCAGTTAACACCAGGAAATACGAAAACAAAACCGTTTTTTCAATTTCACGGCCTCAAGGTGCTGAACATCACCTGGCATTAATTGGGGGCTATGTTTTGTATAGCCCTTATGCGGAGTTAATTGAAGATGCCATAAGGCAAAGTTCGCTTGCGGCTTCTTTAACCGACAATCCGGGCTTTAATATGTTGTTGTCAACAATTGGCAAGAACAAGGAGGCAAATATTTTTATTGACTTAAAACAAACCGGAAAACTGTTTGCCTTGGCAGCAAATGAAAATTTTAAAGAACGGTCGAAAAAATATATGTCCCTTGGCGATTGGATAGAACTCGATTTTACCAGCAAAACCGACCTGTTTATGTTTAACGGCTTCTCGTATTTGAGCGATTCTGCCACTTCGTTCCTGAAACTAATTTCGTCGCAACAACCGGTTAACATTGCTTGTCCGCAAGTTTTGCCATCGTCGGTAAATGCGTTCATATCATTTGGGTTTACCGATCCGGTGGCTTATTATGCTTACTATTGCGAATACCTTAAGGGCATTTCGAAGTTCGATAGCTATAAGGCCAACCTTGAAAACATGAACAAGAAATACGGAATTAGTTTTGAAAAAACTTTTTTATCTCTTATTTCCGACGGCATTACCCTTGCGCATTCTGGCAGCGAATACCCTAAAAAAAGTTCTTATTACCTGATATTAAATGTTAAAAGCGGCACAGAAACCGAAAAATCAATTAAAGAATTATGCCGGAAACTCGAAGATTATATTTCGAAGCCCCTTAATTATAGTTACAGACCCGATTCTGAAACAAGCCGGGAAATCTATAAAATTCCGGTTTATCCCTTGTTTGGAAGGTTAATTGGTGACTTTTTCAACCGTTTTGACGAAAACTATTTAACAGTTATTGAAAATTACCTTGTTGTGGCCGGCTCGTTTGACGATGCCACTCACATTATTGATAGTTACATAAGACAGAAAACCTTAAGCACCGACGAAACCTTTCGCAATGCAAACCAATCTGTAACACCAAAAGCTTATTTACATGCCTATTGTAACCTGGCACGTTCACAAAATGTTTTCAGCGAATATTTTAATAACGAAATTATTAGCAAATGTGAGGATAACAAAACCGCTTTTGAAAAAGTACAGGTAGCAAGCTTACAGCTTAGTGAAGTTAGCCAAAAGCCCTACCTGAATTTATTTTTTAAGCATATAAGCAATTTTAGGGACAAACCACACACCGTTTGGGAAACTTTGCTGGATACGGTTACCGGTTTTAAGCCAAAGTTTTTGCTTAACCACAATACACGGCAAAACGAAATTTTTGTTCAGGACCGTGAAAACAATATTTACCTTATAAGCCAGTCGGGCCGCATTTTGTGGAAATTGCCCTTTTCAGAAATTATTAATTCCGATATTTACCAGGTCGATTATTATAAAAACGGTAAACTTCAAATGATGTTCAGTACCGAAAATTATTTACACTTAATCGACCGAAACGGAAATTATCTCGAGAACTATCCTGTAAGATTACGGTCAAAAGCATCGGGCGGCATGTCGCTTTTCGATTATGAGGGCGATAGAAATTACCGGATCTTTGTTCCCTGTGCCGATAAGAAGGTTTATGCCTATTCGAAAGAAGGTTCTCTTATTAACGGATGGAATTATAAAGGCAGCGACTATGAGGTTCTTCAACCTTTATGCCATTTTGCACATAAAAATAAAGACTATATTGTTTTTGGCGACTTTAACTATACATATATAGTCGATCGGAAAGGCGATCAAAGAATCGCCCCATCCGAAACTTTTCCGAAATCTAAAAATAACAGC
Source organism: Bacteroidales bacterium (assembly GCA_016935435.1). Lineage (GTDB taxonomy): Bacteria > Bacteroidota > Bacteroidia > Bacteroidales > UBA10428 > UBA10428. Next base: position 8,565 of record JAFGQZ010000040.1, read on the forward strand.
TACTTTTTTTCTGAAAGCGAAACATCGCCGGGGCCATTTTTTGTAACTACCGACACAAGTGGCAATATTTGTAAAATATTATTAAACGGCCAGGTTACCAAACAAACTATTAAAAGGTTTTCGCCAAACCATTTCTTCGATTTTAAAGATGTTGATGCCGATGGCAAGCCCGATTATATTTTCTTCGACAATAACACCCTCGAAGTTTATAAACAAAATTCGGAACTTTTGTTTAGCAGAAATTTCGAAAGCAATATCGGCCAAAGGCCGGTATATTATTATTTTTCGTTCAACGATCGTAAAATAGGGTTGGTTTCTGATGAAAAAAAGTTAATTTACCTGGTAAATAGCAATGGGGCGTTGTATAAAGGTTTCCCACTTGAAGGTTCGACCCACTTTACTATCGGGCATTTCGATCCGGCAAGCCCTCGTTTTAACCTTGTTGTTGGCGGAAGGAACAACTTTTTGTATAATTATGCCGTAGAATAACAACATTAAAATAAAAACAATGAAGCTTGGCCACAAACCCTCATAAAAAACAAAAAATTTATAATATGAATATGTTAACCAAAGCCTGTTCAGGCATAATATTGTTGTCGATATTACTTTTTGCCTGTAAACGCGAAGAGCTTGACATCGATAAAATCGCAAAGTCAGTGGAATTACAACGCGATATTGCATTGCCTTTAATTATAGGCGATATTTTGTTAACCGATCTTATGGGCGACGATGCCGACTCAATTATAACCATCGAATCGCAAACATCTTTCCAGGACACAATTCCCCTTGACCTGCCCGATGTGGTTAACGATTTATCGGTAAAATTTTTAAAGCTGCCCTATAAAATTATGAACTATATGCCTGTAGGCGCAAATATTATGTTACTGTCTTACGATTCGGTTTCGAACCGTATAATTGATACCATTAAGTTTGCCCAAAGCGGAATTTTTCTCGAAGCAGCAGAAATGGATGAAAATGGGAATGTTATTGAAGAATCGGTTTTGCCTAAAATCGATTCAATTAGCGTAAACACTGCTACGGCCGAAAATATTTTTAAAGTTGCTACCCATTTAATTCTCGATGCCAAAATAATTATAAAAGAAACCGATATTATTCCGGTTAACGACAAGCAACGGATATGGATTAAACTTGGGCTGGAGGCCCAGGCTGCATATAAAACATATATTGATTTTGAACTCGAATAAAAAATTCCTGCCCTATGAAAAACTCTTATACTAAAACCTTTGCTACATTATTAATTTCGGGGCTTAGCCTAATTGGCTTTGGGCAGAATAACCTGATGTATTATATGGGCAACCTTCCCCAATCGTATTACCTTAACCCGGCAACGCAACCTGTATGTAATGTTTTTATAAGTGCACCGCTCATGAACTATAACCTGAGCATGTTAAATTCGGCCATTAGCCCCTCAGATTTTTTCTGGTACGACTCTTCCCTTGATTCTGTGGTAAACCCATTTACATCGAACGCAAGTTTTAATAAGTTTATCGATAAGTTCGATAAAATAGAACATGCAACTTTCCAGGGAGGTATAGATATCCTTTCTTTTGGCTTTCGGTCGAACAGTATGTATTTTGCCTTCGATATTTCTGCCCACACACAGCAAAGAATCGAATATCCGAAAAGCCTGGTTGAATTTATTACCAAGGGAAATACCAACAATTCGGTTTACGATTTATCGGGGTTGAACTTTCAATCGCTCAATTATATGCAGTTTGCCTTGAACATTTCCAAATCGTGGGGCGACATTTTTTCGGTTGGAATAAGGCCAAAATTAATTTATGGCCTGGCGGCCATTGAAACGCAGGAAAACGATATAACACTCAGCACTTCAACCGACGAATGGCAGCTTAATGCCCATAGTGCAACACGTATTGCCGTAACCGGGCTAAATATACCTGTTGATGAAGATGGACTGATTGATTTTGAAGGTGATTTTGAGTTTGATTCTACCTTATTCGACAGCCCTTCAAATATTATTCGCACAATGAACAAAAACAGGGGTTTTGGGCTTGATATTGGGGCACATTTTAAACCTGTTGACCAATTGCAGTTTTCTGCCAGTGTGCTAAACCTGGGCTATATTAAATGGGCCGACAAGCCACAATCGGTATTGCTCGATGGCGAATATACTTTCTCGGGGGCCGAATTTAGTACTTCCGATACTACCGATGCATTTGAAAATATTTTTGATACGCTTAGGAACAGCATGTCGCTATCGGGTAACGATAAACCTTTTAAAACGGGCTTTAACCCGGTAATTATTGCAGGTGGCCGGGTTTTTCTTACCCAACGTATCGATGTGGGCTTATTGTCGCGTACCCAGTTTTATAACAATTATACCGATCAGGATTTTATTTTGCTTGCCAATTTCAGGCCACTAAGGGCTTTTTCGTTTTCAATGAGTTATTCTATGCTGGGCAGGGGCTACAGCACCATTGGCCTTGGCTGGTCGGTTAAAGTTGGCCCATTTCAGTCGTATTTTATCAGCGAATACAACCCCTTCCGTTACGATCGGATTATGAAAGGTGGTGAACCATATAAATTCGACATTACCGACGGTTTCGGCATTCCGGCTGTTATACCTGTTGATGTTTATGGTTTTAGCATCAGGGCTGGGTTTAACCTGGTTATTGGCTGCAACAGGGCTAAAAAACTTCGCCAGGATAAGCCTATGTTTAATTCAACAAACTGGATGTTTTAACCTTTGCTGGTTTTCGCTGCTCGCATATATTGTTTAAATTTGTGCTCATTTTGATATTGTGCACATGTTTAAATTTTTACTCGTTCTTATTGTTGTTTTTTTAATAGTGAGGTTAATACAGTCGTACCAGTATGGAAGCAATAATACGGGCAGGGGCAGTGCTACAGGCAAAGCTTCGGCATATAGGGGTGAAGGCGATATTACTGTTGAAAAAACAATAAACCCAAAAACGAAAAAAATTTCGAAAAACGAAGGCGATTATATTAATTATGAGGAACTCTGATCGATATTGCGCTCCTTAACTTTCTTGGCAAAATCAGAGGCAAAGATAAAGTCGTTCAGGGCTTCATCGTCGGAATTCATAATTTCTACATTGGTGCCTTCCCAACATTTATGCCCCTGGTGTATAAAAACAACTTTCTCGCCAATTTCCATTACCGAGTTCATATCGTGCGTGTTTATTATTGTTGTAATATTATATTCATGGGTAATATCGCTGATAAGTTTATCTATAACCAAAGCTGTTTTAGGGTCGAGGCCCGAGTTTGGCTCATCGCAAAAAAGGTACCTTGGGTTTAACACAATGGCACGTGCAATGGCCACACGTTTCTGCATGCCACCGCTAATTTCGGCCGGAAATAACCTGTTAACATTGTCGAGGTTTACCCTGTTTAAACAAAAATTAACCCTATTACGTTTTTCCTGCTCTGTCATTGTTGAAAACATATCCAGCGGAAACCTTATATTTTCTTCAACTGTTAGCGAATCGAATAATGCACTGCCCTGGAACAACATGCCCATTTCTTTACGGAGGTTGCGTTGTTCTTTGTGGTTCATCGAAACAAAATCCCGATCGTTGTAAAATATTTTTCCATTATCTACAACATGCAAACCTATTATCGATTTCATTAAAACAGTTTTGCCAGAACCACTTTTGCCAATTATCAGGTTAGTTTTGCCTGGCTCAAATTCTACAGATATATCGTAAAGGACCTGTTCGCCATTAAACGATTTATTTATGTTTCGGAGAATTACCATTACGATAAAAGCAATTGGGTTAATATAACATTAAAAAGCAAAATTAATATGGAGCTTGTAACAATTCCTTTTGTGCTTGCCCGGCCAACTTCTAAAGCGCCTCCCTTCACATTATAACCGCAATAGGCAGGTACTGTGGTAATTATAATGGCAAACACTACAGTTTTTATGAGTGCATACGCAACGTAAAATGGTACAAACCAATACTGTATGCCATACAAATAGTCGCTCGATGGCAGTGCACCTGTTGATACGCAGGCTAACCAGCCGCCAAAAACGCCCACAAACATGCTTAGCAAAGTAAGAAACGGATTAAAAAATACACAGGCAACAACTTTTGGAAGAATTAGGTAACAGGCAGAATTAACCCCCATTACTTCAAGCGCATCAATTTGTTCGGTAATACGCATGTGGCCAATTTCCGACGAAATATTTGAACCAACTTTCCCTGCCAGTATTAAGCCTACCATGGTCGATGAAAACTCAAGCAACATTGTATCGCGGGCAGTAAGGCCAATCAGGTACATCGGTATCATAGGGTTTTCTAAATTGTAACGGGTCTGGAGGGTAATTACCGCCCCCATGAAAATCGAAATCACTACAACTATTCCTATCGAATTTATGCCCAGGCTTTCAATTTCCCTGAATATTTGTTTATAATACATTTTGTTTTTCTCCGGCCTGGAAAAAACTTTCGCCATGAGTATAAAGTACTTACCAATTTCTGTAAGAATTTTCACTGGAATTAAATTATGTTAAACATTAGTAATTTATTTAATGCATAAAGGCTTTGTAAACTTTAACCGAACAACCTCCATGAAAAATTTTGTAAAAATAAGAATGTCGGTGCATTTATAGCAAATTGAAATATTAAACGAAAATAGTAAATAGTATTCAGAATAGTTCTATCAAAAAGATGCAAGGTTTTAATATTGAATTTTTAATTTAGCCACAAAATATAAATATACCCATAATGAAGAAAAATTATTGTGTAATAATGGCCGGTGGTATAGGTAGTCGCTTTTGGCCTTACAGCCGTTCAAAAAAGCCAAAACAATTTTTAGACATACTTGGTACCGGCCGCACCTTGTTGCAGTTAACTTACGACAGGTTTATACAAATAATACCAAAAGAAAACATTCTTATTGTAAGCAACGAAGACTATGCCGATATTATTTTGGAACAACTGCCCGATATAACCCCTGCCCAGGTTTTATTAGAGCCAATGCGGCGAAATACCGCTCCGTGCATAGCCTATGCAAATTATAAAATTAAATCGCTTGCGTCTGAGGCAAATATTGTTGTTGCGCCATCGGATCATATTATCCTTAAGGAGCAGAAATTTTTAGAAGTAGTAAAAAGCGGGTTAAATTTTGTAGAAAACAACCATTCGCTCCTTACATTGGGCATACAGCCTAACAGGCCTGAAACAGGTTATGGATATATACAGGTTTCGGGAAATAAAGAGGGTATTACCTTAAACGAAAGTTTCCGCAAAGTAAAAACCTTTACTGAAAAACCCGACTTTGAGCTGGCAAAAAAATTTCTCGAAAGTGGCGATTTCTTTTGGAACTCCGGCATGTTTTTCTGGTCGCTTGGTTCAATTCAGACCGCTTTTGAAAATTTTCTTCCCGATATTGATTCGTTGTTTAAAGAGGGTGCTGGTATTTACAATACACCTAACGAAGCTCGTTTTATTGCCGAAACTTATGCTAAGTGTACCAACATTTCTATTGATTACGGCATTATGGAAAAAGCCGCCAATGTTGAAGTTTTATGTGCCGATATTGGTTGGAGCGATTTAGGCACCTGGGGCTCGCTTTTCGATATCTCACCAAAAGATAATAATAATAATTTCTCGAAAGGGGGAAAATCATACCTCTACGATTCCAAAGACTGCCTGATTTGTATGCCCGACAATAAATTAGCCGTTATTCAGGGCCTCGACGATTTTATTGTGGTTGACTCCGATGATGTTTTGCTTGTTTGCAAAAAACACGAAGAACAGCGCATAAAACAATTTGTTAACGACGTAAAACTCGAATCGGGCGATAAGTTTATTTAGCCCGTTAAATAACCGGGTTGAAAAAAAAAGCTGCCAGAAATCCGGCAGCTTTTTTTAACCTTTAAAATAATAATATTTTTTCTAGAATTCCCACAAGTCGTGTTCGACGTTAAACAGCGATTCTTTCATTTTCTCGGCTTCCAATAATGCATCGACACCTAATGTGTATGAATTAATCCAGCGGTTTTCGTAAATGTTTGAAACAGCAAACACAAAGCCCGTAAACCTTCGCTGCATGAAAAAATCGTCGAACGATATACGTTGCGAGTCGTTATGCGGGTTATACAGTTCGTGGTTGGCAAGCAGCGGCCTAATTTCGGGGAAATATACCCACATTGTTTGTTTTTGCAACAGGTCGTCGGTTGGCATTCCATTGTCGTCGAGCCTGTAATAAATGCGTATGGGGCAAACACCAATAACCCGCACTTTCATAACAGAGTGGTTTTTGTCGAAAAACCATTGTTCTTTAAGTAAAAGTTTTTTTACCTCGTCGGTTTTTCTGCCTCTGTCTATCACCTGGGGAATTAGTTCACCTGTAAGGGGATCGGTTGTTAAAACAGTGTCGAGGCCGGCATCGAAAGCATTATTTATTTCGTCGATGGTCATTTGGGCCGTAAATTCATTTTTCTGATCCGACACTGAAAAAGCACGGATACCTTCATTGTCGATACCATACAAGATAATATCGATAAGGTTCCTGCGGCCGCCAATAGGCCTGGTTGGGTAATATAGTACCATGTTTTGGGTCTGGCGCAGGTCAACCATGCGGTAAACCAGTTTCGACCACATAACATCGGCTTCGCGCATGTATTCGTATGGTACGGGACGTTTATTCGGTATATGTTCCCTTTCGTAAACTTCTAACAATTGATCTTGTGCAAAAAGGCTTATCGAGCTTATTGCAACTATTCCCATTAAAACACTAATTTTTTTCATCATCTAATACTTTAAAGGTTAATTTGTAATTAATAATGCAATAGCCGGCAAAGAACGTGGTGTCCCATCGGGGCCTACTGCTTTAATATCTTGAATGTAAACCCTTTGTCCTTTGTTTAGCTGTTCGATTACATTTCTTTGCGCTTTTGTAAACCTGTATGAATCCGATGGCTCTTCGCGCAGGAACCCTCCTATGTTTGTCGAAACAACAAATTCGGTAACTGTAAATTTTAGGTCGAAGTCGAAGTTTTCCATTTCAGCAGCAACCCCAACCTGGGCAAGCAATATATTTTTGCTTATTCCCCCGCTTGAAATCCCATTTACTTTTGGAATTGGATCGGGCACTTTTTTTACGCGAAATTCTTTTCTGCCCATTTCCCTGCGGGTTCCGTCAACCACTGCGTAAACAGATACGTAACTATTGCCTGGCCTTTTTGGCTTAACAATAAACGATGAGCTGCCGGCCTCTGAATAAGAGGCATTTGTAACCTCTATTGAAATTTTATCGGGCGACACCCCTGCAACAGAAACATCCACAGGGTTATCGACCCCGAGGTAAAAAACGTTCATTTTTGTTGGGGAAACTACAACCGACCCTTCAGCAACCATATAGCTGTTTTTAAAGGTACGTTGTATTTTTACGCCGCCAGGGCCATCCATTTCAATAATACCCCCCCAAAAACGCTCTCCCAGGCTTCCACCGGGCATACGGTAAATAGCTTTTCCTGCTTTGTTCGATTCAATTTTTACAGCACCTGGTTTTGGGGTATAAAAAACAGAGCCATCGGGCTTAATGGTACTGTCGTATGGGTACCTGCCGTCGGAAATGTATGCTACCGATGGTGCAGTAGTATCGCTTGCTGCCAGGAAAATTTCGGCTTTGTACTCGTTGCCTTTAATAATATAGTTTGAATTGGGTATTACTGTGGCATCGAGGTTGTTAAACTTAAACGAACCTTTATCGATATTCCCGTACAAATATTTTAAGGCTTCTGCCTCTGCATTGCGAATGTTAATTTGGATACCGTTCATAATCGACAGTACACCTGCCATGGGCAAATGTTCAAAATGCGACCTTGACCAATCGTGCACTTCACCGCTTTTTTCATCTTTTTTATCTTCGGTACTTAAGCTCGATTCAATGGTTTTACGTGTTTTTTCGCTTACTTCTTCACCCAAAACCGACCCCAGTATAAATTCGCGGTATTCAACCATTTTGTTCCTGAGTATTGAACCTGCTTTATCGTTATTGTCGCCAATCATAACAATGGCCGGTGCATCGGTTTTGTCTTTGGCTTTGATGTGCTCGATTAATATTTTACCATCTTCAATAACCGCTGAAGTATCTTCTTTTGCAGCTAATAGAATTTCTATTTTTCTGTCTTCGATATAGCGGATCATAGAATCGGCCTGGCTCCTGATATCAAGGGCCAATTTAAACCATGGCCCAGCCTTAGCAGGGTTAACGCTGTTTTCCTGGTCGATATTTGCAAAAACAATAGAATTGGTTTGTTCCAAAGTTTCTTTTGTGCTGGTTAAACCTTCATCCAGCACTGTAAAAGCATTTAAAACCTCGTTCGATACATTTAGTGCCAACATTGCCATCAGCACCAAATACATCATACCGATCATTTTTTGTCTTGGGGTTTCTTTTCCGTGGCCCATCTTCTAGAAGAAGTATCTGGTTAGTATTATTTCTTTTTTGCGCTTGCCATTGAATTCAGCATATTTCCATATATGTTGTTCAACGACGAAATGTTCTCTTTAAGTTTTGAGATTTCTTCTTTATACTTGTTGGTTTCTTCAACAGATGCTTTAAGGTTGCTTATCATATCGTGCAAACCGGTATAAAGGGCCTGTGAGCCTTTCATTTGTTCGGCTGTATCCTTTATTTGGTTGGCATATACCGAATTGAGTTCAGACAGGTTTCTTTTTAACAGTGAAAGCTGTTCTTCATATTCTTTTCCGCCCTGCGCAATACCCTGGTGGCCCTGTTTTAAAACTGTTGCCAGTTCTTTATAGGTTTCTGCAACTTCGTTGCCCGACGATTTTATATTGTTCGCAGTTTCAAAATAAGCCCCCGACAATGTTGATGCCGATTGCTTAATTGTTTCTGCCGATTCGCTGTACGTACTATGAAAAGAACCTACAGAATTGGCAGCATTTTGCAAATGCGATACAAATTGTTGTGTGGCAACTGTGGCCCCCGATATTTCGGCCAGCGATTTAGCGCTTTCCCCTAATTGGTTGAAACCATTGCCAAGTTTTGCCAGTACCTCACTGTCAACACCCGAGGCGCTGAGTATTTCTTCGATTTTTTCAACTGGCCTTGCACCCTGGACATAAATGTTTTCTTTGAAATTCTCCAGTTCGTCGGGGTCGCTCATCCCGGCAAGTTCAGGATAAACCAAAGTCCAGTCGATTTCCTCGTGAAGGGGTTCGAAAGCAGAGAAAAAGAAAATAAATGCCTCAACGATCAAACCTAATGCGATTACTATTGTACCTCCCGGCCAGTGGTTAATTTTAAACAAAGCCCCTACGATAACAACCGAAGCCCCCCAGCCATACAATTTGGCCATAAACTGTTTCCATCCAGAGGATTGTACTATGTCCGATAAGCTAACCATAATAATTTAACTTTTGCTTGTTTGAGTTTAGTTATTGCCCAGATATGAACGGACAGATCTGAAGCCTATGTAAGATTTTGTAGTGTCCTGGTATTCGTATGTGCGCACCCCGCATTGCAGGTAATACCCGATATCTTTCCACGATCCCCCGCGTATAACTTTACGTTTCATAACAGGTGGGTCGTCCGGACGGGCATTATATTTATAGTCGGGGTTTAAGTCGTGACTGAACACATAGGCCGATTCGTCGTATGCGTTAGAAGTCCATTCGGCCACATTTCCTGCCATATCGTACAAGCCGAAGTCGTTTGGCTGGTAAGTACCAACAGGCAGGGTAACTGAACCGCCATCGTCGATATAGTTGCCTCGCATTGGCTTGAAGTTTGCCAAAAAGCAACCTTCTTTATTACGCGTATAGTAACCGCCCCAAGGGTACATTGAGTTATCTAAACCGCCACGGGCTGCAAATTCCCATTCCGATTCGATAGGCAGGCGATAATCGTGCACTCCGGGTTGTCCCGATGCCCTAAGGGCATTGTTTAGCAAACGTGTCCTCCAGATATTGAAGGCTGTGGCCTGCTTCCAGTTAACCCCTACTACAGGATAATTATCGTAAGCAGGGTGCCAGAAATACATAGTGGTCATAGGCTCGTTGAACGAGTAAGTGAAATCGGCAATCCAAACCAGTGTGTCGGGATAAACGTTTACCATGTCCCTGATGATGAAGGCAGAACGATCTTGAATTTCAATGCGTTCGCCATCGGCATTAACCACATAGCCTTCGTATTCCTTGGTTTGGAAATTGTAACGGTTACCCTTGCTGGAGGCTTGTTTTAAGTCGATCCAGAAATACTCGTACATAAGTTTACGGGTATCGATTTCTTTTTGCCCGAAAAAGCGTTCTTCTTTCGGGAAATACATTTCGTTCAAGATTTCGGTAATTTCTTCATCGCGGTAATCAATTCTGATATCCCAGTTGATCAACGGTGGCTCCAATGGGTTCCCGTAGGGGTCTTCTGTAATAACAAAATCATCGATTTGCTCGCCCAGCATGCGGCGCATGATAGAATCTTGTACCCATTCAACGAATTGCCTGTATTCGTTATTGGTAATCTCGGTTTCATCCATCCAGAATGGATCCACCGTAACAGTTCTTGTATAATCATTTTGTGCCCAGGGTACACTCTGATCGTTGATACCCATTGTAAAACTACCTTGCGGGATAAATACCATACCGTAGGCTTCAGGTTCGAAATATCGCACCCTGCCCGGTACTCCTGTAAGTTCACCACCTTTGTAGTTACTGCAACTGCTAATGATTAAGACAGCTAA
>JAFGQZ010000041.1 GCA_016935435.1 Bacteroidales bacterium
ATAATCATTAACTCACACACGAAAATGATTATTTACGAATGGTAAGTTCCATCTGACCATTAAAAATTAAATTATAAACAGATGAAACATAGATTTAACTATATTGTATTTATCGCGCTGCTTGCCTTTGGTTCGTGCAGCATGTTTGAGATAGACAACTACGATGCCCCCAGCGAAACACTTTATGGCGAAGTGGTTGACGCCGCTACCGGTGAACCTGTTCTTACCGATCAGGGGAGCGAAGGCATAAGGGTAAGGTTAACCGAACTGAGCTGGGGCGATAATGTTACCCCAAACCCCGATTTCTTTTGTATGCCCGATGGAACCTTCCAAAACACAAAATTGTTTAAGGGTACGTACAATGTCCGCATCGATGGCCCATTTATTCCATTGTACCGCGAGAATAACGAGGGTATTCCTATTGCCGATGAAACCCAAACAATTAAAATTGAAGGGGTTACCAAAGTAAGGTTCGAGGTGCAACCTTTCCTGAAAGTTGAATGGGTGGGGGAGCCTACTGTGAGCAACGGTAAAATAACTGCACAGGTACGTGTAACCCGTGGTGTATCGGAAGCCGATTTCCAAGCTAAAATTGAACCTATGGGTGGCTATAGCAGTAGTTTTCTCAATGTTACCGATATACAATTATTTGTCAGCTATTCCTCAACTGTTGGATACCGGGCACGCGACGAACGTTGGTCGAAACAAATCGCATACTCCGGTTCTACATTTAGTTCTCAATTAGGGGAAACCATTACCATACAGTCGAATGGCACAATTCCTTCAGGCAGGGTTGTTTTTATCCGTGCTGCGGCGCGCGTTAATTACGATACTCCGGCAGGCAGTGGAACAAAACGTTGGAATTATAATAAAGCGGTTCAGGTAGTAATACCATAGTTCTCATAGCGAAGGTTAGGGTTAAAGGTTTAAAGTTATCTTGTTCAGGATAGCTTTAAGCCTTTTTCTTTTTGGGGGTTCTTAATTAAATGAAATGTTTTAACCTTTTTAAAATAAAATATTGTAAAGCAAAGAAACACCTTCTTTAATATAGTCAAAGTACAAATAATTGTTGTTTTAAGGTTTTTGTAACATTCAGCTTATAAATACTTACTGAAACTAAAGAAAAAAATTAGTAAACTTGTCCTTTGCCCATATTAATTCAATACAACAAAAAAGTGCACAAGATTACGTATTATTACTCAAAGTTGTTTTTTGCTGCATGTTTGTTAATTGCCGGTTTAATAAGGCCCATGGCACAGAAAATGTATCCTGGGAGCCCTGTTTTTAAACCTGCTACAGATACTTTTGAAGTACCCGAAATAAACATAAGTGTAGAAAACCTTTTAGAAATTAAAAAACAAGAGGCCGGCGCCGGTTTTAAAGATAATGAGTTTGGCATTGAAGTGCCCCTGGATATTAATCCCGAAAATTACGGGGTATGGCGCGAAGTGCCTTCTATCAATAAGCGCATCTGGTTATTGGCCATAAATGTTCCCCAGGCAAAATCTGTTCATCTTATACTAAGCCCTTTTAACCTTTTGCCAGGGGCTAAATTGTTTTTCTACGACAGTTTACAAACCCAGGTATTGGGTGCCATTACTTTTTTAAATAATAAACCTTCCGATATACTTCCATTATCGCAAATCAATTCAAAAAAAATTTACTGCGAATTGCAACTGCCTTCCTATGCAACAGGTTTTGGATATTTTACAATTTCAAAGGCCGGAGTTGAACCTTACTGTGCAAAAAGCTTAAAATCGGTTGCCGACAAGTGGTATGGAACATCGCAACCCTGTCATATAAATGTTAATTGCATACGTACCCCGGCAGTGCAGTTACAAAAAAATGCAGTTTGCCGCATCGTTTACCGGGGTACCCGCCGGTGCACTGGAACCCTTGTCAACAATATCGAAAACGACCAGACACCATACGTGTTAACGGCAGCACATTGTATAAACAGCGAATACGTTGCCAATACAGCTGTATTTTATTTCAATTTCGAAAGCCCATCGTGCGAAAATATTGAAGGGCCGGCGCATACCCTAAGCGGGGCAAGCCTAGTGGCTGCCGGCTATTATGGATCAATTACTGACACTCTCGATTTTGCACTGCTCAAACTTAACGAACCGCCCCCAATGGACTTTCTCCCTTATTTTTCGGGTTGGGACGCAACCGGAATAACGCCCGACTCTACCTATGTTATCCATCACCCGAATGGCGATATAAAAAAAATTTCCACAGATACCGATTTTCCTTTTACATCCGATGCCGGCTACGGTTTCGACAACAATACCCATTGGCTGGTTAGTAATTATACACAAGGTTCAACCGAAGACGGTAGTTCAGGTTCGGGTTTGGTGAGCAGTAAAAATAGGCTGATAGGAACACTGTCAACCGGCGGGGTAGCTTGTACACCCGATATTTTCGATTTTTACCAAAAGCTGGCCCATGCCTATAACGATTATGCCGATGCCAGATACCAGTTAAAAAAATGGCTCGATCCCCAATCGACCGGGCTTCTTGTTTGCGATGGCTTCGATGCAGCCGGGGCCTTGAGGGAATCGGCCCAGGAACTTCAAAATTTCACCGAACCGGCAAACTTAAATGAATTAAAACATGTCGATAATTGGGGCTATGTATCCGGCCATAATTATAAGTTTGAAAATGCATTTGCAGAACAAATAAATATTAAGGGAAGCAAATATATATATGGTGCTTATGTTACGCCCCAGGTTAGTTATTCAAATAGTTTCGGGCAAATGGTTACATTTACTGTTTGGGAAGGGGGCAATATACCTGGTGCAGTAATTTACGAAGAACAAATACCCATAAACCAAATCGATGCGGGGATGCCTTTTTATATCGATTTTGACTCAACCTTGCTTATAAGCAACAATTTCTTTTTTGGTTACCAGATAAATTACAATACCGATACTTTTGCTGTTTATACAATACCGGCACTGCAAAATAAAAACACCGCCTTTGCCAGGCATAACGGAATTTGGCAGCCTTTGCGTGCCGATGGGCAAACTATATCGGCAAACCTGGCAATAAAAGTGCTGGCTTTTGACCTGATGCCCCAAAAGGGTGTAATTACTGATACTTCCACGTGGGACGATGTTTATATTTATCCAAATCCGGCAAGGCACCAGTTACAGATATATTTGAAAAATTATGAAAACGAAACAGTATCTGTAAAAATGTTCGATGTGTGCGGGCGGTTTATAAAACACGAAAACATTGAGCAAAACGGGCCAAATATTCCTTTTGAACCAAATGTCGAAAAAGGAATATACTTCCTTCAGATAAAACGAGGAAACGAGAAACCAGTAATTCAAAAAGTATTGATAGAATAAGTTTTTTTCCATTATTTAATATGCACCAGGGGAAAAAGATAATGTGATGTGGCCGATATAAACACCTGAAATGTATTATCAATGTAAAGGAAAAGCGGAAATTATAAGATGAAAATAATTATTAAGAAGAACATATAATTAAGATTTTCGTAACTTAAAAACAAATTAAGCAGCTCCCTGATGAGAAAATATTTTTTAATTTTTCTAATATTATTTTATACCACATTACTTTCTTTTGCCCAAACAGCTGTTCTTGAAATTGGCGGTATTGTTGAGACTGCCGAAGGCAAACCTTTGAGTGGTGCTGTGGTTGAATTATATGAAGGAAATTCAAAGGTAAAGTCAAATACAACAACTGGCAGCGGTGTTTTTTCTTTAACACTGGAGTATGGCCGGACTTATAAAATAGTTGTATCAAAACCTGGCATGATTCAAAAACGAATAGATTTTAACACAAACATACCGGTTGAGTCTCAACGCAAGCTTATTAAGGAGTTTTCAATGACACTGGTCGATAATTGCGAGGGAGCAAATACATCGGTGTTTGAAGAACCGGTCGATATAGTTGAATACGACAATAACTTTGGAAATTTTGTTTCGAACAGGGACTATTTCCAAAAAATGCAAGCCAGAATCATGGCAGCCTACAAAGATATTGAAAGGTGCATGCAACAGCAGTATAACGATAAAAAGAAAGCTGCCGATGATGCCATGAAAGCCGGAAATTTCGAAGAAGCAAAAAAGCTTTATGAAGATGCTTTAAAGAATTACCCCAACGATGTTTATTTTAAGCGACAAGTAGTTCAGGCCGATAAAAATCTGGGACAAAAAGTGCAGGCCGAAAATAAATATGAGCAACTTATTAAGGAAGCCGATCAGTTTTTGGCACAAAACCAGCTCACTGCTGCAAAACAACGCTTTGCCGAGGCACAAAAAATTAAAACCGGCGAAAGCCTTCCACAACAAAAAATAAAAGAAATCGACAATATACTTGCCAAACAAGCTGAACTGGCAAAACAGGAACAAGCCGTTAATACGCAATATAACGACCTGCTTACAAAGGCCAATGCAGCCATGGCTACGCGAAATTTTCCTGTAGCACAGCAATTGTTCGAACAAGCTTCGAAACTAAAGCCAAACGATCCGTTTCCTGCGCAAAAAATAGCAGAAGCACAGCAAGCTATGCAAAAACAGGAACAGGAAAAGCAGGAACAGGAAAAAAGTGAAAAAGCATATCGCGATATTCTCGCACAAGCGCAAGCTGCCATGCAAAAAGCCGATTACACCGGTGCCCAGCAGCTATACCAGCAGGCTTTAACATTTAAACCCAACGAAGCCCTTCCGCGACAGGGGATAGTTGAGGCTCAAAAGCTTGAGGCGCTCAAAAAGCAAAAGGAGCTCGACGACCAAAAAGCCGAAGTTGAACGAAGCTATAACGAAGCCATTCAGAAAGCAAACGGGCTGTTGGCACAAAAAGAATACCAACCAGCTATTAATGCTTATAAAGATGCTATGCTCATTAAGCCTTCCGATAAGTATGCTCAAACCCAGATAACCAAAGTGCAGAACCTGTTGGTTGAAGAACAACAAAAGCAGCAAGTTGCATTTGAACAGGCATATAGCCAGGCAATGGCTTTGGGCGATGCCAAAAAACTTAATAAAGAATACGAAGCCGCCATTACAGCCTACCAACAAGCTTTACAGGCGAAACCTAACGATGGTGCCGCACAGAACAAACTTGCAGAGTCGCAGAAACTCATGGCTGCGCAGCAGTCACAACTTAAAGAAGAAACCGAAAGAAAAGCGAAATACAACCAGTTGGTCCAGGAGGGCGATGGGCTTTATAAATCGCAAAATTATAGCGATGCTAAGCTTAAATACCAACAGGCACTGGCAATATACCCCCAGGAAGTTTACCCTAAAAACCAGATTGCCTCTATTGACAATTTCAATGCTAAAACACAAAAAGAAGCCGAGTACAACCGCATAATAACCCAAGCCGACCAGTTAATGGCGCAACAAAAGTACGACGATTCGAAAGCCCAGTATGCCCTTGCCATGCAGGTAATGCCCGAAAAAACCTATCCTTTGCAGAAAATTAATGAAATTAATGCGCTGGTTGCCGAATTGGTCAAACAAGATATACAAAACAGGTACGACCAGATTGCAGCCCAGGCCGAGCAGCAAATAAGCCAGAAAAACTTTGAGCAGGCAAAAGCACTATATGCCCAGGCTCAGCAGGTAATGCCCGAAAACCCATACCCTAAGCGGCGCATTAACGAAATAAATGCAATGATTGATGAGCAGGGCCGTAGCCAAAAA
>JAFGQZ010000042.1 GCA_016935435.1 Bacteroidales bacterium
ATGATTACAACCTTTTTCTCAAATCTCATAATTTAAACTGTTCGGGAGTTGTATTGACTTAACCTTTTTGAAGTGCAAATATTCATAGAATTAAGCTCTTGTCAATGGCTTTTTTATTAAATAATGTTAATAGTTCAAAGTTCAAAGTTCAAAGTTCAAAGTTCAAAGTTTAAAGGATGTGAACAGTGAACAGTCATGGAATTATTATATGTAAAGTGCTAATTGGCCTTTCCCTTCATTATTTCGTTCTTAAAAACCTTATTTTCAAAGTTTGCCTCAGAGTTTTTCTTCTGCTTTAAAATCCCAGAAATTGTAATCGATGACTGATTCAAGTGCCGACTCAGTTTCATCATCGAGTTCGGGAAAAAAATCGATTCCGGTTAACTTTTCAATTTCATCTACAGTAACTGCACGCGACTTAAGGGTTCCCGAAACTGAGCCATTTTTAAAAAGAAAAGCAATTGCCTGTTGGTTTTCGGGGTCGTAAACTATTTTATAAAACCTTGCTGCAACACTAACTTTGTTAACCCCAATGGTTGGAAATGGTGCATCGGTAAGTACGGGGCCGCAAATAACCTCAAACCCTTTTTTGCCTGTTGCCCACAACCTGATTAAATCTTCGGTTTTTAACCAAACATTTTTATAAAAGGCCAGCTTCATTGGTGTAATATTGGTAAGGTAGAATGTTTCATCGGCGGCGCCTTCTATCTGCATAACATCCAGATAATTCACAAATTGTGCCATCAGGTAACCGGCATCTTTATAGTCTTTTTTTGTGGCAGGACGGGCTTCAACCAATGGATCCGGTTTATACTTTGCTTTTACCGTGATGGTTTTATCGACCATACTGTTTGTTACATTGTATATTACCCACGATGGCATTACATACGACGAATTGTAAGAGAGTGAAAACGTTTTATGGTGGATAATTTGCTCCCTTGGCATTTGTGCCGGGTACATTACACCTTGCAATTGGGCCATTGCCCCTGTAGCAAATGTTAAAACAGATACAATTAATAATAACCGCCTCATAGTATATTTTTTTGCATAAAGTTAACGATTTGGGTTGAAAACTGCACATTAGAACTTTTTATTCTATAAATTAAAGGCCTAATTGTTTATGAGCTTTTATATTGTATTAATAATTATAAATAATGAACCATAAATACATTTTAAAACGATGAAAACCAGACATGCTTTTGCCCTTACGGCTATTGTTTCGCTGGCTGTAGTTTTGGGCGTTTCGTGTAAAAAGAAAGACGGCAGGGAAATAACAAAAGTTAGTTTTTCTGCCGAGGTTGCCCAACACGTTAGTTATGTTTCGGCAGGCAATATTTTTCCTGATCAGCCTCTGGAAATTGTTTTTAAGAACAACCAGGTTGATGATGAATTAATTGGCAAGGATGCCGATTTGTCGATAATAAAACTTTCGCCCTCTGTAAAGGGAAAGTTAATTTGGAAAACACGAAGTACTTTGCATTTTATTCCGGAAAAAAACTGGAAAATGCGCGAAAACTACTCTGTGAGGGTTTTTCTGAACAAAGTATCTGATAAGCTTGCAGGAATTAAGGAGGAACTGAAGTTTAATTTTTATGTAGAAGGGCAGGAGGTACAATTTTACAAAGGCGAACTGGTGTTAAAAGAACGCAATAACCCTAAAATACTCAAATATGTGGGAAAAATCAGCTTTAAAATGCCGGTTGTCCTTAGCGATATCGAAAAAGCCTTCAGGATAAAAGGAGGCGGAAAAACAATTAATGTTGTGTTTACCGATACCGGCGACGGC
The DNA here is from genome assembly GCA_016935435.1 of Bacteroidales bacterium. GTDB lineage: Bacteria > Bacteroidota > Bacteroidia > Bacteroidales > UBA10428 > UBA10428. The sequence continues at coordinate 1,787 of JAFGQZ010000042.1, forward strand.
CTTACCTTTACCTTTGAATCGGAAGATCTTGTGCGTGCGGAAAAAACCGTAAATTATTCGGTAACTGTCGATAAACCGAAATTAGGCTTATCGTCGGACTACGAAGATAATTTTCAGTTGACACCCTTGCAGAAAATGTTGGTAAAAAGTGTTGTGCGCGATGAAGGTGGCCAGCACCCGCGGCTGAGGGTTATATTTTCCGACGACATTGAAACCTCTCAGGATATCTCGGGGTACTTTGCCGTTACCCCCGAGGTGAAGCTGAAAATTTCCATGAGCGGCAATACTGCCATTGTCGATGGTGGCTTTAAGTTTGGCGAGGCATATCAACTTAATATTGCCCCTGGAATAAAAAGCCGGTGGGCAACTGTAATGGACAAAGAATATAAAGATAACATCCGTTTTTCCGACTTGCCCCCCAGCGTAGAATTTGCTTCTGATGGCATTATTATGCCAACATCGAACAATAGCAAGCTTCAGTTTATGTGCAGCAACGTAAAGCGTGTACATATCGAAGTTAAAAAAGTATTTGGCAACAAAGTCCTCGATTTTGTAAGGGAAGAAGAGATGAGCGGCCAGCGTAAGAGGCACAATGGCTTTACCCGAAGCTATGGTGGCCAGATTGGGGTAACCCTTCTGAACAAAACCCTTGAAATGGGCGATGTGAAAAACGAATGGCTGCTCAATGAAATTGACTTGTCGCCGGTTATTAACGACGATTCCGAAGGTTTTTACCTTGTTAAGCTTAATTTCAACCCCCGCGACATGATGGTGGATGTAGAAGGCGATCCGATTGATTATGTGGCCAACCATGGCGAGGTTTATAAGCCTCTTATTATTTCCAACCTCGGTATTACGGTTAAGCGCGAAGGCGACAATTATAATGTTTTTGTAACCGATTTGCTTACCGCAAAGCCGGTATCAAACGCCAGGGTCTCGATATACAGGTATTGGAACGATGAACCCCATTCAACTTCCACTACCAATTCCGGCGGACATGCCAGTCTTTACTCCGATTACGGTATTACTATAGTTACAGCCGAAAAAAATGCACAGGTTTCGTACCTGAAGCTTGAAAATATGGAATGGAACACCTCTGGTTTCGATGTTGGGGGGGTATCGACCGGGTATTCCGGCACACGTGGGTTTATTTATACCGAAAGGGGCGTTTATCGGCCGGGCGACGAAATTAACCTGTCGTTTATTGTGCGCAACAGCGACAACACTTTTCCTTCGGGCCACCCGGTAACTCTTACCCTTTATAACCCCGACGGGCAAAATGTTTACGAAACAACTTCCGACAATGCCAAAGATGGCTTTTACTCTTTTAAGTTCAATACCAGGGAGTCGGACCCTACCGGAAATTGGGAAGCCCGTATAGATGCCGGGAGCAGTCAGTTCAACCATACACTTAAAATTGAAACTGTTGTGCCTTTTAAGCTTAAAGTAAAAAACATTACCGAAAAAGACAGGATTAACCCGGCCGACAGCAGGTTCAGCTATACAATACAATCGAACTACCTCTTTGGGGCACCGGCATCAGGCTTAGGTTTCGATGCCGAAGTTGAAGTTGTTCCCCGTAAGGTAAACTTCCCGAAGTACTCCAATTTCACCTTCAACAATGAGTTTACCAGCTTTAATACCTATACACGCAAACTTGTTTCGGGGAAACTCGATACTGCCGGAACAGCTAAAGTATCGTGGACAATACCCCAGTTTGACCAGGTACCTTCGGCATTAACTGCCAATTTAATTACAACAGTTTATGAAAAAGGCGGAAGGCCCAACACAAACCGGCTGTCGGTTCCGATAGATAATTACGGTTTATATGTTGGCATGCAAAAACCCTCATATTGGTATCATTATGTTACTACCAACGAAGAGTCGTCGTTGCAGGTAATATGTGTCGATTCGAAAGGAAATGCTGCCGAAGGAAAAAAACTCACTTACCGCATCTATCAGAATACCTCGTATTGGTGGTACCATTACGATAACCGCAGGGAATACCAGATGCGTTACAAAACCGATAACAGCACAACCCTTGTAACAGAGGGGAGCATTGTTTCGGGCAAAAACCCTGTAAACATAAAATTTACCCCGCGCGAAGATGGCGACTACCTTATTGAAGTTCAGGAAGGCGGCACTGGCGGGCACTCGGTTGCACAGTTTGTTTATGCCTATGCATGGGGCTCTGTGCCTTCGGGCGATTTAAATGCAGGTACCCTGATGATGAAAGCCGACAAGCCCCGTTATAATGTTGGCGATGTGGCTCACATAAAGTTCCCTGCGCCAAAAGATGGTTCTATTCTTTTTTCGCTTGAACGCGACACGGAAATCCTGGAATGGAAATGGCTCGAAAACAATTCGCCCGAAGGGAAGGATATGGTAATTGATATCCCGATAACTTCGGAGATGGTGCCAAATACCTATCTTACAATTTCGGTAATACAGCCCCATGAGCAAACCAAAAACGACCGGCCAATGCGTATGTTTGGCATTTTGCCCCTTATGGCCGAAGACCCCCAAACCCGGCAGGAAATCGACATTGTTGTGGCCGATGAACTTGAACCTAAAAAGCCATTTACTGTTACTGTGCAAACAACCGATAAAAAACCGACACAGTTTACCATTGCTGTTGTTGACGAAGGGCTTCTTGATATTACCAATTTTCAAACACCCGATCCGTGGAAAGACTTTTTCAGAAAATTGAGGCTCGATATTTCAACCTTCGATTTGTTTTCGCAAATAATTGGGGCAAATAAGGGCGATGTTTTTAAGGTATTCTCCATCGGGGGCGATATGGATTTCCGCCAACAACAACTTAACCCCGAAAAAGGCCGGCGCAGGTTTAAACCGGTAAGCATGTTCAAAGGCCCTTTAACAACCGATAACAATGGCCGTGCAGTGGTTAACTTTACTATGCCCGAGTACAATGGCTCTGTTCGCATTATGGTGGTTTCTGCCAAAGAAAACACCTTCGGAAAGGCCGAAAAAACAGTGCCTGTGCGTACCGATCTAATGGTGGAACCATCGGTACCGAGGGTACTGGGCCCCGACGAATCGTTTGTTGTGCCGGTGAGTGTTTTTGCCATGAAAGACAAAATTGGCAAGGTAAATGTGAAAATTTCCACGCAGGGCCCCTTAGAAATTGATGGCGAAAGCCAGAAAGAACTATTGTTTGACAAGGCCACCGACAAAGAAGTGTTTTTTAAAATAAAAACTAAAAAAGCTTCGGGACAGGCAAAAATATTAGTTTCGGCGGTTTCATCGAAAATGTCGGCCGAATCAGGTACCGATATTATGGTGAGGCCAAGTTCGCCCAGGCAATATACAACTATCCAAAAAAAGGTAAAACCAGGCGAAACATCGGTGTTTACTATACCTAACGATGGATTGGCCGGTACCAACAATGCACAGCTGAAAATCCAGAAATTTCCGAACATGAACTTCGATCACCGCCTCGATTGGCTTATAAGGTACCCTTATGGTTGCATCGAACAAACCACTTCGGCATTGTTCCCGCAGCTTTACCTGAAAAACTTTATCGAAAATACCGGCAACAAGCATAAAGAAATTGACAAGAACATTAATGCCGGCATCGACAGGCTTGTGAGGTTCCAGGTTTCTTCTGGCGGTATGGCCTACTGGCCGGGAAATTCAGAAGTGTCGGAGTGGGCTTCGGTATATGCGGCCCATTTCCTGGTTTGCGCCCGCGAAAAAGGCTATCATGTACCTGAGTATTTGTACGATAATTTGCTTGAGTATCTCGAAAGAAAGGCCCGATATGGAAGCAACGATGCCCTCACACGTGTTTACAGGGCTTATGTGCTAAGCTTGACCGATAAGGAAGTTTCAAGCGAACTTAACCGCATACAACAAGATAAAATGGGCGAACTGGCTTATGCCGATCGTTATTTGCTGGCTGCCGCTTTGTACAATTCAGGCAAAGAATCTGCTGCCAACGAATTACTGAACAAAATTAGCGGCACTTATGCAAACTACGACGATTTTAATGAACACTACGGATCGGTAACCCGCGATATGGGCATGGTGCTTAATGCACTGGTTGATTTAAACCGTACAGACGATGCCAGGCTGCAAGCCGAGGAAATTGCGAAAATTGTAAGTTCGCGCGATTGGTATTCCACCCACTCGCTCGGGTATATGCTTTTGTCGCTTGGCAGGTATTTCGATGATATTGGCTTGAACTCGCAAACGGGCAAACAACTTGCCGGATACTATACCCTTGAAGGGGAAAAAGTAAATTTTGGCCCTGCCAATACCATTTCTATTGATTTAAACAAGGGGTTTGGAAAAGAACTTAAAGTTTACCTTAACCAGGAGTCTGGCGTTGATTTGGCCTATGTTGATTTAAACTGGAACGGGGTGCCCCTGAAAGATACCAGGGCCGAACAGAACGAACGCATGAGTTTAGATGTTGAATGGCTGAATGAACAAGGCCAGAACATCGATCCGGCGTTATTGTCGCAGACTTCCACAATTTTTGGTCATTTCAGGGTTACTAAACAATCGCCTGTGAATGTTATAAACGAGGTGGCCCTTGTACAGATTCTCCCTTCGGGGTGGGAAATCGAAAACATGAGGCTTTCAGGCGATCAGCTTCCGGAATGGGCCCGGAACTATAACCTTAACCGCGAGGAATATACCGATATCCGCGATGATCGGATTATGTGGTTTTTCGATCTGGGGAATTCTGCTTGCGATTTTATTGTTAAGGTAAATGTTGTTTCACAGGGGAATTTTTATTTGCCCCCGGCGGTTGCCGAAGCAATGTACAACAATAATTATTTTGCTATTGAACCCGGTAAGGAAGTGAGGGTTGTAGGAATGGGACGTTAATATGCAAACAATCAAAACAGTAAATACTTTAATTTTTAAATTGATAAAAAACAAAAAGTACCAAAGGGCTGCTGTTATACTGGCAGCCCTTTTGGTGTTTTTGTTTTTCCCGATGAAACAGCCCCTGGTTAGCAGCAATTACAGCAGGGTTATTACCGACCGGAATGGACAGATTATGCGGGTTTTCCTTAACAGCAACCAGCAATATTGCCTTCCGCCCGGGTTCAGCGACACCTTGCCGGAGAAACTAAAGCTGGCCGTAATACATTTTGAGGATCGTTATTTTCGCTACCACCCGGGTATAAACCCGGTTTCGTTGGTGCGTGCAATAATTCAGAACCATAAAGAAAAACGTACGGTTAGCGGGGCAAGCACCATTACAATGCAGCTTGCCCGCATTCGTAAAGGGCGCCGCAGGACCCCGATAAACAAAACATTGGAGATGTGCGAAGCCTTGAGAATTGAGGCACGTTTCTCTAAAGACGAAATTCTCAAACTATATCTCGATCACGCTCCATATGGCGGGAATATTATTGGATACCAGGCAGCTGCCTGGCGGTACTTTGGCAAGCCGCCGGTACAATTGTCGTGGGCCGAGGCCTGTTTACTGGCCGTTTTGCCAAATTCCCCCGGGAAAATGAGCCCTGTTAAAAATAACGATCTGCTTAGGGAAAAACGTAACCGGCTGCTCAAATCGCTTTACATGTCCCATACTATTGACACAGCAACGCTAAATAACTCCCTTAACGAACACATGCCGGCAGAAATTGTGCCATTTGACCTGGTTGCCCCACACCTTGCACAGCGAATGGACAACGAAACAAGCCAAAAGCAACGTATTGTAAAAACCAGCATCGATGCAAGCATACAACAGCGGGCAAACTACCTTGTACAAAGGTACTCGCGTTTATTGGCTTACTATGGCATTCAGAACACTGCTGTTATTGTTATTGAAAACAAAAACAGAAAAGTACGCGCTTATATCGGTTCGCAGGATTTTTACGGCACAGCAGGCATGAACGATGGGGTAAAAGCCATGCGCTCCAGTGGCTCTTTGCTAAAGCCGTTTTTATATGCCCTTGCTTTTAACGATGGGTTAATATTGCCCGGGTCGCTTATGCAGGACATACCCACCTTTTATGGCTCGTTTTCGCCCAGCAATGCCTCGGAAATGTATAGCGGAATGGTTACTGCACAAGATGCACTGGTACGTTCGCTAAACGTTCCTGCCGTAAGGCTTTTATATACCTATGGACATTACCGGTTTTACCAGTTTTTAAAAGATGCCGGAATTAGCACATTGTTCAGGCCTGCCGACAGCTATGGGCTGCCACTGATTATTGGCGGGGCCGAAGTTACGCTCGAGGAAATATCGGCCATGTACTGCGGGCTGGCAAACCTGGGGAGTTTTGCCCCTTTGTTGTACGTTGAAGATGAAAAACCAGAACAACAGGCTAAAAATCTTATAGACACACTAAGCAGTGTTATGGTTTTAAATGTGCTTAACAATTTGCAGCGTCCGGGGGCTGAATATTATTGGACAAAATTCAACAACCAGTTCCCGGTTGCCTGGAAAACCGGCACCAGCTATGGTCATAAAGATGCCTGGGCAGTTGGGGCAAACCCCTTGTACACAGTTGGGGTTTGGGTAGGCAATTTCGATGCTGCCACAAACAAAAACCTCTCGGGTGCTGCCAGTGCAGGCCCCCTGTTGTTTGACATTTTCGATATTTTGCCACACGATGCCGATAATGCCTGGTGGAATTTTAACGATTATAATTTCGAGACTATTAAGGTTTGCGCTAGTACCGGTTATATGGCCTCGGGCCGTTGCGATAAAATTATTGAAACCCGGGCGCCACAGGCCGATAAGCTCAGGCAGTGCATGTATTGCATTAAAACAGAAGTCGATTCGTTAAATGAATTCCGTGTATGCTCGAGGTGTTGGCAAAACGGGCACCATCAGCAAAAATACCTGTCGTATCCACCCCTGGTTATGGAATACTTAAGGAAAAACGGGGAAGTAACAGAACGTATTCCGCCGCATAACCCTGAATGTACTGCTACACGTGATAATAACCTTATTGAAATTGCTTATCCGGAAGAAGGGGCAAAAATAATGGTTTCACGCGATTTTAACGGGCAATACCAACCTGTTGTTTTTTCTGCTGCTCACCAGATAGCCAATCAGAATATATTTTGGTATATCGACAATATATACCTGGGCATGACCCATAAGAACCATAAAATGGCCTGCATTCCCGAAAAAGGCAACCATTCCCTTACTTTGGTTGATTCTTATGGAAACACAAAAAATACAAGTTTCTATGCCACTCGTTCGCAATAAAACAGATATCTTTTTTTTTAAAATTCTTAGCCTGCTTACCGGTAAATAGCTTGTGTTTGACCATTAAATTCCGATTTTTCGCCTAATGGTTTGACATAATTCAAGGCTTTCGGGTAAATTTGACTGTCAAAAACAATTTCAGCTTAATGCTGTTATGTTTTAAAAATTTAATTATGAAGAAGGTTGCACTTGTTACTGGGGCTTCGTCGGGTATAGGCAGATCGGCTGCAATAGAGCTGAACAATTTAGGCTTTGAAGTATATGCCGCAGCCCGAAGGGTACACTTAATGGACGATTTAAAGCAAACAGGCATAAAGGCAGTACAGCTCGATGTTACTAAAATTGATTCGGTACAGAGTTGCATTGATAATATAATTAAAAATAGTGGCAGAATAGATGTTTTGGTTAATAATGCCGGATATGGATTATTCGGAACTGTTGAAGAAACCCCTATTGATGAGGCCAGGAAACAGTTTGAGGTTAACCTTATCGGCCTTTCATCGGTTACTTCCGGGATAATACCCCACATGAGGGCAAATGGGGGAGGCACTATTATTAATGTTTCGTCGATTGGGGGTAAAATTTATTCGCCTTACGGGGCCTATTACCATGCTACAAAACATGCACTTGAAGGATATTCTGATTGCCTGAGGTATGAGCTGAAGCCCTTCAACATTAAAGTAGTTGTAATACAACCGGGCATAATACAAACAGAATGGGGAGATATTGCCCTACAGAACCTTATTAATATTTCATCGGAAGGGGCTTATGGTTCAGATATAAGCAAGTATGCCCGTTATATGCAAAAAACTTATGCACCCGGCAAAGCCACAACGCCCGATGTAGTAGGCAGGCTTATTGCCAGAGTTGCCAAATTGAAAAGGCCGGCGCCAAGGTATGCTGTCGGGAAGCTCTCGGGTATGGCCTTGATTGCCCGTAAAGTATTAAGCGACAGGCTTTTCGATTGGGCCCTGCGAAAACAAATACAAATCATTTCAAAATAATTATTATGCATAGTGGCGGAGGCAAATTTGTTTATATCATTCTGATAATTCTTTTTTTAATAGACCTTTATGCGTTTAGGGGGCTGAGGCATTTTCTGTCGCCACTCCCTATTAGTGTGCGTACAATTGTTTCGGTTGTTTACTGGCTTGTGCCCTTGTTTATTCTAATAATGACAATTATTATTGGGCAGAACATAGGTGTGTTGGTTAGTGGTAAAATGTACTACAGGGTGTTTTATACTTTTATGGGGGTGCTGGTATTGTTTTATGTGCCAAAAATAATTTTTTCGGCTTTTGAATTGGGGAACGACCTGGTGAACCTTGTAATTTTTACTATAAGGAAATTGCATCTTGGAGGCGATATTTTGCGTTTTCAGTCGATACGGTATGTTGGGGCTTTCCTGGCAATTTTGTTGTTTGTTTTTACTTTTTATGGAATTATACACGGACGTTACCATTATAAGGTTAACCGTATGGTACTTAATTATAGAAATTTACCGGAAAACTTCGACGGTTTTAAAATCGTTCATATTTCCGATTGGCATATTGGCAGTTACTATAATAAGCCGGAGAAAATTATGGGGGCTGTTGGGCGAATTAATGCTTTAAATCCCGATTTAATTTTGTTTACCGGCGATTTGGTAAACAATGTGGCCACCGAAGTTGAAGAGTTCCTGCCGGCGTTAAAACAACTGCATGCAAAATATGGCGTTTACTCGGTGCTTGGCAACCACGATTATGGCGAATATGTAAACTGGCCAAGCGAAGAGGAAAAAGAAAGTAATATTAAAAAACTCATTGATTTACAAGCCAGCGCTGGTTTCAGGCTTTTATTAAACGAATCGGAAGAAATTGAAATTGATGGACAGAAGATTAGCATTATAGGGGTCGAAAACTGGGGGCTTCCGCCATTTCCACAATACGGAAACCTCTCCAAAGCACTAGGCGACAATGTCGGTAACAATTTCCAGGTGTTAATGTCGCACGATCCATCGCATTGGGATGCAGAAGTTAAAGGAAAAACCAATATTGGGCTTACCTTGTCGGGCCATACCCATGGCATGCAGTTTGGCTTTATTTTAAGAAACCTGAAATGGAGCCCCGTAAAATTAAAATATCCGCGATGGGCTGGATTATATTCGAACGACAGCCAGAAATTATATGTCAATGTCGGAATTGGGTACATCGGTTTCCCCGGCCGCGTTGGCATTCGTCCGGAAATTGCAGTACTGGAACTGAAACGTCAATTGTAGTTCAAAGTTCAAGGTTCAAAGTTCAAATTTCAAAGTTCAAAGTTTAAAGTTTAAAGTTTGAAGTTTGAAGTTTGAATGGAACAGTAAACAGTAAACAGTAAACAGTAAACAGTAAACAGTAAACGGCAAGAGGGTTGCTTTATATTTGAGGAAATATTGAAATCAGCCACTTATTAATTTCTTTCATTCCCTTCATTCCTTCATTTTTTCATTCTCTTCATTCCTTCATTTTTTCATTCTTATCAGCCTTAATATTGCCACCCGATCTGATCAAAAAACACAATTGTTAATTATTATTATATGGGTAAAAACCGACAGTATCGATTTTTTATTATTTTTATGGCCGTATTTCAATACCCGCGCTATTTACAGAGCAGTCGAGCACACTAAAAAGACTGTGAGTGAAGGGGCGAAGCTTTAAATAAAGGTTAGTTTTCAGCTTTATTTTTACTTTAAATTAGTGGATTTACAAATAGTTTTTTTGTTATACAAAAATTAGAAAAAACAATTGTGAATTAAAATTTAATGATTATATTTTACATCAAATAAAAGATTAAAATATAAACATGGAATATACTTTATATCTGGCTGAGCCCCGGGCGAGTTATTTATCGCTTGAGAGGCTTATATGGAAAGGGGAGAAACGAATATGTGTTAAATTTTTGTATGATCCGGACACGCTGCATTTACTAAGAGGGATGGATGGTTGCCGATGGAGCAATACCCTGGGGTGCTGGCACATACCCGATACAGAAGCAACCGTATTGAAGATGAGCAGCGTATTTGGAAGAAGTTACCGGATAATTGAGAAGCCACACAAATACCGTCATGTAACAGAGCGGCACCTGCCCGAGAAACTTGAAGAATCGATGCTGGCCTTCAGGAGGATGCTTACAGTAAGGCGATACAGCGAAAACACAATAACGAATTATGTAACATCGCTAAGCACATTTTTTTCGTATTTAAAATTTAAGGAACCAGAAACGATAGATTTTGATGATATTATAAATTTCAATGAAAACTATATAATAGATGAATGTCGCTCGGTGTCGAGCCAAAATGTTTTTATAAGTGCATTGAAACTGTATTATGAAACCATACTTGGCAAAGAAATTTTATGGGACGAGTTGCGTAGGCCCAGGCGGGAGCGCAGGTTGCCTGAGATATTCAGCAAAGATGAGGTTACAAGCATTATTTGCTCACAGCGCAACATAAAACACAAAACTATGCTGGCAACAGTTTATTCATGTGGCTTGCGATGTGGGGAACTATTAAGTTTAAAGATCACTGACATTGACAGGGATCGCATGCTGATGCATATTTACCAGGGCAAAGGCAACAAGGACAGGATAGTGCCTTTGCCAAATAAATTGCTGGAGATGTTGCGAGAGTATTATAAAGCATACAAGCCTAAATTTTTTCTGTTTGAAGGGGCATTGCCAGGTCAAAAATATTCTGATACCTCGTTAAGGCAGGTATTTCAGACAGCAATAAAGCGGGTTGGGATAAAGCGCAAGGCAAAGTTGCACTGGTTGAGGCATTCGTATGCCACACATTTATTGGAAGGGGGCACTGACTTGCGGTATATACAGGAAATATTGGGGCATTCGAGCAGCAAGACAACAGAAATATACACACATGTATCGGTGAGGAACATACAGGCTATACGAAATCCGTTTGATGATTTGGATATTTAGAACAAAAGCAATAAACTTGGGTATAAAATAAATAGAAATAAAAATAAAAGCTAAAAAATATGTTGGCAGAAAGAAGGCAAACGAATTTAATTATTAGCCAAAAATACGTCGATAAACACCCAAAAATTCGATTATATATCAAAATATACAAGGATATAAGGTAGTTGCCACCAATATTTGGAGAAACTTCGGATTAACTGAAAATTTTGTAAATTTGAAATAAAAAATGA
>JAFGQZ010000043.1 GCA_016935435.1 Bacteroidales bacterium
CTTACTGTAACTGCCGATGATAAGGAAAAAACTTATGGCGAAGAAAACCCTGAGTTTACTTTAAGTTATACAGGTTTTGTTAATGATGACACTTCTGATGATATCGACGAACTCCCTGTCGTTACATCAGAAGCAACTGTAAACAGTATTGTCGGTCAATACCAGATAGAAGTTTCAGGCGGAGGCGACAATAATTACGAATTTAATTTTGTAAATGGGGTGCTTGTTGTTAAACCTATATCAGGAGTACAAACGGCAGATAAATATGCAATTAAATGTTATCCGAACCCAACAGTCAATTATTTGTATATCGATTCTGAAATATTAACAGACGACTATATAAAAATTTATAATTCGGCTGGTTCGCTGGTGATTAAAGAATTGCTTATCGACAAGACCATAGATGTGGCATCGCTAAAACCCGGACTATATTTATTAAACATTAACTGTGTGTATGTTAAGTTTGTAAAGGAATAATACATTTTTTATATACTGAAGGCGCTTATAGTGCAAATATGTCTGCTAAAGCTTTGAAATAAGTGCTTAATATTGGGTGGACTGCTATATATTTTTAATCAATAATATTTTGTTTAACTGGTAAATAGATTATATTTAGTAACAAAACCTATTTGTTTAATACGATATCAAAAAACTATATTATGATGAAAAAGATAATTCTGTTGGCAATTGTGATAACTGGTTTACTCTCCTGCTCGAAAGATGACGGGCAAATTAATACAAAGATGAGTGCTTTAATTGACAATGTTACGTGGAATTCAATAACACGCATAACTGTGCTTCGCGATGGTAAGTTTAATATTGTCGGTACTTCCATTGATGGGAAAATTATTGACATTTCGGTTTTTGGAAACACCCCGGGAACCTATAGTATATCTGCGTCAGAGGTTAAATTTGCCGGATTGTACAAAGAATCAGCATCGGCTTCTACCGACGATATTTTTGTTGCAACTTCGGGGGAAGTTGTTCTTACCGAAGTAAATACTTCAGCGAAAGAAATTTCTGGCACGTTTAACATGGTTCTCCGAAGGAGCTTAACGGGAGCAACTGTTAGTATTTCAAATGGTACATTTACGAAATTAAAATATACCGAAGGCGAACAATAAAAAAAAGCCCGGGGAGCAAAACTTTCCGGGTATTTTTTATCCTGCCACTCAATTTGGGATCAAAATAAGTTAAAGCCTTACAGATACACCAAGGTTAAAATAGGTAAAGCCATAGCCGAGTTCTGCAAAACAGGCCACACGTTCAGAAAATCCATACCGTGCACCAATAAAAACACGCCCGAGGGGCAGCAGGTTTTTGTCGGGGGCAACAGTTGAGGGGCCTGTAGGCCATGTGCCGTAGTGTTTATGAGTGTTAATGCGCAACCCGCCCATTAGCCCGGCATAGGTGTCAAACCCGTTAAAAAGTTCATAATGGTATGTTGCCCGGGCAGCAAAAAGAGTGCTGGTATATTTATACCCATACTCATAAGTTTCGCCCCCCAGAACAGACATCCATTTTTCTTCCTGTGCATATTGGGTAATTCCAATTAAGCCGCCAACAGTTAATATACCATTTCCCCAATCGTCCCTTAACCCATGATCGAGCGATACCGAGAGGAGCGGGAGTTTTGTGTTATAACCGGGAATTATCCAGGGAGAACCAAAACCTACGCCCAGGTTCAAATCGTTTTCGCCAACCTGGAGCATTTGCCCAAAACCCGGCTCCGAAAAGGAAATTGCCACCATCATCACCAGTATGGTTAAAGCCTTAATCAACCTCGTTTTTTTATACATCTGATTGTTGCTTAATCAATAAATTAGCTTTCCCTTGTAAACGGAAGAATTGTAAAATTAGTGCACCGGGTTATAAATTCCCCCTGAGTTCGGCAAGAAATATTTTCATTTTATCGGTATTTTTATCCAGAATGATTTCTTTCAGAACATCAAGTTTCTGGCCAATATTCTCAATTTGTTCAAAGGTGTATTGGCTGAAAAGAATTTCCGAAAGCAGAAAATCGTCTTCCGATAATACCCCTTTTGCTATTGCCAAATGTTTTTTGAACGTTGTGCCGGGTGCCTCCTGGTGCCGCATGCAGGCTGCAAAAACCATGCTCGAGGCAAAAGGTACCGAAAGGGAATATGCTATAGTTTTATCGTGCTCAATAAAAGTGTATTCGAAAACCTTAATATCGAATTGCTTATAAAACTGGCGGAAGAATTTTTTTCCTTCTTCGTCCGATTGCTGGATGATAATTGCATTCTGGTCGCTGAGGTTGTTAAGCTTGGCAAAAGTTGGCCCAAACATGGGGTGGGTCGATACAAACCTTCGGCCCGAGTTGAGGTAAAATTCCCTTAGGGGGATTTTTACCGAGGTTATGTCTGAAAGGATACACTCGTTTGAAAGATAGGGCAGTACTTCGTTAAAAACCTTAACGGTAAGTTGCAGGCTAACAGCATTTATAACCATGTCGGCCCCAAATTCACTAATTTCTTCGTAAGTGGTAAGCCTTCGGCAGTTAAAAAGGTATTTCAGCTTTTTTATGTCAACATCGAAAACTGCAACTTCGTAGTCGAGGCATAATGAATCTACAAACCAGGCTCCCATTCGGCCTGCCCCCAGTACAAGTATTTTTTTAATGTTTGTCATTTTTTTTTTGGTTGAGGTTAAGGTTAATATAATATGAGGCCCAATAATTCAAAAAATCATTTTACCGTGTACCTTAAACTATAACTAAATACTACAACTGCTAAACAAATAAACCTTCTAAATTTAAAGGCCGAAATTAATAAAAAACAACTTAACACAATTGTTGCCCATAAAATTAAGTTCATCATTGCCGTTTAACACACAGTTATTGCTATGAAGCTGTTTGGTGCAAATGTTGCAGTATGGCACACAAACGGTTATCTTTGGACAAAAACATGTAATGACCATAAAAGAAAGGTTTGAAAAAGTAATTCAATATTTCAAAGAATCCAGGCCTGTTGCTGAAACAGAGCTCCACTATACAACACCTTACGAGCTTATTGTAGCAGTAATTCTTTCGGCACAATGCACCGATAAAAGGGTAAACACTATTACACCAGCATTTTTCGAGGTTTTCCCCGATGTTTTTAGTTTAGCAAAATCAAATACTGAAAAAGTATTTGAAATGATTAAAAGCTGTTCGTACCCGAACAATAAAGCCAAACATCTGGTTGGTATGGCCCGGATGCTGGTATCCGGTTTCAATGGAGTTGTTCCGGCAGATATTGAAGAATTACAAAAACTGCCGGGTGTAGGCAGAAAGACAGCCAATGTTATTGCATCGGTAATATACAATATTCCGGCTTTAGCAGTCGATACACATGTGCACAGGGTTTCGGCACGTATAGGGCTAACCGAAAATGCAAAAACACCCCTGCAAACCGAAAAACAACTTATTAAATATATTCCCTCCGAACTCTTACCAATTGCACACCATTGGCTAATTCTGCACGGTAGGTATGTATGCCTGGCACGCAAACCAAAATGTTTTGGGTGTGGCATAAAAAATTATTGCCGGTATTTTGAAAAAGAAAGCCTTAAGGCAAAACAGGTTTATTGATGATATTTGTGAATAAACAAAGTTATACACAAGCCAACTTTAACATAATTTTGTGATAATTGTTGTTTTGTACTATATTCGACAACACGACAGAAAATTTTCAATGAAGAAATGTGCTAAAATATTGATATTGTTGCTGGTTGTGGTAGTATTTACCAGTTTCTCTGTCTTTCGTTACGATTACCGGAACGGAATGCATAACAATGTGTGCAAAAAACTTCAGGACAAGGTGCTTGTATATTATGTTTTTGTTGACACGAAAGAAACCTCGCCATGGACCGAATACGATATACGAACCACTATCGACTCGATGAACGTTGCATTGCGATGGATTGAAAACCAAGCCAGGCTTAAAGGGGTAAACCTTACAATGCAATCGAACTTTTACATTGGCAATAATTATACTACTATTCGCAAAAACCTTCCCTTTGGAACTGTGCAGGAAACTGCAACTACCCCAAATATGAAAAAGGGCCTTCAGGAACTTAATAGGTGGGCCGATGTTATAGCCTCAAGAATTGGTAAAGAATTTGAAATATCGCCCAAAGACGGCATCCCGGAAATAAAAAACCCGAACAACAAAGAGCGTCTTATTGCGCACCTTCGCGATGAAAACCAGGTTGAAAGCGTAGCACTGTTGTTTATGGTGAACAATTATTTCAGGAATGATATTTCCCTTACTGTTAATCACTTAGGTAACAACGACGTTGAATTTGCCATTGTCAGTTACAAATACCCTTCGGTAATAGCCCAAAATATATTAACACTCTTTGGCGCTGCCGATTTATACAAAACCTTTTACAGGCGCAACGAAAAAAATATCAGGATGGCAGCAGGCTTTTTTCCATCCGATATTATGCAAGATGTTTACGGCAAGAATATTAACAATTTTATTGTTGACGAATTTACAAGTTATATGGTTGGCTGGCAAGACAAACTTGCCCCCGATTATTATAGCTTGCTATCCGATAAGCTTATCGGATTATAAATATATATTAACAATATCAACACTTTCACAAATTTTGTATATCAAAAAAAAATATTAATTTTACTCAAAGCTAAGGAAAAACAGAGTTCCTAACCCAAATAATTAAGTAATGCAACAAACCAAAATCTTTCTAACTGCAACTAAGATACTTGTCGCATTCCTGTTTGTAATGAGCATCACAGCCTGTCAATCAGGGCAAAAAAAAGACGGCAAAAACATAGGTATCGAAGATTTCTTATCCGACGATAAAATTTTCGATGATATTGACAAAGCAAAAAAAATTATCTATTCCCTGCCATCGCCCATCGAAACAGCCATGATAATTAAGTCGGCCGGTGCCGAATACGATCAGGAACTTCTAAATTCCCTGGGAAATGTCGAAAATTACACAACCAACAAAGAACTGGCGCTTAACCTGGGGGTTTATACTACCGATTTAAGCTTTGCCAGCCTCTTTGAGCAAACCCAGACTTCCATCGACTACATGAATGCTTCGAAAAAAATGGCTGAAGGGCTCGATATTACAGATGTAATCGATGACGAAAGCATGAAAAGGCTCGAAGCAAACCTTAACAACCGCGATGTTGTTATGGATATTATTTCAGAAACATTCCTAAACTCAAGTGCCGACCTTAAAGAAAACCAACGGCAGGATGTTGCGGCCATTGTGCTTGTGGGAGGTTGGATTGAAGGCCTATATATTGCTTCGGAACTTGTTGGCAATAAATCTATCGAAAACAATAAGCTGGTTGACCGGATACTGGAGCAAAAACTTTCATTCAATATTGTTCAGCGGTTGCTTGAAGACAACAAAGAAAAACCTACCGGCGAACAAAATTCCGACATAATTGATTTAATTGCTGCATTAGATGGCATAAAAAATGCTTTTGACAAAGTTAGTGTTGAAACAACAGAGCCCACTGTTAGTGGACAGGATGAGGCCGGTGTATCGCAAATAGCGTCAAAAACAACAGTTAGTGTTAAGCCGGAAGATTTTAAAACACTTCAGTTTGAAATTAAAAAATTAAGAACCAGCTTCATACAATAAACATTAATATCATGAGAAGAATTTACTTATTGTTCCTGATAGCTCTCATTGCAGCGTTTACCGCCAATAATTCTTATTCGCAGTGTAAAGGTTTTGCAAAAAAGATTTGTAAGCTTGAACTTATCCCATATATACACGATGGCAATTACCATGCTGCCATTTTAACCGAAGGAGAAGAAGCCGAATTATATAAAACTTTTTATAGCGGACAGGATTACCGTATAGCCATTTGTGGTACCGATGCGCTCCCGGAAATAGAATTTCAGGTTATTGATGCTTATAAAAATGTACTTTATGATAACCGCGACCATAATAAATCAAGAATATGGGATTTTAAGCTCGAATCGTCACAACAATTAAAAATTGCAGTTAAAGTTCCGGTGAGCGGGGAGCAAAACGAATATCCCGCCAGTGGTTGCGTTGCAATAATGTTTGGGTTTAAAGAAGCAAAATAATTTTGTCTCCAAAATATTGAAAATCTGCATTGTTATTAAATGCAGGTTTTTTTTATTTTAACAGGTACCATACAGGAACTAATCTGTTTTTTTTTCGTTTATAAGAAGAATCTGGTAAATTAAACAACAGACATTATGAAAAAACTATTGATTTTAATGTTAGGGGCAGCTTTGATGTTCAATAGCTGTGAATTGCTTAATTTAACTGAAGATGGTGAATTGTCGGGTTCCGAAATTATTGAGGGCTTAAAAACTGCCCTGAATGTAGGTACCGATTCTGCATCAACAACCCTGGCCCAACAAAACGGGTACTTTGGCGATCCTTTGGTTAAAATACCTTTACCCGACGAAGCTGAATATGTACGCGAAATAATAAACTCGAATTCCACTCTGGCTGGTATTAGCAGTATTATTGGCCTCGAAGATTTATTTAAAAATGTAATTAAATCGGTAAACTATGCTGCTGAAGATGCAGCGAGTGAGGCCGCCCCTGTATTTAAAGAGGCTATTACCAACCTTACCATTGAGCAAGGTTGGGATATTCTGCACGGAACAGTGCCCGGTGAAAGCAAATCGACAAAAAACGCCGGCTTCGATTCAACTGCGGCAACAAAGTACCTCTCGCAAAAAACTTTTGACCCGCTCACCAGCTTATATGCCCCCAAAATTAACGCTTCACTTGACAAAAAAATTGTTGGCACCA
Organism: Bacteroidales bacterium; assembly: GCA_016935435.1. Taxonomy (GTDB): domain Bacteria; phylum Bacteroidota; class Bacteroidia; order Bacteroidales; family UBA10428; genus UBA10428. The sequence continues at coordinate 6,787 of JAFGQZ010000043.1, forward strand.
TATCGGCTGTTGAGGCTTGGGATGCGCTTACTTCGAAATACAACAGTTTTTTGGGCCGCTCCGATGTTAAAATGGCCATTCAACTGGCAAATGCTCTCGGACAAAGCATTAACCTGCCGGAATCTATAAATACCAACCTGGGAGAGTTTTCGACACAGAAAGCCCTAAATGGCCTGTTTCTTAAAGTAGGGGAGGAAGAAATTAAAATACGCCGCGATCCGTGGCAATGGGTAAGTACTACGGTTGGGAATATTCTTACAAAAGTATTTGGCTCGGTAGAGTAAAATAGTATAATTGAAATAAAAAAAGCGGGAATTTGTTCCCGCTTTTTTTATTTCAGTTTATCCTTTAAGAATTTGCCTGTATATGAATTTTCTTGTTTTATCAAATCTTCGGGCATACCTTCGAAAACTAAGTAACCACCTTTGTCGCCCCCTTCAGGACCTAAATCAATAACCCAGTCGGCACATTTTATTACTTCCTGGTTATGTTCAATTATAACTATTGAATGGCCTTTTTCTACCAAAGCATTAAAAGCGTCAAGTAATTTTCTGATATCGTGAAAGTGCAGCCCTGTAGTGGGCTCATCGAAAATAAACAAAGTTGGGGCACTTCGTTCAAGGGCCAGAAACGATGCCAGTTTTACACGCTGGCTTTCGCCCCCGCTTAGGGTGCTCGACGATTGTCCAAGTTTTACATAGCCAAGGCCTACATCGGCCAGGGGTTGCAGTTTATCAACAATTCTTTTTTCGGTGCCTGTGTTTTTTCTGCTGAAAAATGAAATTGCTTCTTCTACTGTCATTTCAAGTACATCGAAAATGCTTTTCCCATTGTATTTTACTTCCAGTACATCGTCTTTGAAACGCTTCCCGCCGCACGATTCGCACAGTAGCACTATATCGGCCATAAATTGCATCTCAACCTTAATGGTGCCTTCGCCCTGGCATTCCTCGCACCGCCCGCCTTCCACATTAAAAGAAAAATGCGAAGGCTTGTAGCCATTATATTTAGCATATTGTTGGTCGGAAAACAACTTTCTGATCTCATCGTAGGCCTTTATATAAGTTACGGGGTTCGATCTCGACGATTTCCCAATGGGGTTTTGATCTACAAACTCTACCTGGTTTATAGTTCGTATATCTCCGGTAAGGCGTGAGTATTTCCCCGTTTGTTCCCCAATGCCGGCAATTATTTTGTTCATTGCAGGGTATAATATGCCCCGTATTAGCGACGATTTACCGGAACCGCTAACACCGGTAACTACAGTAATGATATGAAGTGGGATTTTTACATCGATACCCTTTAGGTTGTTCTCAAATGCCCCTGTAATTTCAATATAATTGTTAAACTTCCTGCGGCGTAGCGGAACTGGTATCTTTTCAGAGCCTGTTAGATATTTTGCTGTTAATCCGGTATTTCCGGAAATTAGTTTGTCATATTTTCCGGCAAAAACCACTTCACCGCCCAAGCGGCCTGCTCCCGGGCCTATGTCGATAACCTCATCGGCAGCCCTTATAATTTCTTCTTCGTGCTCTACTATTAGCACTGTGTTGCCCGAATCTTGCAAACGTTTCAAAACTTTTACAAGCCGGTGTGTGTCCCTGGGGTGTAAACCAATACTGGGTTCGTCCAACACATAGAGCGAGCCCACAAGGCTGCTGCCTAAGATAGTGGCCAGGTTAATTCTCTGCGATTCGCCGCCCGAAAGTGTAGATGACAGCCTGTTAAGTGTCAGGTACCCCAGGCCAACATCGCACAAATATTCCAAACGGTTTTCAATTTCAATTATTAGCCTTTTCGAAACCTTTTGCTCATATTCATTAAAAACAAAACCGTTAAAAAGTTCACGTAACTTTTCAATTGGCATATCTACAAGGTCCGACAGGGGGTAATTATTTATCTTAACATATCCGGCCTCTTTTTTTAGGCGCTTCCCATTGCACCCGGGGCATGTAGTTCTTCCCCGGTAGCGCGACAGCATAACCCTGTATTGAATTTTATACTTATTTTCTTCGAGCATCTGAAAGAAACTGTTCAAACCCGGGAAAAAGCGGTTACCTGTCCATAAAAGCCGGCGCTGTTCTTCAGTAAGCTGATATACAGGCTTGTGGATTGGAAAGTCGAATTTGTCGGCATTCCTTACTAAATCGTTTTTCCATTCCTGCATTTTGTCGCCTTTCCAGCATACAATAGCTTCTTCATATACCGAAAGGTTTTTATCGGGCATTACCAAATCTTCGTCAATTCCTATAACTTTTCCATAACCCTCACATAACGGACAGGCACCCAGTGGGTTATTGAAAGTAAACATGTGCACCGATGGCTCTTCGAACTCAATACCATCGCGTTCGAAACGGTTTGTGAACGGTTTTATTAAGGTTTCGTTTTCATGCAGAACCTGCAAAACACAAGTACCATCGCCCAGGCGGAAAGCCTCTTGTACCGAATCGGCATAGCGGCTTACCGAATTATCATCGTTTTGCACTGTAATCCTGTCAACAACCACAAAAAAATCTTTGGCGTTTTTTACCGTTTCTTCGGCCAGTTCGCTGGTTTTAACCACATCGCCATCAATTTCAACCCTTCCGATGCCCAGATGCTTCAGATCGATAATGAGTTGATGGGCATCGAGCTTTTTGAAATCGGAATAAGGAGAAAGGATAATAACCCTGGTATTTTCTTGCAGGGTTAGAATATAATCGACAACATCGGTAACCGAATCTTTTTTAACTTCTTCGCCCGATACCGGAGAGTAGGTTTTTCCAATACGGGCAAAAAGTAATTTGAGGTAATCGTAAATTTCGGTAGAAGTGCCCACAGTAGAGCGGGGGTTGCGTGCGTTCACCTTCTGTTCAATAGCAATTGCAGGAGGCAAGCCCTTTATATAATCAACTTCAGGCTTGTTCATACGGCCAAGGAACTGCCGTGCATACGACGATAAACTCTCGACATAACGGCGTTGTCCTTCGGCATATATTGTGTCGAATGCCAGCGATGATTTGCCGGAGCCCGAAAGCCCTGTTATTACCACCATGCTGTTTCGGGTAATCTCAACATCGATATTTTTTAAATTATGTACACGTGCACCTTTTATTTCGATAAGCTTTGCAACTTCCGGCATAAAAATTGTCTTTACAAATTAGAATTGATACTTTTTTGTGAAAAATCAATGCAAAGGTATTTGAATAAAGTAAAAAAAATACTTAATTGCATCAAATTAAAAACAATAAACGGAGGACAGCCTATAGAAACACTTCTACTTTCGCATTAACTAACATAACAGGAGGTAGTTGTGATGTATCAGAACCGTACAGACTATGAACTTGTTCAGGAATTCCTGAAGGGTGACCATTCCAGTTTGGAAGCGCTTATTAACAGGCACCGCCGCAAAGTATTCAGCTATATTCTTTTTAATATTAAAGATTCCCATCTGGCTGAAGACATTTTCCAGGATACATTTATTAAAGTTATCCGCTCTTTAAAACAAGGCCGGTACAACGATAACGGCAAGTTTTTATCGTGGGTGTTGCGTATTTCCCATAACCTGATTATTGATCATTTCCGGAAAGAGAAGCAACTTCAAACAATTTCGAACGATAATTGTGGAAAAGACATGTTTAACTCGCAAAAATTTTCAGATAAGACAATTGAGGACCACATGGTAAACAGCCAGATATCGAGGGAAATAAGGCAACTTGTACAGGAATTGCCCCAGGACCAGAAAGAAGTTGTAATTCTCCGCCACTATTGCGATATGAGCTTTAAAGAAATTGCCGATCATACAAATGTTAGCATTAACACTGCTTTGGGGCGTATGCGTTACGCCCTTATTAACCTGCGCAAATTGGTTGAAGAAAAAAATTTAAGCCTGAGTATGGCCTAAATTTAAATTTGGTTCCTTACTTTGAGCTGCTGTTATCCGGCAGCTTTTTTTGTTTTAAAAGATTTTTAAATGGCCAAATAATAATAAATTGCATTTGGCGTTATCTCATTGTTCAAAATCTATTTTAACAAGAATGCCTATGGATAAAACTTCTACCCTTATTTATTCTGTTCACAACCTCGCTTCACAAACAAAACATGGGCTTACAAATGCCGATGATTTCGATGGGAAAATTGAATTCAGCGATATTTATGCGCTATTAAGCAGGCTCCCTCTATTTGATATTGACGACAAAATAGTGGAAAATATACTGAAAAATGCCTGTAAAACCGTATAGTCCTTTCAGAGGTGTGTAGAAGAATTAACTACCCGGCCAATTTGGACGGGTTTTTTTAGTTTTGTTGAGACTATAATTTTTGACTGACAATAATCTTACTACCCCGTTTTTGTTTTTTCATGACAAAACCATAAGAAAATCTTTCTTAAATATTTGTAGCTTTGAATAAGTATTAATTGACGGTCGTTTAGTTAACAAGATTTTCGCACGCATGCCCTTAAATTATTCGCTTAGCTCATGAGATCGCTTCGCTAAGTTCCCTAAAGGGAACAGCGCGTTTGGGGTTTCCCTTCAGGGGTTTAGGGGTGAGTGTATGGGTTTCATCTATTACTTTTTTTCTTAACTAAACAGCATTGAATTGACAGTTGGAAACCGGGCAAAGGATATTTTAGCAAATTCTTAAATATGAAATATAAACCATGAAAAAAGTATTATTCTTAATTTTTACCTGTATGGTCCTTATTTACGGATGTAACAACAAAAAACAAGCTGCCAGCAACAATCCCTTTTTCAACGAATGGAAAACGCCATTTGGTGCACCGCCTTTCGATAAAATAAAAAATGAACACTATTTAACAGCAATTATTGAAGGCATTAAACTGCATGAAGCCGAAATTTCTGCAATTATTGCCGACACAACTGTTCCGGGTTTTAAGAACACCGTTGAGGCTTTCGACAAATCGGGCGACTTTCTGGCGCGTGTTTCAAATGTGTTTTTTAATCTGGTTGAAGCAAATACCAACGATGAAATGCAGGGACTGGCCCTGGAAATTGGCCCTAAGGTTTCGGGTCACCGCGACAATATTTTCCTTAACCAAGACTTGTTTAATAAAATAAAAACTGTTTACGATAAGCGGAATGAAGAACAGCTCGATTCTGTACAAATAAGGGTAATTGAAAAATATTACGAAAGCTTCGTGCGCAATGGCGCTAACCTCGACAGCTCCCAAAAGGCTGAACTTCGCAATATTAACGATAAACTAACAAACCTGACCATACGGTTTGGGCAAAACCTTTTGTCTGAAACCAATAAAAGCTTTCGCCTTGTTATTGATAATATTGCCGATTTAAAAGGCCTGCCAGAAAATATTATTGCCGGTGCAGCAGAACAAGCCCAGGCCGACAGCCTTGATGGAAAGTGGGTTTTCACCCTTCACAAGCCGAGTTTGATACCTTTTTTGCAATATGCCGATAACCGCGCCCTGAGGGAAAAAATTTACACCGGATATTTTATGCGCGGGAACAACAACAACGAATTTGATAATAAAGCACTTATTAAAGAAATTGTTGTATTAAGGGCCAGAAAGGCTTCATTGCTGGGCTTTAGCAATTTTGCCGGTTATGTGCTCGATGTTAACATGGCCAAAACAACCGGGGCAGTTTATTCCTTTCTCGATGAGTTGTGGGCACCCTCGCTAAAAGTTGCAAAAAACGAGGTAAAAGAAATGCAATCGATTATTGATAATGAAGGTGGAAATTTCAAAATTCAACCGTGGGACTGGTGGTATTATTCTGAAAAACTCCGCAAACAAAAATTCGATTTAGACGAAAGCGAGCTTAAGCCATACTTTAAACTCGAAAATGTGCGAAATGGTATGTTCACTGTTGCAAGTAACTTGTATGGGGTAAGTTTTATTAAAACCGATAGTGTTCCGGTTTATCACCCAGATGTAGAGGTGTTTGAGTCAAAAGATACCAACGGGGCACTTTTAGGCATATTATACCTCGATTATTTTCCGCGTGCTGGCAAACAAGGTGGCGCATGGTGCACATCGTTCCGCGATGCGGTTTATCGCAATGGCGACAGGGTAGCACCACTGGTTTCAATAGTATGCAATTTTACAAAACCAACAGGCGGTGTGCCATCGCTACTTTCCTGGGACGAGGTTACTACCCTTTTCCATGAATTTGGACATGCTTTGCATGCCCTTTTTACCGATGGAAAATATGATAAAACGGCCGGCAATGTGCCCAGGGATTATGTCGAACTGCCTTCGCAAATAATGGAAAACTGGGCCTCGGAGCCCGAAGTATTGAAAATTTATGCAAAGCACTTTGAAACCGGCGCTACAATACCCGATGCGCTTATTAAAAAACTGGAAAACAGCCGGTACTTTAATCAGGGCTTCGAAATGACAGAATACCTTGCAGCTTCGGTGCTGGATATGGATTACCACACCCTCTCGGGCAGCGGTACAATAGAAGACGTATTAGCTTTTGAAAACAGTTCGTTAGACAAAATTGGTTTAATCGATGAAATATTGCCACGTTACCGTTCGACTTATTTTGCGCATATTTTCGATGGCGGATATGCAGCCGGTTATTATGTGTATATGTGGGCTGCGGTGCTCGATGCCGATGCTTTTGCCGCTTTTAAGGAGTCGGGCGATATTTTTAACCGCCAACTGGCAGCAGGTTTCCGCAAATACTGCCTGGCAGAAATTGGCGATCACAATCCAATGGAGCAGTACATTAAGTTTCGAGGCAAAAAACCTTCGGTTGAACCACTTTTAACCCGCCGGGGGTTGAAACAACAACAATAAAAAAAGGGGCATGCATGCCCCTTTTTTTTGCCTATTGTAAAAAATAAATTAGGTATATGAACAATTTTAGAACCTGAAACCTATGGTGGCAACAGCGCGGGTGGTTTTTAAGCCAATATTGGCTGAATTGTCGCGCCAGATTCCATCGCCATCGTAGGCACCATACATAAATGTTGTTTCTTCACTAAAGGTATGCTGTAAGGCCATATCGAAGAAGTAGCTTTTTTCGCGCACACCGATACCTGCAGAGAGGCTGTATTTATTGGCGTTGTAATTAACCTGTTCTTTTGCATAAGGGCTGCCATAATATCCGGCGCCCCCTCTCAGGTAAAGTGCCCCCAGCCTAAACTCGCCGCCTAATTTAATGTTAATATTGTCGCGGTAAACTTCCCTGATATCGCTGTTAACATCGCTGAAGTCGTCTTGATGGCCTCCCCTCAATCGCATCGATGAATAATCGATATATTCTAAATCGCTGCTTAGTATCAGTAGTTTGCCCAGCACCAGGCCAACACTTCCAATGGCTTTAAAAGGTGTAATTACTTTATATTCGTTTTCGAGATAGTTAAGCCTGTTGCCGCTTAAGTCAATCGGATATAAAGTTTGCCAGGCTACTTCGGTATATTGCGAACTTATGCTGGTAGTATATTGTTCGTTCAGGTGATAAGTAACCGGCATGTGAAAAGCCGCCCCTAAACGCAACATTTGTATTGGTTTAAAAATCATTCCCACTTTGGCGTTATAACCCGTACCATTTACTTTGAGCGATTCGAAAAAATCGAAATACTTATAGTCTCTCTCGTTAGCATCAGATTCTGTTGTGTTCTTTTCAAACTCGTAAGACAAAGGCTGAATGCCAAAGGTGCCGCCAAAATATAGTTTATTGTCGAAATTAAAGCCCAGTGAAAACACCCACTCGTTTATTTTGCCCCATTCCGTTGTATTATAATTTTGTTCTGTCGCTCTAAAAGTCCCATCATCGTATAAATATTCCGGGGCGATATAATAAGATCCCGGTGAGTCGGTATCGTCAATTATCCATGCATCGTAGAACAATGCCGAAGTAAAACGGGCATAATTGTCTTCAATGCCAAATTGGGTAGCATCGGCAGCAATATAATCGGCATAGGTTGTATATGGGTTGTCGCCGTTAATAAGTGTGTTCCTGCTGAAATTTGCCAGGCGGTTAAAGCCTAAGCCGAAACTGGCCGATTTAAGCAAACCATCGCCTTCGTTAAAAGTAGCTACATAGCCAAAGTTACCGAGGTTAACGTTGAACCTGGGCTCGCTTAACGAATTGCCAAAGTATTGTGAACTTGTGCCTGCAATAAAAATTTCCGGGGAGAATGTTAACTCTGAACCCCGATAAACTGCCACTCCGGCCGGGTTTGTGCTCAGTGTCGAAAAGTCGGCACCCAGGGCGCCAAAAGCCCCCCCCATGGCAACGGAACGTGCCGAGCCGCCAATGGTATGCTGTGAATAACGTAACGCATCGGTGTGAGTTTGCGCATACAATAATCCAGCAGAGCACAACAATACTATAGAGAAAATATATTTCTTCATTTTTACTAATTTTTTAGGTTATAAACTGCCTGAACCTTAGCGTGTACGTGAGCTGCCTCCCGATGAACCGCCGCTAGAGCGTGATGAACCCGATGAACCACCGCTGGAGCGTGAGGAACCCGAAGAACTTGACGATCTTGAGCCCGAAGATCCTGAACTTACCGAGGAACTGCTGCGGGTTGTTGAACCCGAGGAACCCGAGTATGAACTTCGGTTCGATGAAGAGCCCGATGAGTTATAGCTCCTTCCGGATGATGAATTGCCGGAAGAACCTGATGTTGAATAACTGCTTCGGGTCGAAGAAGATGAACGGACATTTGAGTTGCCAGTGCTTCTGCTGCCCGATTGGTTATTATAGGTAGAAGAGCTTCTGTTCGAATTTGTCGATCTATCGTATGTAGTGTTTCGCGAACCACTTGAACGGTTATAGTTCGTAGTATTGGTTGGCCTTGTATAGGTCGAACTGCGGGTCGAACTGTTGGTCGTCGATTTCATATCGGAGGTGCGCGTAGTTCCATTGTTTGTTGCGGCCGGTTGCCGTGTTGTAGCAGTTCCGCTTGCTCCCGATGACCTGCCGGTGTTAACCGACGACGAACGTGTGGTTTCATTGGCTGAAACCCTGCGACTGGTTGTGCCGGTAGTTGTATAAACACTGCCGTTGTTATTGACCGAACGCCTGGTTGAGTAATTTGTATTTGTGTTAGAGCCCGATGAATACCTTCGTCCATACACAACATTAGGTTTACTGTAGTAGTAATAATCGCTGTAATAGTAACCGGGGTAATAATAACGGTTGTAGTAACCACCCCAATAGCTGTAATAATATGGCCTGTGCCACGAATAATACCAGGGGTCGTAATAATCCCAGTACGAGTAATAAGGCCTGTAGTAATAAGGGGAACCATACGATAAGCCAAATCCCCAGTAAGGGTAACCGGCATGTATATTCCAGCTCCAACGCGAAGAATAGTTGTTAAAGCCATCGTAGTAGCCACAACTATAGCAATCGTCGTTGAACCGCCTTATGCGTGATTCATAGTCGTTGTAATAACCTGTTTCTTCATAGTTGCTTTCACTGTCATCGTAATATCCGGCTTCCTGTTCATAAGCAATGGTATCATTCTGATATTCGGATTGTTCGGCCTCCAGTTGTGAAAGCCTTTGTTCAAGCTGCGAAATCTGGGCATCTTTCCTGGCAAGTTCCTGTTGGGCCTTGGCGAGCTGCTCTTCTTTCGGGTCAAAATAAAGGTCATCGTTATTGTTTACTGCCTGGTATGTGCCGGTACAGGCAACAAAAACAAGCGGTAATACCATCAGATGCAGAATTTTCGGTTTCATGACCACACCTCCTCATTTTTTTCTGGTGAATATATAAATATTATTTGTTTACTTTGCACGATATTTTTTTATAATAACTTTTCAAATACCATACCAAAGTATTAAAAATGGCTAAAGAAATAACAACGAGGGGAGAAAATTATTCGCAGTGGTATAACGATCTGGTTATAAAAGCCGACCTGGCCGAAAATTCTGCCGTTCGTGGCAGTATGGTGATAAAACCATACGGATATGCAATTTGGGAGAAAATGCAAGCCGCACTCGATAAAATGTTTAAAGATACCGGGCACGTTAATGCTTATTTCCCGCTTTTTATACCAAAATCGTTTTTTAGCAAAGAAGCAAAACACGTTGAAGGTTTTGCCAAAGAATGTGCCGTTGTTACCCATTACAGGTTAAAAAATGCGGAAGATGGTAGTGGAATTGTGGTTGATGAAACTGCAAAACTTGAAGAAGAACTAATAGTCAGGCCTACATCGGAAACTATTATTTGGAATACATATAAAAACTGGATCCATTCGTACCGCGATTTACCACTTTTAGTAAACCAATGGGCCAATGTTGTACGCTGGGAAATGCGCACCCGTTTATTTTTGCGCACTGCCGAATTTCTCTGGCAGGAAGGCCACACAGCGCATGCCACAAAAGAAGAGGCACAGGAAGAGGCTTTGCGCATGCTTGATGTGTATGTCGATTTTGCCGAAAACTTTTTGGCAATACCGGTTATTAAAGGCGATAAAACCGAAAACGAGCGCTTTGCAGGTGCTGAGAACACTTATACTTTCGAAGCCTTAATGCAGGATGGCAAAGCCCTACAGACAGGAACATCGCATTTTCTGGGGCAAAACTTTGCAAAAGCTTTCGATGTAACCTATACATCCAAAGAAGGAAAAGAAGAATACGTTTGGGCAACTTCATGGGGAGTAACAACCCGTATGATTGGCGCCCTTATAATGTCGCATTCCGATGACAACGGACTGGTTCTTCCCCCAAAAATTGCACCCACACACGTTGTAATTGTGCCTATTTATAAAAACCCAGAACAGCTTGAACAAATTTCGCTGAAGGCCAATGAAATAAAAAAACAACTCGAAGCCAAAGGTTTAACTGTTAAATACGACAACCGCGATACACATAAGCCCGGCTGGAAATTTGCCGAGTACGAGCTTAAAGGCATACCGGTGCGCCTGGCCATTGGCCCGCGCGACCTGGAAAACGGTACTATAGAAGTTGCCCGCCGCGACACCCTTGAAAAGTCGGTTCAGGAAATTAATAGTATTGCCGACCATGTTGTTGGTCTGCTCGATGCTATTCAGCAGAATATTTTTAATAAAGCCCTTAAATTCCGTGAGGCAAACACACACAAAACCGACTCGTGGGACGAATTTAAAGAAATTTTGGCCAACAAGGGCGGTTTTGTTCTGGCCCACTGGGACGGGACAACTGAAACAGAATTGAAAATAAAAGAAGAAACCAAAGCCACCATTCGTTGCATACCTTTCGGTTCTGTGCCTGAAGATGGAAAATGTATTTTCTCGGGTAAACCATCGAAACAACGCGTATTGTTTGCTGTGGCTTATTAATAGAAAAGAATGCTATAAATCATACCGCCGGAAACGCAGTTCTCCGGCGTTTTTTTTATTTTTGAACCGTTTATTTTAACCCCTTCTGCAATGAAAAAACTATTTATTATGTGTTTTGTATTGGCCGTGTTGGCTGGTTGCAATTCAAAACAAGCTGAAAAAGAAACCGATATGCAAAAAAAAGTATCCCAATTTGCCGGGTTTACACTTACTTCAAACATAAATGATTTATCGGAAAACGATAAACAAATGCTTTTGCTTTTCTTTGATGTGGCCCGTATAATGGATACCCTTTTCTGGGAACAGGCTTATGGTTCGAGGCTAGAGGCTATTAGATTGGCAAATGGCGATACCCTTAAAGAAAAGTTTATTGAAATAAACTACGGCCCGTGGGAAAGGTTGAACAATAATATTTCTTTTGTTGCCGGTATTGGGGAAAAACCCGCAGGTGCAAACTTTTATCCCTGCGATATTTCTAAAGAAGAATTCGACAATTTTGATACGCCCGATAAAACATCGCTCTATACCATTATCCGAAGGGATGAAAACCGGAACCTTGTTTCAATACCTTATCATGTTTATTATAAAAGCCAGCTCGATAGTGCTTCGCAGCTGCTTAAGAAGGCAGCATTGCTTGCTTCTGACGAAGGTTTAAAAAAATACCTCGAATTGCGGGCAGAGGCGCTCGTTACAAGCAACTACCTGCACAGCGATTTGGCCTGGATGGACATGAAGTCAAATCGTATCGATTTAGTTGTAGGGCCGATAGAAAATTACGAAGACCAGCTTTTTGGGTACAAAGCATCTTTTGAGGCATATATTTTGCTCAAGGACATGGAGTGGTCGAAAAAACTCGAAAGGTATGCAACACTTTTACCCGATTTGCAAAAACGACTCCCTGTTGATGAAAAATACAAAACTGGTACACCGGGTGCCAGTTCCGACCTGGGAGCTTACGATGTTGTTTATTATGCTGGCGATTGCAATGCCGGGAGTAAAACAATTGCCATTAACCTGCCCAACGATCCCGAGGTGCACAAACAAAAAGGGAGCCGCCGGTTACAACTTAAAAATGCCATGCAGGCAAAATTCGATAAGATACTGGTGCCCATATCAAACCTTGTTATTTCTCCTGAACAACAACAGTTTGTTTCCTTTGAGGCTTTTTTCTCAAATACCATGTTCCACGAAGTTGCACACGGGCTTGGCGTTTACCAGGTTGTTGACGATACCCTCTCGATAAGCGCTGCGCTTAAAGACAAATATACCACTATTGAAGAAGGCAAAGCCGATATACTGGGCCTGTTTCTGGAAGACGAGCTTATTCGGTTAAACGAACTAGGAGCCGACATTCGCGAAAGTTATACTACTTTTGTAGCCGGCATTTTCCGGTCGATTCGCTTTGGGGCTGCCAGTGCCCACGGTAAAGCAAATTTAATTAGCTATAATTATCTTTTGGAAAAAGGAGCCTTTAATCGTAACAGAAAAGGCATTTATACAGTTGATTACGACAAAATGAAAGCGGCAGTTTCTATGCTGGCCAAAGAAATTATTGAGCTACAGGGGAACGGCAACTATGAAGCAGCCGTATCTTTTATCGATTCATATAGCAAGTTCAAACCAGAGCTTAAGGCCGACATCGAAAAGATTAACAACATGGAAATACCTGTTGATATAGTTTTTAACCAGGGGCCGGCTTATATAGGCCTATAATACAGGTAATTTTTGTAGATAATTGATGTTTAGCCTGTAAAAGCCAAATGTTGGCGCAAAATAGCAGTTGTCTTACTGCCTTTGCACCAACATTTGGCTTTTATTACCTTGCTTGAATATATGTTAATTTTTTTTCTGTAGTTATTTCTGGTTTACAGAGGCAGATGCAATTTTTCTGCAAAACTCGGCATCCAACCTGTCGATGTCCATAATTACTAACGACTCGCCTTCTATGTCGTAGATAGTAATGTAGTTGGGTATTTGGCGGGGCATTTCGCCAAGTATAGCAGCAACAAAAACACAAGCCGATAAATAGGCGCCCAAAGCCGACTGGTGGCTGCCATCGGAAACATATAGCTGAATGTCGGGGCGAATTTGCTTTGCCTTTTCCCATGCCTTGCCAACAGGGACTAAAACGGCATTGTTTTCTTTTGCTGCACGGGTATATACATCTTCAATTACATGAAGGTATTGAGGCACTTTTTCCCTTGCCCAGGTCATATACAAATAAGGTTTTGCACCATGTTTTCGCGCAAGCCCGCAAAACAGCGCGATATATTTCAAAACACTGTCGGGCTGCTCAATGGTTGACATACTCTGATCCTGTAAGACAACAATATCGAAATTACCAGTTTCTATGAGTTCTTTGGTATTTAACCCCCTGTTGCCATGCCAGTGTTCGCTCAACCTAGCCCCACCAACCACACTTTTTCGGGTAACCAGTTTAGTATCTGAACTATCGGATAGAATTGAGACTACCTGGGGTATGTTTTGAACATAGGTGTAACTGTTCCCAACAAACAAAACCTTTAGCGTATCTTTATCCGAAGGTGCAGAATAGCCTGGTTTTGGGCATAAAGCAATAAGAAAAAAAACGGTTGCTAATAGTTTTCTTTTCATAAATATTGTTTTGGTTAGTAATAAACAAATGAAGCTAAGCTAAATTACGGCTTTTATTCAGAATTTTTATTTTATAAGCTATACGAAGTGCCCTGGATACTACATAAGATTGCTCACCCCCATAAAAAAGCTATTTTTTTTATAGCAACCTCTGCGTTTTTGATTAAAAATTATCCAACAAGCAAGGTAAAGATTACATGGGATTTATGGCCCTAAAGTTAAATTCTTTCATGCTTACATTTATCATTCCTTTGCAATGAGCAAAAATCTAACTTGGGTTCAGTATCAAACGATAAAATTGCGATATGAATGAAGGAGCTTTTCATTATGGCGAAGATTTTCTTACAGTTGGCACAGCACTAAAAATCGCTCATGGAACGATAAAAGGAATACTCTCGGAAAAAACAGGCAAAATTGTTCAAAACAGCCGCAAAGCAGTAGAAAACATTGTCCATAAGCAAAAAACTGTTTATGGCATAAACACAGGCTTTGGTCCACTGTGTACTACACTTATCAATGAAGAAGACACAAAAAAGCTCCAGCATAACCTGCTTAAAAGCCACAGCGTTGGCGTAGGTAAAAACATCGATCCGGAATTGGCCAGGTTAATGTTGGTTTTTAAGGTTCACTCATTGTCGAAAGGCTTCTCAGGTGTTTCAGTGGAAACATTAAGTCGAATAATCTGGTTTATCGAAGAAGATATTATCCCCTGTGTGCCTGAACAAGGCTCCGTAGGGGCATCGGGCGATCTTGCGCCCCTTGCGCACCTTTTTCTGCCCTTAATAGGCTTGGGGCATGTTTTTCACCAGGGCGAAAAATTTCCGGCTTCTGAATTATACCGTATTCTTGGTGTCGAGCCTGTCGATCTGGGGCCTAAAGAGGGGCTTGCCCTTATTAACGGAACACAATTTATGTGTGCCCATGCTGCACTCGTTATTGAGAAATTGCAGAACTGCCTCGATAATGCCGATATAATTGCTGCCCTTAACCTCGAGGCAATGAAGGGCTCAGTAAAAAGTTTCGATGAAGGGTTGCACGCCCTGCGACCTTATCCGGCTGTTATGTATGTTGCCGAACGTATGCGCAATCTACTGCAAAATTCCGAAATAGTAGAGTCGCATAAAAACTGTACACGCGTTCAGGACCCATATTCGCTACGGTGCATACCACAGGTACACGGAGCATCGCGAGCCGCATGGCTGCATCTTAAAGAAATACTCCATACCGAAATAAATTCTGTTACCGACAACCCGGTAATATTTGGCGAAGACAAAACTATAAGCGGCGGAAATTTTCATGGCCAGCCCCTTGCCCTTCCCCTCGATTATGTTGCTGTTGCAGCCTCTGAGCTCGGAAATATATCCGACAGGCGCATTTATTTGTCGCTTATGGATAAAACCGATGGTTTGCCTAAACTTTTAATGAAAAATACCGGGTTGAATTCGGGATTTATGTTGGTACAATATACTACGGCAGCACTTGTGAGCGAAAATAAAAGCTTGTGTTTTCCGGCCAGCGCCGACAGTATCCCCACTTCCCTCGGACAGGAAGACCATGTTAGCATGGGTTCAATAAGTGCCCGTAAAGCACTGCAAATCATAGAAAATCTCGAAAAAATTTTAGCCATTGAGCTTCTTACGGCAACACAGGGGTTTGAATTTCGGAGGCCTTTAAAATCCGGGTTGCTTATCGATAAATGCTTTGAATATGTTCGCTCTAAAGTTTGTTTTGCAGAAAACGACCGGGTTTTTGCCGATGATATAAATTCCTGTATAGGTATAATCCGGAATAAAGAATTAACCTATCTGGTAGAAAAAGAAGCCCGCAACCATAACATACCAATAAAAAACCATACCCATGAAATATTCGGAATTTATTAAAAAATTTGCACAGCACCCTAACTACAAATCTCCACGCGGAACTGAACTGCATGCCAGATCGTGGCAAACCGAGGCCCCTTTGCGAATGCTTTTAAACAATCTCGACCATGATGTGGCAGAAGACCCCGAAAACCTTATTGTTTATGGTGGTACCGGACAGGCAGCCCGAAACCCCGGGGCTGTGTTAAAAATTATTGAGGTTCTGCTCAAACTTGACGAAAACCACAGTCTGCTGGTTCAATCGGGGAAGCCTGTGGGCATTGTACGCTCTCACAAAGAAGCCCCACGGGTGTTTATTGCCAACAGCAACCTGGTTCCTGCATGGGCAACCTGGGAGCACTTCGCTGAGCTTAAGAACCGTGGATTAATGATGTTTGGGCAAATGACTGCCGGAAGCTGGATTTATATTGGTACCCAGGGTATTTTGCAGGGTACTTACGAAACTTTTGCCGAATGCGGAAGGAAATATTTTAACGGTAAGCTACAGCACAAACTCATCGTAAGCGGCGGGCTTGGAGGCATGGGAGGGGCGCAGCCCCTGGCTGCAACCATGAATGGGGCTGTTTTTCTGGGGGCCGATGTGGATGCTTCACGAATAAAAAAACGCATCGATACTGGTTATATCGACAAAATGACAAGCTCTTATTCCGAAGCTGTAAAATGGGTAACCGCCGCTAAGGATAAGGGAGAGGCTTTATCGGTTGGCCTGGTGGGAAATATTGGCAATTTGCTTGAACAACTCCTTAACGATAACCTGGTTCCCGATATTGTTACCGACCAAACATCGGCACACGATCCGGTAAATGGCTATGTGCCATGCGGATTTAATATTGAAGAAGCAATGGATCTTCGAAAATCAAACCCGAAGCTATACAAAGATAATTCCTTGAAAAGCATGGCCCGCCATGTTGGTTTCATGCTCGAAATGAAAAATCGAGGCAGCATTGTGTTTGATTACGGCAACAATCTGCGCGAGTTTGCGCGTCAGGGCGGACAGAAAGATGCCTTTAACTACAATGGGTTTGTTCCGGAGTTTATCAGGCCGTTGTTTTGCGAAGGAAAAGGCCCATTCCGTTGGGTAGCGCTTTCGGGCGATGCCGGCGATATTGCAGCGACCGACAGGGCACTAATTGAAGCTTTTCCCCAAAACATGCATCTGATTAACTGGCTTAAAGAGGCCGAAAGAAAAGTGAAGTTCCAGGGATTACCAAGTCGTATTTGCTGGTTAGGTATGGGAGAAAGGGAAAAAGCAGGCTTGTTGTTCAACCGGCTTGTGAAAAATGGTATTGTTAAAGCGCCTGTTGTAATCGGGCGCGATCATCTCGATTGCGGATCGGTGGCATCGCCAAACCGCGAAACCGAAGCCATGCCCGATGGTAGCGATGCCATATCGGACTGGCCTTTGCTAAACCTGATGGCCAACACCGGTGGCGGGGCTGCCTGGGTTTCGTTTCATCATGGTGGTGGGGTTGGCATGGGGTTTTCGCAACATGCCGGAATGGCAATTGTGGCCGACGGCAGCGAAACAGCCGAAAAATGCCTTAGCCGTGTTTTATACAACGACCCTGCACTTGGTATCTTCAGGCATAGCGATGCTGGTTGTGTGCCTGCAAGAGAAAATATGGGTATTTTTAATCTGAATTTCTGAAGAAATGATCGAAAGAAAACTTATTGGCCCCTTTAAGCAATTGCTTACCATGAACAATTTGCCGGTAAATGGCCCATTAAACGATAATGAAATTGAAGTATTTGAAAAGGCCGGAATTTTAACCGAAGGCGGTTGCATTGCCGAAGTTGGCCTATTTGACACCTTAGCGGAAGAAGCAAAAAAAAACAATTGTTCCATTGAAGAAATCAACAGTTGCACTGTGGCTATGCCGGGTTTTATCGATCCACACACACATATTTGCTGGGCAGGAAACAGGGCAAACGACTATTCGATGCGCCTCGAAGGAAAAACCTATCCTGATATAGCAAAATCGGGCGGAGGCATTATCAGCACAGTAGAAAAAACGCGCAACGCAAATGCAGATGAACTTGCCTTCCTTACTGCCGATAGGGCCAAAAGGATGCTTAACGATGGTGTAACCACTATTGAAGTAAAAAGTGGTTATGGGCTTACTGGTAGCGAAGAAATAAAAATTCTTCAGGCAATAAAAAAAGCAGGTAATTTTGTTCAGGCCGATTTAATACCTACATGTCTGGCTGCCCATATTAAACCATACGATTTTGAAGGTTCAAATTCAGCCTATCTGAATTTTATTGTTAACGATTTGTTGCCTGAAATTTATGAAAAAGGCCTGGCAAACCGGGTTGATATTTATTGCGACGAAATGGCCTTTAAGCCCAAAGAAGCGCTCGATTTTCTCATGAAAGCAAAGGACATGGGGTTTGAACTTACCATACATGCCGACCAGTTTACTATTGGTGGCAGCGAAGTAGCAGCAAAAGTGGGGGCTGTTAGCGCCGATCACCTTGAAGTTTCCGGCATACGGGAAATAAAACTGCTGGCTGCCGGTAGTGTGGTTCCTGTGGCGCTGCCTGCATCGTCTGTCGGATTGGGCACTAAATTTGCCCCTGCCCGTAAACTGCTCAATGCCGGGGCAAGTCTTGCTATAGGTTCCGACTGGAACCCGGGTACGGCGCCGATGGGCGATTTATTAATTTGCGCTGCCATACTTGGTGTGTTTGAAAAACTAACCAATGCCGAAACCCTGGCTGCTATAACTTTCAGGGCTGCTGCCGCACTCGATTTGAAAGACCGGGGAATAATTAAAAAAGGAAATATTGCTGATTTTATTGCTTTTGAGCTTAACGATTATAGAGAAATATTATATAACCAGGGCAAAATTAAACCAAACATTGTATGGAAAAACGGCATACCAGTGAAGTAATTATAAACAATGGTATATCGGGGGGGGGTACTAAAATATGTATTCGCTATTTGCAAACCTAATTTTTAAAAACTATGCAGAAACAACTTATAGAATGTGTGCCAAATTTTAGTGAAGGGAACGATTTAAATATTATCAGGAAAATTACCGATGAAATTGAAACTGTGCAGGGCGTGCGGCTAATCGATGTCGATCCGGGAAAAGCTACCAACCGTACTGTGGTAACTTTTGTCGGCTCACCCGAAGCAGTTTGCGAAGCAGCTTTTAAAGCAGTAAAAAAAGCTTGTGAAGTAATAGACATGAGAAAACATAAAGGTGCCCATCCGCGCTTTGGCGCTACCGATGTTCTCCCTCTGGTGCCGGTTTCTGGTATTACAATGGACGAAGTGGTTATTTATGCGCGCGATTTAGGCAAAAGAATAGGCGATGAATTAAATATTCCGGTATATTGTTACGAGTTTGCAGCATTTGAAGAAAACCGAAAGAACCTGGCTAACTGTCGTGCTGGCGAATATGAAGGCCTCCCGCAAAAAATTGTGTCGCCTGAATGGAAGCCCGATTTTGGCCCGGCCCTTTTTACCCCGGAAACGGCTAAAAGTGGGGCAGTGGCTGTTGGCGCACGAAATTTTTTAATCGCCTACAATGTTAATTTAAACACTACATCGGTACGCAGGGCCAATGCCATTGCATTCGATATAAGGGAAAAAGGCCGCGCAAAGCGCGAAGGAAACACGCTTACAGGAAAGATACTTAAAGATTCTGATGGAAATACCCTTTACGAGCCCGGAATGCTTAAATGCGTTAAAGGTATCGGCTGGTATATCGAGGAATATGGAATTGCCCAGCTTTCGTTTAACCTTACCGATATTACAGTAACATCGGTGCACCAGGTATTTGAGGCTGCCTGTGAACGTGCTGCAGCAAGAGGGATAAGGGTTACCGGCTCGGAATTGATTGGCTGTATTCCTTTAAAGGCCATGCTCGATGCCGGCAAATATTTTTTAAGAAAACAACAACGCTCAACCGGAATATCCGACGATGAAATTCTAAAGATTGCCATTAAATCGCTTGGGCTCGACGACCTGGCCCCCTTCAACCCTAAAAAGAAAATTATCGAATATTTATTAGATGAACCAACAGAAAAAAAACTTAACAGCTTAACAATAAAAGTTTTTACCGAATTAACTGCCTCGGAAACCCCGGCACCGGGCGGTGGTTCCATTTCAGCCTGTATGGGGGCATTTGGCGCTGCCCTGGCAACAATGGTTGCTAACCTGTCGGCCCACAAACGCGGGTGGGATAACCGTTGGGAAGAGTTTTCGGGGTGGGCAGAAAGAGGCAAAGAATGTTACAACCAGCTTATTAAACTTATAGATGACGATACCAATGCTTTTAACTCAATTCTAAAGGCCTATAATTTACCCAAAAACTCCGATGATGAAAAAACTATACGGCAGAAAGAAATTGAGCAGGCCACAATAACAGCTATTGAAGTGCCTTTGAAAACAATGAAACTTGCTTTCGAATCGATGAAGATATTAAAAGTCATGGCTGAAACCGGAAACCCAAACTCTGTTTCCGATGCCGGTGTTGGTGCACTGGCTGCACGTTCTGCAGTTCTGGGCGCGCATTTAAATATCAGGATAAATGCATCGGGGTGTACCAATAAAGATTTTATAAATAAAGTTTTGTCGGAAGCAAAAGAAATTGAGGCCCAAACAATTGGCCTTGAAAAAGAAATCCTCGAAATTGTGGAACCGAAAATTCAAGCTTAAAGAAAAGTAACCGCTTATTGCCGGCAAGAAGTCTAACAGAACATAAAATTGTAAAGTTAGCATTCACGGTTATACCTATTTTTATTAAACCAAAAGAAAACATTAATTTCATGTTTTTGTTATTCGGTATAATTCATTTTGATAATGACTAAAGCAGAGAACCATATCCTGGTTATTTTTGGGGCTTCAGGCGATTTAACCATGCGCAAACTTATTCCGGCCGTTTTTGAGCTATCGGAGCAAAAACTTTTGCCTGAAAAATTTGCAGTTCTTGGTGTTGGGCGTACAGCATTGTCTGATAATAGTTTCAGGGCAAAAATGAAAGAATCGGTTACCGCCTTTTCTTCACATGCAAAAGAAAATAAGGCCAACCTCGATAACTTTATTGGAAAATTGCACTACACCGGAATAAACACTTCCGATATTGCCGATTATAAATTGCTTAAAGACAAAATTGAGGAGCTTGCAATAAGCCTGAACATTCCCTGCAATATAATTTACTATCTGGCAACACCTCCTTCGCTATACGAAATTATACCACACCACCTTTACGAAAGCGGGTTAAATATGCCAGGATGCGAAAAAGGCTGGAAAAGACTAATAATTGAAAAGCCCTTTGGCACCGATTTAGAAACAGCAAAAACACTGAACCGGAACCTGTTAAAATATTTTGACGAAAGCCAGATATACCGCATCGATCATTACCTGGGCAAAGAAACAGTTCAGAACGTTTTGGTTACAAGGTTTTCAAACGGAATTTTCGAACCTTTGTGGAACCGCAACTATATACACCGTGTTGAAATTACATCGGCCGAAAATATAGGAGTGGAAAACCGTGGGGGCTATTACGATCATTCGGGGGCGCTGCGCGATATGCTGCAAAACCACCTGTTACAATTAACCGCCCTTATTGCTATGGAGCCGCCTACAGTTGTAAGTTCAACAGCAATACGCAACGAAACCATGAAAGTTTTTCAGGCCTTTAAGCCCCTATCGCCCGACGATGTTATTAATAATGTCATTCGCGGACAATATATCGCTTCTGTTATCAGGGGCGAAAATGTAAACGGTTACCGCGAAGAAAAAGGGGTTGATCCGGATTCGCGCACCGAAACATTTGTTGCCATGAAATTCTTTATCGACAATTGGCGCTGGGGTGGGGTGCCCTTTTATATCCGAACGGGTAAGCGACTGCCCACAAGGGTTACAGAAGTGGTAATTCACTTTCGCCAAACCCCGCACCACCTGTTTCAAAGCATGAAATTCTTAAGCAGCACACAAAATCAGCTTGTAATACGTATTCAGCCCGACGAAGGTATCTTGCTCAAGTTTGGGATGAAAGTGCCCGGCGCAGGTTTTGAGGTACAAAATGTAAATATGGATTTTCATTACGACAGCCTGAAAGACATACATCTTCCAAGTGCATACGAAAGGTTGCTGCTCGATTGTATGCAGGGCGATCAGACCCTGTATTCACGTGGCGATGCTGTGGAAGCTGCATGGGAATTTGTCCAGCCCGTGCTCGATACATGGAAGAATAACCCCAAAGCCCCGCTGTACGGTTACCCGGCAGGTACCTGGGGCCCCGACAAAGTGGTCGATGCCCTGCTTGGCGAAGCCGGAATATTGTGGCGATACCCATGTAAAAACTTATCGAACGATGGTGAATTCTGCGAACTCTAACATACCCAAAATTATGTCAAACCCTGTTGTTAAAATTGCTGCATCGCCCGAAGAAACTGCCCATGAGATGGCAGTGTTTTTGGCTGCTGAAATCAACTCTTCGCCAGATAAATATTTTATTGCCCTTTCTGGCGGCTCTACTCCCAAAATATTGTATAAAATACTAGCACAGGAATTCAAAAACTCTGTTGAATGGCACAAAGCCCATTTTTTTGTGGGCGACGACAGGTTGGTTCCTGTATCGAGCTCCGAAAGCAATTATGGCGAAGCTAAGCGGTTGTTGTTCGATAATATTTCTGTTCCACTGGAAAATATACATCCTGTCGATGGTTTAATACCACCCGAAATTGAAGCGGAACGTTATTCTGAAAAAATTAATGAACTGGTGCCCATGGAACACGGCCTGCCATGTTTCGATCTTATGCTTCTCGGATTGGGCGAAGATGGGCATACCGCCTCGATTTTTCCTAACCGCTTGGATCTTTTATCGTCCGATAAAAATTATGGCCCGGCCTGGCACCCCGAAACTAACCAACCACGGGTTACTGTTACCGGAAAGGTAATAAACAACTCAAGAAAAATTATTTTTTTGGTTACCGGCAGGTCAAAATCGAAAATAGTCGATGAAATACTTAATAAGAAGGGCGACTTCTTAAAGTATCCGGCTGCACATATCGAACCTATGACTGGACAAGTATTCTGGTTTTTAGATAATAGCGCTGCAAAAAAAATAAGGAAAGATTAAAACTTGCCGGATGTATAATTGTATTGGTCGGGGGCATTTCTTTTATTCACCCTAATATGTTTTGCTTCGGAACAAAACTGGCCGATAATTAATGTATTGTGCATTTTTTATTAGGGTTTTATAGTGCCTGTTCCAAAACCTTTTTATCGGCACAGGCATTGCTTTTATTTTTCTGAACAATACTGGCAGCAACAACTTCGGAAATATCTTTAACCATGATTTTGTTTCCCCTCGCAAAAGTTTTCTTACAAAGGGGGCACGATGTAATTAAACTATCGGGCGAATACTGCAAATATTCATCAAGTGCATTATTGGTAATTATATCGCGCTCACTCATTTGTATTTTGATGTTCGAAAGGCTTCCCCCGCAGCACAAACTTTTTTCTTTCTCGTTCATTATCGGTATCAGGCTGGTATAGTTCGATAATAATTTACGGGGCTTATCGTATATGCCCGAACCCCTTCCTAGCTCACACGGGTCGTGATAAATTGATTTTTCGGAAGTTAAACGTTTTGGCAATGACCCCATTTGCATTAGCTCAAATAAATATTCGGAGTGATGTTGTACTTTAATGTCTGGTAGGTTATAGTCTTCAATAAAAACTTTATAACAAATCGGACAAGATACAACGAGCTTTTTGGCCCCCGAAGCCAATATTTTTTGCTGATTGTTTTCGATGAGCACTGCCGCAGCATCGTACTGTCCGGCCTGCATCAGGGGCCTTCCGCAACAGGGTGCCTTGTGCTCGTCCATAAACCAGTAATCGACTCCGGAATATGCAAAAATCTGTAGCATCGATTTTTTTATTGAAGGGGTAAGATGGGTCATACAGCCGGCAAAATAAACCACATCGGCTTGTTTTACCTCTCCACCGGCCAAATAAGAATAAGAAGAATTGTATTGCAAAGTCGATTCTATGCGCTGGGTAATGCGCAGGTCGATTAGTTCTATGCCCACCGGGCAAACCTGCTGGCATTTGCCGCACAACAGGCAGTTAAACAATACTTCGTCGGTAAGGTTTTTATTTCGAATATTCTTCAGTACATAAACCGATTGGGTGTGAATATTGGCCAGGTTTAGCTGGCAGGTATCAAGGCATATTCCGCAACGCGAGCAGGAAAACACCTGTACCAACGAATAAGTATTAACTCGTTTTTTAAGCCTTACACTATAGTTTCGCAAAAAAATAAAGAATACTTCTGCCGGTATATGCATATACCTCGAATTGGGCAGGCTGACAAAGAAAAAGCCCAGGGCAAACGAATAAGCTAACCATGTAACCGGTGTTGTTAGTTCAAGTGGCACAAAAAGTGAAAACAAGTTTCCTAAGGGTTGCGTAATAATGCCACCATTTTTTAGTTGCCCCGCAGAAAAACTTTCGGCCAGCAACCGTAAAGGAAATATCAGCCACAACGCTGTCAGGGCTATACGGTCGCCCGATTTCAGCCGTGTAGCTTTTTTCATGCCAAAAAGTTTTTTGTTGAACCTTTTGTAATAGGCAAGCGAAACACCCGAGAGTACAAAGAGCAGTAATAAATCCATGAGCGATGCAAAAAAATGCATGAAGGGGTATGTTTCGATGCCATCGACAAAAAAACGGAAAAAAATAGGCAGATAAACCGGAAAAGAGAGGGAACCTTTATAAGCAACGGCTTCGAAATGGCCAAAAACAATAAGCAGGAACCAGCCAAAAGCCAGGCTCATGTGCATGTAGCCAAGCACCGGGTTTGTGCGGAAAATTTTCCTGTGGAGCAGCCCTTCGCGAAAGGCTTCAATGGCCGAATCGAGGGTTTTGCGCGAGCGAAGTCCTTTCCATATACGTATTTTGTCGATTTTCGACAGGCCCAGGGTCCATCGCACAAAGCGGTAGAGAACGATTATGGAAAAATATGCCAGCCCGATTATAAAAGGCCAGATAAATATTTCGGGCAATAGTTTATTCATTTCTAAATTTTACAATTCCTTTTTTTATGAGCATAACCACGTTACGAATATTAATATCGCGCGGGCAAACCAGCGTACACTTGCCACAGAGCATGCATTTATCGATTTCGCGGGCGAGGCTTTCAATATCGCACCGGCGCAGAAAAAGGTTTATTTTTCGCACATTGAAGTCGATAAGGTTACCGGCGCTGCAAGTGGCTGTGCAGCCTCCGCAGGAAATACAGGTAAGGAACGAAGCCTCGTTTTCGAGAACATAACCTAACAGGCGGTTGTCGAGCTCCCCAAAATTAACAGTGCGGGTTTCCATAACCGAAAAGCCAAATTTGCCCATTTGCATTAGTTTTCAATTAAATAACGGTGAACTTCAAAAGCTGCCGAGCGGGCATGTTCAATGGTATCTTTCACCGACATGGGGCAGCTGCACGAACCTGCAACAAATATTCCCTTGCGGCTGGTAAGGTTTCCGGCAAGGTGCACATCGGGTATTTTTAAATAGCCATACTGGTTAAACTCAATGTTGCATGCTTTTCCTATAGCCGTAGTACCAACGCCCGGTTCCATTCCAACCAGCAATACCACTAAATCGACATTCATTTTCAACGGCCGCCCCGACAGGGTGTCTTCGGCTTTAATCAGGAGGGAATGGTCGATATTTTCCGATACTTCAGATAATCTTCCCCTGATAAACTGGATGTTGTGTTTTTCTTGTGCTGTTTTATATATTTCTTCATGTTCGAGGCCATGCATCCTTAAATCCATATAAAAATTGAATATTTGTGTGGCGGGCAGAAGCTTATTGACTTCAATGGCCTGTTTAACACCTGTTACACAGCATACTTTTGAGCAATAAGTGTTGCCCACTTTGGCATCGCGTGAGCCTACACAATGGATAAATGCAATACGCTGCGGGGTTTTACCGGCTAGGGTTGTAAGAGGTGTGCCCGATTTAAGCCGTTTTTCCAAATCGGCAGAGGTTATTACATTATCGTAAATTTTATAGCCATATTCTTCTTTGCGTTCGGCACTGAACACCTCAAAACCGGTTGCAACAATAACCGCGTGTGCGCTGTAGCTTACCCCGTGGTTCGATTTCAAAACAAAGCCCGATTTTATGTTCTCGAACGATGCAATGGTTGTATTGGGGAATAAGGTAATGCCTGGTGTTTTCCCTTTTCGCGAAAGGTAATCTTCGATTTCTTCGGCTTTACGCATATTCGGGAACAGGTGATCCCAGTTTTTAAGTTTGCCACCAAAGTCGGGTTCTTTTTCAATTACCGAAACTGCGTACCCCAGTTCGGCCAGAATTCCCGAAGCTTCGATTCCGGCAATGCCGCCTCCGATTGTTACTATACTTTTTCCCAAGGGTTATACTGTTTTAATTGTTTTGTTCTTCAAGAGTTTATCTATGCTAAACATGCTGCAACTTCCGGCCGACCAATATATTTTTTGTTTGCGCCCAGGTATTTGTCTTCGGGGTTATAGGGCACTTTCATTTTATCGAGCAGTGGCTCGCAATCGATTTGGTGCATTTGCAGCCCTAAGTCCCACGGGTTATAACCCAAAACAAGTCCGGCAAGTTCTTCGTAGGTAAGAACCGGAATGCCTTTTCCATTCTGTCCGTAAGTTTTTCCCTGCATTTCAGCAAGGGTATATTGCCATTTATCGAGGAACATATTACAGCCAGGGCAGTTGGCCACAATGGCATCGGGCATGTATGGCTCCATCGACTCAAACTTTTTCTTTGAATTCGATAAGGAATATCCCCTGTTCGACTGAACCATATATTGCCGAAACCCAAAGCCACAACAATGCCTCCGTTCGGGATAATCGACCACTTCGCCGCCCCATTCCTCTATCATGCCGGAAAGCACATGAGGAAATTCTGCTCCGCCAACACCCTTCGAAGGGAACATTTTTGAGTAGTGGCAGCCAATATGTTCAACTATTTTTAAAGGTTTACCGGTTTGCTTGTTTATCAGCTCAAATTGTTGCTTTTCAGCAATCTCTCCTTTGAATTTATATATTATATCGCTGGCATGGGCAATGTTGGCTGGCACTTCAAACTCTTTGCCTATAGCTTTTTTAAGGGATTTTCTAACCTTTTCCAGTTCTTCGGGGAATTCTTTCCAGGTTTCGGTAATTTCGGAATAAATGCCAAACGATGTAACACACGATATAGCCATGTTTTTATATCCGGCCTCTGTCATTAAGGCGAAATGCCTGGCCACCACAGCCTGTATAGTGTCGAAGGGAACAACATCGGTATGGTAACCTATACCGGTGCAGGTAGTATGGAGAGGATCGTCGTAAATGTCCTTTCCAAGCTCGTCCCTTAAAATCTTCAAAAAGGTTTTTTCCGATGCGGGAAAGAAATTTTGCCTGATACAACTACGCTGGTAATAAAAATGGTCGCAGGCAATTTCTTTCTGGTATTCTCGCCATATATTTCGTTTTCCTTCGGCTTTCATATTTTATCTTCTGCATTAACTTTTTCTATGTATTTATCGATATTGCCATCGGTGCCTTCCAACCCGGCTTCCCGGGCCTTCATGGCACTGAATTTCTCAATTTTATCAAATAATAAAGTGCCCCCGGTAACTTCAAAAATAGCCTTTAATTCCCCCAGTACTTCATTGTTTATTTTACGCAATGTTCCGGCCCCTTCTTTATCAAAGTTTCCACCCATACGTTCGTAAACATCGTTCGGGTTGTTGTAAACCCATTCCCACACAGGCCCCTGTTCGGGGTGCAATTCGGGTTTAACTATCGATGGATGTATGCAGTAACCTGTTTTAAGAATGGTATCGCCAATGTTGCGCTTAATTAGAATTTGCTGCCTCCCTTTTACACTTTCGGTAAAATAACCCAGTTCCTGCGATATCTTTCTTAGCACGTTTATAACCAAACCCGGACAATTATTACGAGGACAGCGGGTTTTGCATGACATGCACTGCCCACAGTACCAGATTGTGTCGCTCTTTAACAACTCAATAATAGCTTCTTCGTCGTTCGATTGTACTATTGACACCAGCATGCGCGGATCGTAATCGTAAAATTCGGCAGCCGGGCAAATAGCCGTGCAAACACCACAATTCATGCAGGCCTTCAGCCCTTCGTGAAAGCGTACATCCTGCTTTAATAAATCAAGGACAATTCCCATAAATACGACTTTAATTTTGTTTGGGCGAATATTTACAAAGCTATTCTATACCAATTGAGGTGTAAACAGCTCAAAATCGTATTTTGGGGTAAGTATTTATACTTATAGAGGGTTTGTGGCGGTTGGAAGTTCAAGGTTTAAAGTTTAAAGTTTAAAGTTCAAAGTTCAAGGTTTAAAGTTTGAAGTGAGCTGTGAACGGTGAACAGGGAAAAAAATCATACTTATCATTCATTAATTCTCTTCATTTTCTTCATTTTCTTCATTCACCTCAGCACCAGCCTCAACCTCAGCCTCTAATTTGTTGCCGGAGCATTTAGGGACTAAAGTACTTTTAATAATTTTGTGCATTTGTTTTTTAAGCCTGCAGAAGCATCTATTGTAACCGACTCCAAAATAGCCTTAAGTTCTGGTTTTATTTCGGGGTATTTTTTCACCACTTTGAAAAGTATATCAATAGAAAAAGCCCTTATTGCAATTGCTTCGCCAGGTTCGCTTGCAAAACGGAAACAGATATCGGCAAGTTCGCCCAATTGTTCCTCATCGATAAATACCTTTGTTTCCAGAAGGACTTTAAGTGTACAACGTTTCACCCCATCGATTTTCGACTTTAACAAAGTGTTTATAAGTGTTTGAATGTGTGGCCTTAACATTTCGGGATATTTTTCGGCAGAAAGCTGAACAACCCTGGCCGCCCGCATCGAAAGCGGATATTTGTCTGCCAGCATTAAAGCCAATGCCT
The DNA here is from genome assembly GCA_016935435.1 of Bacteroidales bacterium. GTDB lineage: Bacteria > Bacteroidota > Bacteroidia > Bacteroidales > UBA10428 > UBA10428. The sequence continues at coordinate 35,468 of JAFGQZ010000043.1, forward strand.
GGTCGAACAATTCCTGGCTTTTGCCTATGTTCGTCACAACAATGTCGGCAATAACTCTCGACGAATCAATCAGTTGTTCTTCAATGGCACCCATATTAAAAATTTTGTAAATTAGTTGCTAAAATTACATGATTTACCATTATGATGAAAGTATGGACACCTACCGAACGCGAAATAGAAAACACAAAGGCCTGGGGCAACTGGAGCAAAGAGGTTTCGGAATTTCCCTGGTTTTACGATGACCAGGAAACCTGTTTTATACTTGAAGGCGAAGCCGAAGTAAGCGATGAGAAAGGCAATATAATACGTTTCAAAGCTGGCGATATGGTTCAGTTCGAAGAAGGCCTGGAGTGTGTTTGGAAAATTACAAGGGCAGTAAAAAAGCGGTATATTTTTGGCGAGGGATAAAATTCTATTCTTTAATAATGATGGCCTCATAAGTAAATATTTCAGCATCGCGCCAGCCGTCCCAGCCTATGCCGGCTTTGTCGCGTGCACAATGGCCAAGGAACTCCTCCTTCGTCCAGTTGGTTTTAGCAGCAACCTGTGGCAAAAATGTGCCGGATTTAAAGTCTTTTTTGATATAAATCCCATGCCTTCCCAATTCTATATCGCCGGGATCAGAAATTTTCTTTAGGGGGGTGAGCACCGAAACTTCAATTGACATTTCGTTTAGTTCGTCACGGGTAACCGGAGAAAACCGGCCATCGAAAAACGCCGAAGAAACAGCCATTTCGGCAACTGTTTCGTAAAGCGGAAGGTTAGCAGCCTGCAAGCGGCCAATGCAGCCCCTCAGTTCATCCTTAATATACAGGCTCACAAATGCCCCGCAGCTTTCATTTAAAGCTGACGAAAAAACTGTACCGGAAAATGTGGTTTTTTCCCTTTTTTCGAGGTATTCTTTTATAGCTTTCCTTGCAATGTTCAGAAGTTCTTTTTTTTCGGAATTTTTTAATTGAAATTCTCCCGATATAGATTTTTGCGATACCGCAACCGACTGGTAGCCGACAACGCGCCCGCGATCGGCATTGCTCAAGGCATCTCCACTGTTTTGGTATAACACCGGGTGGTAAACAACATCGTTAATGTTTTCGAGCATGTACATAAGGGTGAGTACCGCTGTCCAGCCACACATAGAGGTTGCCAGGTTTGGGATGCCAGTGTCGCTGTTGCGGGCCATTTGTTCCAGCAGTATTTCGGGTTTGCCGGTAAGCAGGGCATCGACAGTAAGTTTATCGGCCCTGTTTGCATCGTTATAGGGCGGATAGTGCGACAAATCGGTACTTACGACAAAAAGGTTTTCGGGTACCAGGTATTCGCGAAGTTCAAGGGCCAGGTTAAGGCATGTTTCTTTCTGATGTGTAGCCAAAACCACAGGCACTATCTCAAATTGGTCTTTCCAGAAATATTGCAGAAACGGGAGCATTACCTCAATGCTGTGTTCGTGGGCGTGTACCGAGTGAACAAATTCTATATAGCCCGATTTACCGATAATTTCATTGGCAAGGTGTGTATCGACTTTAACTTTTCCTAAAGGGGTAACATAATCGCCCACATTATAAACCGAAGCCCCATTAAAATCGGCATGATGGCTAGAGCCCAGGATAAAAACTTTTTTGCGCGGCGGAATATTTTTCAGCTGCATAAATGCCGATGCTGCCACTACTCCCGAGAACACATAGCCGGCATGCGGGGCAATGAGGGCAAGAAGGTTTTCGTTTTCGGGCAATACAAACCCTGTTAGCGAGGCAGCTTCTTCTGCCATATTCCCGATTTCGGTTTCGAGTTTACCGGCATGTGCCGAGTAGAACCTTCCGGCTGCTACAGGCACCCTATCGACATGAGAAGTATAAATATCCATAGTACCCACAACTTTAGTTTTTAACAACCCTCTAAGTTACAATTTTATAAGGGTTGTAGTCAAGGCTTTATTGAAAAGAAAATACCGAAATGGAGCAATTCCCTGTATCGCAGAAATATACAGCAGCAGCCTACCTGTTCTCTTTTCTTTTACCAAAAATGCGCCGGATAAAATCGCCAATGCCATCGTTGGTTTTAATAATTTCGAAAAACGTTTCGACAGGTGTTTCGCTATAATCGGCACACGATAACTTACTGTTTATATCGGCCGAAATATTGAATGAAGAACTTTGCATGTACTTATATAACGGATCGCTATATATTTTTTTATGGAAACGGGCAAAAATGGGCATCGCTGCAAACGAGCCCTGGCCATAATATCCACGAAACCTTACCACGGGGCTGCCCCCACCTACCCACACACCCATAACCAGGTGTGGGTTCATACCAATAAACCAGCCATCGGCCTGCTCCTGAGTGGTTCCTGTTTTCCCGGCGAGTTCGCAGTCGAATTTCCAGAAATTGCGGAGGTTGTGGGCGGTGCCCCGGTCAACTGTGCCACGAAGCATGGCAAGAATAGTTTCGGCGGTTTCGGAAGACATAACCGTATCGCCGGGAAGGTGCGCCGGGTCGGAATATACAAGGCGGCCTTGCGAATCCTCGATACGCCTGATAAGCCTTGGATTTATTGCCCTGCCCTTGTTCATAAAAGAACAATAGGCCACCACCATTTCGTATAGCGAAACCCCGCCAGTACCCAATGCCAGGCTGGGCACTGACGGGAGCTGGCTGGTGATGCCCATTTTGCGGGCAAGGTTAATAACACTGTCGATACCGGTTTCCATAAGAATTTTTACGCTTACAGTATTTACAGATTTGGCCAAAGCGCCTTTCATAGAATAGAAACCCCCATATTTACCATCGGAGTTTTCGGGTGCCCAATTGTTATATGCTGTATAAACTATGCTGTCGTTGGCGTAAAACCGGCACGGACTGGCTCCCGATTCAAGTGCAGCGGCATAAACTATGGGCTTAAAGGTTGAACCTGCCTGCCGTTTCGATTTAACATGGTCGTATTTGAAATATTTATACCCCGAGCCGCCAACCCATGCAAGTATATCGCCGTTAAAGGGGTTCATTGCCAACACGCCTGCCTGCAGGGTCTTAAAATGGTACAGCACCGAATCGAGTGGGGAAATAAGTGTATCTTTATCGCCCTGCCAGCTGAAAACACGGGTTTGGCGTTTCTCATGCATGGCAACAAGGGCATCGTTGTAAGAATAACCGGCAGCCGATAATTCTTTGTAAGCATCGCTCTGTTTAATCTGTTGTCGTGCCAGTCCCGGGTCTTTTATCCAGGCTTCGCGCCCTTTCCATTGTTTATCGAACAATTCCTGTAGCTGCGCCATGTGTTCTTTTACCGACTCCTCGGCAAAAACCTGCAAGGTATAATTTACGGTAGTATATATTTTAAGCCCGTCGGAATAAATATTGTAGGGTGTTCCATCGGCTTTCTTTTTATCTTTCAGTATTTCTGTAACCTCGTGCCTGAGCTGTTCGCGCAGGTAGGGGGCAGGCCCTTCGTTATGGGTCAGCCTGCGGTAATTCAATTTTACAGGCAAGCCTTTAAGAGAATCGGCCTCCCCGGCCGAAAGGTGTTTATACTTGACCATTTGGCTTAGCACCGTGTTTCGGCGCATTAATGCCGCCTCGGGCTTTGTCCGGGGGTTGTAGTTGCCGTTTGCTTTCAGTATGCCAACCAACAGTGCCGATTCTTCCATTTTTAATTCAGCAGGCTTTTTGCCAAAAAAAATTATCGATGCTGTTTCGATGCCAAAAGTATTTTCTCCAAACGACACGGTGTTTAAGTAGAGTTCAAGTATTTCGTTTTTTGTATAGTATTTCTCGATGCGTTTTGCAATTATTATTTCACGCATTTTTGCCACAGGCAGGGTTAAAAACCCTAACCGCTTACGAGGATAAATGTTTTTGGCCAATTGCTGGGTAATGGTACTGCCACCACCGGCGCTGCGGTTAAAAAGCAAAACCGACTTAAACAGTACACGCAGGCTGCTGCGCGCATCGACACCCTTATGCTTGTAAAACCGGACATCTTCGGTAGAAACAAGGGCATTGATAAATCCTGCAGGTATATCGCTCAGGCTTGCATTTGATCGGTTTTCGAAATAATAGCGGCCTAAAAGCTTGTTATCGACCGACATGATGTCGGTTGCCGTGTTGTTTTTTATCTGTTTGAGGTCGGCCTCTTTGGGCATTTTGCCGAAAATCCCAAGCTGTACTAATAAAAACAATAAAAAGCAAAACGATGCGATAGAAATTGCTGTGTATAAAAAAAACTTCGCGGTTACCCGTCGGAGTTGGGCAGTAAATTCATTTTGGGTTGCCATTTTGCAAGTTAGCCTGTTTAATTAACCCCGTGAAACCCATCGATAGCCCACGGTTTATGAATTTCATTTATTGGCCCTGTTATTATTGGCGGCCAACTTCCAAAGATACCGAAATGCCCAAAGTGAAATTAACAATTGGGTAAAAACAAATCAACAAAAGTTGGCATTCAAAAAAGTTTTCGGTTAATTTGAACCAACCTCAACTTAGGCACAAAAAGTAAATGACCAGACAAGAACAATTAAAATACTGTAAAACATGCCAAAACCGTGGGTTTAATACCCGGAAAGGCATAATTTGCGGCCTCACAGGAGATATTGCCGGTTTTGATGTTCATTGCCCCCATTATCAGATCGACGAACGAGCCCAATCGCTTGAGAGGTATATAAAAGAAAATGCCCCCTTGCCAAAGCCGGTAAAAATGAAAAAACAAAAAACAAAACAATCGGCAAAATTATCGAGAAACGAAACAGTTGTTCTTATAGGGTTGGCACTTTTGGCAGCTTTTGTTTTCAGGCTTTCTATATATATTAAGTATAGTTATGAGAGCAAAAATATCACCTCTTTTTTATGTGTTGTACTATTTGTGTTTACTGCTTTGGCATTTTTATTAAGGAAAAAGGCTTTCAAAACATTCTCAATAACAAGCAGCCTGATGTATAACCTGTTATTTGCTGCTTTTTTTTCGCTAATTAACCTGATATACATGTTGCTAGTATATCCCTTTTTTTACAAAATGTTATTGCTTCCTTTCCTAATTGTCATATTATCGTTTGCACTGGGAGTTTTAAGCTATATAATTGTAATACCCCCGGGTATTTTACTCTCAAAATGGTTTTCAAAAAAATGAGCAGGTTTAATAAAATATTCATTGGCACCGCATTTTTTTTATTAGTTCTTTTAGGATTGATAGAGAAAGACGTTTTTATTAAACGCGGCATAATAACCTGGAACAGCACGATACCTGTTACATGGGCCGATTTCAGGGGCTATCCGAACCTGCTTTCGCAATATTCGGCCGCCATTACCAGCTATTTTACTGTTGAAACCTTTGGAAATACTATCGATTCGGTAAAAGTTGAAACCATCATGCTCCCACATCATTCTTGGGTAAGAAATTCCAGTTTAGAATGGGATTATGGCTTAAGACACGAGCAATATCATTTTAATATAAGCGAAGTACTTGCCCGGCAATTTAGAAAAGTTATAAAAGATTTACCTGAGGCAAACAGGAATGAAAAGGAAGTTCAGGCATTGTTCAAACAATTCAGCAAAGAACTTGGCAGGGTACAGGATAAATACGACGATGATACCGACCACAGCATCTTAATTGAAAGGCAAAAAGACTGGGAATACCTTATCGACAGCATGTTAAATGAATATTCGTATTATGCTTGCCCTCTTATCAGTTTTAAAAGTGAGGAAGAAATACAAAGCAACAGGTTCCGGCAGATAACTCTCAATGCTCGCCATGAAATCGAAGGCATCTTTCCACTTGATTCACATACAGCCGCTTGTTCAAAGCATTATTTGTTTACATACGAAGGCGCTAAAATTAAAAAGATTGAGTTTTTTGACAGGGGCAAACCATCTATTGACGATAACCTGGATGTTTCAGCGGTTAATTTCAGTTACAACGGTAACACAGAGGTACGCAGTTATTTATCGCCCAATGGCGAAAATATGGCCACCCCTGCTGGTGTGTTTTACTCCCAAATTGAAAAGGCCAATAAACAAATTATTGTTACAAACCTCGACCACAACGGCCTGCCTGTTGAAAATACCGATGGAATTGCAAAAGTTGTTTGGGAACTCGACTATAAGGATCGGAAAACAACAGGAAGGCTATATAATAAAAACAACATGCAGATAACCGATAATGAAGGTTTTACTGTAGTGAAATATAAATATGGAACAAATGATAAAATTATCGAATATGCAAATTTCGACTACAATAACAAATTGTGCAATTTGAAAAACGGTGTTGCCTATTATACCTATCAGTATGATGAAAAGAATAATGTCGCACGCATAAATGCATACAGCAGCAGTGACAAGCCACAAGCCTATTCAGGTAAAGTATCATCTGCATGTTACCACTACGATATAGATGGAAATATTGTTCGTCAGCATTTTATTAAACCCGATGGCAACATATTTATCGACGATAAAGGAATTGCAATATCGTATTTTGAATATGATAAATACGCCAATATTACCGATGAAAGGCATTATGGCACTAACAAAAACCTGATAATTTCGGAAAGCAAAACCGGGCGTTTAAAAAGAAAATACGACCTGCGGGGAAACATTACCAAAGTGGAAAACTTCGATGCATACGATCAATTCCTGAACGATGCCAGCTTTGTGTGCAAAAAACAATTTTCATATAACCTAAACCAACAGCTTATCGAAGAGCAGCAATTTACTTGCGACAGTGCTAAATCAATATTACATTTAAAAACAATAAAATATTTTTACGATGACAAAGGCAATATTATTGCTGAGAAATATTTTAACCAGTTAAACAAACCTCTGGCCGATTCTGCGGGTGTGTATATGAAAAAGTTCACATACGACCATAAGAACAGGCTCATACAAACAGAATTCCTGAACGAGAAAGAAGCCCTTACCCCCGGAGAATCGGGAATTGCCGTTTATAAATATAAATACGGATCAAATGATAATATTGTTGAAGTGCGGTTTTTTAATGAGAACCTTTTGCCAACAGGGAACGAGGAGAATATAGCAATGGAAAAATACGTTTATGGCCAAAACAGCCTTATGGCCGAACGCAGTTTCTATGACATTGACTATAAACCTACAGCATGTTCAAACGGTTTTCAATCGGTTAGTTGGCAATATAACGCAAAAAAAAATATAATTAAGGAATCGTATTATGATAAACACCTAAAACCGGCAGCCGACAATTCCGGGATATCGGTATATGAATATGAATACGATTCTAACAACAACAAAACAATTACCAGGTGTTACAACCGGCAATTGCTACCAGCTAAAGATGAAAATTATGGCATAGCAGTCATTCTCAACGAATATTCCGATGAAAACCAATTGATTTCGACATCATATTATAACTATTGCGGTATTCTAAAAAATACTTCGGCGGGTTATGCAATCGAAACTTTCGGGTACAATAACCGCGGACTGGTTACCCGCAAAGATTATTATTCCGAGTTTAAACAACCAATAGTTTCGACCTTCGGATATGCTGCAATTGAGTGGCGCTACGATAACAACAATAATACTATTGGCGAATTGTATTTCGATGAAAATAACCAGCTCATTGCTGATAAAGATGGGTATGCTGCTTACAACTGGATTTATGACAGGAATGGAAACTCAACATCGGGCTTTGGTTTTGAACCAGTTGATATTGAAGAACTAGGTTTGAACGAAGGGCCTTTTATGGAAACGGTAACCGGTATCTATCCAGATTATAATTACAACCCTTCGACCGGCGCAAGCACAAGGCTCCAGACAACCTACCACAATAACGGTCAAAAAAGTACCGAGGTGTTGTATATCCATGGTAAGCCGGAAGGGACTTATACCTCATGGTATAAGAACGGACAGGTTGAGTCTTTGGTTGAATATAAAAACGGGCAGCGAAATGGTTTAATGGTTGAATATAATAAAAGTGGCCAGAAAATAAGGGAATTGCTCTATCGCAATGGTGTTTTGGTAAGCCAATCTGAAATTACCTGGCACGATAACGGGCAACTTCGCTCTAAGTATATGAACGGCGAACGCGTGGAATGGACAGAAAACGGTGAGATTATAACCGACTGACAGCACAATTATTTACCCGGTTTCAATCTTCCTTCTAAATTTAGGGTTCAACCCCGGCAAAAAATGTCCCGGTTTTTTTTCGGTAGCCTGTATGATAAATACAATGTACAATACCCGGAGAAGGAAATTATGGAAGGGCAAAAAATTGTGGAGCAGTTTCTTGTGAAGGGTTAGAATAATTGGTTTGAGTGGTTTGTAATCAATAATTCGGTGAGTTTTCCGCGTCTTTCTGCATTTGCATTTACAATTCTTGCCGCCATAACACGTTTGATGTTAAATTGTCCATACAAATCGTCAAAAAAATCGTTGTCAGGATTATTGCCTCTTACATCAGAATTACTTAAAATAAAACTATGGCCCAGGCTATTGATCTTTTTACAGAAATTACCTAAACGAACCTGTTCATGGTCGTTAAAGTTTTCTTTTGCATAAGAGTTGAAATTCGACGTTTCGTTTAGTGGTTTGTATGGAGGGTCAAAATAAAAAAAGCTGTTATTTGAGGCATATTTTAAAGTTTCTTCGAAATCACCTGTTAATATCTCAACATTTTGCAATAAAGCACTATCGGCAAATAAGGTTTCTTCATCGCAAATTTTAGGATTTGCATGTCTTCCAAACGGAACATTGAACAGGCCTTTACTATTTACCCGGTATAGTCCGTTAAAGCATGTACGGTTCAAAAAAATAAACAAAGCAGAATTTTCAACTGAATCGAGCGACTTTGTGTTAAACCTGTCACGCCTGTTTAAATAATAATCTTTTCGTTTAGCCTCGCTTAAAGGCAAATACTCTTTTTGAATGAAATGCAATAATTTAACCAGTTCAAAAGGTTTTTCTTTAATAGTTTTATATGCCGTTGTTAGATCGGGGTTTATGTCATTTATAACAGCTTTTGTAACATTTTTATATTGTTGCAGTATCCAGAATAAAACGGCCCCGCCCCCCACAAATGGCTCAATAAACGTTAACTTATCTATATGGGGAAAATTTCCGGGTAAAGCCTCTTCTATGTTTTTAATTAATTGGGTTTTTCCACCGGCCCATTTTATAAAAGGTTTTGCTTTAAATGCCATTAAATTATTTTTCTTTTATCGGCAAAATTACATTTTATTCCCGGTTTTTTGCCTGCGTAGGTTTTAACATGCCTGGCCTCTGACAAATGATTTTCAGCAGCTATTTGACTGCAAATAAAACTTCATTATTTTTAACAAATGTTTTTGTCTGGTATTCTTAACCCTATTTAATATCCCTAGAAATGAAAAACCTTCTCCGGTTGCTTTTTATCCTGCTTTTCCTGGTTATCGTTCTTATTATTTTTGGTTTGTTCCTGCCCGGGAAACACAAAATTGTTGTACGCAAGGCCATTGATGTGCCGGCAGAAATTGTATTTCCGCTGGTAAACGATTTTCGTAACTGGAACAGCTGGTCGCCCTGGCTGCAAAACGATACATCGATGATAGTAAAAACCGAAAAACATACTTCGGGGAAAGGTGCCCGGTTAAGCTGGGAAAGCGAGAAATATGGCAATTGTATTGTAATCATTACCCATTGTATTGAACCCGAAAGCATTGCAATAAACTTCGATTATGGTACAAAGAGCCAGACAAATTCATTATGGAATTTTTTACAAACTGACGAAGGCACACAGCTTGAATGGACTATAAGCCTGGAGAGGTTAAGTATCTGGGAACGTTATTTTGTGCTGTTCAATAAAAACAGAATGAGGCAGCTTATAGTTTCCGGTGCCGATGAACTTGAAGAACTGGCAATCACATTTTCGAGGAGCAGAATTGGCGAAATTCAGATGGCAAGGTGCGAAGCCCGGCCGGTAATAGTTATGTCCGATTCGGTTTTGGCTGCAAATGTGCCTGCCCGTATGCAGGAAATGTTTGCCTATTTAAATACATTCTTTCAACGGCGCAAGCTGGAAGCAAGTGGTAACCCCATTGCTGTATTTTATGGCGTAGTAAGCGACAGCTTGTTTAAATTCGATTGTGCAATACCGGTTACAGAACGTACATGGGTATGGCAAACGCTCAGGTTTTACCAAATGCCGGCAACCAATGTGGTAAGCGTTTCGCACTTCGGGTACCCCACCGATAAGGCTCACCGGGCAATTCTGAAATATATCGAAGCCAATAAGCTCGAAGCCAACGGGTTTCCGTTCGAAGAATATTTATACGATGCCCAATCAGATATCGATACTGTTAGTTGGGAGACTAAAGTCTATTATCCGGTGAAATAATACTTTTTACGGGTTCCAGGTGCATACATTTCATTATTTGTGCCTAATGTGCATTCTATGAATGTTTTAGTTGGAACTTTTGTTTGTGTCCCTCAGTTCTTGTTTTATTTCTTTCAGTTCTTCCAGAATAGATTTTACCGAAACCATATTTTTATAGTTCATCAGTATTATTTTTACCGAAACCAGAAAAACCCCTGCTTCTAAAAGAATATCGTGGGTAAGGCCTTTGAAAAACAAGGCCGCAACAAAAAGTATTAAAGTTGTAAGAATTACTGCCAGTTCTGTAATTGATAAGTGTTTTCCCATTGTTATATGTTTAAGTTTTCAATTCTTTTACAGGCAAGTTTCGAGCTTATTAAGGCCATTGGCAGCCCGGCACCGGGGTGGGTAGAAGCCCCCGCATAAAAAACGTTTTTAAATTTTTCGTCGAAATTTGCCGGCCGCAGGGCGCCAATCTGCCACAGGCTGTGCGCGAGCCCCAGTCCGCTGCCACGAAACAGGTTAAAGTGGTTTTGCCATTCTACAGGCGTATAAATGGTTTTCGACACTATTTCGGGGGCTATGTCCTTTCCAATTCTCAAGGAGAAATCGTCGATAATGCTGTTTACAATGGCATCTTTGTCGTCCCAGTCGGGTTTGTACTTTAAATCGGGCACCGGGCACACAAAGAAAAGGCTTTCGCAGCCTTCGGGGGCACAACTGCTGTTATGTTTCGATGGCACATTAACGTAATAGTAAGGTTTTTGCAAGGTGCCGGGGTTTTTCATTACTTTGTTCGCGTATTCTTCGTAATTCGACCCGAGGTAATAATTATGGTGGTGAATTTCGGGGAGTTTGCATTTTATGCCCAGGTAAAAAGTTAGGTACCCCATGGTCCAGTTCATTTTGTCGAGCTTTTTTACCGAATATTTTTTACGTCCGAAAACTTTGCCACGGAACCATGCCGCATCGCTGTTAATCAGGAAAATGTCGGCATTATGTTTTTTTCCGGCAGAGTCGGTCAAGCTTTCAAGTTTGTCGTGGTTTCCGGTAAAGCCGGTAATTTCTGTGTTGTATTGTATGTTTACATGGTTTTTCTCCAATTCCGAAACCAATCCTTCAACAATTTTATACATACCCCCATCTACATTGTAATACCCATCGTGCTTAAACTCGGTGTACGATAGAAGGGTATAAATAGCCATAGTATCGAAAGGGGTGCGCCCCAGGAAGAAAGCTACCAAGGATATTATCTGGCGGGCTTCTTTAGAAGAGAAATGTCTTTTTACCTCCTTCCAGAAACTTCTAAAAAGAACAGGCAGGTGCACAGGGTTCACTTTCATTAAGGTAATGAAGTATGAAAACAGTGAATCGAAATTGTTTTTAATTACCAAATCGACTGTATCATGGAAAAGCTTTCCCGAATCGGCAAGGTACCTGTCCATTTTTGAAGCAAAACCAGGTTCGAAGCTTGCAAACTGGGCTGCCAGTTTATCAATATCGCTGTACAGGAAAAATGTTTGCGGGTTATCGCTGAAATTTACTGTATAAAGCGGGTCGAGCCGGTGATATGAAAAGGGAAGCTCAATGCCGCATTCTTTTGCAAATTCTTCGAATTCGTACGACATAGAAAAAAAGCTGGGGCCAGTGTCGAAGGTAAACCCATCTTTCTTTATCTGGTTCAACCTGCCGCCTGCCTTATCGTTTTTTTCGACTATTTTAACCTTATACCCTTTTTTAGCAAGCCTCAGGGCGGCTGTAAGCCCGCCCAGCCCGGCACCTGTTATGAGCACATTTTTTGACATATCAACTTAATTTCTTTAAAAATGCAGGATAAAGTTCTTCTTTAACCCACAAATATTTTGGTTCAATTTTAATAATTTTCAGGTAATATTTTTTTGCCTCGGGGTACATTTTCAATTCTTCGTAGGCCATAGCTATTTGTGTGAGCAGCCCGAGGTAATTCCAGTTGTTTGTCGATTGGTAAGCATTATTTTCCATAAGAGTGGCCGCTTTAATGTAGTATTCGAGGGCCCGGGTTTTGGAACCGCCGAAAGCTGCAGGCATATAATAATCGCTGTTGCCAAGCTGAATGTAACCATAAGGGTTATTGGCGTCGAGTTTAATAGCTGCTTTGGCATGTTCGATGCTTTTAGGCCCTAAAAATGGCGCCTGCAATTTGTTAAGCCCTATACGAAAGCCATAAAAAGCAGCCTTGTACGCATTAACAGCAGAGAGCTGATAGCCGGCTTTCTCGAGCGTGGCAATATTTTTTTCGCCAAGTGCGATATAATGTCCCGCCTCTTTATAATTTTTGTTTCCCATACACCAGCCAATATATCCATATTGGTAATTTAAAAGTTCGGCAGTAAGTACGGTTGTTTTATTTTTTTTGGCTTCCAATGCATCGATAACTATTTTCCAATCTTTCATATTATTGCCAATGTAAGCATTGTAAATACGGGTTTTATAATCTGGTGCAGTGGCAAAGACAAACACTGGCAGCATCCATAAAATCAGGAAATAAGCCTTCCTTTCCATATATATTGTTTTTTAAATTTATTAATAATGGCTTTACCAATAAACAATCCGGTAACAATTTGGTGCGGTAAGGCCAATGCTAAATTTTTTAGTATATGTTGTTTGCTTACTATAGAAACAATGGTTCGTGCCACAAAAACCAAAGCAAGATAAAGCCATGTGAAATTTACCGGCAGCAGCAAGAAAACCGGAACTATGCCAAAGGTTGTAACCAGCCAGAAGGAGATAGCAAGCAACGGGGAATTTCCGAAATAACCAATGATATTCTTCGAAAACCCCTGCACGGCAGCGTTAAACGATTTGTACATGCGGCATTCGATAAAACCTGTCGATGCCAAGCAGGCTATTTTTTCGCTGTTCCTTTTAAAAAGCCTGGCTGTTTCAATGTCTTCCACTTTGTGGGACCGTAGCACCTGATGGGGCTGGTAATTCTTATACGCGCCGGCATTGAAAAACATGTATTGCCCGTTTGCTGCCGCAAGCGAGCTGAAACCCGATTTGCGCACCAGCACCAGCGGCAGTAGTGTAAGAAGAATTGAATTCATAACGGGCACTGTAAGCCACTCGCCAGCCGAATGCATTTGCTGGCGTGGAAAAACCGAAAGAAGTGCAGTTTTGTGTTTGCGTGCAAAAGCCACGCTTTTGCCAATACTTTGATGGCCAATGCGCACATCGGCATCGATAAAAAGCAGGTAAGAGCCCCGGGCTTCAGAAGCAAGGCGGTAACATGCGTAATTTTTCCCCAGCCATCCGGGAGGCAACCCGTCGGAACCGATGAGCTTAATCCTGCAATCTGCCTGCTGCATTTGTTTAACAATAGCGGCGGTTTGATCTGTAGATTGATCGTTAAAAACCAGTATTTCAATATTTGTATATTGTTGCCGGAGCAAACAGGCTAGCAGCACACCAATATTTTCTTCTTCGTTGCGTGCAGGAATGAGCACCGAAACCAGGCTGTCATTAGCAACAATGCCTTTGGGCAGCCTCTGAAAAAACAGCAGGTTCGACAGCGCAACCAATAAACGCAGTAACTCAAAAGCCAGTATGGAATATGCAAGATAAATCATTCCTCAATAGCTGCCTGTTTTTCAATACATTTAACATAAAAAGAATTATAGTGTGCCTCGAGGTTGTGCAAGCCAGAGGTGCCCATATCAAAATCTGTGAAATACAAGTATAAACGGGGTTTTTTGTCGGAAAAGTATTCGGTTAAACAAACCAGGAAAACAATATTTACAGGTTTTTGGGCCATTTCCAGAACTTTTTCAGTACCTCTCCCGAACCTGATTTCTTGTTGGTGCACCGATACAAGTTTGCCCTGTGGGAACAATAACACCAGGTTGTTTTTGTTACGGAGCAATTGGGCCGTATAACCCATTGTTTCCATGACACTTCGCGATTGTTTCTTTACCGAAAAACCACCGGCATAATTAAAATACCAATGTTTACGGAGCTGGTTTTCGAGCATCATGAAATGGAATTTCCGTTTAAATACTTTCTGGTTCAGCCATAGTGACCAAAACCCGTCCCACCAGGTCGAATGGTTTGATAGTAGCAATACCGGCAGGTTCTTTTCGATATAATGCCCGTTAACAATTACCGAACTAAAATTTTTGCGGACAATATATAGCGTGTACCATTTAAAGAATGGGTATATTACCTTATGGTGCCTGGCTTTTATTATCATTTTGTAAGAATAAAACGGATGAATATGCCCAGGAAAAACACAAGTTGGCTGAAGAATATAACCGGGGCTATTTTATTTTCGGCCTTTATGCCCGACCAGCGAAAAATTGTGTGCAGTATCAGGGCAACAAAGAACCATGCCATATAATTCATTATTGGCACCGTATTGTCTTTCCAGTACCACATGCCGGTAACCGGTGCTACTTGTTCCATGAGCAAATCGTACGCCAGCATTACCAGCGAAGCAGCAATAATTGTAAGAACCGCATTCAGTTTTAACTTTTCTATCAGGTTTGCCGAAAGGTAAACCAATAATAGCCAGTTGATGCCAATAATTAGCGGGGTATCGAAAACCTTAAGCCCCAGTGTGCTCCCGTAATTATAAACCCCAAAGATTAACCCTGTTTTTACACCTGCTACTTCAATAAAAAATCCAATAAAGTAAATAGCAAAAAATACAACGATAGTTTTCTTTACAGGCTTAAAACGATGAAATGCCAATATAGCAAAAACACTAATGATAAGTGCCAGCGGGGTAAGCTTTAGAAATAAAGCATTTGTATATGGCAGCACAACTCCGGCAAGCCCTATGGCATAAAACCAAACAAAAAACGATTTGTATTTTTTTGTACGCACCGGATTATCGGTGAATTGGCTTATAAGTATGTTCTTCAATGTATTCATGAAGCTGATAGTTTTGTATAAGGGGAAATAGCGGCCACAGATGCTAAACCAACCTTAATTTATATACAAAGGTTGCTTTGAGCAACAGGGCAAGCTTACGTATATTCGACACCCTGACACGTGTTTCGAGAATTGTACCTGCCGGGGTAAGTTTAATTTTTTCGAGCAGCCTTTTATAATAATAGTAAGCAATTAGTACGGCAAATTTCGATCGTCCGGGAAGCTTAGTGATGCCCTGCCTGGCAATTGAAAAGTCGCTTTCAATTTCAGTAATTATTTTCTGTTTAATGTTCTCGTTAAGCATATTGTCCCCAATCTCCGGAAAGTAATTTCTTCCCAGGCTTTCGATATCGTTTTTTAAGTCGCGCAGAAAATTTACTTTTTGAAATGCCGAGCCCAGTTTCATCGCAGGGATTTCCAGTTCTTTGAAGAGCTTTTCATTGCCATTGCAGAAAACCCTTAGGCACATTAGTCCCACTACATCGGCCGAACCATAAATGTATTCGTTCATTTCGCTTTTCGACCCGTAACTGCTTTTCTCCAGGTCGAATTTCATGCTCTGAAGAAATGCCTGCACATACAAATCGGAGATACCGTATTTTTTAACCGTAAGCTGAAAGGCATACAGAACTGGGTTGGTGCTAATGTTTTCGCGGCAGGCCTCGTAATAATCGCTTTCGAATTTTTGCAGAAGGTTCTTTTTATCAAACCCGTGAAAAGAATCGACAATTTCGTCGGCAAGCCTTACAAAACCGTATATGCTGTATATGGCCTCGCGCACTTCCCTGCCAAACATACGTGTGGCCATCGAAAACGAAGTGCTGTAGTTTTGGGTTATCAATCGGCTTATTTCAAACGATGTTGTTGCAAAAAGCTCCATACAATTGTTTTGGGTTAAGTTGAACGGTATATATAACAATGCTTCTGAAAGAAATGTTTAACCAAAATTAAACAATCATAAAAATTCTTCACTAAAGCTTCTGTAAAAATAAAACATAAACTAATTCCTACAATACATGAAAAAATAAATATCGCTTGCGACATAAAAATTTATTTTTAACTTTGTATCGAAAACGAATAAATCTTGCACGATATTAATTATTAAAATAAATTACATTATGAGCACAAATTTTTATGAATTTAAGGCCCGCAGCCTTCAGGGAAAAGACATTCCGATGGAAGAATTCAAAGGGAAGGCAATTCTTGTTGTAAACACAGCCAGCAAGTGCGGTCTGACCCCGCAGTTCGAAGGACTTGAGAAGTTATACCAGCAATACAGGCAAAAAGGGTTGGTAATACTAGGTTTTCCGTGTAACCAGTTTGCCAACCAGGAGCCCGGCGACGATAAATCGATATCTGAAGGGTGTTTATTGAATTATGGTGTAACATTTCCCATGTTTGCAAAAATTGATGTGAACGGCCCTGATGCCCATCCTATATATAAATACCTGAAAAAGGAGTTAAGTGGTTTTTTGGGCAGCAAAATAAAATGGAACTTCACAAAATTCCTTATTGACCCGAAGGGTAAGCCGGTTAAAAGGTTTTCGCCAACCACCAGTCCGGGAAAGATTGGGCAATTTTTACAAAAAATGTTGAATTAGGGTTGGAAGTTTAAAGTTCAAAGTTTAAAGTTCAAAGTTTAAAGTTCAAAGTTCAAAGTTCAAAGTTCAAAGTTTAAAGTTCAAAGTTTAGAGTTTAGAGTTTGAAGTGAGCAGTGAACGGTGAACAGTTGAAAAAATCATTATTAATACATTAATTAATTTCCTTCATTTTTTAATTATTTTCATTTTTTTTATTCACCTCAACCTCAACCTCAACCTTTTCAATACTAAAACTATTTTCTATTTTTATCGACAAACATACTGAAAATGGAGTTTGAACAATTAAAACTGGACAATCAATTGTGTTTTCCGGTTTATGCAGCGTCAAGATTAATAACGCGCGAATATCAGCCATACCTCGACCGTCTGGGCATTACCTATCCGCAATACCTGGTTATGCTGGTGCTTTGGGAGCATGGAGGCATAACAGTGAACGAAATAGCACGAAAGCTGATATTACAGACCAACACAGTTACCCCGCTATTGAAGCGCATGGAGTCGATGGGACTGGTTACTCGGGTACGTTCGGGCAACGATGAACGAAAGGTTTTAATTTCATTAACCGAAAATGGGCGGAATATGCAGGCCGAAGCAGCAAAGATTCCCGAAGAACTTGCCAAAGGTTTAATTTCGGGGCCGATGGAACTCCAGGAGATTATTTCCCTGAAAACCAGCCTGGAAAGGTTAATCGGCTATTTATCGGCAAAATAACTTTTTCAAAGCTGGAACTTCAAGGCCTTACATGCCTGTAGGGTATTTAAAAAAGTCGAAAGCAGAGTTTTTAAGCTCGGCTTCAACAGGCAACCAAATAGTTTTCCATTCATTATCGGGCAGCTTTGCCCCTTCGTCCCAAAACGGAATATTAGTTTCTGCCAGATTGAGAAAAAAGCACTCGTTGAATAGTACCAGATTTAAATTGAGATTTTGAATAAACCTCCCAACTTTTTCCGATTGAGAGCTTCTTCTATGGCTTCCTGTAACAATGGTAACTTTCATAAATTAGTAGCTTTTTGGAAAAATATCGGCCAAAGCTTTTTTTAGCGAGGGAAACAAAAAATGGTACCCCGACTGCATAATTTTATCGGGCGATACACGGCTGCCATTCAATAATATGCTGGCCATTTCGCCGAATATGGCCTTCAATATGAATGCCGGTATGGCAGGCAGCCAGAATGGCTTCCTTAGCGAAATGGCAAGGGTTTTCATAAACAGCTTGTTGGAAACGTACTCGGGGGCAACTGCGTTAATTGCCCCAAAAAGCATTTCGTCGTTAACGGCCTTCAGATAAATTCTGCATAAATCGTCAATATGTATCCAGGGAATATATTGTTTTCCGGTTCCTAATGCAGCACCAAGCCCCAGCTTAACAGGGGCTGCCATTTTCGACAAGGCGCCCCCTTGCGGGCTTAAAACAATTCCGGTGCGTATTTTTACAGTGCGCACGCCCAATTTTTCGAAGTTAGCAGCAGCAGATTCCCACTTATGGCATACATTCCCTGTAAAGTCGTTCGCTGACAAATTGGTTTCGTCGAAAACTTTGTTTGTGCTTATTGAGCCATAATAGCCAGTGGCCGATGCCGTAATAA
The DNA here is from genome assembly GCA_016935435.1 of Bacteroidales bacterium. GTDB lineage: Bacteria > Bacteroidota > Bacteroidia > Bacteroidales > UBA10428 > UBA10428. Next base: position 53,869 of record JAFGQZ010000043.1, read on the forward strand.
ATGCTTTAAGTTGGTGTTTGTTTTCTTTTATGGTTTTATAGATCAGATGGACCGATTTTACCCTACTGTCGGTTATCTCCTGTTTTCTGGCTTTTGTCCATCGCTTCGCGCTTATGCCGGCACCGGCAAGATGAATGATGTAATCGGCATGCAGTACCATTTCGGTATTGATAATTCCTTTGTTTATATCCCAAAAATAAGAATCGGCCGTCACATTCCTTTTGTCGCGCGAACTAAAAACCACCACCCTGTAACCGTTGTCGCGTAGTATCTTTCTTAAATGGGTGCCCACCAGGCCGGTACCACCGGTAATTAAAATGGTTTCCATGGTTTTGCAAATTAACTTCTATGTTCGATGTGTGTTTATAATTGTTTAATATTCAGCAACTAAGAACGAACTTAAAGGTACAATATTAACGTCGGTTCATCAAATTTGTTCGGTGCAAATTTATTGAAACTATAGCTACGTATTTTTTTTATAGATTTGTAGTAATTCTTAATACCCACATTAATCCTATCTGTCATGGAAAGCCATAAAAACACCTGTTTAATACTTAGCCTTATTGTTTTATCGGTCTTGTTTTTTTCAACAAAAGTTTACAGCCAGGCCTGGGACAATCCTAAAGTTGAAAAAGTTGCCGAAGGGTTTATATTTATCGAAGGCCCTGTATGGTCCGATAGTTTAGGATTGTTGTTCAGCGATATTCCCGGCGATAAAATCTACCAGTTCGGAATCGATTCAACAGTTTCTGTATATCAGTCGCCTTCAGGAAATTCGAACGGACTGGCCTTCGATGAAGCGGGCAACCTGGTTCTTTGCCAGCATGGGCTGCGCCAGGTAAGCCGCATGGAAAAAAACGGCGAATTTGCCCCGCTGGCTACACACTATAAGGGAAAACGGCTGAACAGCCCGAATGATTTGGACATTGCTGCCGATGGCTCGGTTTTTTTTACCGATCCGCCTTACGGTTTGGACGACAAGGCAAAAAGTGAACTTGGTTTTTGCGGCATTTACCGGCTAATGCCGTCGGGGAAACTGTATTTACTCGACAGTACAGTAAAAACCCCCAACGGAATTGCTTTAAGTGCCGATGAAAAGAAACTCTATGCCGGCGATTCGGAAGAAAGGCTCCTATTCTGCTGGGACATAGTTAACGACTCTGTTCTTGCCCATAAAACCCAATTTGCCTACATGGATGCCAAAGGTTATACCGACGGGATGAAAACCGACAAAAATGGATTTTTATATTCTACCGGCCCCGGCGGAATTTGGATATATTCGCCACAAGGGGAATTTCTGCAATTAGTTGAGGTGCCTGGCCAAAACACAAATTGTGCCTGGGGCGGTGCCGACAGAAAAACCCTTTATGTAACCTCGGGGAACACACTTTACAGGATTATTGAAAAATAAACCTCGCCCGGAAAAGGAATTCTACCTGCCAATGCCACCGCCTTTGGTGTCGCTTTCTATTTCCGACTTGCGTTCGGTTTTCTTAATGGCCCTTCCTTTGTTAAATTTATACGAATACATAAGCTGTATAAACCACGAAGCATCGAACGACACCTTGTTCTCGGAATATATCTGAGGCGTTTCGGTAATGGTTTTGCTAAACACTACTTCATTCGACAGTGGCAACAAATAAAAAATACCGTATGAATGGTTTTTTATGTTTTGCTGGGCACCAAACCCATAAATCAGGGCCGAATAAAATTTGCTTTGTCCGCTAATGTTTACCCCGTTATAGTTTATAAAGGCAAAGGCATTAATTTTTGTCTTGAACACCGGGGCATACACAAAACTATTTAACCTGAAAGAGAAGTAGTCGTTTTCATCAATATGAGTCAATGAGTCGGTATAAGCATTGTAGTGCCCCTGGTAAACACTTCCGTTAATATTAAACGACCATAGGGTGGTATTTAGCCCGAGGCCACGCTCGTAACCTGTAAGCACGTTCCCGGGCATGTTGTATTTCACGTAATTATCGGACAAGGGCGAACTTTTTAGTACCGAAATATTTGCAATTTTATCGGAATAATATTCCTGGTAGATATATGGCGAAAAGTTTATCTTTTTGATATTCAGTGTGTAAGTCAACTGTAGCCGATCTTTTATTTCGGGTTCCAGGTTTTGGTTTCCCGAGCTCACCGAAAGGTCGTTTTCAAGTTTCTCAAACGGGTTAAGGTTGTATATATCCGGACGGTTAATCCGGCGGTTATAGGTAAACTTTAAGTTTTGTTTTGTTGAGAATTTATACATCAGGTTTGCCGAAGGAAGAAATGCTGAATACTGCGAAGGTATTTCCTTATTAATGTCAATCTGGCTGTTTTCAACGCGCAGGGTGGTTTGGGCCGAAAAATCCTTCAGGTTCCAGAAAAAGCTGGCATAGGCAGCATTTCTTATTTCAGAATAGATATAATTGTCCCTTGGAATGCTGTTGTATTCCGAATTGTAGTCCATGCCCTGCCAGTAAAACTGGTACCCGCCTTCGAGCCGCATTGAAACACCAATCGGTTGTACATAGTCGGCCTTTGTGCTGAAGTATTTTCTGTGGTTTACAGCTAGCTCATCACGTTCGTTCGAAAACATAAGGGTATCGGGGTTGCGGTGGTACAGGCCGAAAAAAAAGCTGTTGTTGTCGGTTGAGTTGAAGAAATAGTAGTTCGATTCCACTGTAAACTCCTGAATGGGCTTTTTATATTTTTTTCGGTAAAACAGAGAAATGTTCGATTCACCGCTATTTGACGATAAACTGTTTTCGCTGGCATTAGAAAAATTATGCAGGTTGTTTACCATGATATTGCCGGTATTAGCCAGTTCGTTTGACATTTGAAAAGGCTTATAGCTGTAATTAATGCTGATATTGTTTTTTTCGTTATAATAGTAATCGAAACCAGTATTTATTGCAGATGCAGATATGCTAAAATCGCCATTTCCCCGGATGCTCACCGAAGAATCGACAAATTCGGAGTTTCTCGGTATAGTTATTTGCTGATAATCGGTATTATTGCTGTTCAGGTTTTGTACAAAAGTATAACCCGACACGTAAAATGTTATTTTTTCGCGACCATAATCGAGGCTGGCCATGCTGCCCAGAGTAGCCTTGCCAACAGGCTTGGCCTGAACCCCGAAGTTGCCGTTGATACCTACACGGGCTTCCTTTTTCAGCACCACATTAATTACCCCTTCTATAGAGCCATCGTATTTGCCCGAAGGGTTATGGATAATTTCGACCGACTCTATATCGCCGGGCAATATGCGGGCAAGAAATTCTTTGTCGCGCTGCTTGCCATCGACCTGTATAATAAAATTGCTTTTGCCGTTTAGGGTAACATTATTGTTAAAATCGACCTGCACCGAAGGTATTTTTTTGAGCACATCGTACCCGTTTGTCGAAGTTTTTTCGATTTCGGGCAGTATTTCATAAACAGTGCGATCGACCAGCTCCTTGGCCCTTATCAGGTCGCCCTTGACCACAACATCATCAATTTGGTTTGTTCTTTCTGTTAAAAAAATGGTGTCGGCAATAACCACTGTCTGCCCTTCGTTAACCTCAATTGCTATGCCTCCGCTATTATACCCCACAAACGACGATTTAATATAGTATTTACCGGGCTTGATATTATCGGCCGAATACTGTCCGTCGGGATACGATACTACCCCTTTGGCCATTACCGAATCGGGCAGGTTAAGAATTAGCACATTGGCAAACTCCACCGGCTTGTTGTCGGGCAAAGAAAACACGTATCCCTTTACAGACTGGGCATTGGCCAAACAGGAAAAGGAAAATGCAAGAATCAGAAATTGTATTTTTTTCATCGAAGGGAATAAAAATGATTTTCAAGAATAGAGATTCAATCGTTTAGTTAACAATATTTCCTCACGCGCACCCCTTAATCCCCTAAAGGGAACAGCGCGTTTGAGGTTCCCCTTCAGGGGATTAAGGGGTGAGTGTAAGGGTTTCATCTATTACTTTTTTTCTTAACTAAACCACATTGAATAGAGATTGCAAAAGCTATGTTCCGCACTTTTTGGACAGCCCAAACAACAGTAAACAGTTTAAGGCAATGCAACAATTTCGCTGTCGCTGTTTATTTCAATAGGTATTTGCATCGACATGCCCTGGGCGTTTACACTCATTTCGCCTTTCATTTGTTGCTTGCTTGTGCCTTTAATAACCCATCCCGTAGAGGTGTCAACAGTGATTTCCGATTTGCCTACACCGCGGATATCGGGAATAATTTCAGCCCCGTGCATGTTCATAGGTTTGCGGCCCGATTCAATAACTAAGTCACCGGCAATTTTTGCCTGGTTCCCATCTATAGCAGAAAGCAGAAAAGCCGAGGAAACATTCATGTCCATACCGCCTGATGAAATAAGCAGGTTGGTTTCCCACTTTTCGTCCTTTTTTATTTCTTTACCGGGCAGGTAAGCTGTAACCGACTCAATCATGCTCTTAATTGCTCCGGGCTGTACCATGTTTTTTGCCTGGGTTTTAATAATTTCGGCCATAGGTCCCTGTACCGAATCGATTCCCTGCAAAATACCAGCAGAAGCTGTCTCTAAGTTCATAATTTCAATAACATGTCCGGTACCAGCAAATTTGACCAGAAAAGTGCTGTTGCTCAGTCGGTTCATAATACATTCCATAACTTTCGATATATCAGACGAATTCAAATCGCCGGGGCGCGAAGAGTTTATTTCCATCGGGGGCATGCTAACAAGGGTAATAATGGTATCGAACCGCACTTCGGCAATAAAAGCACCCTCAATATTTTTTAAGGGTTTTAAAGATAACACCACCGAATTATTGGTCTGGACCGACTGTTGCATGCCCTGCACAGTTTGGGTTGTGTTTTGTACACTGGTGTTTTTTACACGGTAGGATTTTTGAATCTCGAGATTGTACTTTAAATCGGCCTGGTTTTGGGCCGTAAGGCTAAAAACAGAGAATAGCGCAAGGGATAATACGATAAGGTTTTTCATAATATATGTTGTTTTAGGATTAAACAGTTAAACCAAAAAAAAATAATAATTGAGCCTTTCAACGACTGTTTTCGACAGCCTTTTAAAGCCATATTTTCAGCAAGTGTCATACCTTGCAATACATCTATTGCCAGAAAAGGAGTTTATAAAACTTTCCATTAAACAGGCTATCGGGCATTTATTGTACAAATATACTCAATAGCTTGAAAAACAAGCACGTTGCAGAAAAAAAATCTACATCCGGTTTTGTCCTGGTTTTTTTTCGTGAATATAGCCAATAATTCTTTGGACACACCCATCAAAGTCTTCTTTAAGCCCCTTTTCCCAAAAACGCATTACATGCCAGCCATTATCAATGAGTAATTGGTTGTTCTGCTTGTCGCGCTGCATGTTCCTTTCGATTTTTGGTACCCAGAAAGCACGGTTGGTTTGGATTTTTTCTTTCTTCTCCTGCCAGTTAAATCCATGCCAGAACTCACCATCTACAAATATTGCCAGTTTGTATTTTGGATATACAATATCTGGCTTTCCGGGCAAAGAAGTTAAATTTTTTCTATACCGGTAACCAAGTGCCCAAAGCGCCCTTCTTAGCTTTAACTCTTGCTTTGTATTTTTAGACTTAATTTTTCGCATAAGCCCCGATCGCTGCTTTGTAGTGTAAAAGCCATTTTTTTCATTAAACCTGGGCACAACTATATGATTGTCTGAATATTGCTTCAAAATTAATAATTGTTAATAATTAAAAGGCCAAATTAGGCTATTATGATTAATAAATAAAACTAATTTTGTAACCATGTGTAATGTTGTTTAATGTGGTTACATAATGGAAAAACTATATTCAATCTCGGAAGTTGCAGATTTACTTTCTGTTAGCAAAGAAACCCTGAGGCGCTGGGACAAAAGCGGGAAACTGACAGCAGTACGTGAGCCCATGAGTAATTATCGTGCTTATCGAAAGGATCAGCTTAAGATTTTTGAAAGCCTTGATTTTCTCTTTGCCCCAACAGAGGAAAATAATGAAACAATTGCAAACAGGGATTTTAACGCTATTGAATTATTTGCCGGGGCAGGCGGGCTGGCTATTGGGTTAGAAGAAGCAGGAATAAAGTGTTTGGCCCTGAATGAATTTGATCATTGGGCTTGCGAAACCCTTAGAAAAAACAAACCCAATTGGAACGTTATTGAGGATGATGTTAAAAACATTTCATTTTCACAGCTAAACGGAAAAGTGGATATTGTAACCGGAGGCTTTCCTTGCCAGGCTTTTAGCTATGCCGGCAAAAAATTAGGGCTTAACGATGCACGGGGCACTTTGTTTTATGAATTTGCAAGGGTAGTGCAGGAGACAAACCCTGCAATTTTTATTGGGGAAAATGTGCGCGGTTTGCTCACACATGAAAATGGCAGGACGATAGAAGGCATGATTTCTATATTGGATGAAATTGGGTACAACGTAATAACCCCACGAATTTTTAAAACAATCTTTTATAAAGTCCCGCAAAAAAGGGAAAGGGTTTTAATTGTTGGTGTAAGAAAAGATTTAAACCATCATTTGTTTGAATTCCCAAAACCCTATAAGAAAGTTTACACACTAAAAGATGCCTTAAAAAAAGGCGAATTGTATAATTGTGATGTTCCTGAATCGGCAGGCTCAAAATATCCCAAAAGCAAGAAAGAAGTGTTAGACCTGGTTCCTGAAGGAGGATATTGGAGAGATTTGCCCATTGAGATACAAAAGCGTTACATGGGAGGCAGTTACCATTTAGGAGGGGGCAAAACTGGAATGGCAAGACGGATGAGCTGGGCAGAACCAAGCTTGACCCTCACTTGCAGCCCTGCCCAGAAACAAACAGAGCGTTGCCACCCGGAAGAAACAAGGCCCTTTACAGTAAGGGAATATGCAAGGATACAAACATTTCCCGACAGTTGGGTTTTTGCTGGCTCCGTATCGCAACAATACAAACAAATAGGCAATGCGGTGCCTGTTAATTTTGCTAAAGAAGTCGGATATTCAATTATTCGGTTCTTAAATAAGGTTTATCCTAAACAGAACTGATTTTTTCAGTTCAATAAATGAAATTCATATATAGAACAGGTTAAGGCTTAAAATATTTTTTATTTTTATGGTTTGTTTTCACATAAACCTTTAAGCCAATGCCCTATTTAAATTGGATCCCAGATACAGGCCTGATTCATGAAGTAACACAATTGCTTTATATCGCTAAAAGCGCCCAAATATCGGCTATAAAGGAATTTGGCAAAAATGTAATTGACCCGTTTGCTGCCCTTTTTGAGATGTCGGGCTTTGAAATTGACTATACTACCTGGTTAAACAGCGAAACAACAAGACAGGCACAGAAAACACTACAAAACCATATCGGCGACTTCCATCAAAACATACTTGGATATTCAAAAGACTGGACAAATAAGGGTGTAGGCAATATAATTGACTTGTTGTCGGATAAAAACAAGGTAATAGCAGAAATTAAAAATAAATATAACACCATTTCGGGCGGAAAACTTTCCGATTTGTACTATTCCTTAGAAAAACAGGTAAGCCCAAAATCGAGCATTTATAAGGGTTACACAGCATTTTATGTTGCAATTATACCTAAAAAGGGCGACCGGTACAATAAACCATTTACCCCTTCGGACAAGGACAAAGGCGAAAAATGCCCGGTAAATGAGCTCATCAGGGAAATTGACGGAGCAAGCTTTTACAGCCTGGTAACAGGTTCCGATACAGCTTTGGAAGATTTGTTCAACGTTTTGCCCGATGTGGTAAAAGCATGTTCTGAGGATAAATATGTTATTAAAGACAAGAAAAAACTCAAAGAATTCTTTAACCTCGCCTATAAGCTTTAATTTAATCCCATACCTCAACCACCTTCATGTTGGTATTAGCATTCACTACCGGTACATACATTAACGAAACCTGTGCCGGGTTCAGGTGATATTTGCCTGTAAAACGGGGCAATAGGTTAACCTGGAAAATGTATTTGCCGGTTTTCATATTTTCGCAGAACAGTACTGTGCGGTCGCTGAAATATTCGCGATGGGTTTCTACACTGTTTTGTGCCTGTCGCTTGTCGGCATAGCTGCATGCCCCGGGTATGGGCACTTCTATCATAACATGCTCGGCGCCTGCATCTTTAATAACTTCCACCTCAATATTAAGCACAACGGGTTCTCCGGCTTTTAGCTTGTTGCTTCCCGAAAGAAAGGAAGTATGTATTTTAAACCCTTCAACCCCGGTTTTTGCCTGTGTAACCCTTTCGTTGGTGTACTGAACGAAATAGAGCGGAACGCCACTGCTTTTATACACACTTAGTTTCTCCTTTTCTTTCAGAACCATGCGAAAAGGGAATTCCGATACTGTTTTGTTTTCTTTTCCAGCAAGGGCTACAGTCGCTACCTGTCTTTTTGACGATCGCCCGGCAATTATGTCGGGCAAGATACATTGAATTATATTGGCCGACTGGTATGTGTTCCATGTACCATTTTTTCGCTGGCCCAGGAAATACAGCTGCATGGAAGCGCGCAAACCATGCAGGAGAGTGTCGTTCTTTATTAACCGGTAGGCAGCTGCATTGGCCAAAAGTGTATTGTTGTGCCAATATGCCGATGGCTTGTTGTCGGAGAAAAAGATTTCGCCTAATATCCCTTCTTTTCTGTATTTCAGAAGGCTGTCGCGTTCATAACCGTTCGCGGTTATCTGCCGTATTTCCTGCAGCATTAATTTCTCGGTAAGCAAAGAATACCTGTATTCATATTTTTGGCCATACGCATCGGAGAAAAATTCCTTTTCCAAAAGAAGCGAGTCCATCACCTGCAGATACTCGCCATAGTCTATTGCAGCGCCCCAGGTGGCCAATGAATGAAGCAAATCGATATCGTAAATCGAGAACGATTTCAGGAAATCGAACTGGTAAGTCGCTTTCCGGGCAATGTTTTCGATGTTCAGAGGGACATCGTAACCGGCATCTTTGGCACATTTTAATGCCCGGAGAATATGGGCTGACATCCAATGCGAAGTATTGCCCGTAACATTCCACCACGACCATAAAAACTCCCGGTTCTGGTTTTTCAGCAAGCGTTTAACAATATCGTTCACGTTTTTGTCGTATTTAAACGCCTTGCCTTCGTATTGCATCAAAAGCTTATAATTAATTAAGCCTACGAGTTTTGAGGCAAGCTGTTCGTTACAATCGTAACGGTAATGAAGCAGGTTATATGCCTCCCCTGCATAAATATCGAGCTGGCTGCTCAATATTTCAACAGTAAGTGTTGTGTTTTCAGGTGCTTCGATATGCAGGCTGTCGCCATTTTGCAATACAGAAAGCGAACCTTCGGCCCTTTCGGTGCCCTGCTCAATTACCCTGACGGTGCGTTCTTCGCCATCGGTATAGCCATCGTTGCGGGTAAATACATAACGTGTGGTAATTGAGTCGGCAGTTGCTGCATAAACCGGCAGTTTATCGGTGCGATACTGCCCGAAAGCAACATTTCGAACAAAAGCATTGCCTGTACCGCTCCAGTTTACCGTTCCGGAAATTGTGCTGTCGGTAGTATAGTTTAACAATTTCCCCAGGAAAAAGGCCGAATCGCCCCTTGCAAGGAAGTTAGGAACATGGAGTTCTGCCATAAGTGGCTTGTACGATTTTATGGTCTTGCGTGCCGTGCCGGTATGAAGGTTGCGGTTCATGGCGTAAACTAAAGCGTCCCAGCGGGTAATATCATCGGGAAAGGTTACTGTAAATTTCGATTCGCCTTTTCTGTCGGTATATAAGCGTGGCTCCCAAAAGCCTACATCGGAAAACGACGATCGGATACTTTTTAGGTTCAGCAGTTCCTGGTAAAGCCTGTTTTCGGCATCGGTATCGGTTATATCTGTTGTTTTAGTTTCTTCATCCATTATGTCGGGAGCAATGCTGCTTTCGCCACTAACCCTCGAAACGGCTCCTGTTAGCATACTTTTATGTTGTACGCCATAACCGATTACAACAACCTCTTCGAGGGCAGAAATGTCGGGGGTCATCGACAACATTACTTCAGAACCTGCCGAAACTTCAATTTCTTCCATTAAATAACCGATAAAAGAAACCACCAGGGTTGCCGTAAAATCATCAATTTGCAGCGAGAAGCGGCCATCGATGTCGGTAATTGTTCCTTTCTGTGTCCCTTTTATTACAATACATGCTCCCGGCAGGGGATCATTGTTCTCATCGAAAATAATGCCGCGTATATTTCCCGGGCTGCTTGCCTGGATATATTCGTACCTTGGCGAGGGTTTATTATCTGTGGCGTTACTGTAACAATTGTAATTTCGCCCCGGAAGGTTGAGCACCAATCGCGATGAAAACGTATCGGGCCGACAAATGGGCAAATAACCAAAGTCGGCAACCAGGGTTGAATGCCTGCTTATATCTACACTGTCCATTTGCAAATATGTGCCATTGTTGTATAAAACAATAATTCTGTAAAAACCCCGGGGCAAGGCGAAAAATTCGAGTTTGCTTTGATACTGGTTGTCGAAACAGGGCGACAGTATTGCTTTGCTCTCACAATTTTGAAAATACAGGTTGAATACCCCTTTGCCGGTAACCTCTTGGGGCAGTATAATTTTTATTCTCGATTCCGGGGCCACAATATCGATGGTTTGTGGCTGCCATATAATGCCACCTGAAGCTTGCCGTTCAAGAAAGCGTTTTTTGTTCATAACCCGGTCGTTCACATTCAGCATGGGGTTGAATGGTTTGCCATCCAAATACCCAGGCAAAAGGTTCGAAGCCGTGAGCTTATACACAATATTGTCTTCAAAAGCATAAGAAAACCCTCCTGTATGGGTGTAAACTATCTGGTATGAGCCATTCAGGGAATATGTTTTCTTCCCCTGTAGTGAGGGGCCAATACTTAAGGTACCATAACTAGTGTACTTATTGTTATAAACATTATACAGTGGCAGAAACTCTTTTTCCGATTCCAGCCAGGCATAGCTGCCGTTGGAATAATTTACCGATGACATTAGAGGTTTGTAGCGGTTTCGCTCAACAGGGGTCAGTTGGTTCGAAAGCTTAATTTCCTGAGAATATTTTTTCAGGCTGTTCATATCAAAACTAATAACGGTTTTCTTTCCTGCTTCGAACATCAAAGAGTCGAGCACAACAACCCTGTCGTTTAGCCGCAGGCTTATAGAATGTTTCTGGTTGGGGGAAATATAAAACGAATATTCTTTTGGCCTGTTGGCCCATGAAAAATATACGGGGTTGCGATCGACTTCAATTACATAAATTGGAACGGCCATACCATTTTGCATAATGTAGGGGGCAAACTGGGTACTGTCGTTACTATCGAAAAGATAAACAAACGGCTCCCTGCCCGGATAGGTAAACTGGTAATAAATCATGGTGTCGAGCTGAAAGAGGTTATGCCATTTTTGGTAGTTTAGCTTAATAACTGCGGATCGGGAGTTTATGTCGTTTTTGGTAAAATGTGCACTTTTTGGCCGCGGTATCGAACTGCTTCCATAGTAGGGCAGGTCGGGCAAGTGGTAGTTAAGCTTACCGGTAACCGCCAAAGCAGTAAGATCGACCCCACTAACCGGATTTCCCAGCTGGTTGGTAACACGTATTTCCGCATCGATGGTTTGGCCGGGGTAAACCTTATCGGGAACGTTGAGGGTAACATCCAGGAACTCTTCCCTGAAAACAAAAGGGAAACGCTTTATTTGATCCTGTCCCCCGAAAGTGTAAATAAGTTCAACGTAATAAGTTTTCAGCCTGTTTTCTATGAGCGAACGAAATTCAAACTCTTTGCCAAAACCCTTCTTTAAAAGTTCCGCTCCCTGGTAAACATACCACGAAACATCGAGTTGATGAGGGTTAATGAGCGATATGTTAAAACTGTCTTTTTGTATTCCACCCGATAATTCAATTTTGGGGCTTATATGGGCCAGGTTAAAAATGCCTGATTTATAATAACAGCTAAGCTTTATTGATGAAACCAGTGGGTTTATTTTTTCTTTATAAGGGAAAACTATGGCAAAACTGTCGGGATTGTTGTTGTAAGCAATACAGCCCGGCACATTTGTTAATGGTTCGCCGTTTTTTATGATGTCGAAACATATACTGTCGTTTGAAAGTTTGTTTATTAGTTCGTACTGCGAATAGAAAAAATCTGCCGAAACAGTTTGCTCCATGCGTTGGTACTGAGTGTTGAGCACAACCACCTGCACTTCGTACCCGGTATTCGACATCTGGAATAAACCAGGAAGAATTTCAACCGTGGTAGGTTTTGCCGGATCGAGATCGATTTGAAAATAACTCAATGTGTCGGGCAGTATGATAAGGGGCTGAAAAGTTTTTGAAATGTTCCTGGTGCGCACCAGAATAAAAGCTTTCGCATCTTTGAGCAACAATCCGTTTATGTCGGTTGCTGTAATGGTAATTTCGTTTTTTGCCGGAAAATAGTGTTTTGTGTTGGTTATCTGAACATTGAGTTTATTGCCGGTAAGTTCATAATCTTCGTACATAAAACTGCAATTTGAAACCATCTTACCGTTTTTTTCGCGCAATTGAAGGTTGTATGTCTTGTCCAGCACAAGATTAAGCGAATCGTGCAATTGTAATTCCCCGGCATAGCTGCCCGGCCTGTGGGGCTTTATCTTGTTGAGTTTAATGTTTTTTTTATACCCCGACACCCATACTTCAAGCTCACGGCGCAGGGGAAATTTATTGCCCGACAATGCATACGATTTGAACCGCAACATATCGTTTGGCCTGTATTTGTTCTTGTCGGTAATTAAGTAACTATAGAACGAAGGGCTTTGGTAGTGGCTGTATGCGCTATGCCATTCCGGCACATCGTGCTTTACAATCTGGAACACCGACCGGAAACCGTCAAGTTCAACAGTTGCAAATTGATTTTTTGCATTGATCCACTCGTTTTCGAGCCTGTAAGTTTTGCTTTCGGGGTCAGGGCGCAGGCGTTTATATTTAAGTTTTACTTTTGCATCGGTGCGCACATTCCCACTGAAATCGGTTACCTGCAACGAAAGTGCCCCATATTCCCTGAACAGGAAAACCTGGTATGGAAAAACTCCCGTATAGGAGCAATGCAGCTTGTTCCCTTCAACCTTTACCAAAACAAAATGCCCTTTCGGGCAATGGTTTATCCATCCTTTTTCAACTTCGAACGAATCGACCAGGTTATACAATAAACCATCGAAAACAGTATCGGGTTTTGCCCTTGTTAGTAACTTTTGTGCTTCTTTGTTTGTGATTTGAAAAACCAGTCCTTTTTGAGGTGCATTGCCCCAGTTAACCGGCTGGGAAAAAGAACTTAGGTGAATAAGAATAATATACCCTGCTGCAAATATTCTGGAAATAGTTTTCATGATTGCCGTTTTGTATCTGACAATTTTAAAAAAACAGCCCCCTAAAAACCGATGTTTTTTTTTAGTTTGTGCCTGACCCCTGAGTTATTAAGGCGTTTTTGCATCTTTGCGAAAAGCAGCCTTACAGATATATGTCGGGTTTTTTAAAAAGCGTAACCTAACGACAGCATTAGGGTAAAAGTATCATCGGTAATTTCGCCGGCTGTCCTAAGCAGGCTTTCGTTCCATTCAGCTATTTTACTGAAATTCAGGTAGTAGTCGCCTTTCAGCCCTATCTGAATTTTGGAAATGTTTAACTTAATACCAGCTCCGAACAAGAGCCCATAGGCAATTTTTTTCAGTTCATCGTTTTTTTCCAAATAAGAAAAATCATCGCTGTGCCCAATCAAAAAATCTATCCTTGGGCCTCCGCAAATAAAGGGCAACACCTGTTCGGAAAGCGGATAATTAAAATCGATGGCAGTGTTAAAAGACAGGTAATTGAGAGTTGGTTTGTCAACAATTGTCTGGCCTGTGAATATGCCCCAGGGATCGGATAACTCTGATTCGGACTTTCCACCTTTCTGAAGGTAACCAATATTGGTTGTAAGGTTGTAGTTGCCATTCTTTAAATAATCAATCCCCAGAAAAAACGAGTTGCCTGTGAAGGCCATATCGTATAACTGATCATTGGTTGTAGGAATTTTCCAATCGAGTTTTGAAATGCTTGTACCCACCTGTAACTTTATAACCTGGGCATTTAATGAACAAAAAACTGATACAAAAATAATTGAGGCAAGTATTTTTTTCATTGTTATTGCAAATAAGTCAGACATGATTGTTTATTGGCCAAATATAAGAAATATTCTGCCCTTTGAATTCTGCCTGCCAGCGTTTTTTTAACGCCGAATATATTATTTATTATAAGTGCAAACGAATGCCTTAAAAACTAACAATAATTACGTTGAAAGTCTTAATTAACAACTAAAAACATATTTTAGATACAAGCAAACGATTGCATAATTTGTAAAAATATTTATATTTGCATAACTGTTTTTCTCGCATTTTATAGAACAATACGGTTAAAAAAAGTCAGCCTTGCAAAATAGGCAGGCAAACAACAATTGATAAAACAATTTTACCATGAAAAAAATCTACCCATTGATTCTGGCAACAATGTTTTGTACACAGCTTTTTGCCCAGAAAAGTATTTTATTTGTTAGCGCAAATGCGCCCGATGCCGATGCCACTATCCAAAAATTTATCGAACAAATTGAATCGATAGAAGGCTTTAGTGTAACCCATAAACTTTTAGCCGACTACAAGCTTATGACTGCTGCCGAATTTGGGGCATTTGATGCGGCAGTTTTATCTGAGAACGGGGGCTCGGCCGATTATGTTACGATAGGCAACGAAGGTTGGCCCATTGCGGTATTAAACCTGAAATCGTACATGAACCACAGGCCAACCAGTCCGCTTTATGCTGCCCAGGCCGATGTTGACTGGTTTTTACACCGGACTTATGATATTGCTGCCGGTGCTTTGACTATGTATGTTGAAAACAACAACGATATTCTTTGTAATTATACCGAGGGCTCCGAACTTGTGTGGTCAACCGGTACCGACGGCACCCCTTCCATAACCGATGCCCACTGCCAGACTTTCAACCTCGAAAAATCAACAGTAACCGATGTTGCCGGAAATGCTATTTTGTTGGGGTCGATAAAAGAATTGAAAGACGGGGGCGAAAATACTTCGGCATTTCTCTGGAAAATAAACGAAAACAATACAACCAAACGAACTGTTTTATGGGGCATTCACCATGGCTTTATCGGAGAAGGGAATGCTACCGCCGATTTCTGGAAGGTGATCAAAAACTCAATTGTTTGGTTAACCGGCGGATCGCCCTGCTCATCGACCGCACTAAAACCAGTTTTGGAAGAAACCAATGATATTACGGTATTTTGTTCATCGATTTCTAAATATGCCTCTGTTAACTTTAAACTGAATGTACCGCAAACCTCTAACATTCAGGTAATGGATATTTCCGGAAAAATTGTTTATAGTCAGCTTTTAAATGGCAATGCCGGCTCGAACGAAATATCCTTTAGCACCAATAGCTTTGCATGCGGCTTATATATTGTTAAACTAAGTGCAGGACACCAGATACTGACAGAAAAATTCATAGTACGATAGAGTAAGATTAGGATTAGTTGTGATTAGTTGTGGTTACTATTGGAAAAAATAGTACAGGATACAATTAGTTAAAAACGCTGTCTGATATACATTTAGGCAGCGTTTTCTTTTTATTGCCAAACACGGGTAATTAGGTTGTGGTTGAGAAGGGGTAAATGAAGGAAATGAAGGGAATTAATGAATGAAGGGAATGAAAGAAATGAAGTGAATTCATGAATGATAAAAATGATTTTTTCAACTGTTCACCGTTCATTGCTCACTTTAAACTTTAAACTTAAAACTTTGAACTTTAAACTTTGAACTTTGAACTTTGAACTTTGAACTTTGAACTTTGAACTTTGAACTTTGAACTTTGAACTTTGAACTTTGAACTTTAAACTTTGAACTTAAAACCTTTCCCATTCCTCAATATTGCCCTCAGTAGCAGTAAACATGGGGTGGGGGAGAAGCTCTTTTAACGAAATTAGTTTGGAGTATTTTTCAGTATCCCTTGTTTGGAGTTTTTTCAACAGGTGTTCACGCTCAAAACGAAGCTGACCGGTCGTTACATTCATTTTTACAGGAGAAAACTTATAGTTAATTTTTTCTTTATCGAAACTATAACCACGCTTCAGCGCTTCGTAATATACATCGGTTAAATACTGGTTTATTGCTTCAACAGGCTTTTGCACCGATTTAAACCTTTCGAGCTGCGGATGGTTTTTATACCCCTTAGTGTTGCCTTCCAGGACATTTTTTGCCAACAGGGTTTCGCGCCACAATGCTACCAAGCCTTTTGTGTCGAGATAACACGGATGAACTGACCATATTCTCATTTCAGGGCGAATAAAATTTAACAGTTATAACCCTGATTCCCAAAAAATGTTTAAATTGATTCGAAATGCATTAACGGTTTTATTGCCGGAAATATAAACAGCAAAGTATGTGCAGTTTTTATGGTGCTTAAATAAATTAATAAAACAGAATTTAATGTCGTTTAGTTAACAGTATTTCCGCACGCTCACCCTTAAATTCCCTAAAGGGAACAGCGCGTTTGGTTTTCCCCTTCAGGGGATTATGGGGTGTGTGAAAGGGTTTCATGTATTACATTTTTTCTTAACTAAACGACATTGAAACAGAATTCTTAAATTTTAAAAATAAAATTATGGCTATCAGAAAAATTGTGTTGCCAATTATCGGCATAATTGCCTTAGGTTCATGTGCATCGATACCCAAAGGGGTAGAAGCAGTAGGTTCTTTCGATGCCAAAAAATATACCGGCACCTGGTATGAAATTGCCCGTTTCGATTTTCGTTTTGAGAAAAACCTAAATAATGTTACTGCCACTTATTCTTTAAACCCTAACGGGACAATAAAAGTTGAAAACCGAGGCTATAATTACGTTACCCAGGAATGGAAACAAGCCATTGGCAAAGCAAAATTTATCGATAAGCCACAGGTGGCAATGCTTAAAGTTTCGTTTTTCGGCCCGTTCTATTCGGGATATAATGTTATTGCACTTGATGATGAATATAAGTACGCTCTTGTTGCTGGCAAAAACTTTAGTTACCTGTGGATTCTTTCAAGGGAAACCACTATGCCTGAGGAAATAAAAGGCCGGTACCTTCAATTGGCCATGAACCTGGGGTTTGATACCTCGAAACTGATATGGACAATGCACGATAAAAAGTAGCGGAACCCTACATAAAAATTTATCCGGGAGCGGATTTGTTTTTTTATGGCTAATAATTATGGTAATAGGTATTTAAACAGTATTTTTGTCGGGTTTTTTAAAAAAATATGTACACAAACCGGCCATTTTTTGGGTCAAGATCAAACGCTAAGTTTGTTGTTAAAATTCTTCGTCCGGTAATAAACAACTTTTTGCTGGGGCTTTTGTTTGCCCTTACTTTGGCGGCTATAAGCAAAATTGGTTTCCACGAACAAGACAGCTCGGTATTAAGCTATATTGGCAACCAGTATTATTCATTCTTATCGCTTGCAGCCATACTTTACCTTGCAAGGGTAATTGTTTGTGTAGGCTTCAGGAGTTATACCATCGATTTTATTATTTTTCTAGGGATTTCCTTGCTTATTTTTTCAACCATTACTTTTAATATCGATAAGAACATTAGCTGGCTAAACAACCATTACTTTTATTCGTTGCTGGTATTTGGCTTGTTTGTGTTTGAGTTTTCGCGTTTCGATGTAAAACGCGCAAGCCTGGTGCTAAACCCGGCCCAACTGCTTATGGCAAGTTTCGGGCTTATTATCTTTGTAGGTTCGCTTCTGCTTATGTTGCCAACAGCTACTACACAGCCTATAAAATATATCGATGCACTTTTTACATCGACCAGCGCTGTGTGCGTTACTGGGCTTACTGTTTTAGATACCTCAAAAGATTTTACCATTTTTGGGAAAAGCATTATTTTGCTTCTGTTTCAGGCGGGAGGAATTGGTATTATGACATTTACCAGTTTTTTTGGGTATTTTTTCAAGGGTAATTCTTCATCGTTTTCGGAAAAATTGGTGCTTAGCGATTTTTTTAGCGAAGACAATATTTCGGAAATCGGAAAAACCCTTATTAAGGTTATATTGTTTACACTTGTTATTGAGGCTATTGGTTCAATATTTATCTTTTTTAGTCTCGACACAGACTATTTTGCATCTATCGAACAGCGAATTTACTTTTCGGTGTTCCATTCGGTTTCTGCTTTTTGCAACGCAGGCTTTTCAACACTAAGCAGTGGAATATACGACATTAGTACCAGAAGCTCCGTGCCACTGCTGTATTCTCTATCCTTTCTTATAATATTGGGGGGCATAGGATTTCCAATTTTATTGAACTTATACGCATTTCTGAAAATTAAATTAAACGCATTGTTTAGCATGTTGTTCAGGAAACAGAAAAAAGCTATTATTCCTCAAATTATTAATATTAATACCCGCCTGGTTGTATTAACAACAATATTCCTTTTGGGCACAGGCACATTCTTTTTCTATTTATTTGAGAACAATGGAGTTCTCAGCGAAATGGGCTTTTCCGATAAAATTGCACATGCCTTCTTTGGCAGTGTAACTCCACGTACAGCCGGGTTTAATTCGGTAAATTATGCCAGCCTTTCGGTGGCAACCATTGCGCTTACTATATTCCTGATGTGGGTAGGGGCATCGCCGGTTTCCGCCGGGGGGGGTATTAAAACCAGCACTTTTGCTATTGCTGTGCTAAATACCATGCGTATTGCCCGAATGAAAAACCATATTGAATTCCATAAAAGGGAAATACACGAACGTTCGGTTGACAGGGCTTTTGCTATTATTATCCTTTCAATACTTATTCTCGGTAGTTCATCGCTGCTTCTGTACTTAATAGAACCTCAGCATGGAGCTTTAAATATTTTGTTTGAGTGTGTCTCGGCATTCAGCACTGTGGGGCTTTCTCTGGGCATTACACCTGCATTGGGCAGTGCTTCGAAGGTATTGCTTATTTGCCTGATGTTTGTGGGCAGAATGGGCGTACTAACCCTGTTGTTTGCTGTTTTTCGCAGAACAAGGGCTATGGTATATCGTTTTCCGAAGGAAAATATTGTAATTAACTAAAACTGGTTTTAAAATGAACTTTGTAATTATCGGGTTGGGCAATTTTGGCGCATCGCTGGGCAAAAAGCTTACAGCCCTTGGGCACGATGTAATAGGTGTCGATAAGGAATTGTCGAAGGTTGAGTTCTTTAAAGATACTATCAAAAATACGGTAAGCATGGACATTACGGATATACATGCTTTAAAAACGCTTCCCCTGAAAGATGCCGATATGGTTGTTGTATGTATTGGCGACGATTTTGGCTCATCGGTAATGACTACTGCACTGCTCAAAAAGCTGGGCGTAACAAACCTTTATAGCCGCGAAAGTTCGCTTGTGCATAAAACAGTTTTGAACTCTATCGGGGTTATGAATACCATTAACCCCGAATACGAAACTGCCGGTCTTTTTGCTGAAAAGTTAATTATGAAAGGGGTATGGAGCATTTATAATATTTCTGACGAGATTAAAATTGCCGAAGTAAGCATTCCCGATGAATATATTGGCAAAACTATTAAAGATATTGACTTTAAAACAGAACACAATATTAAGCTCCTGGCCTTAAAACAACTCGATAAAAAGTTTTCTACCCCGGTGCTGGAAAAGTGGAATGCTGTTGAAAAGAAAGACCTTGAGGCTGCCGAGGTTGTTCTTGAAAAAGATATGCGCTTTATTGTGAAAGGCCGTAAGAAAGATATAATTGAGTTTATTAGCTTGTAATTACATTAACAGTATCTGTCCGATACATAAACAAATTTCGATGCTAAATTATACTGGTGAATTGGCAGCCCTTGCTGTAGCTATTTTCTGGACAATAACTGCCCTGGCTTTTGAAAGGGCAAGTTTTAAAATTGGCTCCCTGGCAGTTAATATTATCCGCTTGTTTATAGGTTTTGTTTTTCTTAGTGCTTTTACATTTTTCTACAGGGGCAGCCTGCTCCCGGCCGATGCAACCACCCATAACTGGCTATGGTTGGCCCTTTCGGGGTTTGTAGGTTTTGTTTTTGGCGATTTGCTGCTTTTTAAGTCATACACCATTATTGGTTCGAGGTTTGCCATGTTAATTATGACACTTGTGCCCCCAATAACTGCAATTACAGGTTGGGCTGTGCTGGGCGAGAAGCTGTCGCTAATAAATTTAACCGGTATGGTTTTAACCGTTGGCGGAATTGCCCTGGCAATATTCAGCCGGAACACTGCCGATGGGAAATTCAGGCTAAAACTATCGCCCAAGGGAATTTTTTTTGCGCTTGGTGGTGCATTAGGGCAAGCCGTAGGCCTTGTGCTGAGTAAGTTAGGCATGCAGGGCTACGATGCTTTTGCAGCAACCCAAATCAGGCTTCTTGCCGGCATGTTTGGTTTTGCTGTTTTGGTTTCGGTATTAGGCAGGTGGGGGAGCATTTTTAAGTCGCTGACGAACCGTAAAGGCATGGTTTCAACTACTATAGGTTCGTTCTTCGGCCCTTTCCTGGGCGTTTCACTGTCATTGCTCGCCGTACAATATACAAAAACAGGAATTGCTTCTACCATTATGTCAATAGTGCCCATTCTTATTATTCCACCAGCCATTCTGCTCTATAAGCAAAAAGTAACCCCGATTGAAGTTTTGGGCGCCCTGGTAAGCATTGGGGGCATAAGCTTGTTTTTTGTAAACCTGTAAAATATACTGCTGCGTGGAACATCGGCTTGTAATCAGTCATTTAAAGCTGCATATTATTGTTTTTATTTATGGGTTTACTGCCATTTTCGGGAAACTCATCAGCCTTGATGCTGTTCATCTGGTATGGCACCGGGTTTTAATTGCAACTGTTGCACTGGGTGTTTTTATCGGTTTTAAAAAATTGAAGTTTGCCTTATCGCAAAAAGACAGGTTAAAAATTGCAAGTGTCGGACTGGTAGTGGCTTTACACTGGATAAGCTTTTTCGGGGCAATTAAACTCGCCAATGTATCGGTTGCATTAGGATGCCTGGCATCGGGCACGCTTTTTACGGGTATCCTGGAGCCATTTTTCTTCAATAAAAAACATAGCAAAGCAGAACTATTTATCGGGCTGATTATAATAGCCGGAATTTATCTTATTTTTAGGTTTGAAACCCACTATTGGCAGGGTATTGCTGTTGCATTAATTTCGGCCTTTCTGGCTGGTTTGTTTGCGGTGCTAAACAAAAAACTGGTAGTATTATATCCTGCCCGCATAATTGGCTTTTATGAAATGCTGGGGGCTTTTACAGGCATAAGCATTTATCTTTTTATATCGGGCACCTTTAAAATAAAATACTTGCTGCCGGGTTTTTCCGACAGTGTTTATTTGCTTTTGCTCGGCACTGTTTGTACAGCTTTTGCCTTTGTTGTGCAGGTCGATGTTATGAAGAAACTTACTGCCTACGTTGTGTCGCTGGCTATAAACCTTGAGCCCGTATATGGAATAGTTCTTGCATACCTGCTATTTGGCGAGGGCGAGCTTATGTCGGGGGGCTTTTATTTAGGCACTATTATTATTCTGCTTTCTGTTTTCGGATACCCGGTTTTTAACCATGTAAAAAACAGAAAAGCTGAAAATATTGATAATTCAAACGCAACCAATAAATGAATTTTAACATCTCACTGTTATAAAATACAAAACCAGAATGTTATGAAAAAAGTAGTTTACCCATTGTTGTTTTTAACGGTTTTATTGTTTAATTCTTCCCGCGACAATTTTTCCAGCGGATCGGCCTATATGCCTATTCTTATGGAACGTACCGAGCTTGAAAAAAGCGTAAAATTCCGCGAAGCCCAAACCATCGAAAACCCTGGAAAAATTTATTATAAAGACAAAACCATTTTTTTGAACGAAAAGTACAAAGGAATTCATATTATTGATAATTCCGATCCCCGGAAACCTTTGGCAATTGGGTTTATTAACATTCCCGGATGTATTGATATGGCCGTAAAGAACAATAGCCTCATGGCCGATAATGCTACCGATTTAGTTTCGGTTGATATTAGCGATTTGGCCAACTTAAGGGTTACAGGGCGTTTGCAGAATGTTTTTCCGGAAACAACACCGCCCGATCTCGAATATATACCCTACATGTTTACTGCTACGAACCGTCCGCGAAATACTATTATTGTTGGCTGGGAGAAAGAATAGAAATTAACTAAAAGAACAATGTTATGAAAAACCCGATAAAAATTTTATTGTTTGTGTTTATGCTTGTAATTGCCTGTGAAGAAGGAAGTTTAGACTATTCTTCCGATAAAGGCGAATCTACAGGCACAGGCGGATCCTTAGCCCGCTTTACCATTACAAAAGATTGCCTTTACACGGTCGATAATTATACACTGAAGGTTTTCAGCCTTTCAAATGAGAAAATTCCGGAAAAAGTAAACGAACTATATGCAGGTTTTGAAATTGAAACCATTTTTGCAAAAAGTAATTTATTATTCCTGGGTTCCCGTTGGGGTGTTTATATCTATGATATTTCAGAGCCTCATAACCCTATGCACCTTTCTACCTACAGTCATACATACAGCTGCGATCCGGTAGTGGTGTCTGGCAGTTATGCCTATTCTACGCTTAGCAGCTCCGGTCCGTGTGCCAGGGGCCAGAACGAACTCGATATTATTGACATTTCAAACCCGGCAACACCAAACCTTGTTAAAGTTATAAATATGGATAGCCCCAGGGGCCTGGGTATTAGCGGGAACCTTCTGTTTGTTTGCGATAAGGGGTTAAAAGTGTTCAATATTGCCGATAAAGAAAACCCTGTTTTTCTTAAGAAAATTTCTGTTACTGCGGTAGATGTTATCCCCATTGATACCTTGCTGCTTGTTGCCACCGAAAGCGGGTTGAGCCAGTATTTAATTACCCCCGAAAACGATCTGGAATTCCTGAGCACCTTATATTAACACAGAAAACCTATATCAGTATGAAAAAAATATTTGCTGTCATTTTCCTGCTTTATGCTTCAGTTAACCTAGCCTTTTCGCAGAACCAGGAATTTAATAAGTCTATTTATTCGTTTGTTCCTCAATATCTTATCAACAGGGGGATACGCGTCGATATCGATAAAAAAATATCCGGAAGGCATTACCTGCAAATATGTCCGCAGTTTTACCTGAGCGAAAAGGAAGGAAAGGAATTTGTAAATGATAAAAACCAGTTCAATTTTCTTGTTGGTGGCGGTGTAAATGCTTACCATAAAATTTTCACTGTCGATAATTTAAAATATAACGGGCTTTACCTTGCTTATGGGCCATCGTATAATTATTTTAAAATTGAATATATCGACGATTCCGGCGATTATGATGTTACTGCAAATGCCACAATAAATAAGTTTGGGGCCGATGTTTTGCTGGGATACCAGATTCTGGTGCACGAAATTGTTTCATTCGATATTTATACCGGTTTGGGCACAAGGTTCAGTTTTATGGAAGCCGGGGGCAACGATACAAACAGGTTTAACGATGGCTATTTTGGCTACAACTATACCGGCAATATATTATTGTTGGGCTTTCGCATTGGTGTTGCCTTATAATATTTATAATTTGGCCTTTCAAGGGCTGCTAAAACGTTTATTGCCTCAATAGTGGCAAAATATTAATAACGAATTCAATTAAAACAACACAGGACATGAAAAATAAATATATACTGGTTTTGGTTTTTATTTTTATTTCATTTACCGGTTATGCCCAGGAGGAAGCTGTTGAAAAATCGCCGGGGCTTATGGTTTTTGGGGTGCCACAATATATTCTTACAAATGGTTTGAGAATTGATTTTGATTTGCACAAAAAGGGCACCCAAAACTGGATTGTGCTATCGCCATATTATTATTCCGATAATTCATCGGCAGACCTGCTTAACCTTGGTGGCAGCGATGAATATTTCGATGTTTACAATTACGATAAACTTACCGGTGCCGGTTTGGGCATTTTAAAGAAAACCTTTCTTTCGAAAAAATCGCTAACAGAGGGTTTTTACCTTGCTTATGGCGGAAGTTACAAATATTTCGATATTGATGGTAACAGCTATACCTGGATTGAATTTACCGGTACCGATGGCCTTGTTTATCAGAAAATGGCCGATTTAAAATACGATCTTTACATACATTCCATAAACGCAAACGCCATTATTGGGTACCAGCTCGAAGCAAACCCTTCGTTGTTTTTCGACTTCTTTTGTGGGTTTGGGCTGCGCTATTCTATTCATAGCTCGCCACAAAATGTTACCACAAAATATAACCGGGGCTATTACGACTATGGATATACTGGCACCCAGTTTATTGCAGGCTTAAGGGTTGGGATTCTGTTATAATATTGCCGGGGCAAAACTCCGGGGACCCGAAATCACTTTGTTTAAAAGAGATTTTTAGCTATTTCGACCTTTCCTTCTTCAAATTTAGTATCAGGTAAAGCTTTTATCTCGCGATAATATAAAAAAAATGCCTAAGTACCTTTATCTGTATTGATTACAGTTTAAGTACTTAGGCATAGGCTTATGTGTCCCCGTACAGAGCAGTTATTTGCTCAGTATTTTAAATTCCACCCTTCTGTTTCGGGCTTTTCCTTCATCGGTTGTGTTAGGGGCAATTGGCATCGACTCGCCATAGCCTTTATAGCTTAGCCTTTCATACGAAATGCCCTGGCTTATCAGGTAATTAACCACCGATTTGGCCCTTTCTTCAGAGAGTTTCAGGTTTGCTTTGTCTGAGCCAACATTATCGGTATGGCCATCAATCTCTATGCGAAGGGTTTCGTTGTTTACAAGTAGTTTTACAACTTTATCGAGACTGTAAAACGATTCTTCTTTTAATGTTGCTTTGCCTGTTTCGAAATATATGTTTTGCAGAACAACTTTTGCTCCAACCTCAACTTTCTCAAGGGTAAAATTCCTTACAATTATTTCATCGGAGCTTTCCTGCGACAAGTCTAACACATCTATGTGCATAAGGTACCCTTTGGCCGCAATATCGATACCATAAGGTTTAGGTTCGGGCAAATATATTTTATAGTTTCCGGTAGAATCCGAAATAGCAATGCCCTCAACCGTGTTTTTTTGCTGATCGATTAGTTCAAGCTTAGCACGAACGGGTTCGTTTGTTTCACTGTCGGTTATTAAACCACGCAGGAGCAGCCTTGAATCGACTGTAAGCAGGTTAGGTTTTTCGAAATAGAATTTATCTTCCGGAGGCCTTATGCCCATAAGTGGTTCCGACAAGAACCCCATTAACATATCTTTTTGGGCGCCGAGATAGATAATTTTGTAAATATCCAACCCGCCAATGCCCGATTCGCGGTTTGAAGCATAATAGGCGGTTTTTCCATCAGGCATTTCAGTGTAAAAAACATCGTCGTCGGGGGTGTTTACCGGGTAGCCTAGGTTTTCGGGCTTCGACCAAAGGTTTACCTTTTCGAGTGTACTTTTAAAAACATCGTAGCCACCCATTGAATTGTGCCCTTGGGAGCTGAAATACAGTGTACTGTCGTTCGCAGAAAGGCTTACGCCAACCTCATCCCAAAAAGTGTTAATCGTATTGCCTATATTTTGTGGTTTTCCCCACTTTCCGTTGGCCTTCTTTTTACTGAAGTATATATCGGTACCCCCGTATGTGTCTTTTTTGTTTGAAGAAATGAAGTACAACGTGCTTTCGTCCGACGATATGCACATCGAAGTTTCTTTGTTCTTCTTGGTGTTCAGCTTTTTGAGTTTTTTTGGCTTTCCCCATTTATCTTTTTTAAGCTGCGAATAAAAAATATTGCCATTGTCTTCTTTGCCTTTATACAGGTACAATTTATCTTTTTGGGGCGATAGGCCTACAACTGCAATATTTGTTGTGTTTTTCTTTTCAAGAATTTTTTTGCTCATGCGCTCCGATAATGCCCATTCGCCATTCTCGGATTTCGAGTGGTAAATGTCTTCAAAGAATTTATCATCGATAATGCTCCTTTTGCTTTTTAAATTTTGCATTCGTCTCGATGTAAAATATATTTGGCTGGCATCGTCGGGCAAAACCGGAGAATATTCATCGAAAACCGAATTCACTTTTTCGCCTAAATTGTTTATTACAACACGCTTCGGATCGAGCACCAGGTCGCGGCCGAACTTGCATTGCCGGATAAACATGTTCACTCTTTCCTGGTATATGGCATTTTGCTTTTTCGAGAGGTTCCTGAGAAAAAGATTATACTCTTCTATGGCATTGTCGAACTCGTTCACCTGATGGTATGCCATGCCCAGCAGCAGGTGTATGTCGAAATGCACATTGGGGTTTATCTCGTATGCCTTCTGCATATATTTTATCGACTCGTATTTGTTGTCGGTATATAAGTAGCATTTGCCAATCATATAATTTAATTTGGCATTTTCTGGGTTATAGGTATAAGCAGCCATGTAACTGTCGCGTGCATCCCTGAAAGAGCCCGGGCCGTATGAGTAAAAGGCTTCGGCATCGCGCACCGAGCGTATGGCCTCTTTAAAGCCAAATTCTTCTTTTTTAAATTCTTTGCGCTTAATTTTCAATGGGCCTTGTTGTCCAAAGCAGTTAAAAGTAACCGTTAATAACAATAATATTGTTGTATATTTTATTTTGCTCATGGCTGTAATTTTCTACTTGTTACACTCTTTTAAATATTCATTTGCCTGCCCAAGTCCGAGTTCGGCAGCTTTAAACCAATCGGCGCAGGCTTCGTTAAGTTTTCCCTGCATTTCGTATGTTAACCCGCGGTTAAGTATGGCAGGGGCATAATTGCTGTCGATTTCAATAGCTTTGTTAAACCATTCAATAGCGCTATCGTAATTTCCTTTTCCATGTTCGATACTGGCAATATTTGAAATAATATCGGCCGATTCGGGATTAACCGAATATGCCTTCAGAAAATCGGCCTCGGCACCCTCAGTGTCTCCGAGTATAAACCTTACGCTTCCCCTGTTGTTCAGTGCTGCTACATTGTTCGAATCGATATTTATTGAAACGGTAAAATCTCTTTCGGCGCCCTGGTAATCGCCAATCTGTTTTTTTGCCATACCCATGTTTGTATAACCACTTACCATGCCAGGTTCGATTGTTACAGCCATCCTGAAATCGTAAATGGAACCCTGAAAATCGCCCATGCTGCTTTTTGCCTGGCCCCTGTCGTGATAGGCCTTTGCATATTGCTGGTTAAGCTCAATGGCAACCGAGTAATCGGCAACAGCGCCTTCGAGGTCATTCTCGATGTGTTTCATGAGCCCACGGTAATAGTATGCCTGGGGTTTTGTGTAATTATACAGAATGGCTTTGTCGAAGTCGGACGATGCAACCGTGAATTTTTTTTCGCCCGGTTGTGCATTTTCTTTAGAGAAACGTGTAAAGGCCATGTTAAAATAGGCTTCGCCAAAATTGGCTTCGAGATCTGTAGCCTTCTCAAATTCCATGATAGCATCGTTGTACCTTCCTTTTAAGCAGTATATTTTTCCCCGCTCGTTATAGGCCATAGCAAAGTCGGGCTTAATGGCAACAACACTGTCGAAGTAAAAAAGTGCCGAATAGTAATCTTGCTCGAGTACCCTGCCGATACCTTCGTTATATATTCGCGAGGCTATTTTCTCTGTTTTGTATTTTTCTGAAACCTGCTCGTCCTGTGCTTTGGCCAGAAAAGCAATAAACAGCAAAGGAACAATATACCTTAATTTGTTTTTCATTCGTAATGTGTTTAAAATTGAAGCCATAAAATTGAATTCTCTAAATGTAGAATTTTAAATAAGTATAAAATAAAAAAATAAATTATATTTATTCAAAATTTGTTAAGTTTAGATATTAACCACTCCATGAAGATTGATTTAACCTACCTGAGAGACATGTCGGCAGGGAACAAAGCCCTTGTTATTGAGATGATTGAAATTTTTAAACGTCAGGTTGTGGAATTTGTTGAGCAAATGAGTGCCTTAAACGACAAACAAGATTATGAAAACCTCGGAAAACTTGCCCACAAGGCAAAATCATCGATATCAATAATGGGGTTGAACGATTTGGCAAAAGACCTTAAAACCTTTGAAAACATTGCTAAAGCTGGTGTGGAAACAGAAAAGTACCCCATTTTTATCGGCAGGTTCAGGGATGAAACATCTGATGCTGTGGCCGAACTTGACGAAGTGCTAAATAATATCGATATATATATTTAATATCAACAATATGCTAAAGGTTGAAAAAATTAATAATGTTACAGTAGCCCAGTTCGAAAATGTCGATCGGTTTAATGCCCTTATTACTGAGCCGGTTAAAGAAGAACTGAAAAGTTTATTTGACAAACCCGAAACAAAGCTTGTGTTAAACCTTCAGGGCATAAAATTTATTGACAGCTCTGGGTTTGGTGTTTTTCTTTCTATTATGAAAACAGCAGCCAATAACCATGGCCAATTTAAAATTTGTAATATTGGCAAAGAAGTTATGGAACTTTTTAAATTGTTGCAGCTTCATAACGTTTTTGAGATTTTCGATAACCGCGACGATTGTGTCGCCAGTTTTAATTAAACCTGGTGATAGACTGCCGGCTTCTTCTTAAATAGAAGAAGAAGTTTATTTTTCTGTAGAAATTTGAATTTAGCAGTTTAAACGGCATGGCCCCCGAACAGCGCGATGCGTTCATACAATTAATAAAAGAACGTTTTTTTAAAAACATAAATCGCCACCCCACAATTAACTGGGATAAATTGCAGGCAAAGCTTGAGGCTGGCACCGAAAAATTATGGGCACTTTCGGAAATGGAAAGAACCGGTGGCGAGCCCGATGTAATTGGTTATGATGCCATTGCCGGCGAATATATTTTTTACGATTGTTCGGCAGAAAGCCCTAAAGGACGGCGAGGTGTATGTTACGATCGTGAAGGGCAGGAGTCGAGAAAAGAGTTTAAACCGGCCAATAATGCTGTAGATATGGCGGCGTCAATGGGGGTCGAACTCTTAACAGTAGAGCAATACCGCGAATTACAAACTTTTGGAAAATTCGACAGCAAAACATCAAGTTGGGTTAAAACCCCATTGGAAATCAGAAAACTAGGCGGAGCCCTTTTTGCTGACTTTCGGTATGGCCAGGTATTTGTTTATCACAACGGGGCACAATCTTATTTTGGTTCCAGGGCTTTCAGGTGCTATTTGCGGGTGTAGCATAATTTTTAATTTCAGCTTCGTGAATACTTTACCGCGCGGGGCATTATTTAACAAACTCAAGCATTTGCCATTTTCCCATAGTTGTATGGTTAACAGGTGTTAGCCCTAAATCGACATAGGTCGATTCTATCATTTCAATATCTTCTTCGAGAAACCCGCTTAACAACAAACGGCCTGTAAAACTCAATACACCTGCATATTGTGGCGCATGTTCGATTAAAATATTGCGGTTGATGTTTGCCAGGATAACATCGTAATCGCAGGCCGGAATTGTTTCTTCTCCCCCCAACAGCACTTCGAGCTTTACATTGTTTTTAGCTGCATTTTCAAGTGCATTTTCATAAGCCCATTTATCGTTGTCGATGGCAATAGTTTTTTTTGCGCCCTTCATTGCTGCCAATATAGCCAAAACCCCGGTGCCGCAGCCCATGTCGAGCACGGTTTTGTTTTTAAGTTCCATGTCGAGCATGGCCGAAACC
Organism: Bacteroidales bacterium; assembly: GCA_016935435.1. Lineage (GTDB taxonomy): Bacteria > Bacteroidota > Bacteroidia > Bacteroidales > UBA10428 > UBA10428. Next base: position 83,588 of record JAFGQZ010000043.1, read on the forward strand.
ATTAAACTTGTGGTTTCGTGGTGCCCGGTTCCGAAAGCCATTTTAGGTTCAATGGTTATCGGGTACTCAAAGTTTTCGGTTAATTTGTGAAATGGGGCTTTTATAACACAACGGTGATCGATAATTACAGGTTCGAAATTTTTTTCCCAAACTTCGTTCCAGTTTCTTTCTGTGATATTTTCCTCTTCTTCAATGGTAGCATGAAAAGTGTCTTTAACCCCGGCCAGGGTGAGTTCCAGAATTCCCCTGTCGTATTTGTCGCTGGGTATATATGCAACAACTTCGCAGCCCTGCTCGTTAATGCCTTCGAAATTCAACGAATCGAGTAGGGCAACAAGAACATCGACATGCTCTGAAGAGCATTCTGATATTTTAATTCTTACTGCTGTATATTGCATGGCACTGTTTTTATAAATAAATATACAAAAAGGCTTCGAGTTGATAAGCGATATATTGAAATTACTAATGTTTGCAGGCAAAAAAAAAGCCATAGCTGGTGCTATGGCAATTATAAAACAAAGCAATTTATTTTAAAATGAATTGGCTATGGCAATAAAATCGTCGGCTTTGAGCGATGCACCGCCAATAAGCCCGCCATCGACATCGGGGTTGCTGAACAACTCTTTTGCGTTTGAGGCATTGCAGCTCCCGCCATAAAGTATTGAGGTATTGCCAGCAACAGTGTTTCCGAATTTTGAGGCAATATGTTCGCGGATAACTTTATGTATTTCCTGTGCTTGTTGGGATGATGCGGTTTTTCCTGTGCCAATGGCCCATACGGGTTCGTAGGCAATAACAATTTTAGCAAAATCGTCGGCAGACAGGCCAAAGAGCGATTCGTTAAGCTGTGTTTTTACTACCTCGAAGTGTTTGCCTGCTTCGCGTTCTTCCAATACTTCGCCAATACAAAAGATTGGGGTAAGCCCTTTGGCCAGGGCCAGCTTGGTTTTCTCAGCAAGTATGGCATTAGATTCGCCATAATATGCCCTGCGTTCGGAATGGCCAATGATAACATAGCCGGCACCAGTTGATTTGATCATGTCAACAGATACTTCGCCGGTGTATGCCCCGCTTTCTTTATCTGCGCAATTTTGTGCGCCAAGAAATACATTTTTCTTGTTTATTACTTTGCTAACTTCCGATAAGTGTATAAATGGCGTGCACATTATCACGGTTGTATTGTTTTCCGTAACTTTTTCGTTTACTGCTTTAGCCAGTTCAATGCCTTCCTGAAGGCTTTTGTTCATTTTCCAGTTACCGGCAACTATGTTTTTTCTCATTTTTTATAGTGTTAAATTATCTGATCGTGGTGCGAAATTACTTTAGTATGTCGAATAAAACAAATATTTCATCAGGCAGCTACAATTCTGTTTTATGAAGTTGTTTCAGGCAAACATACTGTTTATATAAACTATGTTAAAAATTAGCTTTGAGCGACATTATAAAATTACGCCCGGGCGCAACAATCCCCGAACTGTATGGCCGGTACCTGATATCGGTAATGTTTTCCACACCGGCTGTTACCGAAAGGTTTTCGGTAAATTGGTACATAGCCTTAAAATTCATTGTGTACCAGGCAGGCGAATAAGGGTTGCCGTTTTTGTCTGTAGCATATATTTCTGTTTTTCCGGCTTCTTCTGCGGGCATATCCTCATATTTTTTTTCGCCGCTATAAATGGCATAAAGTTTAATGTACAACTTATTTGCTGAATAACTGAGTCTCGATACTCCGTATGTCGGTGGTGCATGCCTCGATGGGCTTGTTGAGCCATCGTCGAGCTCTTCTTCTCCTCTTTGTAAGTTAATATCGGTTGAGAAACCTATGCCTGAAACAAGTTTTACTTCAAAGCCTGCCTGAATCCCCATTATATTGGCGTTTGCCGCGTTTTGCATTGCCATAACACGGCTCATTTCACCATCGTATAAAATGCTGTCGAGCCCGTTTAGCATGAAGCCGCGCCTGACAAGTGCATTTCTTAACAATGTGCGGTAAAGTGAAACATCTATTTTAACGATATCGGAAAATGTTTTTGCAATGCCCAAATCGATATTATATGCATATTCTGCCTTTAGCGATGGGTTTGGCACTGTAACTGCCCCGGGTTCAGAGTCGAATACTTTTCCCATGTCGTCAACATTGGGCGAACGAAATGCTGTAGATGCATTTGTGGTAAGTATTAAACTTTCTACAGGCCTGAGTATGATGCCCAGGCTTCCTGTGAGTGCACCATCTTCTAAATTGGCTTTTGTAAATGGAAACGGGTAAAAGGTTGTGTCGAAATCGGCACGTAACGAAAAATAGTTATAGCGTAAACCGGCCTGCATAATTACTTTTTTCGATAGTTTTAGCTGGTTGGAAATATACACGGCATAAGAAGCCCATAACGACTGTGGATAACGCGAAGGGCCTGTTAGTTCAGTTGCGGTTGAAATATCTTTGTCGGTGCCTGTTGAGGCAACATAATTTTGCACTGCTTCTAGGCCGTAGTATAAGGTCTGGTTGTTTTTTGCAATACGGGTAAAGTCGATGTTTGCCGAAAGGGCGTCAACTTTTTCTTTTCTGGTATGCCGAATGTATTTATTAATATCCCTGTCGATACGGCTTTCTTCGAATTGCTGCCATGCCAGGCGAAACGATATTTTATTGAAAAGCAGGTTGTTGTAATTGGAGTAGGTTGCATTTAGGTTGTTCATCATCCATTTCTGGGGGCCGTAATACCATTCGCCATAACGAGGAAGGCCGTTTTTGTAACGTATATGCCGGTCGTACCTCGAATATTCCGATGTTTCCGAGAAATGCAGGCCATATTGGAAAGCCCAGGCTTCGTTGGGCTTAAAGTGCAATTTTTGCATAAGGTTCATTTGCGAATAGCCCGATGGGGTTTGTACCCTGGGGTTGGTGTTTGTAATTATTACATCGGTGCTGTCGTGCCTCTGCACGTAAAAAGGCCGGAGATATTCATCGGGGCCGTGGCTCCCCATTCGCAAATCGCCAAAATTGTTTGTGCTAATACTGGTAATCATCGACCATTTTTTCCAGCCGATATTGATATCGAAATGTGCGGTTTTTTCGTTGTTGGCCGAAGAAAACCTTGTAAGGGCTTTCCCTTTTATCAATGGTTTTTCGTTTAGCGAAAACTGTGGCGTAAGGCTCTGGAAACTCATTACGCCCCCAATGGCGTCGCTCCCGTATATTACCGATCCGGGGCCAAAAAGCACTTCGGTTTGTTCAATGGCAAACGGATCGAGTGAAATTACGTTTTGAATGTTGCCCCCTCGAAATATGGCTGTGTTCATCCTTACCCCATCGACAGAGTATAGCAACCTGTTTGTTGCAAAGCCCCTTATCATTGGGCTGCCGCCACCCTGCTGGCTTTTCTGGATAAAAACTTTGCCCGATATGTTTAATAAATCGGCGGCTGTTTGCGGGTTTTGCAGGTATATCGATTTTAGCGACAAGGTAACCACCTTCGATGGTATTTCGGAAGTTTTCTGGTTCCAACGTGCAGCTGATACTACAACTTCGTCGAGGTTAAAAACCGAAGGGGACAAAAAAATCAGGAACGATTTTTCTTCAATTTGTTCATAACTTAATACAGTTGGTTTATAGCCTATTGCCCTGATTTCAATTTTCTCCGATGTTTTAAAGGCACTTATATCGGTTTGTCCGCGCGAGTTGGTTATTGTTGACGACCTCGGACTTTCGCTGGCAAGGGTTACCAGTTCAAGTGGTTCGCCTGTTTCTCTGTCGAAAATACTCGCAACCTGCGATTTAATGGAATGTGTGAAAACAGATAAGACTAATAGAAGTAGAATTTTTTTCATTCGGTATAATACAGTGTTAATGCCCGGTATTACCTTTATTTTCAAGCATCCGGGTGTAATTTTATGTTTAAGGCCTCACAAAATTTATTTGCACATTCCCAGCAAAAACCGTACCTGATTCTCTTTAAAGTATAAAAAGCTTATGGGCAGCACAAAATAATTATGCTGCCCAACAAATTTTAAGAATTTCTGTGCTATGTGCAACAATTAAGATATTCGGGCAAAAATTTATTGACGTTTTTTTACTGCAAGAAACAAAAGAAACATAAGGGAAGCCAATGCCAAAAGATAATACCCCCTAACCCAAAGCGATTTGTTTCTTTGCAGGTACGACAGGGCCACCGAAATAAAGTCGGTGTTATCGGGTTTTAATTCCGGCAGGTTGCGTGCGTGCCATTTTCCGATAATTGTGCCATTTTTTAACAACAATACGCCCGGGTTAGCCCGCACAATGGTTTTCAGGGTGATATCGTCGCAAGTGTGAAAATCGTATGGGAAATTATATTTTTGGGCAGCTTGCGTGATAGTATTGCCTGTAGAGGCTGTCATGCCATAAACATTAGCCCCTAGTTTTTTTGCCTCTGAGGCAAACAGGTTTACAGCTTTAATGCCTTTATTGCTCGATTTTTCTAAATTATAAGCAACTACAAGTATCGAATACCCGGGGTTGTTCAGTACCGAGTCAGTAATATCCTCACCATCGGTTGTTACCAGTGTAAAATCGTGTATTGGTGGTTCGTAGCCTTTTTTTATCAGCCTGTCAATTCGGTCGGCATACTTCCATGCTGTGTCCTGGTATGGAATGTCGGCAATGGCAAATTCTTTTTTTTCTTCCCCTTTCTGGTAAATAAAAACGGTTTCGTATTCGTCTTTTGCAGCCCCTTCGGGTATTTCCATGGCTTTTTGAATATTTGTGCCAATTTTATAGGGCCTGAAATCGAGGGCCGGAAGGTTGTTGTAGTTATGTATCGAAATTAAGACGGCAACAGAAGCAAACAGAAATAAAATTCCCCATTCTTTATGTAGCAGGGTGGTGGGTTTGTATTTTTTGCGGTTATAAAAAACAATAAGGGTTGGCAGCATAAATACTATATTTTTCCAGAATGTCTGCCAATTGGTGAGTATAACAGCATCGCCAAAACATCCGCAGTCGCTTACCGGATCTGTAAGGGCAATAATAAGTGTTAAAACTGTGAAGAACGACATAAAAATAATAAGTGCCCACGATGTAATGCGCATGAGGTTGCCAAACAACAGGTTAAGCCCGATAACAAGCTCGGCTGAACTTAACAGAATAGCAAGCACAAAAGCCATAGGGCTGAGAAAACCAATACCAAAGGCATCGAAATAATCGGAAAATTTATAGGTTGACCCCAGTGGGTCGATTGCTTTAACGAAGCCCGAAAAAATAAAAACAGGGGCAACGATAAGCCTTGCAATATGTTTTATATTGTTCATAATTTATGAGATGTTTAAAATGGTATCGAGTTTTAGTTTTATTTTTTCAAAAATATCTGGGGCTGTCAGCATTGGGCTTTCAGTGCCTGTGCAGTCGATTTCCTCAAAATCGGCATTTTCTTTTACCTGCCAAAGGTATATGTTTCGTACTTCTTCCTGAAAACCGAGATCTGCCTCATGAATATCGTTACTGCCATTGAGGTATTCCCTGTCGGTACCCGAGCGACGGCTGGTAAGGCTGTTTCGGGTAAATTCGCGCGGTACTTTTAAAAACAGGTTTAAATCGGGTATGGGAATGCCAAAATAGTTATATTCCAGTTCCTTAATCCATACTGCCAGCTTTTTCTTTTCCTCCGGGTTTTTTAATTTGGCACACTGAAAGGCAATATTCGAATACAAATACCTGTCGGCAATAACTGCATAGCCTTCGCTGAGCCAGGTGCGAATGGTTGTTGCTGCATCGTTTCTGTCGCCTGCATACAGCAATGCCACCACATACGGATCGACCTTATCGATTGTTCCGAGTTCGCCCCTCAAAAAACGCGAAATAAGTTCGCCCCAGAAAGGAGCACCGGGGCGGGGGAAATGCAGGAATTTACTTTTTATCTGCCGATGGCTTAAATATTCTTCAATAAGTTTAATCTGTGTCGATTTTCCTGAACCATCCAGGCCTTCAATAACAATAAACTTCATAGTTTTTAAGAAAGACTTTTCTTTATCAACCAACAATTTACCCGATTTATTACCTTTGCAGCCGAAAAGCCAAATTAGGCATGGATAAAGATACATTTTTTTATAAAAAACACACTATTGCCTGCAAGGGCAAAATTATCAATATTGAAACACCCATTGTTATGGGCATTTTAAATATTACCCCCGATTCGTTTTTTGACGGTGGCAGATATCTTGACAAAGATAATATTTTGGCAAGGGTTGGCAAATTGTTCGCAGAGGGGGCCACAGTTATCGATATTGGGGCATATTCGAGCAGGCCGGGCGCCGACGATGTGCCTGAAAAGCTTGAGATTGACAGGCTCGGGTATGCACTTGGGTTTATTCGTGAGCGTTTTCCGGATGCTGTATTGTCGGTTGATACTTTTAGGGCCGAAGTAGCCTCGAAAGTAATTAACAATTTCGGGGTTGATATTATTAACGACATTTCAGCAGGGGCTGTCGAACCCGAAATTATTGATGTTGTAGCAGAAAACGGGGTTCCATACATTGCCATGCACATGCAGGGCACCCCGCAAACTATGCAGAAAAATCCTGTTTACAGGCATGTTGTCCAAGATATTCTTGAATATTTTGTTGACAAGTTGTCGTTTTTGCGTTCGAAGGGCATAACAGATATCATTATCGATCCGGGTTTTGGTTTCGGAAAAACCCTTGAACAGAATTACCAGTTGTTGGGCGGACTTGAAGCTTTTAAAATGCTTGAGGTGCCTGTTTTGGCCGGATTATCGCGCAAGTCGTTTATCTACAGGTTGCTGGGCACTACACCTGATGGAGCACTTACCGGAACCATTGCCCTTAACCTTGTTGCTTTACAGAAAGGCGCGTCGTTGCTGAGGGTACACGATGTACGCGAGGCAGTTGAAACCATTAGTATTTTCAAAAAACTTACTGGTGAATCGGAAAAAAGCCTTAATTTGCTAACCCAGTTATAAATATAAACCGCCCAATGCTTAGCCAGTTCATTACTATACGTTTTTTTGATATTGTCGATATTTTATTGGTTGCCCTGATGTTGTACCAGCTTTATTATCTGCTCAAGGGTACGGTGGCATTTAATATTTTTCTGGGCATAAGCATGGTTATTGTTCTCTACCTGGTTGTGAAAATGCTACAGATGAAGTTGCTTACTTCAATTTTGGGCACACTATTAGGGGGCGGGGCCATTGCGTTTATTATTCTGTTTCAACAGGAAATCCGGAGGTTTCTGGTAATTTTGGGCTCGCGTTATTTTCCAAATAAGTCGTTTACTTTTGAAAGTTTTTTACGAAAACAGGAGGAGCCTTATACTGTTCGTATTGACTCTATTCATAAAGCCTGTGTCGATATGGCTGTTACCAATACCGGTGCCCTTATTGTTATACAGCGCACCTCGTCGCTCGATTTGTTTGTTGAAACCGGCGATGTTTTAAATGCCAATGTTTCGAGCCGCTTAATCGAAGCAATTTTTATGAAAAACGGTCCCCTGCACGATGGGGCTATTATTGTCGAAAACAATAAAGTGAAAGCTGCCCGTTGCGTACTACCTTTTACCAATAACCGCGAACTTCCGCCTTATTTTGGTATGCGCCACCGCGCGGGCCTGGGCATTAGCGAAAATACCGATGCTTTTGTGATTATTGTGTCGGAAGAAAGGGGCGAAATTTCTATTGCAGAGAAAGGCGAACTTTCTCAGGGCATTGGCCCCGACGAACTTAAATTTTTGCTTAAAAAGAAGTTTGGGCGAAGTGAATAGTGATTTTTGAAATGAAAGAATGAAGGGAATGAAGGGAATGAAAAAATGAAGGAAATTAAAATAATGAAGAGGATGAGGGAAATGAGAAATTGGAATGCCGTTCACCTAACATACCGATCACTGTTCACTCAATAGTCAAACTTTAAACTTTGAACTAAAAAAATTATCGACAGTCTATACATTATATTCCGATGCAACTTTTTTACACCCCCGATATTAATTCAGATGAATATACCCTTGACGAACAGGAATCGAAACATTGTATTAAAGTTTTGCGCAAGAGATCTGGCGATACCCTGCACCTCATCGACGGAAAAGGCGGATTGTTTACTGCCGAAATTGTTCAACCCAACCATAAAGCCTGTTCAATAAAAATTATCGATGTTCAACGCGGGTTTGAAAAACGAAATTTCAACCTCCATATTGCCATTGCCCCCACCAAAAATATTGAGCGGTTCGAATGGTTCCTTGAGAAAGCTGTAGAAATTGGTATTGATGAAATAACCCCGCTTGTTTCTGAGAAATCGGAAAGGAAACAGGTAAACCCAGAACGCCTGGAACGTATTATCGTATCAGCCATGAAACAGTCGGTTAAGGCATATAAACCTGTTTTAAACATGGCTGTTTCCTATACGGCTTTTTTCCGGCAAACCTTCCCCGGGTCATTAAAGTATATCGCCCACTGTAACGAAAGCCATAAAGATTTGCTGAAAAATGTTTATCAGGCAGGGAAAGATGCGGTAGTTCTTATTGGTCCCGAAGGCGATTTCAGCGAAGGCGAAGTAAAATTGGCCGCAGAGAACGGATTTATAGCCGTTAGCCTGGGCAATAGCCGCCTGCGCACCGAAACTGCCGGCGTTGTGGCTTGCCACACCCTTAACCTGATGAATTGTTAAAAAAAACAGCCCGAAGAATTACCCCCGGGCTGTTCTATTTTACACGACAACTTCTATTTTTTCATAAAGCTTCGGGCAGTTATGCCACTGCTGCTATTGAGCTTGAATACATAGTATCCGGGTTTGAGCATTTCAATGCCAATGGTGAAATCGGTACCGATATTCCCTGTTTGTATAACCTGGCCTGAAATATTAACAATCTGATACGACAATTGCCCGTCAAGGGCGCTGCCCGACAAATAAATAAGGCTTTCAGCCGGATTAGGGTACAGCACTAGTCCGGGTTTTTGTTCAGAAATGCCCGGGTTGTTTAAATTATCGGTTTCAGCATTTTTTAGTTCGCTCCAGCTTTGCAGACCCCAACCATAAGGGTACAATGGATCGCCAAAAGTTGTGGGCACTGGCTGGTTGTTTGCAATATAATTCCTTATTTGCGAACGTTGTGCATCGGTAGCACCAAGGTCGTAAGGCAAATCCCATTTTTCTATCTGGTTGTTGATGTCGTCGGTACCTATCTGGGCTGTTGAACGGGGCATCTGGAACGGAAGTTTGCCCGAGGGGGCAAAATCGCCAAAGCAAAGTTCGGCTGTTGCCTGTGCAATGGCGGTTCCACCACGGTAAACCAGTAATATGGCATCGGAAATGGCAGCTACATCGGTAAGCACATAAGGCCGTGGGGTTAATACCACGGTAACAACCGGTATCCCCCTGTTTTTGTACCCTTGAATTACCGCCAGCTGATCGGCGGGTATCACCGGGTTTTTTTCGGCCCACTCGGTGCCGTGTGTGTAGTTTTGCTCACCAATTACCACAATGGCTGCTTTGGCGTTGCCGGCATCGTTCTGGTAAACATTTACCCCTTTTAATGCCCCACGGTTTTGGAAGGCTTTAACATAGTTAACCGCTTGCGGGTCGTTGTAGTAAATCGACTGCCAGATAACATTCGGGTCGTAATCGTTATTGATCCATGTTGCACGCGGGCCGCCAACAATCATGTTTTCGCCTGAATTTACTTTAAGGGGCAAAACGCCGTTGTTTTTTACCAGGGTAATCGATTTGCGGGCAGCATTCAAAACAATCTGGTGGTTTTCGGCCGATGTCCATGTGGCAGTAGGGTCGCCATAGGGGTTTTCGAACATGCCCAGGCGGAGTTTTGTTTCCAGTACCCTGCGGGCTGCTTCTTCCAACCGTTGTTGACCGATTCTGCTTATTAACTGGTTCATGTCGGTGCCCGACGATGGGGCGCCTCCCATTACATCAATACCGGCGCCTATGCTGGCAGCCGAGTTGTCGGTAGTTGCTGCGAGCCAGTCGGTAACTATAAACCCTTTAAAACCTATTGTGTTTCTCAGGTAGTTTATAATAGGCTGGCTGGAGTTCGAACCTGCGCCGGTGGGATCGAGCAACGGGCTGCTGCTATAACCTGGCATAATCGAGGCTGCATTTGCCTCAACAGCAGCATACCAGGGTTTCATGTGGTATTTTATGGTGTTGGCATCGTATTGGGTAGGGCCTTCGCCACCGGCGCCCTGTCCGGGCCAGTGTTTAACCGTAATTAATATGGAATGCGGGTTTATTTCGGGGCCACCCTGCAAGCCACAAACTATGGCACGTACCATTGCGGCTGCTTCATCGGCATTTTCGCCACAACCTTCCTGAAAACGCGGGTATAGCACTTTTGTATTGACTTCGGCCAGCGGCATTAAAGTTCCTGTAAAGCCAAACGACTTCTGTTCTCGCCGTTGCAGGTCGCCACACTGGTGTACAAGGTTCATGTCGCGGGTTGCGGCCAGCCCTAGTTGTGTTGGGTAAATGGTTTTCCACCCGTGAATTTTATCGCCAAGGAAAGCAACCGGAATACCCATGCGGGTTTTGGAAGCTGCCTGTTGGGTAGTGGTCATGCCGCCTTCAACTCCGTATGAGAAAGAGAACCCTTCGAGCGGGTTAACTTCTCCGCCATAAAAACACTGACGGAATTTTTCTTCCAGGGTCATGCGCGACATTAAATCGTTCAGCCTTACTTCAATCGTATTTCTCCAGTCTTCGTATGGTTCAATGCTGCCGTTTTTGTTCATGTCGCGGCAACCATTTACTATGTTAATGCCATCATTTACTGTTTCGAGGGTGGGCAGGTAAACACTAAACTGTTGCTTGTTCGAGTACTTTGTTCCGCCCGAACCGGTAGAAACTACATACCATTTATAGGTCCATCTATCGTTAAGGTCGCTCGTCATAGTATAGCTATTTGTCGAAACGTCGGCAACTTTTGTGTACCGATCGAGCAGGTTGCCCGAAGCACGCCAGTCGTAATCGGTGCGGGTAATATTCACCCAAACCTGGTAATTGGTGCTTCCTGCCACTGCATCCCAGGTGAACGTGGGTCGGCGTGTATTGGTAACCATTGCATTGTTAGCCGGTGTGCGTGCCAGAAAATCGTAAACATCGGTTTGCACGGTAACAGTAACATCGTCGGAACCCGTAAGGTTGTCGTTATCGGTAACCGTAAGCCGGAAAGAATATATTCCCTGAATTAAACCACAAGCTGTAAGAATGTTGGTTGTTGCATTGGTAAGGGCAGCCGTGTTGGGACCCGAAACTTGCGACCATTGGTATCTGGTGATGGTGCCGTCGGGGTCGGAACTTAGCGAGCCGTTTATGTTTGTGCAGGTTGTGGGCAGGTTTACTGTTAAATCGGGTCCGGCATTTGCTACCGGGGGCTTTTTGTCGGTATTCACCACCGGAATCCATTTTACATTGAGCTGCATGCCCTGGTAAACGGTAACCGTAAGCGGAACGCCTTTTAGGGTATCGTTCGGGTTTGAAGGGTTTAATGTCCAGAACAAGGGGTCGTCGTTGTCCCTCTTTTCAATTAAACTTAGTGTAACCTGGGTTCCGGGAAGGTATGAGAGGTTTACTACCTGTTGTGTGTTTTGTGTTGTTATCTCGGTTCTGTTGTTCAAATCGGCAGGGTTCAGCCCAATGCGCAGGAACTGTGCATAAGGTATGTTCAGGGGCACGGTTACCGGGGCAGGGTCGGTATCGTAAACCTCCAGTTCGTATATAGAATATCCATATCCTGTTGTACGGGCAGTTCCGTAAATCCTTACATAGCGGCCACTTCCGTTTAGGCCCGTAATATCGTTCAACAGCGATGTGTTTGCGGTTACAGTTCGCAAAGTTGTCCAGTTCGAAGCATCGTTTGAGGTTTGAACCTGAAAGGCACTGGCGCTGGCAGCTTCCCAAGTAATTTTCACCCGCTTAATGGTACGTGTTGAACCCAAATCGACATAAATCCATTGAGGATCGACCCCCTGGGTACTTTCCCAGCGTGTATTGATGTTTCCATCGGTGGCATAATTTGCCAGGTTACCGGCAATTACCGATGAGGCCGTGCAAGTTCTGTTTAAAGCAAGGTTAGTGCCAGTGCCAGATGAAACTGTAACAGAGCATAAGGCTGTTCTGTTGCCATCTTGTGTGGTTACGGTTATATTGGCAGTGCCATCGTTAATAGCTGTTACCAATCCTGTTTCGCTCACAGTGGCAACTGAAGCATTGTTGGTTGTCCAGCTCACCGTTTTATTGGTTGCGTCGGCGGGAGCAACGGTTGCAGTAAGTTGCCGGCTTGTGTTTTTCGACAGTGTAACCGATGTCGGGCTAACATTAACCCCGGTAACAGGTATAACAGGGCCGGTAGTGCCATACACTTCAAATTCCCAGAGCGAATAGCCCCAACCTGTTGTGCGGGCAGTTCCGTACATGCGAATATAACGGCCGTTGCCGCTTACATTTAGGGTAGCAACACCAGCAGCACCGCTTGATGTTGAATATATGGTTGTCCAATTTGAGCTTCCGTTATCGGAAACCTGAATTTGGTATGAGCGTGCAGCAGCAGTTTCCCAATTCAGCACTACCCTTGAAATAGAGTAGCTTGCCTGAAGATCTATCATAATCCATTGGGGGTCGCTATAAGCGCTCGACCAGCGTGTGGAGGCATTGCCGTCGTTGGCAGCTGTGCCCGGGGTGCCTGCATTTTCGGTCGATGAAACGGTAACAGGCTTGTTGCGTGCAATATTTGTTGTTGCCCCGACAGTTATTGTTGATGTGGCCCTGAACCCGCCATCGGCTGTTGTTACCGTAATTGTTGCTGTTCCGGAAGCAACTCCTGTAACCTGCCCCGAAGAGTTTACTGTTGCAACCGAGGTATTGCTGCTTGCCCAGCTTACCGATTTGTTTGTTGCATTTGACGGGGCTATTGTTGCTGTTAATGTTGTGGTTGCGCCCACATTTATTGAAGCTGTGGCTGGTACAACACTTACCCCGGTAACACGTACAACAGGGGTGCTGTAAACTTCCAGCTCAAAAATAGAATAGCCCCAGCCGGTGGCACGGGCTGTTCCGTAAATTCTAACATAGCGCCCGCTTCCGTTCAGCCCGGTATTGTCGTTTACCAGTGTTGCGTTGCCGGTTACGGTTTTTATGTTTGTCCATGTTGAAGCGTTTGCCGATACCTGTATCTGGTAGTCTCTGGCCATAGCTGTCTCCCAGGTAATTTTAACCTGGTTTATTGTATAGGTATTTCCTAAATCGACATAAATCCATTGTGGATCGCTGAATGCACTCGACCAGCGTGTGCCCATGTTCCCGTCCACTGCGGAAGAACCGGGCATACCTGCCGACTCTGTTGACGACACCGTTACCGGTTTGTTTAATGCCAGGTTTTGGGCTTGTATGGTTACAATGCTCCAGAGCAGGCATAAGAAAATGATTGGTTTTCTGATGTTTTTCATCGTAGTTAGTTAATTTAAGAAATGTACTGTGTTTATTGTTTATGAGGCGATAAAGGAGCAGTTTTTTACTGCCCCTTTATCGCTCGTTGTTTTATTGTTAACTTCTGGCAGAAGTTAGTTCTTTATCAGTTTAAATACTTTTCCTTCGAGAGTTCCTGAAAGTTTAAGGATATAGATACCAGGATTTAAGCTTTCAACATTTAATAAAATGTTGTTGTCTTCATTTTCAATCACTTCCGACAACACTAATTTTCCGGTAAAATCGTACAGCGAAATGTTGCTGTATATTGCCGGTTTGTTTAACAATACCTGCAATTCGGTGTTTACCGGGTTTGGATAGATTAGCACATCGGCATTGTTGTTCTCAGAAATTTCGGGCATGTCACCGGCCGATTTGGGCGAATCGCCATAAATTTCAATTTCCCACAGCGAACAGCCCCAGGCTGTTGCCCTTGCTGTACAATAAATACGAACATACCGGGCAGAGCCTGTAATATTATGGGTTTGTTTTCCTCCCGTGCTGTTTGTTGTAGAGTAGGCGGTTGTCCATGTGGAGTTGTTTGTCGAAAGTTGTACCTGGTAATCCCTTGCAAATGCTGTTTCCCAGTTAATAATTATTTGGGTGAGGCTGTACGAAGCACCTAAATCGATGGTTATCCATTGCGGGTCGGAAAATGCGCTCGACCAGCGAGTGTCTGAATTTCCGTCAACAGCTGCCGAAGCTGGTGTGCCCGCATTTTCGACAGAAGAAACTGTTACGGGCTTATTTAATGCCAGGTTTAAACGGTTTGAAACGGTAAAGCTGCTTATTGCTTTAAACCCTCCATCCTGCGAGGTTGCTGTTATGGTGGCATTGCCTAAAGCAACAGCTGTAACCAGCCCGGTTGCATTTACCGTTGCTACCGATGTATTGCTGGTTGACCAGCTCACATTTTTATTGGTAGCGTTGGCCGGGGCTACAGTTGCTGTTAATTGCGATGTGGAGCCTATTGACAGTAAAACGTTTATGGGATTAACCGATATGCCTGTTACCGGAATGTTGGTCGATAGTGTTCCATAAACCTCGAATTCCCACAGCGATATTCCCCAGGCCGTGGCTCGGGAAATGCCGTGCATCCTTATGTAGCGACCGGTTTTGGATGCATCGGTAACAATTTCTTCAACACCCCCTGCACTGTTTGTTTTCGAACCAATTACCGAGTAGTTAGCGAAGCTGGCATCGTTCGACAGCCTTATTTCATACGATTTTGCGTATGCAGCTTCCCAGTTTTGCACGGTTTTGCAAATGGAATACACATCCCCTAAATCGATTTGTACCCATTGGTTGTCGGCAAAGGTACTTCCCCAGCGTGTAGAATTGTTCCCATCGTTTACAAGGGATGCCGTATAGGCACCTTCAACCGAGGAGGCGCTGGCTGGTTTTCCTCGCGAGATTAATGTACATTGCGGGTCGCAATTTTCAACTGATACAACAGTTGTGGCACAAACCGATTGAGAACAAATTGTAATTGTATAGGAGCCCGGATTTGGGAATGTATAAGCATAGCCCGTGCCATTTGCCGGAGGATAAATTTGTATTACCGGGTTGTCCGGGACCGGAAATGGGTTGCCAAACTGGTCGAACCCGTTAACCGAGAATTGCACCGTAGAACCGGCACAAACCACAGGGTTTTTAGGGTTGATATTGATGCGTGCAAGATAGGGCGTTGAAACAGGTGAGCCATACACTTCAAATTCCCAAAGCGAGTAGCCATAACCGGTAGTCCTTACTGTTCCGTGCATACGCACATACCGGCCGGTACCGCTAACTGCATACGACTGGTTGCCGCCTGTGCCGGTAGTGGTTGAATACATGGTTGTCCAGTTGTTCCCATCGGCTGAAACCTGTATTTGGAACGATTTTGCTGCTGCTGTTTCCCAGTTGAGCACAACGCGGTTTAACTGGTAAGTCGATTGCAAATCGATGGTTATTGTTTGCGGATCGCTGAACGCACTGGCCCATCGTGTATTAATGTTTCCATCCACAGCGGCCGTGCCAGGTGTTCCGGTATTTTCTGTTGAGCTTACTGTAACTGGTTTCCCTAAGGCAATGTTTAATGGGCCAACAACAACCTGGGCGGCAGCAGTGGCTGAAATGGCACCAACCCTTGCAGTAATGGTTTGGACACCGGAAACCGATCCTGTAAATAAGCCCTGGGAAGTTATTGTTCCAGCCGAACATGTCCATGTAGGTGTTATGGCCATAACTGCCCCATACTGATCGTACCCGGTAGCCATATATTGCTGTGTACTGTTCAATGGCACTGTAGCTACACCTGGCGATACAGTAATTGTGGTAAGTACCGGGGTGTCATCGCCAGCAAAGCCGCCAATGGAAATAATAGCTTTTGTAGGGTTAGTAGCCATTATGGTTGATGATTTTTCAAAAACATCGTCGTAGCAGAAGGCATAGGTCCAACCATCGAAGCTTATATCGCGGCTGTGCCAGAATTTTACATATTCGTTATAGGTATTGTTTACGAAATAGTCGGCTTCGTTGCCCCAGTTCTGGGTTGCCCCGCTTGGGGCATTTGGGTTTATGGCTCCACGGTTAAATGCTGCGCAGAAATGTTTTTGAACATCTAAATCGTTGGCCCCGGGCGTTGAGGGCACATCGTGAGCCAGAACGCCTTTTCCTTCAAGTATTTCCTGGGTGTTGGGTTTAGCTTCAATTACTCCCAGGGCGCCATCGGTTGAACGGGTAAATGAAAATACATCGCCGCTAACACGTCCTTTCCATACACCGGCATCACCAATGCTAATGGTAAGGTCTTCGTTTCTGTACCTTTCCCATACAGCATTTACATAATTGTCGAAATAGTTGTACATCGCCCCACCCTCTTTAAACGGGGCAGTTTTCGATGGGGCATGTATGATTCCGAGGCTGGCATCGTAGCAGCCCTGGAACGATGCCGGAACGCGGCTTTGCCATAAATTAAGAATTTCCTGGTGGGTTTTTATTTCACCCACTTTCTGGTAGGGAATATTACTTCCCCAGGCCTCAAGTCCCATTGGGTATTGATAATTATCGACCCGGGTAGTGTTAACCCAGAGGCCGATGTTATTATAGGTAAGTTCGATTATTTCGTAACGGATACCCTGGTTCGGATCAGTAGGGTTGTTAAGGTCGGGGGCCGAATACCCGCCATTGTCGCCAAAAAAGTACAGGTACAGCTGGCTTTTAAATGCTATAAAAATACGTACACTGGCAATTTGTGGCAGGTTTAAAGTTTTGTTCGGTATTTGGCTTAATTTTGTAAAACAATTTGCATACAAGCTATTACCGCCAGGGCCGGGGTTACCGCCGTTTGTAGGGCCGGGAACGGTATTGTCGCTCGACAGCATAGGCTTTACCGTTTGAGTGGCGCAGTCGAACCATACTCCTGCATCGTTAATTCGGCCAACCAGGCCAATGTAGATTTCTTCGTCGGAAAATTCCGACTTGTTGGCAATGGTAAAAGGCAGGCTTTGCGCCCATACATTGATTGCCAATACCATTAAAGTAAGCGTAAAAGCTAACTTTTGCAATAGTTTAGTTTTTCTTTTCATCTGTTTATATTTTCATTGTTTAGTACATACTTTAATCACTGCGTAAACGCTAAGAGAGTCAAAATTTCATCTTCATGC
>JAFGQZ010000044.1 GCA_016935435.1 Bacteroidales bacterium
AGTAATAAGCTTGTTGAAGTTGGCGGTTTCAATACTTCGAATGGAGGTAACATACAACAATGGGAAGATGCAGGGCAACAAACCGGGCATTGGCAGTTTTTTGCTGCTGCTAAATCTACAAGTTCTGAATTGACTCAAAAAGAAAATTATATAATTTATCCGGATCCGGCAGCTAATGAGATATTTATAAAGGGAATTACAAGCGCTGCAACAGTTGAGGTATTTAATACCCAGGGGTCATTAGTACTTGTAAAAACTGATATTAATGAAAGTCAATCAGTTAATATCGAAGATTTAAAACAAGGATTATATGTTGTTTTAATAAAGATGGAAAGTGGTGAAATTCAGCACTTAAAGTTTGTGAAGGAGTAAAACAATACTAGTATTCTAAGTTTATAAGATTTTGGGCATTGCTTGTTTTATGTAATGCCCATTTCTTTTTTTATTAAGTACAGGTAATCTATTGTTCAACTTAAGAATATAATTTATCCTTTAAGTGTAACTTTTAGCGAAAAATGTGTTTAAGCAAAAAATAACTAAAGCAAAATGTTATATTTAGTTGATCCTTAGCAAGTGGTTAAATTATTGAATTTTAGTTGACTAAAGTTAACAGCTTTAATAAAACACAGGTTAGAATTTGCATGAAAAGGGCTAAATTCCTTAAAAATCTTGCAGATTTCATCAGTAAAATAGGAAATCTCAGTAATTATATCTTTATTAATATTCATGGGTTTTGCCTCTAATTAATTGTTTGTCAGACTATTAAATTAGGAAACCCCATGTTCTTTGCAAACTTTTATGAACAATACTTATCAACTAATTCATTAAATTTCAAAACATTAATAATCGAACTCAGGTTATTACATTAGTTAAATCGTTTGCTTTAAAAATTCAGCTTGGTTATTCAATGCCATTGCCTAAGCACCCTGCATTATATGCCAAAATAATTTTAACTGCAGAAAGTACCCTTTGCTTTTATTTAGTATGCAGGGGTTAAAGCATAATTGTCTGATTGCGGTTTGGCCCGAGCGAAATTATCGAAACAGGCACTTTCGTTTTTTCTTCAATAAAAGCTATATACTTTTTTAAACTGCCGGGCAGACAATTTTTACATTTCACTTCTTTTAAGTCGTTTTCAGACCAACCGTCCAATTCTTCAAATACAACACCGGTAACAGTTTCTAAATCGTATGGCAGGTAGTTAATTGTTTCACCACTATCGAGTTTATAGCCAGTGGCAACCTTAATTTTATCGAAACCCGAAAGCACATCGGCTTTCATCATAATAAGGCTTGTTACACCGTTAAGCATAATGGCATAGTTCAATGCCGGCAGATCGAGCCAGCCGCACCTGCGCGGGCGTCCGGTTGTTGAACCGAACTCGTTGCCTTTTTTACGTATGAGTTCACCTGTATCGCAATGCAATTCGGTAGGAAACGGGCCGCTGCCTACACGGGTGCAATATGCTTTAAAAACGCCCAGGACTTTACCAATACGGTTTGGGGCAACCCCCAGGCCAGTGCATGCACCGGCTGTAATTGTATTCGACGATGTTACGTATGGGTACGAGCCAAAATCGACATCGAGCAAGGTTCCCTGTGCCCCTTCGGCAAGAACAGTTTTTCCTTCTGTAAGTAACTGGTTTAAGTAATGTTCGCTGTCGATAATTCGGTATTTTTTAATTTCTTCTATGCCTTCAAACCATCCGGCTTCAAATTCTTCCAGTTTATATTCGTAGTTATACATCTTAAGCAGCTCCTGGTGTTTTTGCAACAGGGCATTGTACTTCTCCTTAAAGTCAACCGACAGGATGTCGCCAATTCTAAGACCGTTCCTGCCAGTTTTATCCATATAGGTAGGCCCTATGCCTTTTAGGGTTGAGCCAATTTTTGTTTTTCCTTTCGCTGCCTCCGAAGCGGCATCAAGTATGCGGTGCGAGGGTAGTATAAGGTGGGCCTTTTTCGAAATGAGCAGTTGTTTCGAAATATCAACGTTTATGGTTTTTAATTTATCAATCTCTTTTTTAAAAATAATTGGGTCAATAACAACTCCGTTTCCGATAATGTTTATTTGGCCTTCGCGGAATATGCCCGAGGGAATGGTGTGCAGCACGTGCTTAATGTTGTTAAATTCCAGGGTGTGCCCGGCATTTGGCCCTCCCTGGAAGCGGGCAATAACATTATATTGCGGGGTTAGTACGTCAACAATTTTTCCTTTACCTTCGTCGCCCCACTGAAGGCCAAGCAATACATCAACTTTCATAAAATCCGATTAAAAAATTAATTATCAAAACCGGGGCAAGGTACTAAATTTTCGTCAAAATTTTGTTGTTGTTGATAAGATGGGGAAAACTGGGCAGCAAGAAAAAAGCAGCGACAAAAATATCATCGCTGCTTTTCGAACCGCACAACCTAACCAAAAATGTATGAGAATTTTATGATTATTGTTTTAAAACCAATAGTTTATTCGAAGTTGTTTTAGAGCCTGTCCATGTATGAAAAAAATATATGCCGGGTTTTAAGTTTTGCAACGATATTTTTAAATGGCATACTCCTTTTGAATACGAACTTATTGTTGGTATTGAAACTGTTTTTCCTTCAGCCGAAGTTAGCGTAAAAAATCCCGGGTAATCTGGCTCTCCGGTTATTTCAATATTAAATACATCGCTCGATGGGTTTGGAAATATTTTTATATTACCTGTACCTGCATGTGTTTTTTCATTGGGCATGTAGTTTGAACTGCTTGTTGAGCCAGTGGTGTTTTTTCGCAAAATGCCATTTTCACGAAGGTATTCAACCCTGTTTATTACTTCGTTTGTATTCAGGCTTATATCTTTGGAATGATAAACCCAATCGACAAGCATACTGCTTTTTCTGTTTTCGTTTTCAGTCCCAGTAGTGTTATTGAAAATCCAGTTTGCGAACGAAATGTTAACATCGGAGTCGGGGATGTATTTGTTGTGAGTTGCCATAAGCTGCCCGTCAACATAATACTGTACCGGCCCCCCGGGGGTACTTGTGTATAACAGGGTGTGCCAACCTCTGTACGATTTAAGCGAGTTGTTGTAAACTTTAGTTTCACATGTCTCCCATGTTGTGAAATAGAGGTTGTTGCTGCGTGAGGGGCCTCCCCATGCATCCCAGGGCAGGTACTCAAAATCGCATTCAGAGTACTTTTCTGCTTCGGTGCAGGTTGCATAAGGGCTTATGGTGTAAAAGGTTTCTACATTGGCATCGGAGAAAAGGGCAGGGGTGTCGTCGAAATATACCCTGGCCGCAAAAGTACCGTGGCGGTATGAGAAATCCGATGTTTCTATTCGGGCATGACTAATGGTGCCGTTGTTCTTATCTACTACTGTCGATACTTTAAGCAGCTTGTTGTTTGCAATGGAAGTATCGATAATAAACTCAATGTTGTTTGCTGAATAAACTGCATTAGCAGGCGGCCCGCTTATGCCGTCAACAATGCTCCATTTATTGGTTACCGGCAAAGCATTATCGGATGCCGATTCGTAATTAAAATCGTCGAACAGCTCTGGAATGTTTTCCTGTGCCGGAATTGTTTTTATAAAACAAAGCGTAACAACAAAGAGGAAAAGAAGCCGCAAATTATGGATCATTCTTATATAAATTAGTTCAGTTCGTTATATATTACATTTAAGAGCAGGTTTTCTTTTTGCAGGTTATATTTCCAGAACATTGCCCCCCCCAGTTTATTGTCCTTAATGTACTCACATTTAATTTTTACCGATTCGGGGTTTTCGTAGGTTACAAAAATATCCAGGTTTTCGTTCCATAGATAGGGTACACAAGCACTGCTGTCCCAATGCTGGTTATATCCATTTATATTTATATACTCAGAGAGCAAATCTTCATAAACACTGTTAATTCCGGCACCCTGGCCCAGGTTGTGTATATTTTCGTTGTTGGATTGGCCGGTTATTTTCCAACTGCGCGAATAAAAAGGTATTCCAAGAACAATTTTATCGGCAGGAATATTCTTTTGCAGCAGAAACCTTACTGCGCTGTCGGCAGATAAGTATTTAGGGCTTTTAGCATCGTACAGGTTCGATTGGTGGCCCGATACAGGTTCCCATTCGCCATAAAAATCGTAGGTCATTAAATTAATAAAATCGAGGTGTTTGCTGAATTCTGTTACTTCGGTTGTTGCGTAGAATTCATGAAACGCAGGTATGGCCACCGAGGTAATGTAATGTTTGTTGTCGATAATACCGATACTGTCGAGAGCCTGACGGAGTTCATCCAGTAGCAGGTTGAAGGTGGTTTTGTCTTCGGCCCTGAAGTTATTGGTTTTTCCAGGCCTGCCCGGATATTCCCAGTCAACATCAATGCCATCGAGCTTGAAATATTGTATAAACTTTAAGGCGCTTTCGATAAACTTTTTGCGTGAAGTACCAGACAATGCCATATCGGAAAACTGATCGGAAAATTCCCATCCTCCAACCGAAATAATTAAAGCGGCTTTTGGGTTGTTTTTGTCGATATGTTCCCTTAGCAACCTTAAATTTATTGAATCGCTCAGGTATCCTGTTTCTATACAGCCATTGTTAATTTTGGCAAATGAATAATTAATATGGGTTAACCTTCCAATATCAATTTTTGAAGTGTCGATTGTGTCGTTTGACGGAAAAATATAGGCAATAATTTTTTTTACATTGCTACTGCTATTAACGCTTACTTGTTTTGGCCCGCATGAGATTAAAAGCATTAAAGAAACAACAGTTAAAACCGCTCGGAATATTTGTACCATAATATAAATGTTAAAATTTTTCATAAGAAAATAGAGCAGGAGGGAGCAACCCCTCCCGCTCAGAACCATTCAATGCTAACACATTACATTGAAAACTATTACCCATACTTTTAATTGCCTAAGGCTTTGTATGCTTTTGCCAGAAGCGATTTCCCCTCTGTTCGGGTGTCGCTTTCGAGGCTCCAGATCATTAGTCCGCCCAGGTCTTGATCAATTACATATTGTGCTTTTTGTTCCACTTCGTTAAGTCCGTCGTAGAAAATTCCATCATCAACCGGAAGCACATTTTTATTATGGGCTTCGGCATCCCTGGTTAGAATATTCTTATAACTTTCGTATGCGGTGTATTGCCATAGGTTGCCCCAGGTAACTGTGCTTAGGTCTTCGGGCAGGAAGTAATGCAGGCCGAAAGCCGGGAACCCGCCAACAATTTTGTCTTTAGGCATGCCAAAACCAGTCCATGAGTCAACCAGTCCAGACAGGGCCCAAAGTGGCGAATGGGCTGTGGCGGTGAGGTCTTCATACCTGAAAGCATGCAGGTTTACCCAGTCAATTTCAGGAACTGTGGCAATGGCCGAAAGTACGCCGGTAGTCCATCCGCCAGGTACCGAGGCAGTATAGAAAAACTTACCGCGAGGGGTTTCTTCGGGTAAATACGAAGGAATGGAGCTAAAGAATGCAGAAACGATATCAGGGTCGAGGTATCCTTCTGATGTATTGTTCAAATAAATATTAATACCATCGAGGTCGTTGTCGGCACAGAATTTCACAACCGTTTCCATTGCTTTGGCCTGTTTTCCTGCATCGGATATTACATTGAAGAACCCATAATTGGCATAATATCCGCCACCATTAAGATTAATAATGTCGCCTGTTACATCGAGCAGTACATAAACCCCCGCATTGTGGGCAACTTTTGCCAGAAGCGGAATATCGAGGTTAGTAAAAGTTGTATCGGCCAGCGATTCCCTGCCTTCGACTTCGCCAACCACAGCCGATGATATTACCAGGTGGGTAAGGTTGTTCAAATCGATATCGTCGATAGAACCATCGCGGGTTATAAAACCCACCATTTTTTTATTATAGGCTTTTGGTTTAAAGTCGCTGAGTACTACTACACTTGCCTCGCGATAGTTTTTAACACCATTGCGGGTAACTTCGAAGCGCAATATCGAGTTGTTATTATCCATATTGAACACATACGAAAAATCGAGTTCTTCCGAAACTTTTACACTATCGACATACCAGGCAAAAATAGCATTGTCTGCCGGCGATACCTGGGGATTAATGGTAACAGTATCGCCTTCCTGAGTGGTTAAGGTGTTGTACCAGCCAAAAATACGTGGCACTGCATTGTCGTCGAATGTGGGGTTCGATAGCTCCTCATCGCAACCTGTAAAAATTAAGGCTGACATGACAAAAGCCAAAACCATCCATTGCTTTATATTTTTCATAGATTAATTTTTTAAGTAATAAACAATAATTATTCTGCATCCCACCATACACGGTTGTTCCAACTGTCTGCTGCTCCTGTCATGCGGCCTTTAGCTTCTTCAACATTGGCATTGTTGAGCAGGTATTCGTTTACGGGGTATTGCATTCGGCGCGGAATTTCGCCGTTCGACTGGTTAACAGCCGGGTCGCGGTTAGGGTAAACCAGTGCAGGATATCCCGAACGTCTCCAGTTGGCATACGCTTCTTGTCCGTTGAGCAAAAAGTTAATCCATAACTGGGAGTTAATTTGTTCAAGTTCTTTTCCGCTTTCCAGCGGGTTGGCAGCAACAAACCCATCAATGGTTGGTTGGCCAACAGCCGGGGCCCCGTAAATTGTAAGTTGTTTCACACCTGCATCGAGGGCCCTTTGAAAGTGCTCTTGGGCTGTACTGCCCGTATTCCATCCCCTGAAGGCAGCTTCTGCCATCCAGAGTTCGGTTTCGGCGTAGCTCATTACAATATATGGTGCATTAGTGGCTGTAAAATATTTTGCCGGCTGCATAAACTGGAATTTTCCTGCAATTTCGGTTTCAACCCCTGCCACATCGGCCACAATAGGTGCGGGTGCACTATCGTAAACAAAAGTTGACGGAGGCTGGAACAATCTGCGGTAATTGTTTTCGTAGTTGGCCAAAACCTGTGGTGTTACATCGGTACGTTGGTTATCGTCGAGATAACAAGCTGCTATTAATGCCAGGCGGGGGTCGCTGGTTTCAAGCATATAGTTGCCCAGGGTAGAGGTAATTCTGAAAGCGCTCTCCGATGGCGATACATTCATAAACACATACGATACGCCATTTCCGCCAAAAACCCCACCGCCAAATGCCACATCAATATGCTTCATAACAGCTGCATCGTCGTTGCCCTGCAATACACCGCCGGCAATAGCCGCTTCAGCTTCTGTACGTGCCTTGTCGGGGTTTACTTTGGTGAGCCTCATGGCCAGGCGCAGGCGCAGCGAGTTGCCAAACTTTCTCCATTTGGCTATGTCGCCTTCGAAATAAAAATCGTTGGTAATGGCATCTTTCGACTCATCGAGCGCAGAAGTTGCTGCTGCAAGCTCTACAAAAAAGTCGTTATAGATATCTTCCTGACGGTCGTAAACCGGAGTAAGAATGCCTTCGTAATAACCTTTTCCGGCTTGGGAGTATGGTATGTCGCCGTATATATCGGTAAGCCGCGAGAATATAAGCACACGCATAATTCGAGAAACGGCATTTATATTTGTTTGCGACTCGACATCTTTGGTACGTTCAACCATATCGGTAATATTTTTAACCTCACGCGGGTATTGAACATCCCAGAGGGCGCTCATATAGGCATCGTTTTTCTGGCCTTTTCCGCCATATTCTACCGATGCATATTCCCCGGTCCATAGCTGCATCCATTCGGTAGCGTAAATAAACCCGTTTCTCCACTGCTCGTAACGTCCGCCAGAAAGCTGCATCTGAATGGTGGTAAGCATCAGGTTTGGATCCATATCGGTTGATGTGGTGGGGTTTTGGTTCATCTCCTCAAAATCGGCACAACTGTTAAAAAGCGTTGCTGCGAGGAGAAGAAATATGTAAATCTTCGATTTTATTTTATTTTCCATAGTAATAATTTTTCAGCATGATTAGAATTTCAGGTTCAGGTTAAAACCATAACTTCTTCTTGAAGGCAATGATCCATATTCGAAACCCTGTCCGTTTCCATTATTATAATTCGATTCCGGATCGATGTTTGGGGTGTTTTTATAAAGGATGAAAAGGTTTCGCGAAACGAACGATACGGAAGCGCTCCTGATTGGCGTTTTCGATAACAGATTTGCCGGAAGGTGGTAACCCAAAGTAAGTTCGCGCAGTTTTACAAACGAAGCATCGTAAATAAATGGCTCAGGCGAATTGTTAAAGAACGAGTTCCAATAATCCTGAGGGTTTACCGGTGTGGTATTTTCTACATATATTGGGTTTTCATCGGTTCCCGTATTCACAACGCCTTTGGCAATATAGCCACCAGTAGGGCTCCAGTCAGCAGCACTTACACCAGCGGCCAGCCTTGCCTCTTCCGAATTGTACCATTCTTTGCGTCCTTCGAGGGTTTCTTTTGCAGTGCCATTTGCATAAGCTATGGCATCGCTCATCGAATAAATGTCGGCACCAAATTTTGCATCGAAAAGTGCGCTAACTACAATGTTTTTATACCTGAAAGAGTTGTTTATGCCTGCTGTCCAATCGAAAGTGCCGTTGCCGAGAATTTCCTGGGAATCGGAAAACAAAGGCATACCGGCAGCATTTACTATCATGTTCCCATTAGGGTCGCGCAATACTTTTTTGCCAACAATAACGCCATATTCTTCACCTTCGCTGGCCATAATAGCTGCCCCTGCCCAACGGGCATTTGCCAGGGTATAGTCTTTTACCTGTTCGTGTAGTTTTACAACTTTATTGTTGTTTTTTGCATAGTTAAGGGTAATATCCCATTTCAGGTCTTTTGTGTCAACAGGTGAAGCCGTAAATGAAATTTCTATACCGTTGTTCCTGATTTCTCCTGCATTTATTATTGCATTGGTATATCCGCTCGACGAGGGCACTACCAGAGGCAGTATTTGGTTTTTTGTGAGATTGTTGTAATAGGTTACATCGAGCTGGATTCGGTTGTTAAACCCGCGAAGGTCGGTACCAACTTCCCAGTAATAGCTTCTTGTGGGTTTCAAATCGAGCTTTGGTATGTTGGCATTTGTAATTTCACCCAGGGGTTTTCCCGATAGCGAAAAGTCTTTAAGCCCGTAAGTGAGGCTTAGCTGGTATGGATCGGTATCGCCACCCACTTCGGCCCACGAGGCGCGGATTTTTCCAAAGCTGAAGTAATTGGTTTGATTCAGCAGGTTAGAAAAAACAAAACTTCCTGAAACCGACGGGTAGAAATACGAATTGTTTCCTTTTTGAAGGGTCGATGACCAGTCGTTTCTGAATGTGGCATCAACAAAAAGCATGTTTTTATACCCGGTTTGAACGGCACCATATACCGAATTAACCTGTTTTTTATATAAAGAATAGCTGGTATTCTGGTTTGTGAAGTTTGTAATGGATATTACATCGGGGACAACTATTTTATTTGCCAGCAAACTAAATATTTCAACATTCGATTGCATAATATTTCCGCCCAGGTACGCCGAAGCAAAGAAATCTCCTCCAAATTCTTTATTAAACTTCAGCAAGCCTTCGTAATTGTTTTCGCTGATATTACTTGTGCGTTCTTCAAGCTGTCCAATGTCCCAAACCGGGGTGCCAGCTGGGAAATAGTTTGTAAACCTGAAGCCGTAGAAATCGGTACCACCACGTAGTTGCAGGCTGAGCCAGTTTGTAAATTCATAATTGAGTTGCAGGTGGCCTATAATACGGTCTTTTTTCGAATTGTTTGTCATTTCGTTTATCGACCAATAGGGATTAATACGGTAAATATTTCCGTTCCAATCGACGTATCGTCCGTAAGCATCTTTATATCCTTCCGACAGCCATTGTTGGTCGAAGTTAGGGGCAATTCCCAGAATTGCCAGGCCAACATTGTTAGGGTTATCGGAAAGCGCCGGGCGGTTTTTTACTTTTTCGGTAATGTAGTTTACCTTGCCATCCATTTTAAGGCGTTTGCTTAATACTAACGAGCCATTAAGCATGAACGTGTTCCTGTTCATACCGGTTTCGGGCACTATATCTTTGTTGCGCATGTCTGATGCCGATACACGCACAGTAGTTTTTTCATTGCCGCCCGAGAACGACATGGTGTTGGTAAATGTAGAACCGGTGCGGAAGAAACTCAATATATTATTGTTAACCAGTCCGTAGGGTTTAAGCTGCCCATTGTATATGGGCACCATAAGGTTTGGGTCGAGCTGGGCGCCCCAGGCTACCTGCGAGGTCAACAAATCTTCGGTTGTTGGAATCATTCCGTCGCGTCCCTGGCCGTAAACGGTCTGGTAATCGTCGAATTTCGAGAGTATTTTTTCGGCGGTGTAATTGCTTGAAAAATCTACACCAATGCCTTTCTGGTTTTTTCCCGATTTGGTAGTGATTAATATAACCCCGTTGGAAGCCCTGGAACCGTATAGTGCAGCAGCCGATGCACCTTTGAGTACCGAAAGGGTTTCGATATCGTCGGGGTTCAGGCTTGAAATTCCGTCGCCCAGGTCGTAGCCGCCCCACATGCCAGCACTCCCAAGTTGAGAGTTGTCTATTGGTACGCCATCTATTACATAAAGCGGCTGGTTGTTATCGCTCAACGACGAATTTCCGCGGATAATTACCCTTGCAGAACCCGATGGGCCTGCTGTGGTCGATGAAATATCGACACCGGCAACTTTGCCCGATAAGGAGTTTATTACACTTATTTCTTTTGCCAGCGAAACATCGTCGCCAGACACTTCGGAAACCGAATATCCCAGGGCTTTCTTTTCACGCTTTATGCCAAGGGCCGTAACCACAATTTCGCTAAGGTCGATTACCTCCTCGTTCAATTCGATGTTTACTTCTGTTTGCCCTGTAAGGGTAATTTCTTCGGAAATGCGGCCTACAAAGGAGAAAACAAGTACAGAACCGGCAGGCGCGGTAATCTGGTAATAACCATCGATATTTGTTACAGCGCCGGTTGTAGTACCTTTTATCAGCACCGATGCACCAGGCAAAGGGTTGCCGTCTTCGGCTGTTTTAACCGTACCTGTTATAGTAATTTCCTGAGCCATTCCGTAATAGGCCATGCTCAAAAGAAATACTACAAGTAGTACAAACTTGCTTTTAAAATTTCTTTTTCTTTTCATAAGTTGATTTTTCAGGTCAATAATTTGGTAAAGTTCTGAGTGTGTAAAACTCGTTTCGAGCGATTTGCCCTTACGGCAGTCTCTCAGGAACAATATTCTGTAATTGTTGCCGCTTAACCATAAAAATACGGGCTACAAAACCGACTACACACAATATTTATAGGCTTACAAAATCGATATAACAAATCAGATAATCAGGTTTATAGCTATTTAAACAGGGCTACAACCAAAGATTTTTTTGCGCCTCAAAAAAAGGTACTTTTTTTTTGTTTTAGGTATTAATAAAAATGCAGATGTAATATATTTGAGTGGTTGATGTTTTACTTCTTTTGAGTGGCATTAATTGCCCTAAAACCCAAATATTCCTTACTATGAAAAATAACCCGTTTATTTATACAGTATTCTTACTAATAACTGTAACGAAAATGTTTTCGCAGCATGAGATTGTTTTACAGCCCCTCACTACCGAAAATGGACTGTCGCAAAATACGGCCAACTATATTTTTCAGGACAATAGAGGTTTTATTTGGATAGGGACACACGATGGGCTTAATAAATTCGACGGGCACAGGGTAACAGTGTATAAATTTCGCGAAGACGATTCCAACAGTATCCAAAGCAACGATAACTATTGTGCTTTCGAAGACATAAACGGAAATGTTTTTTTTGGCACGGGCTATGGCATTTCGGTTTATAACCGAGAGCTGGAGTCGTTTGAAAATATTAGCTTTTCTAAAGACGATTTTTATAATATGAGACCGGTTTGGGACATTATTGAAGGCGATTTGCCAAATACTTTATGGATTGGCGCTTCGGGCGGATTGTTCAGGTACAACACAAAAACAAAGGAAATAGCCCATTTTGCTATAAACGATAGTATTTCCGGTGCCAATTCAGTTAAAAAAATTATTACTGGCGAAAATAACCATTTATGGCTTGGGACAAACGGCGGCGGTTTGCATTGTTTTAATCCTCGAACTGGTAAAGTTGTTGGTTTTCTTGCTTCAGGAACCAAAAAGGGCGCCCTCAGCGACAACACAATTCAAACAATGTATAAAGACGCAAGGGGCGTGTTGTGGATAGGTACCGACAATGGGGTACTTAACCGTTTTAACCCGGCCGATTCTTCGTTTACCCATTTTTTTGTCGATGCACGACAGCACAAAACAATCCTCGCCATTCTCGAAGACAAATCGGGGGTGCTATGGGTTGGCACCGATAAAGGCGGTTTATTGCAGTTCGATAGAAAAACCGAAAAGTTTAAGTCTGTTACCTGTAAAACACAAACGCGCATTTCGGTTTTCAGGACCCTGTTTGAAGATTTTGGCGGAAACCTCTGGATTGGCACTTATGGCACAGGTATTTTTATTTACGACCGGCTCGACAATAATTTTAATTATTATTTTCCTTTTGATCGTATTGATGAAAAAACTTGTAGCAATTCGGTGAATGCTATTTACCAGGATCGTGACGATGGGGCTTTATGGATAGGTACCGATGGTGGTGGGCTGGTATGGTATTCATTAATAACCGGTGAAAAGAAATATTATAAAAGCAATGGTAAGGGCTCTCTGGCAGGAAATACTGTTTTGTGCATTAAACATGCTTCCGATGATAAAATATATATTGGTACTTTTCTCGACGGCCTTTCGGTGTACGACAAGAAAACTGGCAGGTTTACAAATTATAAATATGTTGCCGGAAATCCCGGCGGTCTGAACGATAACACCATCTGGGACATATTCGAAGACGACAACGGAACAATATGGCTGGCAACCAATAATGGTGGCATAAACCTCTTTAACCCTCACACGAAGTTGTTCAGCTATCTTATGAACGATAGAAATTTGCCAGGAAGCCTGAGTTCGAATTCAGTACGTTGTATTTTAAAAGACAGCAGGAATTTTATTTGGGTGGGCACTGTTACAGGCCTTAACCTTTTTAACCCGGTCGATAGTTCATTTAAAGGGTATTTTTATCAGCCGGGAAACCACTATGGATTAAGCAATAACTCTATATTGTGCATTCATGAAGATTTTAACAATAACTTATGGCTGGGTACTCATGGCGGCGGGCTGAACAGGTTCGATATAAAAACCGGTACTTTTATACATTATAGCGAAATACAAGGCCTTCCGGGAAATGTGGTATATGGCATTCTCGAAGATGAACAGGCGCATTTATGGCTGAGCAGCGAAAAGGGGCTTTCGCGCTTCCATATTGCTACCGGCGGATTTCGGAACTTCGATGCTTCGAGTGGTTTGTTCAATGCACAATTTAATATTGGTGCGCATTTTAAATCTGCCGGGGGCGAACTGTTTTTCGGGAGCATTAACGGGGTCTGCCATTTTTACCCCTGGCAAATTAAACAGAACAATTATGCCCCCCCGGTTTATATTACAAGTTTGTCGCTTTTTAACAAAACTGTTGGCATTGGTGGGGCTTCGCCCCTGAAAAAGTCTGTTTCGGAAAGCGATACTATAGTGTTAAACCATAAACAATCGGTTATTAACCTGGGCTTTGCTGCCCTTAACTATACTCATGCAGGCAGAAATATGTACAAGTACATGTTATATCCGTTTGAAGAAAACTGGAACGATGCCGATTTCCGTAACAATGCCACCTATACAAACCTCGATCCCGGAAAATATATCTTTAAGGTAAAGGGTTCCAATAACGACGGTATATGGAACGAAACCCCCACAGAGCTTGTTATTGTTATTACCCCCCCATTTTATAAAACACTTTGGTTTAGGCTGGCCGCTATTGGTTTTGTTTGTGTTGTGTTGTTTGTGCTGTTTCGTTTGAAAGTACGATCGGTGCACATGCACAACAAAAAGCTTGAAAGACTGGTGGACATGCGCACCCGTGAGATTGAGATAAAAAACAAACAACTTATCGAGGCCGAAAAACTCAATGCACACTTAACACAGCAACAACTCGAAAATGTATTGATGCATAAAAGCAAAGAGCTTTCGAAATATACACTTTTAATTATTCAGAAAAACAGGCTTTTGGAAGAATTAAAAAAGCGCTTGCGCGAAGCGGTTCGAAACCCAGCCGTAAATATGCGCGATAATTTTAAAGATATTATCCGTTCAATTAACAGTAAATTTAGCCCAGAGCAGGAGTGGAACGAATTCGATGCCAACTTTAACCGGGTGCACGGAAATTTTGCAGAAAACCTTAAAAGCCATTTCCCCGATTTAACCCAAAACGACCTGAGGCTTTGCGCACTTTACCGGCTCGATATCCCTACCCGCGATATTGCCAATATTATGGGAATATCGATGAGCAGCGTAAAAATGGCCCGTTACCGCCTGCGAAAAAAAATAGGACTTGAGCCAGGCGACGATTTGGTGCAATTTCTTTTGAAATTACAGGAAAGCACCGATGTATTTGAATTTAATGACAGTAAACCGGTTTTTGAAAAAAACTAACCGTTGAATGTTTTAATACATTGCATTTACCCTTGCTTTAACAAAACATAAAGCTTTCCGGGCTTATTTTGACTTTTCGAAAAACACCTTGTGTTTTAAAAAGAATAAGCACAAATACTTATTAAAAGCAGTCTTTTGCTGTACTAGTTTTGAACAGGCTGTTAGTTACCTTCGCTTGTATAAAAATTATTACATTGAAAAAGCTAATAAAGTATTTCCTTTCACACCCTTTTCACAACAGGGTTAAGTACATTATCTTTTTTTGCCTTGCAGCGCTCATAATTTATTTTCTTATTGCAGCATCATTTAAGTATAACGATATTTCCAGTCTGGCAGAACTATTCGATTATAATTTGCTTTTATTTATTGGCGCAGGGTTTATTGCCCAGCTTATCGATGGTGCCCTGGGCATGGCCTACGGGGTTAGTTGCACATCGCTGCTTTTGGGGCTGAATATAGCTCCGGCAGTTGCATCGGCAAGTGTGCATGTATCAGAAGTTTTTACTGCCGGCGCATCGGGTATATCGCACCTTTCTTTTAAAAATATCCATAAGAAATTGTTCCTCCGCCTGGTGTTTTTTGGTGTGGCTGGCGGTATTTTGGGGGCATGGTTCCTGTCGGGTATAGTTAATGGCAATTATATTAAACCGTTTATTTCGGCCTATTTATTAGTGCTCGGCGTAATAATTTTTCGCCGCGCTTTCCTGAAATTTAAACAAAAGGGCGAAATTAAAAAAGTCGGGCTTCTTGCAGTTGTTGGTGGCTTTATGGATTCGGTTGGCGGTGGGGGCTGGGGGCCTATTGTTACAACCAACCTTATTCATAAAGGTTCAAATCCGCGAAGAACAATTGGTACAGTTAATATTGCCGAGTTTTTTGTTGCCCTGGCCAGCTCTGGTGTTTTTGTGGCTATGGTTGGCACAACCAGTATTAAAACTATTTTAGGCCTAATTATTGGCGGGGTAGCTGCCGCCCCACTGGCAGCTTATGTGGTTAAAAAGGTAAATTACAGGTATATGCTTGCTACCGTTGGGCTTTTGATTAGTGCACTTAGCATTTATAACCTGGTAAACTCGTGGAAACACCTTGTTGAACTAGCTCAACGAGTTTGCCTTTAGAATAACCTGTTTATCTTTCTTTGTTACTATAACAATCATACAATATTGGCAAAGCCCATAAAGGCCATAGCCAAAATGCCGGCTACAATAAAAGCAATGGGGACACCTTTAACCCCATTGGGTATATTGGCCAGCTCGAGTTGTTCGCGAATGCCCGAGAAAGTAATAAGGGCAAGGCCGAAGCCAAGCGCATTCGAAAAGGCATATACCACTGCCGGTAAGAGGGTAAACTCTTTCTGATAAACCAGTATAGCAACCCCCAATATTGCACAATTTGTGGTTATCAGGGGCAAAAAAATGCCCAAGGCTGAGTATAATGCAGGGCTTACTTTTTTTAGTATAATCTCGACCATTTGAACCAAAGCAGCAATTACCAAAATATAGGTTACGGTTTGCATAAAGGCTATGCCCAATTTGTCGAGCAATAGTTGAATAATATAGGTTACAATAGTGGCCAGCACCATTACAAATGCAACAGCTGCCGACATCCCCACAGAAGTGTTCACCCTGCCCGATACACCAATAAATGGGCAAATGCCCAGAAATTGCGATAAAACTATGTTGTTTACAAATACAGTTCCGATGATTAACAATATAAGTTCCATTTTCACAAGTTATTTAGCGTACCGTTTTTTTATAATATTCATAAATGCAATCAGGTATCCTAGTGCAAGAAAAGCGCCCGGCGCCAGAACAAAGGCTATCATTCCATCGCCTTGTTTGTATTCGGTTGCCGGGTTAAACAGCTGAGCAAACCCTTCGGCAATTTTCCAGCCGAAAACCGACATGCTCCCCAGAATTTCGCGGATTGCCCCCAAAAGGGTTAGCGCAAAAGCAAAACCAAGCCCAATGCCTAAACCATCTACAAGCGATGAGGTTACGCTGTTTTTTGAGGCAAATGCCTCGGCCCTGCCCAACACAATGCAATTAACAACAATTAAAGGGATAAAAAGCCCCAGGTTATCGTACAAACTTGGTTCGCCATTTGGGCCGGGGGTATTGGTATATGCTTTCATCAGCAAATCGACAATGGTAACAAAGCTGGCTATAATTACAATGTACGAGGGTATTCTCACCTTGTCGGGAATATATTTCGCCAGCAGCGATATAAAAACGTTTGAAAGCACAAGGACAAAAGTTGTTGCCAGCCCCATGCCCAAGCCGTTAATTGCCGAACCGGTAGTGCCCAGTGTAGGGCACATTCCCAACACAAATACAAATACGGGGTTTTCTTTAATAAACCCTTTTAAGAAGTTGTTCCATTGGTTCATTGCTCACCTCCTTTTTCGGTGTTTTGGTGTTGTTTAAGGGAATTATAGCCGCGCTGTACAGCATCGCAATAAGCCCTCGAAGTAATTGTCGAAGCGGTAATGGCATCCACTTCGCCATCGTCTTTACGTACTTTCAGTATAAACTTTGCGGGGTTCTTACCGGGAAACTGGCTGCTGAATTTCTCTTCAGTCATTTTGGTGCCCAGCCCCGGGGTTTCTTTATGTTCAAGCACTGCAATGTTATTAATAGTGCCATCGGGGAGAAAGCCTACCAGCAACTTTAAAAGCCCGCCAAAAGCATTTTTTGAATATGTTTCAACAGCATAGCCAACTGTATCGCTATCGAGTTTTGCAACGTAAAAACAAATTGTGTCCCCCGGTGTTTCTGAAGGGAGTTTGAAAAATTCTTCGGAAGGTTTATTGTTAAATTCCGGAACAACCCGTTTTATAGCCAGGTTTTTTTTATTTGCCTCAGCCTGCGCAATGGCATCTTTTGTAAGTTGATAAACAAAGCCAAGCGAACCCGATGCGGTTAAGGTTACAACCAGGAGGGTTATCAGCATATTATTAAATGTCGATTCTTTTTTTGCCATGAGTGTTAGATTTTTCCGAAACGACGGGGTTTGACATATCGGTTAATTAGGGGTGTAAAACCGTTCATTATAAGAATTGCAAACGAAACCCCTTCGGGATATGCGCCAAAAACCCTTATCAATACAGTGATAATGCCAATGCCAACGCCAAAAATTAACTGGCCTTTTGAAGTCATTGGCGAGGTAACATAATCGGTAGCCATGAATACCGCGCCGAGTATTAACCCTCCGGTAAGCAGGTGAAATAGTGGGTCGGCCATGTGGAAAGGCACCAATTCAAGTGTGTTTTTGTCGGTATATTGCAGCAGGGGCAGGCTTATGCCGGTTCTGTCCAAAACAATCTGGTGGCCTTCAAATCCAAATAGCCATAAGATACCGGTAAAAATTAAAACCGTGCCCATAACAGAAACGGGTATATGCCATGTAATAACTTTTTTAATTAGTAAAATGGCAAAGCCAATTAACAAAGCACTTGCTGCAATTTCGCCCAACGAACCGCCAATGTTTCCGGTAAACAGGTCGGTGTAAGAGAGCCCTTCCGATTGCAGGATTTGGCCAATGCCATCGCCCGATTTAATGCCTTCTTTTATAATTCCCAGCGGTGTGGCACCTGTTGATGCATCAAGAGCTTCCGATGGTATGATCATAGGGGTGCCAAAGCCTTCGGCAACCGGATATTTGGTCATTCGGGTTGGGAACGACAACAATAAGAATACCCTGCCTACCAATGCCGGGTTAAACGGATTGTTGCCCAGTCCGCCAAAAGTCATTTTGCCAATGCCAATGGCAACAAGTGCGCCCACAATTACAATAAAAGGGGGCAGCCCCGAGGGTAGGTTAAAGGCCAGCAGCATACCGGTAACAATTGCCGAACCATCGCTTGTGCGCACAGGTGTTTTTAACAGATATTTTTGTATGATATATTCGAAAAAAACGCAGGAAGCAACCGATAGAAGGGTAAGGTAAATTGCCCCAATGCCAAAAAAATATACCGAAACTGCAAAAGCCGGCAGCATGGCAATAATTACCCAATACATTAGTTTGCTAACCGATTGCCCGCTGTGGACATGGGGCGAAGGGGATACTGTTATAAGTTTGTCCATTATTTTCTAGCTCTAATAATTTTTCCAACATTGGTTTTGCCATACCTGATATAATCGAGCAAGGGCCTACCCGACGGGCAAGTATAGCTACAGGAGCCGCACTCAATGCAGTCCATTACTTTTTCTGCTTCAAGCCTGTCGAACATCGATTTTTCTCCAAGTACAGCAAGAAGGTATGGTTCAAGCCCCATTGGGCAGGCACTAACACATTTCGAACATCGCATACAGGGCTCAATAGCTTTTCTGCACGATTCGCCTGACGATACAAGCAGAATGCCTGAACAGCCTTTAACAACGGGTATTTCTGTATTTATTGCAGCTTTTCCCATCATTGGGCCGCCATAAATTATTTTACCGGTATTTTCCGGCATACCTCCTGCAAGGTCTATTAAGTATGATATGGGTGTGCCAATTCTCACCTTAAAGTTCGAAGGTTTGGCAATTTCTTTGCCCGTAACTGTTACAACCCTTTCAAACAGGGGTTTGTTTTTTTGTATGGCTTCGTAAACTGCAAAAATGCTGCCTACATTGAACACAACTGCACCAATATCGATAGGCAACCCGCCCGAAGGCACTTCGCGGTTGAGTATTGCTTTAATAAGTTGTTTCTCGCCACCCTGGGGGTATTTAACTTTCAATGCCTGCACACTTGTTCCCTGATAACCTGTTGATGCGCGTTTCATAGTATCGATGGCATCGGGCTTGTTGTTTTCAATTCCAATAATGGCTTTAGAAACACCAATGGCTTTTTTCATTATTTCTATCCCGACACATATTTCTTCAGCTTTTTCGAGCATAAGCGCGTGATCTGATGTTAGGTATGGCTCGCATTCAACACCGTTTATTATCAGGTATTCGGCAGTTTTTCCTTTAGGTACCGATGCTTTAACATGAGCCGGAAAAGTTGCGCCCCCCAGGCCGACAATGCCGAATTCTGCTATTTTTTTTACAATTTCGCCCTGGGTAAGGTTTATGGTTTTATTTAATTCGGTTGACCGATCGATTGTTTCTATCCATTCATCCCCCTGAACATCAATAAAAATAGCATCTTTTTTATATCCGCCGGTATCGGGGGTTTTATCGATTTTTGTTACTACGCCCGAAACTGGTGAATGAATATTGGCCGATACAAAACCCTCGCTTTGGGCAATGAGCTGGCCGGTTTTAACTATATCGCCTTTGCAAACAATAGCCTTCGACGGAACCCCGAGGTGCTGCGAAAGTGGAATTACTACTGTTTTGGGCAAAGGCAGGCTGGCTATGCCCGCTTTCGACGATAGTTTATTTTCGGGTGGGTGCACGCCACCGGTTTTAAATGTTTTTAACATGGCATTTTCCTTCAGTTTGAAACAGAATTTGAGCTGTCTGCTGGGGCATTCTCGCCGGTTACCGCCCCAGGGGCTTCTTCCTTTATTTTTCTTGGGGGAAAACCAACTTCAATAATCGACTGGGTAGGGCATTCGCTTACACATTTACGGCAAAGCCTGCATTTATCGGCATCGATATAGGCCAGGTTGTTGCCCATGGTAATTGCCTCATAGGGGCAAACCTTAAAACATTTGCCACAGCCAATGCAGGCTACAGCGCAACTCTTTTTGGCAATTGCGCCTTTTTCTTCGTTTTTACAGGCAACATATATTTTACGGTTGGCCTTGGCTCTTTTGCGAAGTTCAAGAATGCCTTTCGGACAGGCTTTAACACAGGCCCCGCAAGCAGTACACTTATCGTCGATAACCACCGGAAGGCCGGTATCCGTATCAATATGAATGGCATTGAAGGTGCATGCAGTAACGCAATCGCCATGCCCCAGGCACCCAAAAGTGCAGCCAGTATCGCCGCCGTATAGTGCCGACTCAATGGCACAGGTTGTTGCCCCGTTATAAATATTTGTTTTCGGGCTTGCATCGCAATGTCCATTACAGAGCAATACAGCCACTTGTGGTTCTTTTTCAACGGCATTGCGGCCCAGGATTGTTGCTGCTTTCGACATAACATCGTTGCCGCCTACCGGACAATACAAGCCATCGAATGTTTCCGATTTTACACATGCCTCGGCAAAATTACGGCAACCTGCATATCCGCACCCACCACAATTTGCTGCCGGTAATGAATTTTCAACTTCATCAATGCGCGGATCTTCATATACTTTAAACTTCTGTGCCACAAAATACAGGACAATTGCCGAAACAACCCCGATACCGCTTAAGGTAGCAATAGTATATACAATTATCATCGACATATCAACTTTCTTTTTTCAATGAAAAGCTAAATTTTTTTTCCAACTTTTTCCTGGAAAGGTATAGAATAATATAATACGGAACGAGCAGCGATAAAGACAGAATTCCTGAGTATAAGTCGCTAAAGCCGGCCGATGTAAATACAACGAGGGATAAGAACAAAACTAAAAACGGAAGAATATAAGCCAAAACTACAGCTTTGTTGCCCATCGATTTATGCATGAACACTTCAACAGTTTCGCCAACAGAAAACTGCCCGTCTCCAATGCTTGCCTCAATTATGTCCGATTTTGATTCGCCCATCAGGCACGACTCTTTTGATTTACATGCTGAACATGCCGAGTAGTTTGTAACATTCACCCTGGCAGTGCCGTCAACAATTTGTTCGATAATGCCTTTTTGCCCGATACAGTCGATGGGAACCATCAATTTATGTTTTTCAAAAGCGATACAAAAATATAGTTTCTGGGCTTATAGCAAATTACATTTCACAGTTTCTTTGTTATATAGAATGATTTTAAATAAGTGGGCACAACCTGAAATTGCAAGTGCTTGCATGAAATGTAAGTACAAAACATTTCTGCCTAACAAGTTGCAAATGCAGAAATATTGACTTAGTAATTATTTAGATATAACTACCTGGGTTTGGTTTGCCCAATTAAGTTTATTTCTTTTTAGAAGTTAGCGGGTAGCGGTTGTTTTTAATATTGGTTATACGTGCCCTTATATTGCCTACCAGTATGGGGCTTTCGACATATACCGGAATACGGTTTTTGTCGTTTGTAACCCAAATCGATAAGTCTTCGCCACCATGAAAAATTGTTCCTTCAACAAGCATTACAGTAAATTTCATGCATTCAAAAGTCCCCATGTCTTTTAATTTCACATTTTCGAGCCCCTGGTAACGAAAGTACAAATCGTACGACTCTTCATCGAGAGCAACTGTAATCGGAATTTTTTCACCTATTTTATAATTGACATAGTCAAAATTCCGGGTATAGAGCAGAGCACTTAAAACATCCCAGGTACATGCATTAATTTTAAGGGTATCGTATTTGAGGGGTTTGTCGTTTATTTTGTTCTTTCTGAATATCAGCGAATCGCCGCTATAAGTGTAACTTTCGTGCTGTCTGAAATTGCCTTCGCGGTTATTTCGCTGAAAGAACAGCGGGCGCAAGTTGTCTTCCCTGACCCAAACTTCGTAACGGTCGCGTACCTTAAAAAATTTGTCCCACCAGCTAAACGATGAGCCTATTCCATAAAAATGAACAGCATCGGTGCCAAAAATTTTTTCTTTCTCAATTTTAAAAGTAACCTGTCCGACCTCGGAAAAAACAACAAACCAGTTGTACGAAATAATGTAGGTCAATTCTTCGCCATAGGCAAAGGTGTTGTTTTTCTTTCCGCATGTATGGCTGTTTTCCTGGCCATGCAAAGATAGTGATACAAAGCATGCCCAAACAACAAAATTTAAAGCACTGAAAAAATGTTTCATAAAAATTTTAGTTACACGCATCTTATTCAAATATCGACATTGAAAGCTAACGAGAAAGTTAATTGATTGTTATTCGGTTTCGATAAAATTAAATTTAACATCGAGTATCGACTCGTAATATTCACCTCGTTCAAGAATGTCGTCGTCGCCTTCTTCGTAATACCAGTTAATGCTGATTTGTTTTCCCTTTTTCGCAGTATCAACAAGTGCACGCAAAATTTCAAGTATTGCTTTTGACGAACCGCTGTTAAAATACTCAAGAATTATATCGATTGTAGTGGTAGGATTTGGTTCCTGGCAATAATAAAATACCCATTCAAACAATTTGTCGTAAAACTGCGTTGGATCTTCGGGTATGGAGCGACCGCTAATTTTGAGCCGGCCATCGGTCGAAAAACTGACCTCGGGTGTCCGTTTTGTGCTGGCAATTAGTAAGTTCTCCATGAAAAAACTGAAATTAAGTATATATACTAAGCCCTAAATTTACAATATTTTAAATTGTCAAGCCTACAGCCTTATTAAATATTTGTTAAATAAATCCTGTGTAGGCAAGTATAGAATTATTTTCATTTACCGCAAAACTAATAATGAACAAAATAATATACATTAAGGCTGGATAGTTTTAAAAGTTAAATCTAAAGGCCTGTTTTTAGCCAAAAACAAACAGGGAATGGTAAGTTCCACTTAATCCTTGAAAATAAAAAATGAGCAGGTGATACAAATTGTTAATGCGCTTATTCCAGTTTATTTTCATTTTGAAAAAGAAATTCTCAGAATGAGAATTATTTCCCAACTATTATTTTCTTAACAACCAATAAATCAGCATTATGCAAAAAACATATTGTTTTGGCACATTATTCGATTGTTATGGGGAAAAAACTGTAATATGAACAATATTGTTAACAGCGGGGGAGAAATTAAAAAAGGCAAAACATTATTGAGGCGTTTGCTGGTTATACACTAAACCACTATATACTAAGGCCTGATGGTTAAAATAGATTTCGTGAACATATTCGTCATACACAAAACTACTAATTAGGCCTGTTAGGGCTATCAGGGGCAAATGATAGTCCTAACTTTTAAAAAAAAGAAAATTAAACACTTAACCATGAATAACAAAATGTTTAAAACAAGCAGGAACTTTTTAATACTGGCTGTGGCAACTCTTACTATTGGAGCATGCCAAACCCAAACAAAAACAGAACAGATAGCCGGGTTAAAAACAACTAACGACTCTTTGCAATTGGCACTTTACGAGCGCGATTCGTTGATGAACGATATGATGGAAACTTTCGAACAAATAGAAAACGACCTTGCATTTATTAAAGAGCAACGCAATATAATAGCAGTAAATTCCGATAACGCAGAAAACCAGTTAAGCAAGAAGGAACAAGTTATCCAGGATGTGCAGGAACTTGCTCAGCTATTGCAGGAGAGCAAAAAGAGGCTCGATAAACTAAACAGAAAACTAAAAGAATCGGGGGTTAAAATTGCCAGCCTTGAAAAACAGGTAGAGGAATTGGCCGCCAGCCTTGAAACCCGCAATGCAGAAATGCTTGCCCTTACTCAAGAACTTGAAAAGAAGAATTACGAAGTTGGGGTTCTTACCGAACAACTTGTTGCGCTGGAAACACTTAATACACAACAGGATAATGTTATTAAGGAGCAAACTGCCGCAATTGATGCATATAATTTGGCTTATTATACCCTTGGCACCGCTAAAGAGTTGAAAGAACAGGGCATAATAACCAAACAGGGCGGATTTTTAGGCTTAGGACGCATTAAAACCCTCAACACAGGGGCAAACAAATCGTACTTTTCTGAATTCGATTTAAGGCAAACCACCGAAATACAAATCGATGCAGAGGAGGTACACCTTCTCTCGGAGCATCCGTCGGGTTCGTACGAGTTTGTCGAAGCAAACGAAAAAATAGCTTCACTAAACATAAAAGACCCGGCTGAGTTTTACCGGTTTACAAAATATATTGTACTGGAAATTGAGTAAAAAAGGCAATTCACTAAGCTTGCTATAACCAAAAAACCAAAAAACTACTCACTACAAAACCACAATTCTGCTACACTAAACCGCAGAAACCTTAAAACACTGTTTACTTGGTTTGATAGAAAAGCGCTGCGCCGGTTTCGGCCAGCCTTTTTTTTTATTTTGTATTGTAAACTGTTTCCCGGTGTGTATTTATGCGGCAATTTGCATTGACTGAATAATTGGCTTGTGCTTCGCAAAAATGATTAAAGAATTGTACTTTTATTTAAAATTTTATTTTATGCCTTTACTTAACAACGAAACAATAAATCAACTTAAAAGTGCTGCCATTAAGGCTTCTGCAAACGCATATTGCCCGTATAGCCGTTTTGTAGTCGGTGCAGCCGTATTGTGCGAAAGTGGTTCGATATATACGGGCTGTAATGTCGAAAATGCCTCGTTAGGGCT
Source organism: Bacteroidales bacterium (assembly GCA_016935435.1). Classification (GTDB taxonomy): domain Bacteria; phylum Bacteroidota; class Bacteroidia; order Bacteroidales; family UBA10428; genus UBA10428. Next base: position 24,763 of record JAFGQZ010000044.1, read on the forward strand.
TACAGTTTGCGCCGAGCGCAATGCAGTTTTCGGAGCGGTGGCACAAGGCGAAACAAAAATTGTTGCTGTGGCAGTTTATGCGCCGGTCGATACAGTAACAGCACCCTGTGGTGCATGCCGGCAGGTTATCAGCGAGTTTAACCCGAAAGCCGAAATTTATATGTTCAACCATAAAGAGCTGTTAACACAGGTTAATTTACAGGAACTCCTGCCAATGGCTTTTGGCCCTTCAGACATAGAAAATCCAACCTAAACTGTTTTGAAAATGGCAAAGAAAAATTCTAACACTACTGTAACCGATCAAAAGCCCGACAAGAGGGCCAATGATTTGAATGCTTCTGCTATTGGCATTATCGAAAGATTGGCCATTCTTGTAATCCCCCGCATGGATAAAGAGGTGCAAGCCCCCTTTCTGTTGTTTGTGTTTATTGCCGTATTATTGTTGCCTGCCTGTTTGCTCCTTAAAAGCGATATGCACCGTATGATAATAATTTCGGGTGTGTTTGCCTGCAATTTAGCAATGGGCACGCTTATGTATGTGAGTTTTAGCCGTAAACGACAGGAGCTTTTTTCTTTCGATGTGCCCCGAAACAAATTGCCTGGTAAAGAAACAGCCGAAGTAAAGGAACTAATGGAAGAATTAAAGGGAAATATTGAAACTTCATTTAAAAAGCTTTATTCCGGGGCTAAGGGCCTTCGCTTTCGTACAAATATCTTTACCTTTCATGAAATATCGGGAGGGAGCATTTTGTTGAAAATACATGATAACTTCAGGTACGACATGAGCGGCGATATTGATGAAGATGTTGCATTAATGCCTGGTGTGGGTTCTACCGGCACATGTTTTCGTACCCGGCGGCCAAATGTTTCAATTAAGCATGAAAAATGGAACGACAGGGAAGGGGTAAACAATGTCCTCTCGAAAAAATTCGACTCCGGGCTGAATTGGATTATATCTTATCCGATAATTGATAAACAGCACAATGTGCTGGCAGTATTGAATGTCGATTGCCTTGGGTTCGAGATTTCCGAAGATATTCTGGGGCAGCTCGAAAGCCAGCTCAAATCAATTCAGGCAGAAAACCAGGCGGTTGTGGACAAAATCTCGGGAATTTTCTCGAAGTTCCCCAAAGATCAAATTTTAATCATGAAAAAGAAATTGTCAGGAAAATAAACGCATAGGAAAGGAATCAGTGCCCAAAAGGCTGTGTCAGTGAGAAGCGTAAAACATTTATGTTAAAGCAGGCAAAGTAATCGACTAAAATACTCTTGTGAAAAATAAAATCCCCGGCAGACAGCTTTCCGGGGATTTTTTCTTAAGAAAAATACAAACCGCACAAAAGTGATATTTTGGGTGTTTATGCTGTTTTGTCCTGCTTCCCGCGAAGGATATAAACAGAGGTTAGAACAATAACACTTATTAACGATATAAGCAGGAAACGTATATATCCATTCTTTTTGGCAATACTTATTTTTGCTGCCGCTAAATGTTCTTTAACCAACTCGAGTTCTTGTCCCGCATCGGCAAGGCTTATTTCACGCTTTTCAATTTCGTTGCGGAGCTGTAGTTCAAAAAACTGTTGGTTGTTCGATTCCACAATCAGCGAATCGCTAATAGCATGGTATTCTTTATATAAGCGCAGAGCATCTTTAAAGTTCTGCATTTTTTCGTTGCACGACGATAAATTAGAGAGGGCATTTTTAATTAGTACATTGTGTTTTAGTGAATAACCTATTTCCAGTGAGCTGTTCAAATAAACCAATGCTTTGTTGTAATCGCCATTAAACATATATATTTCGCCAAGTTTACGGGCACAAAGGGCTTCGCCAAAATTATTCTGTATTTGCTTGTTTAAGTTATATGCCAGGATAAAATGTTCAATGGCCAGGTTTGTTTTTTTTCTCTCCAGGGCTATATTACCAATGTTGTTATGCTGCGAGGCTATGCGCCATATATCATTTAGTTCCTGGCCAATGGCCAGCGACTTTTTATAAAAATCTTCAGCTTTATCAAAATTTTTCATCTCGAAGTAAACATTCCCGATATTGTTTAAGGTTATTGAAATGTCCTTTTTATTGCCAATAGAGTTTTTGTCGTTAAGGCTAAAGTTGTAGTATTCAAGTGCATTTTCGAAATCTTTTTGGTTTAAATACATACTTCCAATAAGATCTTTGGTATAAGCTGCGCGTCGCTGATCGCCCGACTCCTGTTCTACAGCAAGTGCTTTTTTATAGGCCGTGAGCGATTTTTCAAACATACCGGCAGTGCTATATATGTTTCCAATATTTTTATAAGCTTCTGGAATTGCCGGCGATTTCTCGAGCTGTTGGCTGTTTGAAATTACCTTGTTGTAATAATCGTAGGCTTTCTGGTAATCTCTTGTTGCAAGGTAAACGCCCCCTATTTTATTATAAATCAGGGCTACGCCTTCGGGGTACCCCGAATTCTTGTAAATATCGAGGCTAAGTGAGTAATAATAAATAGCGCTATCGGTAATGTTTAGTCCCTTGTATGTATTTCCTATGTTTTCGAACGATTTTGCAAGCTCGTTTTCATTTCCAAATTTGCTGCGCAAGGCATACGACTGCCTATAATATTCAAGTGCTTCACGGAAATTATTGTTCTGAAAATAAATGCTACCCATCATATTAAGGGAATTTGCAATCTCAAGGGTGTCGGCATTGTGGGTGTATATTTCCAATGCCATCGACATATATTCTTTCGATTTTTCATAATCCGACAAATCGCGATATACCAATGATATATTTTTGAGTGAAGTTGCCACATCCGACCAGTCGGAGAATTTTTTTCTAAGGTCAAGGGCCTGGTCGTAATATTCCAGGGCCTTGTTGTAATCCGATTTTTGCCAGGCTATACTGCCCAGATAATGCAATGATTCGGCAATGCCCTTCTGGTTGTTTTCGTTCTTGTAAATGGCCAGTGCTTCGCCAATGTTTTGCTCTGCTTCGGTGTATTCCGAGCGGGCTTTAAAAACCAATGCCCGCAGGTTTTTTGTACGGGCGGTTTGGTTGCGCATGCCTAATTTTTCGTAAAGTTTTAGTGCAAGTGAGTAACTCATGAGTGCCCCTGCATGGTCGTGGGTATGGGTAAGGGCAATACCTTGTTGTGTATAACCGAAAGCCGTAACCTCGTCGTTGGCAAGGTCCTGACCGGTTTCAATGATTTTATTGGCATATTCAAGGCTTTTTACAGGCGATTTTTCAATAAAATTGTTAAATGCTTCGAAATACGATGCCAGGGAGTCTTTAACGGCAAACCTAATGTTTGCAAACTGGGGCAGCTGATCTTTCGCAATACAGAAATTGCCTGATAATACGATAACAAACACTAAAAGAATTTTCTTGAAAGCAGATCTGTATAAATTAACCATGGCAAATATTTTTCGCGATAAACTTGTTTAAATTACGCAGCAGGTTGTTTTTTGTGAAAGAAAGTTTTAAACAATTGAAAGGGCAGTAATTAAAAACAACAACACAACTGCTTAACCTGGTTAATAAATATTGTTTGCATTCGAACCAATTATTGACAGTCTGGACTGTGTAATTAAAAGAATTAGGCTTTTAAGGACTACCTTACGAAATGCTGCTCCAATCGGTTGGGGAGCTTTTTAGTTTTTGCAGTTGGTTTTTGAGTATTTGGTTTTCTTCGCTTTCAAGCATGTTATCGTCATCGAGGATTTCCTGGGCAACCGTACGCACATATTGCAATAGCTGACCGTCGCGGGCGAGGTTGGCCATTTTCAGGTCGAACGGTATTCCGCTTTGCTGGGTGCCCTCGATATCGCCGGGGCCGCGCAGTTTCAGGTCGGCTTCGGCAATAGCAAAGCCATCGTTGGTGGCTGTCATGGTTTCGAGCCTTTTACGGGCCTCATGTGTAAGTTTGTCCGACGACATTAATATGCACCAGCTTTGGCCCTCGCCGCGGCCAACCCTTCCCCTGAGCTGGTGCAGTTGCGAAAGGCCAAACCTTTCGGCGCTCTCGATAACCATAACTGTTGCGTTGGGCACATCAACACCAACTTCAATTACTGTTGTGGCCATAAGTATATGTGCCTTTGCATTTTTAAAGGCCTGCATGGCCAGTTCTTTTTCATCGGCTTTCATGCGGCCATGTATGCAAATAACATTGTACGAAGGCGGGGGAAACATTTGCACCATACCGTTGAACCCTGCTTCAAGGTTTTGCAGGTCGAGTTTTTCCGACTCTTTTATAAGTGGATATACTATATAAACCTGCTGCCCCATGTCGATTTGTTTTCGCAGGAACCCTATCATGCCCAATCGTTTCGATTCGCGATAATGAAAGGTTTGTATGGGTTTCCTGCCGGGGGGCAGTTCGTCAATTACCGACACATCTAAGTCGCCATAAAGGGTCATGGCAAGTGTGCGCGGTATTGGAGTGGCTGTCATTACCAGCACATGGGGCGGGTGCAGGTTTTTCTGCCACAGCTTTGCCCTTTGCGCCACGCCAAAACGGTGTTGTTCGTCGATAATTACCAGTCCGAGGTTATAAAAAACCACGGGGTCTTCGATAAGGGCATGGGTGCCAATAAGCAGGTGCAACCGACCCGACCGCAACTCGGCATGGAGCGTTTCACGTTCCTTTTTACGTGTCGAACCGGTCAGTAGCATAACATTTACCCCCAATCCGTCGAGCATACGTTCGATGGTGTTAAAGTGCTGGCGCGCCAATATTTCCGTTGGGGCCATCAGGCAGGCTTGAAAGCCGTTGTCGAGGGCCAACAGCATCGACATAAGCGCCACCAATGTTTTTCCGCTGCCCACATCTCCCTGTAGCAAACGGTTCATTTGTTTGCCCGAGCCCAGGTCGTGCCGTATTTCTTTTACAACCCTTTTTTGTGCACTGGTAAGCTCGAAGGGAAGGTTTTTGTTGTAAAATGTATTGAAACTATAGCCAACCTTTGAGAACACAAAACCTTTTACAGTTTTGTCCCTTCCGGTTTTCAGGCGTAAAATGCCGAGTTGTATGTAAAACAGTTCTTCGAACTTAATGCGGTACTCGGCAAGTCTAAGTTCGCTGGTGTTATTGGGGAAGTGAATAATTTTAAGTGCCCGGTCGAGCGACAACAGGTTATGCTTTGCAACCAGCCATTGCGGAAGGGTTTCGTCTATTTTAGCCTGGGGCAGTGCCAGCATGGTTTGTGTTAATAGTTGAAGGGCTTTTGAATTTAAGTACCCGGCCTTCATTTTTTCGGTAGTGGTATATTGCGGCACAAAGGCCGACCTGTCTGTTTCGTTGAAACGGCCCGCAGGTTCAATGTCGGGGTGGGCAATACTTAACTGCCGGTTAAAAACTACAGGCTTGCCAAAAACAATATATTCGGCGCCAATAGTGTAATTTTTTACTGCCCAGTTTACTCCCTGGAACCATACCAGCTCTATGTCGCCGGTGCCATCGGAAAATTTTGCCGTAAGCCGTTTTTTATATTTCGTGCCTTCGGTACGGAACGATGTAATTTTGCCTTTCAGTTGCAGATAAGCATTTGTGGCATTAACCTCCGAAATTTTATGGAACTGCGATCTGTCGATGTACTTAAAGGGGAAATAATAGAGCAAATCGCGAAAAGTAAAAATACCCGATTCTTTTTTCAGCAGTTCAGCCCTTTTAGGCCCAACACCTTTAAGATAAGTTATATCGGTATCCAGAAAGCTTTCCATTGTTTATAATTGCCACAAATATAGTGGTTCTGCAAAAAAAATGTGGAATATAGGGCAACGGTTTATTTAACAGATTAAAAACTATAAATTAAACCAGTACGAGAACTTGGCAATAAAAATATCGTTCGCCCGGGCATTCATAAGGCCATCGAAGGTTTTATCCATACGGGGGCTGTTTGTATTGTTGAACATGCCCTGCTGGTGCGACCACACCAGGAAGCACACCGAGCCAGGTTTATATTCCCACTTAAAAACTGCGTTGGAACGGAATTCGCCGAACGACACATCGGGGTTTTCAAACGAGCTTACCGGCAGTCCATTTTCAAAGAGAAAGTACCTGTTAAGCTTATCGTCGAATATAAGTTCATCTTCGGTTAAGGTCAGCAACCTCTTTTTTTCATTTTTTTCGAGGGCATTGGTTATGCGCATGTATTTCGAGTAATCGACAATGGAGTACAAGGGGTTTCCATAATATTGAACAGAAATTTCGGGCGTTACATAATACTCTGCCCGAAATGTAAGCCCCAGGGTATATTGATCGAGCCAAGCAAGATAATACCTGTTGATAGTGGGTTCAAAATCGGCATTGAAATACTCATTGTTGAAGTTTTTTATTTCGTACCAGGCATTGGCAGAAAACTTTAGCTTATTTAGGGGTATTACCGTAATGCTGGCAATATGGTTATAATAACGGCTTTTCGATTTGTTCCAGTAATAATAATATTCAAGGGTGCCAAAAACACGTTTCGATGAATTAGTTTGTACCGAAATTCCCCCTCCCTGGTAACCGTTGAAGTATAAGCCAGGGCCACCCCTGAGCACCCTGGTGTCGATATAAGGCAATACTTTTTCGAAAGTGAAATTTAATGTCCAAAGATTCGAAAGTTGCATGTACGAATTGCCCGAAAGGGTATTTCTGGAATGCTCGCTCCCGAACGACCAACGATTTGTATAAAATACCTCTGCATTGTATGCCCTGATAATGTTTTTCGGCTCGTTGACGTTTACCGAAAACCAGGTTTCCTGTTCAATATAATCGGTTTCTGGCATATAGCCAATATCGTTAATGTTGAACGAAGGCGACCAGTACGAAACATTTGCGCCAAAGCGGTATTTGCCGCCACGCTTGCCGGTTTCGAAGAAGCCTGCGGAGCCGGTCATGGCGGTCAGGTTAGAATCGACACGGACATGTTTTGCACCCATGCGTTGGAACCGGTGGACGTGCGAAAGTTGTTTTTTTAGCATTGCTTCAGCCGAGCCATCGATATGGCTCAACATGCTGCTTGCCTTCATATAATAATTTTTCTGATAGAAATACTGCTGAAAATCGATGCCGGCAGTATGGGCAGATTGCGCAAGCCCGCTGCTAATTTCGGGAGTTTTGTTATGGCGTATTACCGAGTTAAAGGTGCCCCCGACAATAGTATTGGTGCTTTTCGATTCTTTTTTTACGCGACTGGCAAAATAATTCGTCAGCGGTTCGGCCAGGTGCTTCTGAACAGCAACCGTATCGACAGATGGCGGCAGGGGCAGGCGGGGGCTGTAAACTTCACTGTAAGCGGCGCCGGTTACAGTTTCAAGTATTCCAACCGAAAGCCCGTCTCGTGTGCGGCCGGTAAGCTTTGCCGAGCCTAATATGGCAGTGTTTGAAGCTTGTATTAAATACTCGTTGCCGGCAATATCGGGTTGGTATTGAGGGCTTGCCCCCAGACGCCGTGAGTAGAACAAGCTGTTTTCTTCGATGTTGAAATCGAAGATCTCGTTTCCTTCGAGAAAAAATGGTCTTTTTTCTTCAAAAAAGGTTTCGTAGGCTGTAAGGTTAAGTTCAGCCGGGTCGGCCTCGACCTGGCCAAAATCGGGATTGATGGTTACATCGAGGGTAAAGTCGGATGAAATGCCAATTTTGGCATCAATGCCCGCATTCGGGCTAAACTGTGTGTTTTTGATATAGGGGTTTTCGTTGGCGGCATTATTGCTGTATTTTAGAAGGGCATAAGGCATTAGTTCGGCTTGCCGCGATTCCCTTATTCCGGAAATGCCTTCCAAAACACCAAAATTATGAACCCCAGCCGGGGCATTTACCGGAATAAGCTGCCACTGGTTTTCTTCCTTGTTGCGGTCGAGCCACCGCCAGATATGCAACCCCCAGGTATGTTGTTCGTGCCGGTTATAACGCAATTGGCTGAAAGGTATGGCCATTTCTGCCGACCAGCCCGAATCGCATACCGAAGTTTTTCCAGCCCAGTTGGCATTCCAGTTAAAATCGATGTTCCCGTCGCCGGAGTGCATAATGTCGATTTTCTGCCCTGCTGCGGTAAGGTTAAACTCGTAGGCAGTTTTCTTATTGTTGTAACTATCCAGGGCTATTCCGGCACAATCGCCGCTGAAGTTGTCGCGCTGACTGAAAGTGCGGATAATTTTATCGCGGTCGTCGTAACAAAAAATTGCCACATACAGGTAATTGTGGTCGAAGATTATTTTTGCCAGGGTAGGTTTCGACGGCGCTTGCCCCTCATTGGGCACCTGCTGGGTAAAACCACCGATCCAGGGAACATCTTTCCATGCCACATCGCTTAAATCGCCATCGACAACAGGGGCAACCTGCCCTGACCTGAAGGCTGAAAAAGTTCGTTTTTCAACAGATTGTCCTACTGTGAAGTTTACTGAAAGCGCCACAAAAAGGGCAAAGGTTAGCATTTTTTTCATTTTGTAGAAAATTAATCCCTTATTGCAGTGTTTTAGCATAAAACCGTTTACGATTGCAGGTTACCTAATTGCTCACCCAATACCAAATTTTCATATATGCCATAAAAAAAACAAACACTAAAATATCTATAATTTATAATCTAACCATATCTGATGCCTGTCCGAAAGTTAGTTTACCTTTCTCTTATGTGGCACAAACGCACAAAATCCGCACTTTTGCCCGCATGGCCGGTGTTATTTGTTGTGCACAGTACTTTCTTTACGATTCAGATAAAATGTTGTAGAGGTCAATATTCAGATAAACTATTTCCTTTCCAATTTTTTCAGGAATTAGAATACCCATTTCTTCAAGTTGTTTAAGGTATTTCTTAGCTGTATTCAAACTCTTAACATTCTTATCTAACAATTTCTTCGGACTTATGTATGGCTGTTCAAAAAGTTTCTCAATGAATTCTTTTCTTATAGATGGGCTCTTTTCATTAACTAATTCAGTGGTTCTTGAAAACAACCTGTCAATTTCTTCAATCTTGCTTATTGTATACTTAGAAGTTTCTTCAATTGCTTTAAGCATATAAATTACCCAAGGGTCCCACCTTCTATGTGTCGTTACATTTTTAAGAAGTTCATAGTATTCATCTTTTCCCCTAATGATATAAGCGCTTAAATAGAGAATAGGAACTTCTAAAAGTTGTTTTTGAATCATTAAGAGTATACTTAAAATTCTTCCTGCTCTTCCGTTCCCATCTCTGAAAGGGTGAATAGCTTCAAATTGATAATGCGAAATGGCAATTTTCAGTAATGGGTCATAGGGATATTTTGAATCATCGTTAACGTATTGGATTAAATTATCTAACTTCTGCCGGATAACTTGAGTCCCTTTTGGTGGGGTATAAACCACTTCGCCCAACAGCAGTCCACTTCCTCGCTTAAGTATTACGGTTTCAGTTTGCGGTGGCCTAATACCATCATTAACCTGCTTTATCTCTTGATAAATGTCTATTAGAGTTTCCATTGTTAACTCTTGATTTTTTACAATATCGTTATATCCTTTCCAAAGTGCTTGCCTATATCTTAAAACTTCCTTAGCATTTCCTTTCAACCCATATTCACTAATTGTGAGTGCTTTATAAAGTTCATCGTCAGTTGTAAAAATATTTTCAATCTCTGTACTTGCTTTTGCCTCTCTGAGCGCAATGGTATTCACAAGCATTGATTGATTTGGTAGTTTTTTTGCAATTCCTTTTAACTCAGCAAGGGCTTTGTTTGCATTGTTTAAGGCCTTATAAACTTCTTTCGTTTCAACCTTGTCGTCATCTGGCGGAAGAAGAGGCAAGCTGTTATAGGGTTTATTCCTATCGTACGGCTCAATTAGATTTGACATCTATTTTCCTTTTTGTCAAAAATATATAAATATTGACAAATGCAATATTTTACTGTCAAATAATTTTACTGAACCAACCTTTATGTCAAATATTTTTGGCAATTGACAGGTCGGTCAGTATTGTGCACAACTGTTTCACGATACCGGGTCGTGCGTGGTTGGCGCAGTGATCACTTATCAGTTTACACTGACTTTCTTTACAGTCCACAAACCTTCGCATACCACTGAAACCCTTATTGGCTATGCTATGTGTACAGTTTTTTATTCTTTCTCAATCTTTATGTCAAGTTTTATAAGTTCATCTATTATTAATGCCTTAGAATATTCAATTATTAGCCTAGCCTGATCTTGTTTAGATTTTTCATAATTCAATGTTATCTCTACATAGATGCCGTTTTTCTCGATATTTGTTTCTACATTATTAATATGCTTTCTCAGACTTTTAGTTTCTTTTACTGATTGTATCGCAATTCTATCAACGTAATCCTTATTAATATCGGGATATTTTGCATATATTTTTTCTATTACCTTGTGTTGGTCAATTTTCATAACTTTCGCACTTACATTTTGATAGTCAATATCTATGCTATCCTTAGTGGTTTTTATATTAATTATTTCAGATAATTTAAGAGTATTAATGCAACTACTAAAAATAAAAGTCGAGGTAAACATTAGTAAAACCAATAAATTTCTCATATTCTTTGTTTTAGGTTAACTTATATGCAATCCGGTTTTTTAAATTGTGCAAAAGTTTTATAGCATGTTGCCGTGCGGGATTTCGATGCGATTTCCTGTCAGTTTAAACCGACTTTTTTTACGAGCCACAAACGCCCGCAAAACTCTGAACTATTGTCACGACTAAAGGGAGTAAACCCTTATGCACTATGCCACGTGTAAAATGCAGCCCATCTTAATTGCAACCAACTAATGTTAAACTCGCATTTATGGTGCGGCATCATTTAAATCAGCTTTATACTCCAAAATATCACCTGGTTGGCAATCCAAAACTCTGCAAATTGATTCTAATGTAGAAAAACGAATAGCTTTAGCTTTATTGTTTTTTAATATAGAAAGGTTTGCTAAACTTATATCGACCTTTTCAGATAAATCCGACAAAGAAATTTTACGCTTTGCCATTACTACATCTAAATTTACAATTATAGGCATAATTATACTGTTAGCTCATTTTCTATTCTCAACCTTTCTCCTTCTTTGAAAATTGCACTCAAAATAAAAGCCATTGATAAAAAAAGAAGAGTTGTTAAATAATTATTTATATAAAAAAAGTGAGAAGTGTTTATAATTGCTCCATCGGGAAAATTCATTGAAACTTTTATCCCGATAATATCTGAAATCAGGGTACAAGCCAAAATTAACATCAAATATATTCCTATCCTTTTGCAATATTTTGAATTATTAACGAAAAAAGAAGAATAGGTTTTAATACTTAATAAAATTTTATTGAATTCTAATAGTATAAGCAATACTAAGAAAAGTTTTAACAGAGGGAAAAACATATATCTGGCTTTCGATGCAAATGTAATTCTATTGAAATATATGTTTAAGTTCTTGCCATCTTTATATTCCGAGTATGAAATTAATGGTTCTTGAGCATGTGGGGAATATTCAAAGGCTCCTTGTTTATTGAGTATTAGTTTATCATAATATCGAGAAGAAATAGTAGAATGTATAGTTATAAATAAAAGAAAAGCTATCATCAAACAACATATAACTATTGCAATCTTTATAAGAAGATTAGCAAGAAATAAATTAATCTTTTTCATTATTTGTGTGTTTTAAATATTGAACACAGCAAATATAATGAATATTGATAATAGATAAAAATATATCGATAAACAATTAAAATATATTTAATATCGATAAATATAGTTTTTACCTTTTACTGTTTAGCTATCGGACGTAGCCAGTTTAATCACATCCTTAATCAGTCCATAGTTTACAGTAAAAGTCTTGACGTAGGGATGGGCTGGTTTCTTTGCAGACAGCTCTTATTTTTCGACTTTTTTATTTTGTTTGTTTCAACTTCATACCTTCAATACTAAGAGGTCAATATCTTCCGAAAAAACTTTCAATTACTTTAATACGAAAATGCTTATGTTTACCGAACCAAAAACACCGTATCCGTTTTCTACCGTGCTGTATGGTTTGCGGTATTTATTAAAGTTTAGCGAGGTGTTCGAAGCAAGGTAATATTTTGCCAGGTTTGAGTCGTAACTGTAAATCACTGCCCGGGCTGCATAGCCTGCGTTTATGGGCAATTCTATTTTCGTGCTTGTTCCGCTAATGGTGCCATAACGTTGTGAAAACAACAAATTGTCTGACGAAGAAAAAACATACACATCGAGCATAAAAATGCTGGTGTCTGCCTGTATTTCAAATGCCAGGTATTTATCGCCGGTAACAATGGACCCAGGTACCAACACAGCCTTTTCGGGAACCATTGTAGTGGCTGTTAAAACCGGAAGGGAGGGGTGTTCGCAGGTAAGGTAAAAGCTTTGCAGGGCTTTGGGGACAAATGTGTTTTCGGGCCTGTAGTTCGCTTGTTTGAAAGTATTATCGAAGGTTGACTGTACAAATTTAGTTGCTCCGCTGCCCTGGCCTTCGGTGATATAAGAAACGGTTACCTTTATGGTATCTACTTCAAGGCTGTCGATGCTACCAACAGCAGGTACCACTTTCTGAATTTCAACAAATGAATTGTTGTAATTTCCAGTTGAATCGGGCCTTACAACCCCGAATATATTTAGTCCGGGTGTGTAGCTGTTTTCGTCGAACCGCGGTTGCAGTGGGATACCCAGATAGAAATCGGCAGCTTCTTTGCATGAAGCCAATAAGAGTACCGATATTGTTAGGGAAATGAATTTCTTCATCGTTTAGAATTTTATGGTATAACTGGCACCAACTGAGGGCAGGTAATTTCCTGCTATCGGTATATATTTGTCGTTGTAGCCTGGAATTCCGGTCCCCGGAAAGTACATTTCCACATTCCGGTAGAGGAACAACAGGTTTCGAATGGTAATAGTGGCAAACGAGGCATCGGCATGGATAAGGTCGGCCAGTTGTTTTCCAAAGCCCCGGTTCAGTTTCTTTGTTATGGCCATGTCGAGGTTGACAATGGGGGGCATTCTGGCGCCGTTTTTATCGGTAGCTGTCCACAGCGGAAAGTTTACCGTTTCGTTTGTCAGCGGATCGTAATAATAATAGCCCTGGGTTGTTGTTTCAACACTCCGTTTGGCGCCCGAGAGGAATATAAACGACCCGCTTAGCGAGAAACTTTGCCTCATTTGCATTATGGCTACCGTTTTAAACGTATGCGGACGGTTATAGTCGAAAGCAAACTCGCGGCCTTCGTTTATGAGTGTCTGCGGATATTGCCTCGACGATTTTGCGTAGCTGTATGAACACCAGCCCGACAAGTTTTTGTGTTTTCCTTCCAGAAATATTTCGAACCCGTAAGCATTGCCTGTTCCGGCCTGGAGCTTGTTAGAAAAACCATAGTAATTGTTCATGTCGAAAGCATAAACAACAGGCATTTCTTTATAATAAATATCGGCAGAAATAACCAGGGTCTGTGTCAAACGCTTTTCGGCCCCCAAAATGTAGTGCACCGATTTGGCGGGCTTTACATTGTCGAGCGGATAGTAATAATCAACAATCTGGCTCATTTCCAACTCATTGCTGTTCATGCTGATGATATACTGTAGGTATTCGCCATAAGCAGCCTTAAGCTTGAAGGAGCCAGAGAGCCTTGCCGTGGCATTAACCCTGGGTTCAAGCTTCCATCCCATATCCTGGTAATTCGAAAATCGCATACCGGGCCTAATGGTGAAAAATCCAACCGAAAATTTATCTTCGGCAAAAGCAGCCACCATTGAAGGTTTCTTTGTGAAATGCCCGTTATCGACATCGTTTATGCGTATTCCGTTGCTAAACCCGTAAGTATTATATTCCACACCAAGGTGCAGTTCGTTGAAATTGGCAATTTTAATAGTAACTGCCGATTTTGCGCACAAATCGGAAATCTGGCTTTTCAGGCGGTTATTGGTAGTCCATTTAAACCGTATTGTGTCGCCTGCATTGTCTTCATCGGGAAATTCCAGGCGGAAATCGATACCCGAAAGATTGTTCGACTGGTGAGCGGAATAATAAACCTGGTTGCGCACAAAAACCCTGGGCGACAAGATATATTTATGGATGGCTGTTGCCGAACGGTTTTTCCAGTCGTTGCGTTGTTCGAGAATAAAGTTATCGTAAATATTTGTGTTAAAACTGTTGCCAAAGTATTTATAAAAGGTATTAAAATTGAACCCGACAAAGTCTTTCGATTCGAAATATTTTAGTGTTATCCTGTGCCTGTTGTTCAACCGGTTGGTATAGGAAAGGTTATAGTCGTAGAAATAGCTGTTGTTCTGAAAAATAAAACTGAAAGGCAAATCGTACATATAGCGTGCAGCAACCATCATAGAGGCGTTGTTGCCGGCGGGAAATTCAAAGAACAGCTTCGAATGAAAGGTGCTTGGTTCTATCTCGCCGTGCAGTTCACTGGTATTGCCATCTTTCGACGAGATGTACATAACCGATGAGTTTCGCCCTCCAAATTCGGCGCCAAAGCCACCTACCAGTAAATCTACATTTTTAATGATCATAGAATTAAAAATTCCCGAACTTACCGATGAGTGGTAGGGGTTATAAATCATTACCCCGTCGAGCAGAACGGCATTTTCGCCCGGATCACCGCCACGTACAGTGTAAAGGGGCGAAAATGGCTCGGTACGGTCTATTCCGGGCATATATCGCGCTGCGGCAAAAACATCGTTACCGGCAGTAGGTATCGAGCGGATCATTTGCGGGGTAAGTTCGATATGGCTGGTTTCGATGGTTTTGTCGGCAACCTTATCGGGCCTTGATGCAACCACCGACACTTCGTCGAGCGACAAACTCGAAGCTTTAAGCAATATCTCGCTCAGTATAACCCCTTTATTTTCAATTTCAATTTGAACAGTATTTTCAATATAACCTAAGTGGCTGATGCTTAAATTGTATGTTCCTTTTTTTAAACCGGCAATGCTAAAAAAACCAAATTTATCGGTAACAGCAGCTTTATTGGTGCCCTCAACAACAACGGTAGCGCCAATAAGTGTTTCGCGGGCAACAGAATCGGCAACATAACCCGAAACGGAGAAACCTTGGCCCTTTGCCCCGGCAACAACCAGCAATATGAAAATTTGCAAAAACAGTAAACGTTTCATGGTTTTAACGACTTAAAATTTATAACCAGCACTGATGTATGGCCCTGCCTGAAAACGCGGTTTTTTATCGATGATGTAACAGATGTTTTCGAAAAGGCCCGCCTTAAGAATAAGGCCGGCTTTGTTCTGTTTATCGAAGTTAATGGTTTGTGCCGACGAAAGCGAAAGCTGAAAAACCTGCCAAAGCTTAATATCATCGGTATTTTTCCATTTGTTCAGCCCAACTAAAAAATTCGAGGATATGTCGAGCACGGTATTCATGCTCAGCCTTCGGTTAAAATGTTCAAGTTTTTTTCCGAAACCGGCCATTTCTAATTCGGGGGTGTTCTGGTACCTGAAGAAACTGCCAGCAAACCAGCGTGTCGGGGTGGTTTCGGGGCGTGTAAAGTGTATTTCACCTTCAAGTTGCCAGAAATTATGCCCTACAGCGCCGCCCAGCGTGAAATTAAAGAAGTAAGGCTTGTTGATAGCTTCGGTAAGCAACGATACCGGTTTTTCCTGTGGGTTTTTTATAGAATTCGATACAGAAATCATATCGATTTTAAACTGCCGGTGCCAATTGGTAAGAACTTCTTCGCAAACCTGTTCGTAGGTTGCTTTTCTTTGAAAAGGCTTATAATCGAAATTGTAAATAATTGTGCCCAGTGGTTCTTCTATACCGTTTTTAATATATTTAACCGGCAGGTTTGCATAAAGCATATACGTGTTAACAAGCCTGCCTTTGTAGGGTTCAATAATAAAATAGTCGATTTCGAGGGCAAAACTGTCGGCCATTATGCTTAAACTGCCATTAAATTCTAAAGCCTCTGCCAGTGGCTTGTTAAGGCAAATTTCAATATCAACGGGCACAAGCAGGTATTTATTTTTTTGAGAGAAGCTTACCAGCGTAGGGCTTACCTTTCGGTTATCTTTTATAGAATTAAAAACATAATTGCCCGGAATAATGGTATCGGCCTTAAAGTCAATGCGCACGGTATCGGTAATAATATCCTGCGAAAAACAATTATTAAACAAAAAGGCTAAAATTCCGGCTAGTAATAATCTGACATTCATTTTAGAAAGAAATAAGCACTTAAAAACATGTAAGAAATTGGTAATTTGTTAAGCACGAACCTTACCGTAGCTGAAAAATGGTTTATTTAACCAGGCTCTTTACCATATTTCGCATTTCAATGCAATAGCGTACATTGTGGTATAACGATTTCCAGAAATGCACCTTTGGTTCCGACTCAATTGGCCTTCCTTCGCGGGAGACCGTTGAATACCATTCGCCGGAGGCTGGGTCGCTAAAGGTATTTTCGATATATTCAATCAGGCGCAAGCCGTAGCTTAGAAAGGTTTTGTCTTTTGTGCAGATATAAGCGTTCATACAGGCCAGGGCTGCTTCGGCCTGGGGCCACCATATTTTATGGTCTTCGGTCGGCTGTCCTTCTTTCAAATCGTTAAAAACGCCCCCGTAGCTTTTGTCAAAGGCCTGTTCGATAACCTTTTCGGTAAGGCTTTTGGCTATTTTTGAGCATCGCTGGTGCAAATGCTCGTTTTTTATTGTATAAGATGCCCATGTTAACAACCAACCCACTTCTGCATTGTGCCCGGCCCAGTTAAAATCGGGCAGGGGCCCCCAATCGGGGGTGAGCCTGTGGAAACACTGAGTATGGCTGCTGTCGATAAACCTGTCGGCAATAATTTCAATCAGCCCCCCGATTTGGGCGGCCAGGTGTTTGTCGCCGGTAAACTGATATTGCTTTACAAAGGCTTCCATCAGGTGCAGGTGGGTAGCCAGGGCTTTATTGAAGTTTTGCGACTGCTTCCAATCGGCACTGTAGCCGTCAAGAAAGCCGCCATTCGTTTTGTCGGTAATATTATTGGTTATAAACAACTGCAACTTTTTCATTTCTCCCTCAACAATAGGGTTCCCTGTTAGCTGAACATATTCCGACAGCCCATAGAGCACAAAGGCCTGTGCCATATTGGTGTTTTCGATATCGTGTATTAATTGGTTGTTTGACGAACGTGCCCAGTAAAAGCCGCCTGCCGGGTTTCGGAACTTTTCGTACAGGGTTTTAAAAGCCATATCGGCCAGAATTTTATACGATTGGGTATTTAAGGCCCTGCAGGCTGCCGAGGCCCCATACATTACACGGCTAAGAAAAAGCGAACCCATGCTGGCCTCCCTGTCGGGCATATTGTTTATTGATACTGCCGGGTACAATGTGGCATTATCCTTCCAGAGCATATAATGGAGCCAGAAATCCATTATCTTTTTTAACTCATTCTCAAGCCTTTCGATATAATACTCCATAAAAATACAATAGTAAGTACCTAATAGCGGTAGTTAAACAAAAAACTAATAGTGCTCAAGATAAAAAAGGGAGAGCTTTATGAAAAATAAATATATCAACAAAACTAACTGATAGCCTGTAAAACCTCAAAACATTGTGCCCTGTATAATAAAAGTTTATGTAATTTCGAAAAAATTTTAATGTAATGTTAAACTTATTGTTCATAATTATTGGTTTTGCCCTTTTGGTATATGGCGCCGACTATTTGGTTGACGGGGGAGCCTCGCTGGCAAAAAAGTTTAATGTGCCTAATATGGTTATAGGGCTTACCATTGTTGCTTTCGGAACCTCGTCTCCCGAACTGGCTGTTAACGTAACCGCAGCAATTGGTAAAAACTCCGATATTACCCTGGGCAATGTTCTGGGAAGCAATATTTTTAACATTTTGCTAATATTAGGGGTGGCAACACTTTTTAACCACCTTAGGGTAAAAACAAACACAACCTGGGTAGAAGTGCCCCTTGCCTTACTATCGGCATTTTTGGTGTTCGTGTTGGCAGGCGATGCCTTTATCGACAACAGGGCACCTTCGGTTATTGGGCGAATCGATGGTATTGTGTTATTAATGTTCTTTGTTGTGTTTTTGGCCTACAACTTACATCTAATTAAATCGGGCACTACCGATGAGACTTTTGAAACAAAAAACTTATCGGCTTATAAATCGTTGATATTTATTGTTTTGGGGCTGGCAATGTTAATTGGTGGCGGTAAACTAATTGTTTACAGTGCATCGGAGATGGCCAGGGCCTTGGGCATTTCTGAAAGGATAATAGCACTTACTATTGTTTCTATCGGTACTTCGCTGCCGGAGCTTGCCACATCAATTATTGCCGTCAGAAAGAACAATGTCGATATTGCCATTGGAAATGTTGTTGGTTCAAACATTTTTAATATCTTTTTTATATTGGGCGTTTCGGCAGTAATAAACCCGGTAACTATTGGTACCGGATCAATGGTTGATTTGTTGGTGAACATTTTTTCGGGTTTGCTTTTGTTTCTGTTTATTTTTACCGGCAAAGGCAGGAAAATAGAAACCGGCGAGGGAATTGTTTTTATTTTATTGTACCTGTCATATATCGTTTACCTTATTATTGGCTGATAAAAATTCTAATGTTCCCGAATCAGCCACCAAACTGGTAATTTGTTAATAGTGCATTCCGTCAGTGTTTTTGGGTGTTTCTGCCTATTGATTCAGGCTTTTTTGAATCTGGCTGATTGTTTTGTCGGTTTTATGTAAAAAAATGTTTGATTAATCAAACTCAATGGCCCTAAACATAACATTAGCAGGCAAAAACAGGTAAAACGAGGTAAGTACTGCAAAACAATTAAGTTATGAACGGAATGAAAAACACCAGCGTTTGGGATTTTTTAAACACAATAAAAATAAAAGCCAAAGCTAACATAGCTTCCATTAATAATAACAGCCAGAAAATCGAAGAGTACAGGCAGTTTATTGAAGGGGGCATCGATGCATCGGGTCTGATTGACAAACTTATGCACGAAAATAAACAGCTTATTATTGAAAACACCCAACTGTTAAACCTTCACCAAAACATATTATCGATTGGCAATATGCTTAAAATAAATACAGTTTCGCCAGTTGCTTCCGAAAGCCCCGCCGATAAAATTATGTTTAGCAACAAGGAATGCGTTGAATTGGTGCTCGATAATATGCTTACCATTGACGAAGACAATCCTTGCTTTTGCGACGAGAAAGTAGTTGACCAGATATACAATGCCCTTATTGATCAGGAACGTTACGAAGAGTGTTCAGCCTTATTAAGGATTAAGGAAAAATACAAGATGCATAAGCTATAATGCCTTGTTTTATAGGCGTTTGTTTGCCTGTTAGGGCATTTAAGGTTGTCTTTGCTTTTTGCCTGCCACTGCATATAAAAATCAGCTCTGTAATAAAATAAAATTGTCTGTATATAATTTACCCGTCAAAACTATTTTATGTTATTAACATGGGGTTTATATCTTTTTGCCTGCCATTGTAGGTTGAATTGAACTTATTGTTAATTTCGTGCGGTTTTCGTAAGTATTTCCAAAACCGGAAATTACAAAGCCTTTACTAATAACCCTAACTTTTTGCACTTATGATTGAAGGAAATGCCATAATTTATTGTCAGGGGGCATTTAATACCCCGGGAGGTAAAACAACCCACGGTCTGGTTAGGTTTACACGCAGGTACAAAGTGCTGTCGGTAATAGATGCTAACTATGCCGGACAAGATGCAGGAGTTGTTCTCGACGATAAGAAATCGGGTATTCCTGTTGTGGCATCGCTTGAAGATGCACTCGAAAATGCCCGGAAGCGCGGCGAACGTGCACAGTTCTTGGTTATTGGCATGTCGCCCGAAGGTGAAAGGCTTAGCAAAACCGCCCGCGAAGATATCAGGCACGCAATAAATAAAGGGCTGAACATCGACTCAGGCTTGCACGATTTTCTTTCGGAAGACCATGTATTGATGAACCAGGCTATTAACAACGACACAAAAATAAGGGATATACGAAAACCGCCTAAACGAAAAGACCTTCATTTTTTTACGGGCAAAATAGAAGAGGTAAAAAGCCTTAAGATTGCCATTCTGGGCACCGACTCATCGGTGGGAATACGCACCTCGGCATGGATTATTGTACAGGGGCTTGAGAAAGCCGGTATAAAAACCAACCTGATAGGTACCAGCCAGACTTCGTGGATGCAGGGTGCCCGTTACTCTATCCCGCTGTGTTCGATTTTCAAAGATTTTATTGCAGGCGAAATAGAAAACATTGTTCACGAATGCTGGGTGAACGAACAACCCGAAGTAATGATTCTCGAAGGACAGGGCAGCCTTATGAACCCGGCAAAGCCCGAAGGGTACGAATTGCTTGCTGCCGGCCGTGCCGATTATGTTATCCTTCAACATGCACCCAAACGCAGCGAATACGACGGGTGCCCCGGACATAAAATACACCCGCTGGCCGACCAGGTGAAGGCAATCGAAGGTATTTTCGGCAAAAAGGTAATAGCCATAACCATTAACCACGAGGGCCTGACGAAAGATGAGGTGCCGGCAGTTTGCAACGCAATAAAAGCCGAAACAGGCATTCCGGCTTTCGATGTGTTGTTGTTCCAGTCCGACGATGTGGTACGAATAATTTCTGAACTGAGGGGCAAATAAACCATCCGATTGATATCTTAAACTTCTGCCGGCAAGGGCAGGATTAGAAAAAAAGATCAAAAATAAATTCTTCAGCAGAGCAAGTTTGCCTGAATGTTGGTGTCTAATGCGCAATAAATAAACATGATTACATGAGACCAATTTTCAGACTGATTTTTTTGCACCTTTTTATGTGCTTTACAGGCATTGTTATTGCCCAACCCCCGCAGATGAACTTTCTCATAACCGGAAAAGTTATCGAATCGGAAACAGACAAACCTCTCGAATATGTTAATGTGGTAGTTTATAGCGCCCGCGATTCGGCAATGGTTACTGGTACAATTTCTAAAGCCGACGGTTCGTTTTCGATATCAGTTAACCGCCCAGGAAGGTTTTATCTTACGGCCGATTTTATTGGCTACGAGAAAACCATATTGCCAGAAATTCTACTCCGGCCGGGAACAGGGTCTTTCGATGCCGGAATTGTGAAAATTAAGCAGGCCGTGGTTGGCATTGATGCGGTTGAGGTAGTTGCTAACAGGCCATACGTAAGCTACCATATCGACAAAAAAGTAGTTGAAGTTGCGCTGAACCCGTCGGCACAGGGCGGAACTGCTGTTGATGCACTTGAAAATGTGCCTTCGGTTCAAACCGATATCGAAGGGAACGTTTCAATTAGGGGAAGTTCGAACTTTACTGTTCTTATCGATGGCCGCCAAAGCCCTATATCAGGAAGCGATGCCTTGAAACAGATCCCGGCAGCTTCTATCGATAAAATTGAAATTATTACCAATCCTTCGGCAAAGTTCGACCCCGACGGCACCGCAGGTATTGTTAACATTATCAGCAAAAAAGGTAAACTTAACGGACACTCGGCAGTTATTAATGTTTCGGCAGGCAATGCCCCTATGTTCGGCGGCGATGCTACCTATACTTTCCGAAAGGACCGATATACCATTACTTCCTCGTTGGGTTTCCGCGATGGAAGAATGGAAATGAAAAATTTTGAAGAAAGTACCACCTTCTATAAGGCCGATTCTGTTGCCCGATTGACAAAATCGAATATTGGCAAAATGCAACACCGCAATTACCGGGCCAAGCTGGCTTTTGATTACCAGCTTACAAAGGCTAACACTTTTACAATTGGCGGCGAATATTCTGATTTTTTGTTCAACCGTAATTTTAGTTCCAGCATTCAGCGTGTTACACCATTAAGCGAAACATTAAACACCTCGTCGGTAAGCGAAACAGGCTCGAACCCTTCGAGCTGGCAGGTTATAGTCGGCAACCGGCAAATTTTCAACAATAACCTGGAACATTATCTCACAATCGATTTTACAGCACAAAATTCTATCGACACCGATAAAGAATTTCTTGGCAGTTACCAGGCCGGTGCAAACCAGGGTACACCTTATCCGGTACTTACGGAAAAACGCTCGCAGGTAGATGAAACCGGCAATAGGTACAGGGTTGAAGCAAACTATTCAAACCCTTTGTCGGAGAAAGTTAAGTTCGAAGCCGGTTATACACTTCGTATCGATAACAGTAACCAGGAATATACCCGCTTCGATACCCTGGTTAACGGACGCTGGACAGAAAACCCCGAGTTTGACGACAATGCAGATTTTTCGCGGCATATCCATGCCGGATGGGCCCTTGTTAAAGGCGAGATTTCAGGGTTCAGCTACAGTGCCGGCTTGCGTGGCGAAAGTACCGACCAGTCGATTAAAACCAAAAACGATACTTTTACCTATAACTATTTTGGCTGGTACCCCTCATTTGCACTATCGAAAGACATTGGTGGCGGGCACCAGGTGCAGGCCAATTACAGCAGGCGTATCAACCGTCCGCGCGACTGGCATTTGAGCGCTTTTCCCAGCTTAACCGATGGATATACGCTGTTTGAGCCAAACCCTGATTTGAAGCCCGAATATGCCTCGTCGTTTGAGGTTAACTACCAAAAATCGTGGGGGCAATCGTTTATATCGGCAGAGACTTTTTACCGTTTTACCGATGACAAAATCGAGCGCATAATGTACCCCATTAACGATTCGCTTACCCTCTATAAAATGCAAAATATACATGGCGACAAAAACCTTGGAGCAGAACTTATGGCAAACATTAAAATTGCCCCCTGGTTTATTTTTAACACATCGGCATCGTATTACTACAGCATTATTAGCGGCAATTACAACGGAGAGGATGTTGAGCGGCGCGGAAACAACTGGCGCAGCACAGCAGTTTGCAATTTTACGCTGCCATCGAAAACCCGTATTCAGTTAACCTGCAATTACAGGGGGCCTGAAAAAGAAATCGATGGCGACGAAAAAGAAGTTTACTGGATATCGGGAGCTGTAAGGCAGGAGTTTTTGAACCGGAAACTTTCTGCTTCTTTCCGTATCGACGATATTTTTTCGATGCGAAAAAACCGGCAGACCAATATTTCAGGTATCACCACAATTTATAGCGAGAGACAAAGAAAAAGCCCGATGATGTTTGTTTCTCTTACCTACCTCATTAACCAAAACGGCGACAAGCGGCGCAATGGCCGTCCCGACGATAATGGTATGGGAGATGAACGTATGGATATGGACTTTTAAAGATTGTTTGCCAATCAATAATAATATTGCCCAAAGCAAAAAGCAGGGTTTTTGCCCTGCTTTTTGTTTATAAATAACCGATACTATTCCTTTTTAGCCTCTTTTTTATCTTTTTCGGCTTTAATGTCGATAATCTTTTCTACTAAATCCGGCACCTTTTCAAATAAATCGCCCAGGCCTTTTTTATTGGTAGCCGGAATAAAAGAAATTTCACCGTTTTTAGTTACCAGAAAACCTACAGGAGCCATTCCAACGCCTGCGCCGGCACCAGTGCCCGAATCGCAATTTTTGCCATGATGGCCGCTTGTATTGCCACTGCCACCACCAAATCCTATTCCAACTTTTATTACCGGTTTACACGAGAATTCGCCGAACTTAAACTCTTCGCCAACAATGGTGTCGGTTTTTGCAAAGCTTTTCAGGTGTTCCGATACTTTATCGAACAATAAATCAAAATTTGCTTCCATTTTTCTTTGGTTTTATTTGTTAAACAATTTGTGTTTTATAAGTACAGTTAAAAGTTTAATACCTCTTGTTTTAAGCCTCAGGTTAAGGCTGTTTGTATTTTCGAAATTTATATTAACACTTAGGTTCGGCCCACGGATGAGTTGTGCTGCCGGAATTAATTGCGCGTTTAACGGAAAGTTGCCGGTATCGATATTTGCATAACAATATTTTAGTTTTATGCTTTTAATAAGATTAAATATGAGGCTTAAAGGTGCCTTAACTTTTTTTTTGTTTTCTTTAGGTTTCGACACATCTATTTTCTTTTCACGCTTAAAAGGTTCTATAAAAAAAGAGATAAAAAACACACGCAACTTTATTTTAAAAGGTTCTGGCGCACCAAGCAACAAATCTATGCGCAAATATCCCGGAAGGCTCATGTAATATTTCTTTTTGTTTGTATCAACAACTATATTAATTGGAACAAACAAAACCCCGAGAAGTAGAAATATTACTATTGATGTTAGAATTAGCAGGCTTATCATTTATTTCAGAATTTAAAACGAAGATATGTTTCCTGTACTTGCAATTAAACAGAACTTAGGCCAGTGGACTGAACAAGGGGGGCGAAAAGAATATCTTTAACGGTAATTAATATAGTGCGATGTGGGGCCGGCTTTTACCGGTAAGTTCAATAATGGCAAAATGTCCGTTTC
>JAFGQZ010000045.1 GCA_016935435.1 Bacteroidales bacterium
ATCCCACTTATTAGTCTTATTGGTTTAAATATTGAACACGAATTCAAACTAAATAAACTAATAAAAAGAATATTGGGAAAAAGTAGATAGATTAACTGTTGCCAACAGCTGGTATAAGATTTGGCGGGGCTTTTAGGGTGCATGGGTTTTAGCTTTTGTAAAAAACATTGTAAACTAATTGGTTAGCACTCCGCCCAACCCCCACAGCTCTGACACGCAAACCGTTTATGCACAAGCATTAAACTCTATACAAAACATAGCTGCAATCCTGAAAATATCGTAAATCTGAAAAGTATAACCAAGAAAGAAAATATACGGACTTTACAGATAGAATAAGTGAAACTGACTTTCAAAAGTATAATTTTGCGAATCAGGAAATAAAATTTACCGATGTGGTAGATTTAATAAGTAGAGAATATTCCCGAAAAGCATTGTTAGAATGCAATGAAATTGCAGAACAAGTTGGACTGTCAAAGATGACTTATTTTTTTATTGCATTACCTACTGAGAATTCGTATTCAAATAGAAAAATTTTTACCTTTGTGGTAACACTAAATTGAAAAACGTAACACCACATAAAATCAATTCAACATTTCTGGCTGTTACAGCCTTTAAATGTTTTTTTACGGCAGTGCTTTTTGCCGGCATAGAGTTATATGGCCAGGCTGGTTTAAGTGGTTATGTGTTTGTAAATAACAACGAACCATTTCCGGGGGCAAATGTGCTGCTTAATAATGGTAGTTTTGGTACAGTATCGGGAACTGACGGCAAATTCATATTTGCCGGCCTACCTGTTGGAAAATACGAACTGAGTATTAGTGCGCTTGGTTATAAAGAAATTGTTTGTTCGGTAAGCACCGATACCCTGACGCGTGAACTGGTTTTTAAGCTTACGCCTTATATACAAACCCTTGATGAGGTAAGGATAAACGGGAGCTCTGCCGAAAAACGCAGGGCGTTGGAAAGCATTTCTGTAAGGCTTGTGGAAGAAGAATACCTGAAATTTTCAAGGGCATCGAACCTGGTGCAAACCCTTAATGGCATTCCTGGTATTAATTCCATGGATATTGGCACCGGTATTTCAAAACCTATGATACGCGGTATGGGATACTACCGTGTAGCAATTGCCCAAAACGGCATTAAGCAGGAAGGGCAGCAATGGAGCAATCACCACGGAATTTCTGTTGACCAGCAAAACGTGCAGCATGTCGAAATTATTAAAGGGCCGGCATCGCTTCAGTACGGTTCCGATGCCATAGGCGGGGTAATTAACGTACTTACAAACCACATTCCGCTTAAACAGGGCATTAGCGGCGAAATGTCGGTTACGGCCAAAAGCAACACCCGCTGGTTGGGCAGTTCGGCTGAAATTATTGCCCGAAAGGGCGATATATACTCGAACATGGCCATAACTTACAATTCGTTTGGTGATTTTCGAATACCGGTTACCGATTCCTTCCTTTTGCCTGCGCCTGTTAGTGCAACGGAAGCTTCGCATAAGGTGCCCCTGGGTGGCACAATTTACAATACTGCCGGCAAAGAAAAGGCCGCTTCGGTGCTGGTCGGGATAATTAAGCCCTGGGGAAACAGTTACCTCGAAGCGGGTTATTATAATACCCAAAATGGTTTTTTTGATTGGCAGGGGATTCAGAACGATTCGCTCAGGCTGGGGCATGCTTCTGGAAATTTCGATTTATGCCTGCCGTGGCAGGAAGTTGGACATTTTTCGGCCAACCATTTCACAAACCGCTATTTCAACAGCGATAAACTCGAGATAGCCCTGGGTTACCAGTCAAACAATTCGAAAGAATACAGCTATTTAGACAACCGAACAGGTAACAGGGCAGCAGAGCTTGAATATTTCAGGAACAAAGGCAATTTCGATTTGGGTTTGCGGCTCCAGACTTATTCAGCTAATGTTTTCTATACCTTCCGGAGGTTGAAAAACCATACTTTTAAGCTTGGGTCAGGCACCCAGTACCTGTTTCATATTACCGATGGTTATGGACATATTTTGCCCGAGTACCAGCGGTTTTCATCGGGTATTTTTGTAACCCACAAATATGTGCTTAGTCCAAAATGGGTAATAAACAGCGGGGCAAGGGTTGATTACACTTACTTTGCCATGCAGGAAACCCTGAATCCCGACAGGCATGCCGGTGGCGACTCGATTTTCAACCCAACATTTTCAAAAAAATTTGCCAGCCCGGTAATTTCTTTCGGGGTTAACTTTTCGCCGCTGAAACATACCACAATAAAATTCCATATTGGAAACAGCTATCGGGTGCCATCGGCATACGAGCTGGGTGCTTATGGCCTGCACCGCCACGAAGGCCGGTTTGAAAAGGGCGATACCTCAAATAAGGCTGAAAAAGCCTGGCAAATTGATTTGGGGTATGAGCGAAAATGGAAACAGCTCACAGTTAGCCTGAGCCCTTTTGCCAATTATTTTACCAACTATTTATACCTGAACCCTACTCATGTTTTGCGACAGGAAGGGCAGGTTTACGAATACCGGCAAACCAGGGCCCTGCTGGCTGGTGGCGAAGCCAGTGTAGAATATTCGTTGCATAAATGGGCATTGCTGAAAGTGGGTGCGGAATATGTTTATGCTGTTAACCTCGACTTGAAAAGTGCTTTGCCTTTTACCCCGCCTTTTTGCGCTATAACCGAATTGGTGTGCAATTTTAGAAACTATAAGGCCTTTACTGGCAACCGCTTTGGCATTGAACTCATAAGCGTTGCAAAACAAAAATACACTGTGCCGAACGAACTTACTACTTTCGGCTATAACAGTTTAAATTTAAACCTGATAACCGATTTGGGCATTAGGCGCTGTAAATTATCGCTCATGTTTAAAGTAAGCAACCTGCTTAACAATAAGCATTATAACCACATAAGCTTTTACCGTAGGTTGCGAATCCCCGAGCCTGCAAGGGATTATCAGCTTTTTATAAGTAAAAAATTTTAATACTTAAAACTATATTCAAATTTAAAAACCAAAGTAAAATGAAAAATGCATTCAAACTCTCAATGGTCCTGCTAATGGCCGCAATTGTCATGGTTTCTTGTGAAAAGGAGAAAGAAGCTAAGCTGAGCATAACCAATGTGGTTGCCGAAAACCACGATGGGGGCAGCGAAATTCCCCGGGGGGGCACTATTAGTGTAAATTTTACTGCTACTGCCGGCGAAAATGCACGTTTAGATTTTTATCACATTGAAATACACGACCATCCGGCATCGGGTTTGGTGCAGGACGAATATAAAATAATCGACGACGATTTTATGAACAAAAGCACGTTTAAAGGGCTGCGAAATGCAAATGTGCATGAACATGTAGTTGTGCCAGATACAGCCAATCTGGGTTCATACCATGTTGTTATTGTTGTGGTTGACGAAGATGGCAATTCGGTTGATACCGAAACCCTGGAAACCCACATTACTATTGTGGAACAATAATTCTGGTTATGCCGGCAGTGTTTTCTTTGTTAATGCTGCCGGTATGTTCAATAATATAAAATTATGTACAATGAAGAAAGAAATTCTCCTTGCTTTGTTTGTGGTTTTTGCCCTTAGAGCTTGCATTGAAGAAAAAGATACAGAGAAAGAAAAGCCGCAAATAGAGCTGCTCTCGCCTTTGCCTTGCGACACCCTGTATTTTGGCGAAACCTTTCATTATACGGTTAGAATAACCGATAATACCGGACTGGGAAATATAAGCATGGATTTGCACAACAATTTCGGCCACCATAACCATGGCAACCACACAAGTTGTAGTATGGATGCAGCCAAAGAAGCCCTTTATCCGTATGCAAATGCCTGGATATTTTCATTGCCTGAAAAGGAAAAAGATTTTGTTTTTGATACTCTGATAACCTTGCCTGCTGCAAAAAACGACTCGGTTTTGTATGATTATGGCGATTACCATTTTCATATATATGTTACCGATAACGATGGTTACCAGGTTTTTACTTCGCTTGATGTAAAAATCCTTAACCGGTTGGGAAACTGAAAGGTTCAAAAACCCCAAAAGTTTTATTGAAATTTTTCCCTTAGAGCCTGGTTCATAAAGTTGTTAAGCGGGTAAAGGGCGGTAAAGGTATTCCTTATTTCGTCAAGTAACTTTTCGCTTAAAGCAACTTCATTGCTCAAATTCTTTATAACCGTAAAATGCTTAAGTTTTAGAAATTCTATTCCAGGAAAACTCTCAGGGAACCCTTTGGGTTTGGTTTTTAGCTTTTCGCCATAAAATTCGCCAAAATTCGACAGGAAGGGCTTGCTGGTTATAACTTCGAGAAAGCCTTCGTAATTTTCGTATATTTCTTCCCTTATTGCTTTGAGCGCTGGTGACTGGGGCATATATACCCCGCCGCCAATAAAGGAGTTGCCGGGTTCGATATGCAGGTAATAACCGGCCATTCCAGAGTTTTTTCCGCCCGGACAAACAAAAATTCCGGTATGGGTTTTATAAGGCGATTTGTCGGCAGAAAACCTGATATCGCGGTTTATACGGTAAGTGCAATCCTTAGCCTCAAGGCCGTAAACCAATTTGTCGAACATCCCAATTTCGTGTACCATTATTTCGGCTAAATGCAATACCGACTGACGGATTTGTTGGTAACGCTCACGGTTGTTATCGAACCATTCCTTGTGGTTGTTTTCTTTGAGTTCTTCTAAAAACAAAAAAATATCTGGGGGTAACATGGTATGGTAGTTTGGGTTTTTTACAGGCCAATATAGTTATGTAGTTCAATTTTTATTCCGGCTCTTTCCAGTCGCCTTTTTGTTTTATAAGTGCTATAAGTTCATCAACGGCATTGTTTTCGGAGATACCCTTTTTTATCAGTTCTTTGCTATAATATAAGTTTACTTTCCCAATGCCCGAGCCAACGTATCCGTAATCGGCATCGGCCATTTCCCCCAGTCCGTTTACAATGCACCCCATAATGCCAATTTTCAGCCCTTTAAGGTGGGCTGTTTTTTCCCTTATGCGCCTGGTGGTTTCCTGCAGGTTAAACATGGTACGGCCGCACGAGGGGCAAGAAATGTACTCGGTTTTAGACATGCGTATGCGGCTGGCCTGCAATATTCCAAATGCTGTGGAAACAACGAGTTCCTGCTGAATACTTCCCTGGTTCGACAGCCATATACCATCGGCCAAACCGTCGAGCAGCAGTCCGCCTAGTTCTGCAGCAGCTTTTAACTGCAAATCTTCCAGTGTATCTTCGCAAAACTCGCGCTTTAACACTACGGGATGTTTTATGCCGGAATTCATTAACCGTACAATGGCTGCACGCTGGTCGGCAAATCCGTTGTTGTTTCGGGTGTTTATTACCAATACCTTGCTGCTTAGGTTTTTAAGCAGAGGTAACGCACTGTCATTAATTTCATCGGCATACACCGAAATAAAAGTTGCCAACCGGATTGCTTCGGTATTTTTTCCTGGCCAAATGGCAAAATTACCGACAGCGCCTGCATTTTGTCCCCCGGCTGGTACACAATGGGCTGTTTCCGGAGAGCCGTATTTTTCAGTGTAAAAATAGTCGGGCAAAAGGCTGTTTTGTAAAGGGGTGAAACTAAAATCAGAAACAACTATTGGTTGAAAAGTACCGCCAATATTCAACACAGGTGTTGTTTCGCGCCTTTTAAAGCGAAACGGATCGACAGGGTAATTTTCGATTTCGGGAATTGGCGGGTTGCTTTCCCTGTTCGAGAAAAAGACGGCCAGCTTTTGGGCAACAGGTAGTTCGCATTCGGGCGGTTCGGTGAGCGATATGCGTATGGTGTCGCCTATGCCATCGGCCATAAGTGCGCCTACGCCCACTGCCGATTTTATACGGCCGTCTTCCCCTTCTCCGGCCTCGGTAACACCAAGGTGCAGGGGATAGTTCATGCCTTCGTGGTTCATTTTTGCTACAAGCAAGCGGGTAGCCTGCACCATTACCATAGTATTACTGGCTTTCATTGATATTACAACCTGGTTGAAATGGTGTTTCATGCAAATTCGGAGAAACTCCATAGCAGATTCGGCCATTCCTTCGGGCGTGTCGCCAAAGCGTGCCATAATGCGGTCGGAAAGCGATCCGTGGTTGGTGCCTATGCGTAAAGCTGTGTGGTGTTCTTTGCAAATGTCGAGCAACGGTACAAATTCTTCTTCAATACGTTGCAACTCCATTGCATATTCATCGTTGGTATAATCAACCTTGTCGAATTTCTTGCTATCGGCAAAATTTCCCGGGTTAATCCTTACTTTGTCAACAACACGGGCTGCTTCGAAGGCAATTCTTTGGTTGAAATGTACATCGGCCACCAATGGGAAATGGTAACCCTTATCGTTAATTGATTTCTTTATTTCCCGGAGAAATTCCACATCGCGCAAAGATGGCACGGTTAACCTCACAAGTTGCGAGCCAGCCCTAAAAGCTGTTATCGACTGTTCAACGGTAGCCCCTACATCGGAAGTAGGCGTATTGGTCATGGTTTGCAGGCAATAGGGGTGGCTGCTTCCGATTTTTACCCCATGAATATCGACTGTTAATGTTTTTCGGCGTGAAAAACGGGTGAGGCTTTCGCAATATTTACTGATCATACTTATTGTTTTATACCGGCCAATATAAAAGGCCATGCCTGTAAAATTACAAACATTCGTTTACAAGCGGTATAATGTGCAGCGATAAACAGTTAAAAATGCTTTTTTAAAATTCGTTTTGCCTTATTGGAGTAAAAATTCTCTTTTGCTGCAAGCTTTTCGAAATACTTCTCGGCTTCTGCCGGGTTATTGTTTTTTAAATGCAACATGGCAAGGTACCAGTTGGCGTGCAAGGCGTATGCCGAATTGCTGTCGGAACTTACCTTTTTGAGGCTGGCTTCGGCTTCATCGAGGCGGCCAATTTCCAAAGCGCTAAGGCCAAAATACAAAAGAGAGGCATAATTTGTTGCCCCGGGCTTTTTACTGTTCAATTGTTTAAGTAGTTCGTAAGAGGCTTTAAAATTGTTTTCCTGGTAAAGTGCATAAGCCTTCAGGTGTTCTTCTTTAAAAGCATTGGAAGAACGGGTATTTAAATCGGTTTGATATGGGTTATAGTAATTTTTTAATACCTTGTCGGTTTGGGGCTGCCTTGTTATGTTTATTAACGACAGTGCCATGATGAATATTGCAGCAATAGGTGCCAACAGGCTTATGATGCGCAATGTATGCTTTTTGTTACCGGGCATCAGGCCCTGAATTTGTTCGCGAAGTTCAAAGCTGCTGTCAACAATGCTGTCGTTTACTTCTTTGTGGAATTCAACCTCTGCTTTAAACATCCCGCTGTTTTCAGTCTCTTTCAGGAAGTCTTCCAATTCCTGTTGACCAAGTGTGCCTTCAAGGTAGTTTTCAATTAACCGAATTGTTTTCATAGCCTAACTCTTTAAATTCTTCCGATTCACGTATTCTTTTTATTAACGACTCTTTGCACCGGTAGCGCCTGTTTCTGGTGTGTTGTTCCGAACTGTACCCCATTATTTTGGTAATTTCTGCCAAGGGTATTTTCATCAAAAACATTTTCAATACCTTTTTACAGTCGCTGCTTAGTTCTTCATATTTCTGCCTGTATAACTTTAAACGTTCGTTTTTGTCGATTAGCTCCGAAATTGTTTCATCTTCATCTTCCAAACCATCAAAGTCGAATTCGGCTGAATGTTTTCTTGTTCTTCGGCTTAATTCTTTCAACCAAAGCAACTTTGCAATGGAATACTGATACGTGCCTAATGATGATGTTAGCTTAAAGCCTGGTTCGTTTACCTTTCTGTACAATATTATGAGCGACTCCTGAAAAATGTCGTTTGCATCGGTTTCGCTGCCATTGTTTAACAGAATGTACTGCTTAACAGGCCTTAAGTTATGTTTAATAATATATTTAAATGCGGCATTTTCTTTCGAACGAATGCCTTTAACTAAATCATCATCGGTATAACCAGCTTTTTTGTCCAACGTATTTATTCTTCCTCCATTAAAAATGTAACCCACTAATGACTGATTTTTTACAAATATAAAATACTATTTGTATTCTTCTACTGCAGGGCAGGTACAAATAAGGTTCCTGTCGCCAAAGGCATCGTCAATTCTGCAAACGGCAGGCCAGTATTTGTTCTCTTTCAGCCATTCGAAGGGGTATGCTGCTTTTTGGCGCGAATAACTGTGTTGCCAATTATCGGCGGTTACTTCATCGAGGGTATGTGGGGCATTTACCAGAGGGTTATCGGTATTTCCTGTTGTTTCAACTTCCTGTATTTCATGATAAATCGAAACCAGGGCATCGGCAAACCTGTCGAGTTCTTGTTTCGATTCGCTTTCGGTGGGCTCAATCATTAATGTGCCATGTACGGGGAACGAAAGGGTAGGTGCATGAAAACCATAATCGATAAGCCTTTTGGCTATGTCGGTTTCGGTTATGCCACTGCTTTGTTTAAAGCCCCTGCAATCAAGTATCATTTCGTGGGCAACAAACCCGTTGGCCCCGGTATAGAGTACTTTGTAATAATTTTTCAGCCTCGCGGCCAGGTAGTTTGCATTAAGTATGGCTATTTTGGTGGCGTGGGCAAGGCCTTCTGCACCCAACATGCAGCAATAAGCGTGAGAAATGGTTAATATGCTGGCGCTTCCGTACGGGGCCGATGAAACGGCTGCAACACCCTGTCTGCCGCCGGTTTCAACCACAGGGTGTGCCGGAAGGTATTCAGTAAGATGGTTTTTTACGCAGATAGGGCCAACGCCGGGGCCTCCGCCGCCGTGTGGTATGGCAAAGGTTTTATGAAGGTTCAGGTGGCAAACATCGGCTCCAATTTCGGCCGGACTGGTTAGGCCTACCTGGGCATTCATGTTTGCCCCGTCCATATATACCTCGCCCCCGTTCTGGTGGATGATGTTGATCATTTCTTTAATTTCGGTTTCAAATACCCCGTGGGTCGATGGGTAAGTAACCATGAAACAAGCCAGCGAATTGCGGTTTGCCTCTGCTTTTGTTTTTAAATCGTTTATGTCGATATTACCGTTGGTGTCGCAATTGGTAACTAAAACCTCGTAGCCTGCCATGGCTGCACTTGCAGGGTTTGTTCCATGTGCCGATGCAGGAATGAGCACAATGTTTCGATGTCCCTGGCCTTTTGCCTGGTGGTATTTTCGTATGGCCATCAGGCCGGCATATTCACCAGCAGCGCCTGAATTTGGCTGGAACGATATGGCGTCGAACCCTGTAATTTTTAACAAGGTATTTCCCAGTTCGTGAAACAATTGCTGGTAGCCTTCGGTTTGATTCAAAGGGGCAAAGGGGTGGATATTGCCAAACCCGGGCCAGCTTAAGGCCAGCATTTCGGCAGCAGCGTTCAGTTTCATGGTGCAGGAGCCAAGCGAAATCATTGAATGGGTTAACGAAATGTCGCGGCGTTCGAGCTTTTTTATGTACCTCATAAGTTCGGTTTCCGAACGGTAGGCGTTAAAAACAGGCTGCTGCATAAATGGGCTTTTCCGGAGAAACTGTGCATCGAAAAAAGTTTTATCGTCTGTTTTTTCAAGGGGGATAAATTTCTTTTTAACAATTGTTGCAAAAACCTCAACCAGGAGGTTTAAATCGGCAATAGTGGTTGTTTCGTCAATGCTGATACCAATGTTGCCGTTTTCGAAATACCTGAGGTTAAGCTCTTTTTTTAGGGCCAATTGTCGCACACTTTCCTGTGTTATGCCTGCGGGAAGTTTTATCTGTATGGTATCGAAAAAGTTTTTGTTCAGGTTGGTAAAGCCTAGTTCCACCAGTTTGTTGCCAAGTATGCCTGCATACTGGTGGCATTTACTGGCAATGCTTTTCAATCCGTCGGAACCATGATATACGGCATACATGCCCGACATTATGGCAAGCAATGCCTGTGCGGTACAAATATTCGAGGTGGCTTTTTCCCGTTTTATGTGTTGCTCACGGGTTTGCAATGCCATGCGCAATGCCGTTTTCCCCGATTTGTCTTTCGAAATGCCAATAATACGGCCTGGAATATATCGTTTAAATTCGTCGCGTGTGGCGAAGTAGCCGGCATGTGGGCCCCCGTAGCCCAGCGGAAGGCCAAAACGCTGGGTTGTGCCTACAGCCACATCGGCGCCAATTTCACCTGGTGGCACCAATATTGCCAGGCTTAAAAGGTCGGCAGCCATTATAACCTTAGCACCTGCTGCATGTACATTTTTAATAAAGCCGGAGTAGTCTGTAAGTTCGCCGTTGCCTGCCGGATATTGCACAAAAGCGCCAAAATACTTCTCACCGGCAGTAAAATCATTAAAATTGCCCTTTGCTATTTTAATTCCAAGAGGCTCTGCCCGTGTTTCAATAACAGCCAGGTTTTGTGGAAAAATATTAGTATCGACAAAGAATACATTGTGGTTTTCCTTTACCATTTGCCTTGGCCTGGCATTGAACAACATTATCATTGCCTCGGCTATGGCAGTTGCCTCGTCGAGCAGCGAAGCATTGGTTATTTCGAGCCCTGTAAGTTCAGCAATGGCTGTCTGGTAGTTGAGGAGAGCTTCAAGCCGTCCTTGCGAAATTTCGGCCTGATATGGGGTATATGATGTGTACCACCCGGGGTTTTCTAAAATGTTACGCTGAATTACTGCCGGAAATATGGCCGGATAAAAACCCATGCCTATATAATTTTTGAATTGTTTATTACCGGAAGCCAGTTTGCTCAGGTTTTTCAGATATTCATGTTCACTTTTTGCCGGAGCTAAAACAGGCAACGATTTTAAACGAATAGAATGGGGTATGGTACGGTCGATCAATGCATCAAGCGAGGGAACCCCTATAACGCCCAGCATATCGTTTGTTTCGTGTTCGCGTGGGCCAATGTGGCGGTTGATAAAGTTTTCAGAAGCCATTTCGTAATTTTTTGTACAAATATTTTACTTAAAGTTATACCAGGAAAGGATTTGTGTCATGTTCGGCAGCAATTGTTGTTGTTGGCCCGTGGCCGCAATAAACTGTGGTATTGCCGGGCAATGCCAGCAATTTGTTTTTTATGCCTGTAATAAGGGTATGGTGGTTGCCACCCGGCAAATCTGAACGGCCAACAGACCCCCTGAACAATACATCGCCGGCAATTATTAAGTTGCCTTCGATAAAATAATATACCAGGCTCCCTTCGGAATGCCCAGGTACATGTATTGCTTCGACAAACGAATTGCCAAAGGCTATTTTGTCGCCTTCGTTTAAAAAACCTGAAGGCACAGGAACTTCGTCAATCTCAAAACCAAAAATGAGTGCTGTTTGTTTTGCCTTGTCGAGGTTGTATTGTTCGCCGGAGTGAATCAGAAAGGGTATGTTATAGTGCCCCATTACCCTGCACGCACCCACTATATGGTCGATATGCCCGTGAGTATTGATTATTTTAACTGGTACTAATTTATTGGTTTCTATATATTCTGTAAGGCTGTTGAACTCTTTTTCGTTGCTGCATGCCGGATCAACAATAAGGGCCTCCCCGGTTTCGTCGCTTAAAATATACGTGTTAACCGAAAAACTGTTAAATACAAAGGTTTTTAATATTGGCATGGTTATAATTATTTTTATCAGGCTTTACCTTTCAGCATAGGCACAAACACAAACGAACCGTGTTCGGTAATTTCGGTTTTGCCTTCATCCGATTTACAAACAAGTACCATAGTTTGTTCATTTTCGGGGCCTATTGGCACTATCATTTTGCCCCCGGGCTTTAATTGGCCGATGAGTTTTTCCGGTAGGTGCCCGGCACCGGCAGTAACAATAATTTTATCGAAAGGGGCATAGGTGGGCAGGCCTTCAAAACCATCGCCATAGAAAAACCTTGGCCTGTAGCCCAGCTGCATTAGTAATGTTTGGGCCCCGGAGCTTAATACTTTGTGCCTTTCAATAGTAAAAACACTGGCGCCCATTTCAATCAGCACTGCCGATTGATAGCCGGAACCTGTGCCGATTTCCAATACTTTTTCACCTTTTTTAATTTCAAGTATCTGGGTTTGAAAGGCAACCGTATAGGGCTGCGAAATAGTTTGGTTTGCCGCAATGGGGAAAGCCTTGTCTTTGTATGCGAAATGCATAAAACTGCTGTCCATAAATAAATGCCGCGGTACTTTATTTATGGCATTGAGCACATTAATATCGCTAATGCCCTTATTTTTCAGTTCTTCAACCAGTTTCTTCCGTAACCCCTTATGCAAAAAGCTATCTTCCATTATCGATCTGACACTTAAAAATAAATTTCTGTGCAAAGGTAAAATTTAAGTTTAGCATAATTGAAAGTGTAGCCCGAAGGTTTTCAAACAAATATTGTTCATAAATTTTACAGGTTGCATGCGATATGCCTTGCCGCGACTAAAAGTTGGCGGTTAGTCACTGCTTTTTCAGCCTTTACATTTTTTTTGATTGTTGGTAGCCCATAATTTATATATTTGTGAAGTTTTGTCACAGAGTGTTTTTAATGAGCCGCAACAAACAACTTTTCCGGTATTTGTTTTTCGATTTTGTATCTGCCGCTATTGCCTGGGGACTGTTTTACAGTTACCGAAAGGTATATATCGAATCGATAAAGTTTGGGTATGCTGTTCCGGTGGATTTTGAACCCCGGTTGATACTGGGCATAATTCTTATACCTTTAGGCTGGATGTTGCTTTACTATGCCTCGGGCTATTATCGCGAGGTTATTCGTAAATCGCGACTGGCCGAACTTTGGTACACCATACGTATTACATTCCTGGGTGTTGTATTGCTGTTTTTTAGCTTTATCCTCGACGATACGGTAGATAGTTACTCAAATTATTACGAATCGTTTGCCGTATTGTTCAGCCTTCATTTTATTTTAACCTATATCCCACGGCTGATTATAACCACCCGGATTACAAAAAAAATACACCGGGGACAGCTGGGCTTTAACACCCTGTTAATAGGTGGCAATATAAAAGCTGTGGAGATTTACAAAGAAATTATGGGGCAGCCCCACAGCACCGGAAATGTTATTTCCGGATTTATTAATGTTAACAATGGTAACGGCAATAAATTGGCAGAGTTTGTGCCGCAATTGGGCGAATTAAACAACATTAAACAAATTATTGAGGAAAACGATATTGAGGAAGTAATAATTGCTGTTGAATACAGCGAACACGATAAAATTGAAAAAATACTCGATGCCTTAATCGACAGCAATGTTGTAATTAAAGCTATTCCGGGCATGTACGAGATTTTTACCGGCAAGGTAAAAATGTCTGCAATAATGGGAACGCCTCTTATTGAGGTATCGCACCTTCTGATACCTTCGTGGCAGGAAAACCTGAAACATTTTACCGATATTATGTTGTCGTTACTGGCCCTTGTCATTACTGCACCGCTAACTTTATTTTTAATTATAGGTGTAAAGCTTTCGTCGAAAGGTCCTGTTTTTTATAAGCAGGAAAGAGTTGGCAAGAATGGTAAGCCATTTACAATTTACAAATTCAGATCGATGTACATGGGGGCAGAAACCAACGGCCCGGAGCTTTCGTCGAGAAAAGATTCGCGGATTACCCCTTTTGGCAGGTTTATGCGCAAGTCGAGGTTCGATGAAATACCCAATTTCTTCAACGTTTTAAAAGGCGATATGTCGCTCGTAGGGCCGCGCCCCGAGAGGCAGTATTTTATCGACCAGATTGTGGAACGTGCCCCGCAATACCTTCAATTGCTGAAAGTTCGCCCCGGAATAACCTCGTGGGGGCAGGTAAAATATGGCTATGCCGAAAATATCGACCAAATGATCCGGCGCATGAAATACGATTTGATTTACCTCGACAATATGTCGTTATATGTCGATTTTAAAATTATGATTTATACAGTGCTTACTGTTATCCAGCGCAAAGGAATTTAACAGGTTTTCGTTATAATTCTTTATTTTTTGGGTGCTGAAAGTTCCTAAAACGATTGTTTCCGTTCAATATCTGACAGTTTTAGCTAAACTTTCTGCTTGTGGGTTCTTCTATGTATCCAATAGCTCGCGTTTAGCCCAGGTAACCTGTGCTTATACATTCAATATTGTACTCAATTATTTACATCATAACCGATAATTGCTTATTTATTAAAACATCCCATCGGGCTTAGCTTAACCATAATTTCCCCTGAAACTTTTTTGTTTATCAAATGTTAATGTTTGGAGAGGTTCATGTACCGTGGCCTATTTTTGCCATTTAACATCAAAGAAATTATAAATGAGGGAAAAAGAAAGTTTATTGGAACAATGGTTCAGGGAACGCCGGAAGGTTTTGGTGGCATTGTCGGGAGGGGTTGATTCTTGTCTGGTGGCATATATGGCCAGGAAGTATCTGGGCAGGGACTATGCCATATCGGTTATCGGGGTTTCGCCCTCGCTGAAAACCAAAGATTATGAACTGGCAGTTGATTTTTGCAAGCAAAACGACATTAAATATATCGAGGTGAACCCCGATGAGATTAACGACCCAAACTACGCATCGAACCCGTTAAACCGTTGCTATTTTTGTAAAGACAACCTGTACAGGTCGATGCACGCCTTGCGCAATGTTAAATTTCCCGGATATCTTTTGTTGAACGGTAGTAATTATTCCGATTTTGGCGATTACAGGCCCGGCCTTAAAGCCGCCGAAGAAAACAAAGCTTACAGTCCGCTTGCCGATTGTGGTTTCACCAAAGACGAAATAAGGCTTCTGGCAAAGAAATATAAGCTCAGTGTGTGGGACAAGCCTGCCAGTCCTTGCCTGAGCAGCCGGTTCCCCTATGGCGAGGCTATTACTGCCGAAAAGCTGCAAATGGTTGAGAAAGCCGAAAACCTCCTTAACGCCCACGGATTTGACGAGGTTCGTGTACGCTATATCAATTCTGTAGCCCGTATTGAAGTGCCTGTAAAACTTATTGCTGCCCTTGAAACAAAGTTTGCGGAAATTGAACCCGATATTTTGTCGATAGGCTTTTTTGCCTGCGAAATCGACACCGAAGGCCTGGTTTCCGGAAAGCTAAACTGGGTGGTTAACCGATAATTAGTCTCTGCAAGAAAACTCTCCAAAAGTGATAACCCTGGCCTGCACCCCTCTTTCCCCTGAAGGGGATGTCATTTGCACACAGTACTTTGGATTTTCCCCTTTTGGGGAAGAAAGGATAAGCGCATGGTGAATAATAGTTCTCTTGCAGGCACTATTAAACCCTGTTATCCTGCTTGTTTTTATTTTGTAATTTTTAGGCAATTTTCCAAAAAAAGCTTAACTTAATATACCTATAACCAAAATTAATTTAAGGAGGCATTATTATGGATTTGCTTAGTAATATTAAAATCGGTACCAGGCTCGCAATTGTTTTTTTAATAATTGTAGTGGTAACAGCACTGGGTTTTCTTTATACATCGCTGAACACCCGGGTTATTAAAACCGAAATCGATAATATTTACAATACCCATCTTTTAAGCATGGAGTATTTAATAGAGGCCGACCGCGATGCTTACCAGTCGAGCATTGCCCTTATACAGTCGATGTCGCCCCAAATTAAGGCAAACCCGGCAATATTTGACCAGAAAATTGCCGAGGTTTATGAGAATTACGATCAAATTGGAATGCGTTATAAAAAGTTTGAGGAAAGATCGAAATTTCTTGATATAACAGAAAATGCAGAAGCAAACGCTGTATTTTATAAAAATTACGAAGCACTAAAAGGCTTGACAAACACAATTATTGAACTTGTAAAAGCAGAAAACCCGGAAGAGGCACAAATGCTTTATTATAGCGACTATGAACTTGTTTTTCAGGAAATGAGGGGCACTATGGACAAATTTACCGGTATCAGCCTGGAAGAAGCCGGTGCCAATTATCAGCAGAGTATGGGGTTGAGCGCTAAAATTCTGAGGACTTCCTATATAATTATGGCGGTAATTATTTTGTTAATTGTTATTGGCAGTATATTATTGACCAATAGCCTTGCCAGGCCAATTCGCGAAGTAGTATCGTACCTTACATCGATTTCGAAAGGCGATTTGACAAGGCAGATTTCACCACGGTTCCTGAACAGAAAAGACGAACTGGGCATTTTGTTCATAAGCATGGACGATATGGTTGGAAAACTAAACGAAATAGTGGCAACCATTAAACAAAATTCGGCACAGATTGCCTCGGCCAGCGAGCAACTGAGCAGCACCTCGCAACAGCTGTCGCAGGGTGCCAACGAGCAGGCTGCATCTGTTGAAGAAGTATCATCGACCATTGAGCAGATAACAGCAAATATTAACCAGAACTCCGAAAATTCAATGCAAACCGAAAAAATATCGGTTGCTTCGGCACAGGGAATTGAAAACGTAAATAAAGCCTCTAAAGAAAGCCTGAATTCGATAAAGGTAATTTCGGAGAAAATAACCATTATCAACGATATTGCTTTTCAGACAAACATTTTGGCCTTGAACGCTGCCGTTGAAGCTGCCAGGGCCGGTGAACATGGCAAAGGGTTTGCTGTAGTGGCTGCCGAAGTGCGCAAACTTGCCGAACGAAGCAAAATTGCCGCCGACGAAATCATGAACCTCTCATCGCAAAGCGTGCGCATTACCGAAGATGCCGGCAAACAAATGGACAGCATTCTTCCAGAGATTAAAAAAACAGCACAGCTGGTACAGGAAATCTCATCGGCCAGCCTCGAACAAAGCAATGGGGCATCGCAGGTTAACAATGCAATACAGCAACTAAACAATGTAACACAGCAAAATGCCTCATCGTCGGAAGAACTTGCCACCAGCGCCGAAGAACTCTCGGGACAAGCATTTGCCATGAACGATGTAATTGCATTCTTTAAAACACTCGACGATCAGAAATCGGATTTTAAAGCTGCCCGGCAAAAAAAACCGGCGCCAAAGCATGAGCAACTGCAACAGCCCGGGTTTAAATCTACCGGTGTACAGTTAAACCTAAAATCCGACAGCAAAGATTCTGAGTTTGAAAGTTTCTAAGGTTATACTGCCTTGAGGTTTGGTTCCCTACAATGTGTATAACTTCTTTTTATATCCCCGCAATTGCCAATAAATAAGCTTTGCGGGGAATTTTTTTCAGTTATGCTTTCAAACATTTTATTTATACCGGTTATACTATACAGGTTTTTTTTGTGCTTGTTTTTTAAACCAATAGCCTTAAAAATTGTTTTTTAATAAAACAAAATATGAAACGTCTATGAGTAAATAATCATTAACTCACA
>JAFGQZ010000046.1 GCA_016935435.1 Bacteroidales bacterium
AAATATATACCAATACGCAATAAACTTAATATCTGTTTCAGTTTTTTTTAATATTGTTGAATAATAATGCTTTTTACTGGTAGGTTTTTAATAACCGAAAAATTAAATTTTCTTTGTTAGAGTTTTAAATTTTTATGCCAATGAAAAAATATCAATGTAAAATTTGCGGGTATGTTTACGATCCGGTTGAGGGCGATGTTGATTCGGGCATTGCACCCGGCACAAGTTTCGACGATATTCCCTTTGACTGGGTATGCCCGGTTTGCGGTGTTACTAAAGACGATTTTGAGCCTTTGGACGAATAAACAAAACAAAAAACACTATCCGATATTTTCAAGCAAAGCTATCAGAAACTTCCAGAATTTTTCTACCGATTCAATTTCCATTCTTTCATCAGGAGAATGCACATTTCTGAGGGTTGGCCCAAACGAAACCATATCGAGGCCGGGGTTATTTTCAAGAAACAAACCGCACTCCAATCCGGCATGTATTGCTTTTACTTTTGGGGTGGTATTAAACAGCCTGGAATATACATCCTGTGCAGTTTTTAATACTTTCGATCCGGCATCGGGTGCCCAGCCGGGGTAGCCTTCGCCATGTTTTGTTTTTGCCCCGGTTAATTGAAAAATACAGGCTACACGGTTTGCAATGTCGTATTTAGCCGATTCGGTTGAACTGCGTTGGCTTGTAACAATTTCTATTGTAGAATTGTCTTTAAAATGCACCGAGGCTAGGTTTGTGGATGTTTCCACCAGGGCCTCTATGGCC
This sequence comes from Bacteroidales bacterium, assembly GCA_016935435.1. Lineage (GTDB taxonomy): Bacteria > Bacteroidota > Bacteroidia > Bacteroidales > UBA10428 > UBA10428. The sequence continues at coordinate 769 of JAFGQZ010000046.1, forward strand.
TGGCTCATTGCAATAACCCCGTTCGGACAGGCATAAAGGCTTCCAACCAGCTTCCGGGTATCATTCTTATCGAGGCACGAGCCAGGCTTATCAACCTCGCAAAATTCAATTTCTATATCTTTGTCGGAGTATTTATTTTCGTTTTTAATAATCGATTTATATAGCCTATAGTATTTCTTAAAGGCTTCCAGTTTGGCCGGATGTAATAAAATAACCGATTCGGCCTCACGGGGTATTGCATTGCGGAGGTTGCCTCCTTGGAAACTGGCCAAAAATATGTCGAAGTTATTTATACAGTCCCAGAGAAACCTGGCCATAAGCTTAATGGCATTGGCACGGCCTTTATTTATATCGTCTCCTGAGTGGCCGCCAAGCAGACCGTTTATATTTATTTTTATTGCAATTAAACTTCTGTCGGGCTCAACGGCAATATAAGGGTATTGAATAGTTGTGTCGATACCGCCGGCACAACCAATGAACAGTTCCCCTTCGTCTTCAGAGTCGAGGTTAAGGAGTACCTTACCAGAAATAAAGCCGGCAGTCATTTGCTTTGCACCTGTAAGCCCTGTTTCTTCATCAACTGTAAATAAACATTCAATAGGCCCGTGTTTTAAGGTTTTATCGGCCAAAACAGCAAGCTGGGCAGCCACACCAATACCATTGTCGGCGCCAAGGGTAGTGCCATCGGCTTTTATCCAATTGCCATCAATTACAGCTTTTATGGGATCGGTTAAAAAATTGTGTTCCACATTGCTGTTTTTCTCGCACACCATATCTACATGGCTTTGTAATACAACAACATTTTGGTTTTCCCTGCCGGGCGATGCTGGCTTTTTAATAACAATGTTCCCAATTGTATCTTTTTTGTGTTCAAGATTGTTGTTTATGGCAAATTGCTCGATATAAGCCAATATTTTTTCCTCGCTCTTCGATGGCCGGGGTATTTGGAGTATTTCACCGAAGTATTTCCATACAGCTATAGGCTCAAGGTTTTCAAATAAAGTATTGTTCATTATAGTAATATAATTTTTTGTTCATAATTGTGAAATTGGCAATATTATTTCACCCAAACAAGCCAATTTTGTTTAAAAAGAGCAGTATTTTATTAATTTCGCCACAAGGCACTGTACTGAATAACCGTGGGTAATGGCCCATAGGTGGGCAAATTAGTATTAACCTTATGAATTTTGTGCATGATTACTCTCGATATATTATTGGTTTTTATTGCCATTGTTTTCATTTTGTATTCGCTTTATATGGAGGTTTTCGGGCCGGCATTCACTTTTCTGGTCGCTATATTGTTTCTTGGGGTGTTTGGGGTGCTCAAGCCAGCCGAAATACTGGAAGGCTTTGGAAACGAACAGGTAGCGATAATTTTAATGTTGCTTCTGATTGGCGATGTAATACGCAAAACTGCTATTATCGAACGGGTATTCGACCGCTTGTTTCGTAACGCAAAGAGCTTCAGGGGCTTTCAAACCCGCATGATGGTAATCGTTGCCGGGTTTTCTATGGTATTGAACAACACCCCGCTGGTTGCAGTAATGATGCCTTATGTCGATAACTGGTGCAAGAGGAACAATTATAGTGTTTCAAAGTTTCTTATACCCTTGTCGTATGCAGCAATACTTGGTGGAAGTGTAACCCTTATTGGAACTTCGACAAACTTAATTGTAAACGGCATGCTAGTGGAGCAAAAACTCGACAACCTGAAAGAATTGAATATGTTCGATTTTGCCTATGCCGGTTTGCCAATGGTAATTATAGGTACCTTATATGTTGTTTTTTTTGGCCATAAGCTGCTCCCCGGAAAAGAAAAACCCGCCACACAACCCCGCCAGGGATACCGCGAGTACCTTGTACCTTCGAGGGTAAGAAACGATTCGGGTTATATTGGTAAAGTGCTTAACGACACCGACTTAAAAACTATTAAAGGCCTGAAACTTGCAGCTTATCAAAGAAATGGCAAAAACCTGCGCTTTAACACCGATGATATAATTATTGAAGCCGACGATATTTTGCTTTTTCAGGGCGATAACGAACAATTTGCCGAATTGCTTCATTCGGGCCCGGGGCTGGTAGTGCCGGAGGTTGGTATGCTCTCAAAATCAAAGCAGCCCGAGGTAACCGAAATTATAGTTTCACAAAATTCGAACCTTATTGGCAATAAATTAAGGAACATAAAATTCAGGGCAAAATACGATGCCGCTGTTTTGGCCATTCACCGCAATGGAGAGCAGCTTAGAACCGACATACAAAACGAAGAACTACATTCTGGCGATATTTTGCTGGTTTATGCTGGCGAATCGTTCGACAGCCTTACTAAGGGTTCGCGCGACTTTTATTTCCTTTCGCGCCTGCGCGATTTTGTCAAAATAGAAAAATGGAAAATAACCCTGCTTATTGTTTCGACTCTTGTGGCCATCATATTATCATCGCTGCACATTAAAGGCGGTCTGTTTTTTGGGTTGATGGTTGTATTAATGATGTCGTTGTTGTTTAGGGTTACTACACCCAAAGAACTGCCTAAAGGTATCGATTACGATTTGGCGCTTATTATTGTTATGTCGCTGGCACTTGGAACAGCCATGATAAAAACCGGTACTGCCGAATTAATAGCCGACACATTGCTTACGGTGTTCCAGCCGATGGGCAATGTGGGTGCTTTGTTTGGTGTTTATCTTATAACTACTGTTTTAGCCGCATATATTACCAATAAAGCTGCTGTGGGCATTATATTCCCGATTGCCATAGTTATGGCCGATAACCTTGATCTGGCTACCCCGCTTCCATTTGTATTAACAGTTGCTTATGCCTCGGCGGCCAATTTCATGACCCCCCATGGTTATCAGACTAACCTGATGGTTTATGGCCCTGGCAAATATACTTTTAAAGATTTTTTTAAAATAGGCGCCCCGCTTACATTTTTATACATGATAACAACCGTGTTAATACTCTCCCTGGTTTATAATTTGTTTTAAAATGATTCTTTCAGGGGAATTAAAAATAGCCATTCAAGCGGCCATTGATGCCGGAAAGGCAACATTACAGTATTATGGGAAACCAATGCAAATTACTAATAAATCCGATTATTCGCCTCTGACCCAGGCCGATATTGAAGCCGACCGGATAATTGCCTGCCGCCTTGCGGTAACCCAAATACCTGTTTTAAGCGAGGAAAGCAAAAGCATAGCCTACAGCGAACGAAAACAATGGAAGCAATATTGGTTGGTTGACCCGCTCGACGGAACTAAAGAGTTCATCAACAACAGCAATGAATATACGGTAAATATTGCCCTTATGCTTAATAATAAGCCTGTGGCTGGTATAATATATGTGCCTGCTAAAGATACATTGTACTATGGAAGGGCAGGTGAGGGCGCCTATAAATTAGAAAAGGCCGGAACCCTGGCAGAAGATATACTTTTTAAGCCCGGGGTTTATATGCCATTGCCCGGAAATACAACAACTGATCTTGTAGTTATTGCAAGCCGGTCGCACCCCGACCCAAATACCCTATCTTTTATTAAAAATATAGAAAGTAGTTACAACCAGGTTTCGATAGAGAATTATGGCAGTTCGCTGAAATTTTGCATGTTGGCCGAGGGAAAAGCTGATATTTACCCTCGTTTGGGGCCCACTATGGAATGGGATATAGCTGCGGGGCATGCAATTATTGAAGCGGCCGGAATAAATATTGTGCAATATAAGACAAAAACCCCCCTTGTTTTTAATAAAGAGAACCTGCTAAACCCCTGGTTTGTAGCCTTTGGCAAAAAGTTCGTTTTTTAAAGTTTTTCGCAGCTGGTACTAACGACAGGAAGCAATCGCCATTATACCTGTTTTTTTATATTGTTATATGGTAATTGTATTAAGAGCTTTAATAATTGATCATTTCGGACTAACTTTGGGTTTTGGCAAACCTATTCTAATAGCTTATGTTTATTAGCGCTATCGATTTTTCACTTCCGATTGCAAACCCGGTATTGAAGTTTTTTCTCATACTTGTAATAATACTTTTTGCCCCTATTATCCTGAATAAAATTAAGATACCCCATTTACTTGGGCTAATTATTGCAGGTGCTGTTATAGGCCCGTTTGGCCTTAACCTTATGCAGCGCGATAGCAGCATTATACTATCGGGTACAGCCGGCTTACTCTATATAATGTTCCTTGCAGGGTTGGAAATTGATATTGCCGACTTTAAGAAAAACATTTGGAAAAGTACTATACTAGGTCTTTATGGCTTTTTAATCCCAATGTTGCTTGGCACTTTATCGGGTATGTTTATACTTGGATTTTCTCTTGTTACATCGCTATTATTGGCAAGTATGTTTGCCTCTCATACACTTATAACATACCCCCTGGTGGGCAAATTTGGAATTGTAAAAAACAGGGCAGTGAACATTTCGGTCGGAAGTACCCTTATAACTAATGTATTGGCATTACTTGTACTGGCGGTAATAGCCAATATGTATTCGGGCGGGGGCAACAATATATGGCTTAGGCTCCCATTGTCGGTTATAGTGTTCAGCCTCATTGTAATTTTCCTTTTTCCTATGGTTGGGCGCTGGTTTTTAAAGAATTATTCCGACAGTGTGTCGCAATATATTTTTATTTTGGCCATGGTGTTTTTTGGGGCATTACTAGCTGAAGTGGCAGGCATTGAGGCTATTATCGGTGCTTTTATTGCAGGTTTGTCGCTCAACAGGCTGGTACCGGTAACATCGCCCCTTATGAACAGGATTAATTTTGTTGGCAATGCTGTTTTTATCCCCTTCTTTTTAATAGGTGTTGGCATGTTGCTCGATTATAAGGCATTTTTTGTTGATATACATACTATAAAAGTAGCCGTTGTTATGTCGGTCATTGCAACAGGGGCTAAATACCTTGCTGCTTTTGTTACCCAAAAAAGCCTTAATTATACAAACGATGAAAGGCTGGTAATATTCGGACTGACCAATTCACAGGCAGCAGCAACACTTGCAGCTGTGCTGGTTGGTTATAATATAGTTACCGGCTATACAACCGACGGTTTGCCAATACGTTTGCTTAACGAAAGCGTTTTAAACGGCACAATTATAATGATACTTATAACTTGTACCATTGCATCGTTTGCTACCCAGAAAGCAGCCTATAACATTGCTTTTGCAAATACCAGTATTTTTGAAAATGAAGAAGTACAAACTCCCCGTGAAAGGCTTTTAATCCCCCTGGGCAATCCCGATACTGCTGAAGAGCTTATTAATATGAGCATAATAGTAAAATCGAAAAAAAGCAAAGAAGGATTGTTTGCCCTGAATGTAATAGATAACAGTAAATCGGAGGCCGATGCTGAAAAAAAAGCCCATAAAATATTAGAAAAAGCCGAAATATTTGCCTCGGCGACCGATTGTAAGGTCAACCGCCTGCTCCGTTACGATTCCGACATTGTAAATGCTGTTACAAGTGTTGTAAAAGAGAACAATATTACCGACCTGGTAATGGGGCTGCATATGAAAAAGGCCATTTCCGAATCGTTTTTAGGGAATTTAACCGAAGGAATCCTCAGCAAATGCAATATTACCACATTTGTATATAAATCTTTCCAGCCAATTTCTACCATTAACAGGCACCTGGTATTTATACCAGATAAAGCCGAGAGGGAAGCGGGGTTTACGTTTTGGTTGGCAAAAATATGGAACATTGCCCGGAACACTGGGGCAAAAATGTTGTTTTACGGAACAGAAAATACCTTGTTTTACATCCATAAAATTTATGAGCAGCACCATATTGAAGCTGAATTCATTGCTATTAAAGGGTGGAACGAACTTTTTACCCATTTCCGCGATGTAAGGGGCAACGATGGAATAGTTTTAGTCCTTAGCCGAAAAAATAAGGCATCGTATCACCATAAAATGCCCCTCGTGCCAGAACACCTCAACAATTATTGTGTTGCTACGAACTTTATTATTATTTACCCGGTACAGAGCGACGACAATGACCACACAGACTTCGATTTAAGAAACCCTTCGTTAATAAGGCCGGTTGAACAGCACGACGATTTTGGAAAAACTATAGGTACAATGTTCAATTAATACTATCGAAAACATACTTATATAGTGTATTTTTAAATAGCGAGGTGTTTAATGTAGTTCATTAAGTAGTTTATATGTACCCGAAAGAGGAAAAAAAAATATTACGCGAAGCCTTCTGGAATTCTTTTAAAGTTTATTCGAACAAAAGAAAAATTAGAGAGGGCAAACCGGGGAAATGGATTATGAACCAAACCGGCATAAAAGGACTGTCGCTAAAATTCCATTTCGACGAAAACTATGCATGGGCAGGTTACGAAATTTCTTCGTCGAGCCTCGATAAACAAATAAACCTGTTTGATAAACTGGAGAAATTAAAAACAATTCTCGAAAAATCGGTGCCGGTAGATCTTGAATGGGAGCTGGAAACCCAAATTGATAATAACGTTAAAGTATCGCGGGTAGGTGCACGAAAAGAAAATGTAAACATTTATAACAAACAACACTGGAAAGCTGTTAATCTTTTTTTGTACTCTGTAATGGTGCCAATTGAGGGCGTTTTTAGGGACTACTACGATTTTATTAAATACCAATAAGGCAAGCACAATAACACCAAAAAAAATAGGACTGTGTTAGTCCTATCAATAATAACAAAAAGCCACAAAGGTTATATTATTTCAATTTGGTAGCCTTCTTCAACAAGGCTCTCAGCAACTTTCTCGGCATAGGCCTTATCGAAATAAACTTTTGGCTTGTGTTTTGCAAATACAGGGTACCTGCCCACAGAATCTTCGGAGTTCAGGTAATTGTACCCTACCAGGAACAAATCGCTGTTTTGCAGCAAAATCCTGTAAACCGGCCTGTGCTTGCACGATTCAATTACTTCCTGAATTTCGTACCTTGTAATCTCCGGGTCGTGTTTCAGTTTAACTGTTTTTACAATCTCATCGCTAAAGGGTTCTTTGGTGAAATGGAGGTCGAAATTTTTAACGTAACAGCTTAATACAACCGATTCGTCCATAATAACAGCCGGTTTCTGTTCGTCCCCAACCAGCCTGACATTCACACCATTGCGCGAAAAAAGGCTTTTAAGGCGTTTGTTGCGCCTTGCAACCATTTCTTCCAAAGATTCGTTCTTTCTTGAATCATTACTCATCATCGGAATTAGAAATTTTACGTGACACCAAATTTAACTTGCGCTACAAATATATTAATATTTGAATAAAAGATTCTACTTTTTGGCGCCTATCGGGATTTTTTAGCGCCCACATATTTATTGCACATTTTTTTGCTTTTGGCTTTGAACCGGCACAGTTTTAAAAGAGGTTTCTATTTTATATTTATGGTTTAGAAAACAAAAAACAAAATAAAAAATTTGTTAATCTTAAATTAATGTTTATTTTTACATCACCTACCATATATCAGTCACACGCGCTAACGGTCTCTGGCTCTGCTTTTTAGCAGAGCTTTTTTGTTTTTGCCGCAATTCTTTACAGCTTTATTTTATATTTTGGATTCTAAGCAGTTATATAACATTAGCCTTTTAAAATTAGTATCAGAAAATCATAAAATCTCATTAATTTATTAAAATGGGTTTTTAGTCAAAGAAACTTAACCACTCAAAGAAATTTGTTTCGGCAAAGCTGTTTCATATTGTAACTTTATTTACGATAATGTTAAACAGAAGCAGTATTTATTATGTCTGGCCAATCTACATTAAAACACAAGAAATGGGTTTCGTTGTTTTTCGGTGCAGTTGACATTATAGCAACACTAGTTACCTTGTTTATTGCCACATGGATAACCAGAAACTACACATACGAAGTTTTAAGGTACGATGGTGAATTCTTTCTGGTTACGTTTATTGTAATTCTTACCTGGGTAATTCTGTTAAAAGCTACAAACCTGGCCCGCGTACCGCGTACCAGCTCAGTGTCGATAATGATTAGCGATTTTTTTAAGCTTACCCTTATAGGTGGCGGAATTTTGCTTTTTACCGACTGGTTAATAGTCCTTGATAGTTTTCCTTCGATAACATTGGCGTTGTTTATTACCTTAAATTTCTTTACATTGTTTGTTATACGTTGGTCAACTTTTAAATCTTTTAAGTATTTCAGGGCCAATGGGCATAATACCAGAAATATTGTGTTGCTGGCCGATGACAGTTCCATAGGCCTTATCGATAAAATAATGGGCCAGAAAGAGTGGGGGTTCAGAATATTGCACATTATAACCGATTCACAAATTATAAAAAACAAATACAGCCATAAAGTAAAAATATACCCTCGTAGCGCCAATATAAAAAGCTTAATACGTTTTGATATTGTTGATGAAGTAATTTGTTGCGACTGCCTTGTATCGGAAGAGCGTTTTTACGAATTAATTGACTTTTGCAACGAACTGGGGGTTACAATGCGCATTAAGGGAAACCAACAATATACAGGCAATTACAGTTCGAGGGTGCAATATTTCGATACAATTCCATTTTTAACTATCGAAAACAACCCGATGAACTGTTTCGAGCATGTTGTAAAAACAATTGGTGAGGTTTCAATAGCCTTTTTAATTTTGTTCTTGCTTTCTCCTATATTGCTGATTATTACCATTTTCATAGCTTTAACATCGCGAGGTCCGGTAATTTTTAAGCAGGAGCGGGTAGGCTTGCGCGGGCGCAAATTTTATATTTACAAATTTCGCACCATGGTGCAGAATGCCGAACAGTTAAAAGCGCAGCTTATTACCTTTAACGAAAGCGATGGCCCGACATTTAAAATTAAAAACGACCCCCGGATAACCACAATCGGTAGGGTTTTAAGAAAGACCAACCTCGACGAACTTCCACAATTGTTCAATGTAATTAAAGGCGAAATGTCTATAATCGGGCCACGCCCTCCATTGCCTTCTGAAGTTGAACAATACGAAGAGTGGCAGCTCAAAAGGCTTTCTGTTAAGCCCGGTTTAACTTGTACCTGGCAAATTGTGCCAAACCGTAACGATGTAAAATTTGAAAAATGGATGAAAATGGACATCAATTACATCGAAAACTGGTCATTACGTGAAGACATTGGTTTATTTTTCAAAACCTTTAAAACCGTACTTTTTGCCCGGGGCACATAAAGCTGTCCCGAAGGAGTTTTATTTGATTAATATTTTGTTCATTAAGTGTGAAAGCCCGGTGTTATTGCCCGGGTTTTTGCATTAATAATTGGTTATATTTGTCTGAATATGTATGCCATTGTTGATATAGAAACCACCGGCGGAAGCCCTGTATCCGAAAAAATTACAGAAATTGCCATTTATATATTCGATGGAGAGAAAATTGTTGACGAATTTATATCGCTGGTTAACCCCGAAAGGAAAATACCTTATTACATAACCCAGCTGACAGGTATTACCAATACTATGGTTGCCGATGCGCCCCGGTTTTATGAAATAGCCCGGAAGATTGTTGAAATTACCGAAGGAAAAACATTTGTTGCCCATAATGTAAATTTCGACTATAATTTTATCAGAAACGAGTTTAAGCAGTTAGGCTACGATTTCCAACGCGAAAAACTTTGTACTGTTAACCTGAGCAGAAAGATAATTCCAGGTTACCGTTCATACAGTCTTGGTGCATTGTGCAATGAAACGGGCATTGAAATAAACGGGCGGCACAGGGCTTCGGGCGATGCTTTTGCAACAGTTAAGTTATTTGAATTATTATTGTCGAAAAGTAACAATCCAGAAATGTTCAGCAGTTTGCCAGGCATTTCTTTAAAAGATTTGCACCCCAACCTTGATCCTCAATTGCTAAAGAATATTCCTGAAAATGCTGGAGTGTATTATTTCTATAACGATAAAAATGAACTGATTTATATTGGCAAAAGCAAAAATATACGTTCGAGGCTTTTATCGCATTTTAGAAACACACGTTCGAAAAAAGCCATAGAAATGCGCAATGCCATTTGTTCGACCGACTATGAACTTACCGGAAACGAACTTATTGCCCTTTTAAAAGAGTCGTATGAAATAAAACAAAATAAACCCCATTACAACAGGGCCCAGCGCCGGGCCCTTGCGCAGTATGGCATATATACCTATATCGACTCATGCGGATATATACGTTTCGAAACGGCAAAACACAACAATAATAACCAAGTGCCTTTGTGTAGTTTTACAAGCAAAAAGGCGGCAAACCTATATTTAGAGGGATTGTCGGTGAAATACAGGCTATGCCGGAAGCTTTGTGGGTTATACCAGGCGGCAGGGGCTTGTTTTTATTTCGAAATAAAGGAATGCAATGGGGCATGCATTGGCCAGGAATCGTCGGATAAATATAACAGCCGGGCACAATATGTTATAGAACAGCATAGGTTCAGGCACCAGAGTTTCTTTATTGTGGAGAAGGGCAGGAGCGATAATGAGCTGGCTGTAGTGAAAGTTAATAACGGAAAATATATTGGTTACGGATATTTCGATAAATATGACTATGACAATAATGCAGAACTGATGAACGATTGTATAAGGCTTTTCCCCGACGACAGGGATATACAGCAAATACTCCGTAATTATTTACGAACAGGGAAACCCTTAGATATAGTTAAGTTTTAGTTTAAACATCAAACTGGTAAAGGGAAAATAACAGGCTTGCTACTGTATAAAGCTAAAAAGCATGGCTGAAATATTTTAAAAATATAAAACTACAACTTGAAAAACTGGTTCAGCAGGTTATACAATTCTTCTTTAAGTATTGGTTTTGAGATATAAGCATCGAAACCCATTTCGAGATATTTCGAGCGATCTTCTTTCATTGCAAATGCTGTTTGGGCAATTACTGGCACAAAATCAAAACTGTTCTTTATTTTAATAGTAGCGTCAATTCCATTCATTTCAGGCAGTTTGATGTCCATAAAAATTAAGTCGATTTTTCTGCCCTGCTGAAATGCATTTACAACTTCGAAACCGGTTTTTGCCCTTAATATTGTAGCCTTGGTATATTTCAGGAGCGTTTGAAGGTAAACATAGTTCGAGTCTTCATCTTCTGCAATCAGTATGGTTTTTCCAACCAAATCGGGAATTGTGTAGTTCGTTTTAAAAGGTTTTGTATCGATTGAACCTGAAAGTTGGGTAGGCTGATAGGGCAAGGTGAAATAGAAAGTCGAACCTACCTCTGGTTCCGATTCGACCCATATTTTGCCATTAAGCATTTCAATTATTTTTTTCGTAATAGACAAGCCCAGTCCGGTACCCCGATATAATTTATCGGTCATACCTTCAATTTTTCTGAACCTGTCGAATATTATGCCCAGATTGTCGGTCGAAATACCAATGCCGGTATCTTTAACCATAAATATCAGGCTATTGTTTTCGATTTTACAATTAACGTTAATTGAACCTCTTTCGGTATATTTTATAGCATTGTCAACCAGATTGTTGATAACCTGCCTTAGCCTTATCCGGTCGGTTATTATGTAAGTATCGTCGCTTAATGGCAATATATTAAGTGAAATAGTATTGTTTTTTATTTTCTCATGTTCTTTAAAAGTTGAAAATGTTTCCATCAGTATATCGTTCAGGTTGCTGATAACCATTTTAAGTTTTAGTTCGCCCGATTCGATTTTTGCAATGTCAAGTATATCGTCGATAACATGCAACAGCATCTGGCTGTTTGTATTAATGAGTTCCTTAAACTGGGTACGTTCTTCTTCGCTGATATCTTCGAAATCTAGCAGGTTTATAAATCCCAGTATAGAATTCATAGGCGTCCTGATTTCGTGCGACATATTGGCCAAAAATGCTGTTTTTAGCCTGTCGGCCTCTTCAGCCCTTTCTTTAGCCTCCAATAGTTCTTGGGTTCGCTCGTGCACCAGTTTCTCCAGGTGGTTTCGGTGGAGTTCAAGTTCTGCATTTTGCTGCGAAATATGGTCGCGCTGACGTGTGGCCAGGTCAGCTTGGTTTCGTATTTCTTCGTTTTGTTCCAGAACTTCCTGGTTGCGTTCTTCCAGTTCAAGTGTACGTTCTTTCACAAGTTTTTCCAGCTGATTTTTATGGTATAGAATCGAACGCACACGCATGTAATATAAACCTAGAATGCAAGCTATAGCAGCTATGGAAGCAATAAGTACAAACCACCAGGTTTTCCAGAAGGGGGGCAAAACAGTAATGGCAATTGTTGCTTCGTTTGGGTTCCAGACCCCGTCGTTATTTGTTCCTTGTACCTTAAAAGTATATTTTCCGGGTTCAAGGTTCGAGAAAATAGCAAAACGCCTTGACGAATTTGTAAAAACCCACTCATCGTTAAAGCCTTCAAGCTTATATTTGTAAAGGTTTTTTTCCGGTGCCGGATAATGCAGCGAGGCAAAATCGAAACCGATTTCCTTGTGTTTATGCGACAGCACTATTTGTTTGGTTTCTTCTATAGTTTTGGTTAGCAATACTTTTCCATTATATTCTTTGTTAATTTCTACCGCGCGGTTAAAAAGCCTGAAGTTGGTGATAGCCACAGGTGGGGTAAACTGGCTTTTTGTTATATGTTCGGGGTGAAAAATATCGAAACCATTGGTGCCTCCAAACAGCATGTACCCATCGGCTGTTTTAGCGCTGGCATTTAGAGTGTATGTGTTTTCAAGGCCGTCGTATTTATCGTAGTTTACAATAGCACCTGTAGAGGGGTTAAAACATGAAATTCCTGCATTGGTGCCAATCCAGAGGTTGTTACTATCGTCTTCTTCTATACTGTTTATTGTGTTGTTCGGGAAACCGTTTTTAACAGTATAAGAGGTAAAACTGTTGTCTTCGCGTTTATAGAGATTAAGCCCGTCGGTAGTTCCGATCCAAAGTTTTTTTTGTTTGCATTCGAAAATACAAAGAATGTTGTTGCTGTTAATGCCCGAGGGGTTATTTTTGTCAAATCTGTAATGTTTGAATTTCTGGTTCTTCCTGTCGTACAAATCGAGTCCTGAATTTGAAGTCCCAAACCACAGGTTACGATAGCTGTCTTCGAAAGCAATTAAAACAGCATCGTTGGAAATACTGTGTGGGTCGAGCGGGTTATGCCTGTAATGGGTGAAATTTTCGGTTTTGCGGTCGAATTTGTTTAAACCACCGCCCCAGGTTGTAAGCCAAAGGGTATCGTAACTATCAATAAAAACCGATCTGGTATTAGTAAAGCTAGGTGCTTTTGGGTCGTTTGGGTTAGCTTCGAGGTATTTATATTTTTTAAAAGTATTTAATTTCAAGTTATACCTCACAAATTCCACATCGGTGGCTATCCATGCAATCTCGCCCTTTTCAGCCGGATCAACATAAACACTCCATACTGTATTTGTGCTAAGCCCTTGCGGGTTTGAGGGATCGTAACGTAAGTTGCTGAATTTACCGGTATTCTTGTCGAAAATGCTAATGCCCGATTCGAAAGTAGAAATCCATATTTTTCCTGTGTAATCTACAAAAATATTGTTTACAGTATTTCCTGCAATGCTGTTTGGGTTATCAGGTTCATGGGTATAATGCACAAATTTAGCACGGTTCAGATCGAGCTGGCTTATACCGGCGCCCCAGGTGCCAACCCAAAGTGTGCCGGAATTGTCGATATAAAGGTTCCAAACAATATTGTGGCCGAGGCTTGTTGAACGCAAAGGGTCGTTAAAATACTGAATATATTCATCTGTGACTTTATTGAACTTAATAAGGCCTCCCCCAAACGACCCCAGCCATATATTGTTGTTGTTGCAATCAATGCTTAGGCAACGTGCAATGTAATTGTAAAACAAATTGTTTTTTTCTTTATCGAAATTGTACCCTTTTACAGTTTTAAGCTTTTTATCGACTTTAAAAAAACCAAGTTCCCAGGTACCGAACCATAAGTTTTTTTCATTATCCTCGTTTATCATATTTACAGTTGCGCGGGTATCTTTTTCTTTGAAACTGTTTATGTAATCAGGGGTATAGAACCAATCGTCGTTTACTGAGTAAGCAATAATGCCATCTCTTTGCAAGCCGGCCCATAGGGTATTGTCGCTATCGATAAACAAATCGTTAACGTGGTTTTCAGATATATAAAAATTCTTTGCTAAGTTTGAATTATAATGAGTAAACTGATATTTGAGCATTGGCTTGAAGGTAATAACGAGTTTATCGATTCCCCCGCCGTACGTTGCAATCCAATAAGTAGAATCGTTGGTTTGCACCACATCGCGGGTTTCGTTGTAGCACAACGAGTTTGAATTGTACGGATCGTTCATTAGCCTGATAAACTCGCCTGTTTCGGTTTTGAGAATATTCAGTCCTTCGTGGGTGCCAATCCAAAGGTATCCGTTATTGTCTTCAAAAATCGATTCGATTATATTGCTGCTTAGGCTGTTTGTGTCGTCGGGGTTGTACCTGAATATTTTAAACTCGTTCCCATCGAATCTGTTGAGGCCATCGCGTGTGCCAATCCACATAAAACCTTTTCTGTCTTGTAAAAAGCAGTTTACAAAATTCGACGATAGCCCTTCATTTACAGTAATTTGCTTGAACCTTACAATGTTTTTCTGGGAATAAGCATTTAAAAATATTGCAGCCAACAGCAATGTTGCAATGCACCGGGAGTATTTTTTATCTTTTAAGCTTAATTGCATATTAACAATGCATATTATATACCACTTTATTAAGTTGAAAAAACAACTTTTTAATTAACCGGTTTATTGAATTTAATAGTGTATTAAGTTAGTAAAATAATGCAAACAAACGTGTTTGGCCCGTAAAAGTTTATTTCCAGAGTTTTATTCGCCAAACAGCGCACGAAAGTATAAGCCCGGGTTATCCAAAAAGCTTTTTGTAATGCGGTAGTGTTCTGTTTCTTCATAAGAAACCTTTGCAATGCCATTTTCGTCGAGGAAAAAAATATCGGCATTGGGGTAGGCCAACAATATTGGCGAATGGGTTGCAATAATAAGTTGCGATTTCCCTTCGCGCTCCATTCCGTTAATAATTGCCATTAACGATAATTGTCGTTGAGGCGAGAGCGCAGCTTCGGGTTCGTCCATCAGGAACAAGCCTTCCCTGAAACGGCTGTTAAAAGCAGCCAGGAAAGATTCGCCATGCGATTGTTTTAAAAGTTCGCGTCCTCCCCAGTATTTAGGGTTGCCGTTTTCATCGATATAAGCCGACAGGTTAAAAAAACTTTCGGCACGGAAAAAGAACCCCTGATCGATACGGAGCATTGGGTTGCGTTCGATATACAGATGGCTAGCCAGAGGCGAATATTCGTCGGCCGAAAACTTGTGCTGTTTATTTCCGCCCATGGCATCGAAACCGCATCGTTCGGCAATTGCTTCCAACAGTGTTGATTTACCCGATCCATTTTCACCAACCAAAAAGGTAATGGGTTTTCGAAACCTTAAGTTTAGTTTCTTTATGGCGGGTATCGCAAATGGGAACCCTTCCTGCGGGGAATTGTTTTTAATAGCTATTGCCTGTATAAAAATGTTTGGCATAGTTAATCAGCCATGAGGTTTTTACCACTTATTAGCAAGGCCCCCTCAATGTTGGGCGATGAAATTTCTTCCATCCTTAGAATATCCTTTGCATCGATATGTTGGCCATAGTACCTTTGGGTATTTACGTTGGCAACAACTTGCTTAACTTCAATATCTGAAACATCATTATAACCATCTTCACAACCTTCAATGATTACCCGCATAAAAGAAGGGTATTGCTTTAAAATAATAATGAGTTGTTCCGTTGTCATACGGCTAAAATAATTAAAATGAGGATAAGTTTTGGCCCGATAGGCAATAAGCAAACTAAAAAAAATTCTATAGGTTATTGTCGGGTTAAAATATTTCTTTTCTTTGTTGTTTATGAGCAAAAACAAACCTGTCGGCAAAATAGCCCTATTACTGCATTATTCTGGTCACTTGTTGTTCTTTGCGTTTTTTTCATTACTAACATAACCCCCTGAAACTATGAACCCTAAAAAATCAACCGGCTGGATAATAACCAGCGCCGCTTTAGGAATAAACCTTTTACTAGGCTTGTTGTATGCCTGGAGTGTTTTTAAGAAAGCCCTTGTTGCCGAATGGGGCTGGAACGATGTAACAGCTTCGTTGCCATTTACCGTTTCGGCTGCAATTTTTGCTTTTATAATGATATTTGCCGGGCGCGCCCAGGACAAATACGGCCCACGGATTATTGCTCTGCTTGGCGGCATAATGTTTGGCCTGGGGCTTATAGCGTCGGGGTTTTCAAAAAACCCGGCAGTAATGGTGCTAACTTTTGGTGTAATAGGCGGCATAGGAATAGGGCTTGGCTATTCGGCAACAACCCCCTGTGCCATTAAGTGGTTCCACCCTTCGAAAAAAGGCATTATTTCGGGCATTGTTGTTTCGGGTGTAGGCCTTGCACCGGTTTATATTGCCCCACTTACCAATTTTTTCATTCAACGCTATGGTATCGAGCAAACCTTTATTATTTTGGGGGTTATTGCCCTGGTTGCAATAGTATTGTTCTCCCTTATATTAAAAAATCCGTCGGCAGATTATGTTCCTGTGCAACCGGTAAAGGTTAAAAAGTCGGCAACATCGCAGGCCGTTAATTTAGGCTGGGCAGAAATGCTTAAACACAAACAATTTTATATGTTATGGTCGGTTTACCTGCTTTCGGCAACAGCAGGACTGATGCTTATTGCCCATATTGCAAGTATTGCAGGCACACAGGCAGCCTGGAAGGCCGGTTTTATACTGGTGGTGATTTTATCGGCATTTAATGCGCTCGGCAGAATTATTATTGGCTTTTTATCTGATAAAATAGGAAGAAGGTCGTCATTAATAGTAGTATTCCTTTTCCAGGCAGTAAATATGTTCCTGTTCACCTACTTTAAGTCGATTCCTTTGTTAATTATCGGAACAGCTATTGCAGGATTGGCGTATGGTTCACTGTTCTCGCTTATGCCTTCAATAACTGCCGACTATTTTGGGCTGAAGAACCTGGGTGTGAATTATGGCCTTGTATTTTCGGGCTGGGGAATTGCAGCAATTATTGGCCCGATTCTGGGCGGGTTTGTTGTTGTAAAATCAGGCACTTATACCCTTTCTTATATTGTATCGGGGGTTTTGCTCCTTGTGGGAAAACTTTTGGTTTGGCTGGTTAAAACACCTGTTAATAAGAACGCTTGATTGGTTTTGCTGGTATTTTGATATTAAAAGAGCTAAAAATAATGAAGAAGAGTTTTTTACTGTTAATGGCAACGCTGCTTTGCCTTCAGATATTTGCACAGGAAAACGTAAAAGAAACAGATAAACCTGTTGAAGTTAAGGTATCGGGGTTTATAATGAACAACCTGTTTTTCGATAACCGAAAAAATGCCGATGCGCTCGACGGTATGGTGTTGCTATATCCATTGCCACCAGCTATCGATAGTTTGGGCAACGATCTGAACAAAGTGCCTAACCTCACCCTTTTATCGTTTGCCTCGAGGTTAAAATTTGGCATTAGCGGGCCAGATGCCTTTGGGGCAAAAACAACCGGGCTAATAGAGTTTGATTTTACTGCAAGGTCAATAAGCGGTTCTTCCACAACAGCAGGTTTACGCTTCAGGCAGGCCTGGGCAAAACTTAACTGGGAAAACACCGAGCTGCTTGCCGGCCGTGCATGGCACCCTCTGGCATCGATCGATGTTGTGCCATCGGTAATGGCTTTGAGTATAGGTGCCCCATTTCAGCCCTTTAACCGAAGCGATCAGGTTACCGTTACATATAAAGCCGGCTATTTGAACTTTATTGCCTCGGCCTCTTTCCAGAACGATTATACCAGTAACGGCCCGGCGGGAAAAACCTATGCATACCAGAACAATTCGCTAATACCAAATTTACATGCCCAGGTTAAACTAAAATCGGATAACCTTATAATTGGTGCCGGTTTCGATTATAAAAAGCTCTTGCCCCGCACCACAGTTACTTCGCCGGTGTATGGCAAAATAGCTTCCAACGGCGCAAGTGTAAATTGTGCTGCATTATTGGCATACGGGCAATACAAAACCGGAAAATTAACAGTAAGCGCAAAAACAATTTTATCGTCGAATACCAGCGAAAGCCTTATGACCGGGGCATTTGGCACGGTTTCGCGCGATTCGGTTACCGGGTATGAGGAATATACCCCTTTCAGGCATTTTTTCGCCTGGGGCAACATAAGTTATGGGAAGAAACTTAAAGGGAGCCTGTTTGCCGGATATTTAAAAAACCTGGGCACTGCCGAAAACATTTTACCGCACACAGCAAGCGCCCCATCGGTTTATGGACTTGGAGAGAGCATTGCGAATATGTTACGAATTACACCAACCCTGTCATATACCTCCGGAAAAGCAATAATTGCCCTTGAGCTTGAGCACAATATTACAGCGCATGGCAGCATAGACTATTATAACAAAGCCAAAATAATAAATGCAAAAAAAGTAAGTGGCACACGTTTAATGGCCACTATGTATTACAATTTTTAAAAAATATCAATGTAATCCGAAAAAATTCTTTCGTTTCATAATCGACGAAAAATATTATCTTTTATAATTCTTTCTACAAAGCTTTTATCCTATCGGATAATTTAGTTAAGCATTAAACATCGGTAGAATATATTTGTAACCCCTCTTTAAAGTGTCCCACCAGCGACGCAACAAAGACAAGGGTTTTAGCATATTCACTTTTTTTACCGGTCAGTATTGTTATTTGAAACTAGTTTTTATTAACAAAACGGGCAAATATCTGAACAATATAGCTGACTTCAAGAGCAGAATACATAAATTGTTGCGGTTTTTTAATTTTTATCTTCAAAACGAATTTTAATACTATGGCAAGGCGCACCGACATTGAAAAAGTACTCATCATAGGTTCAGGGCCGATTATTATCGGACAGGCATGCGAATTCGATTACTCCGGCACCCAGGCGTGCAAAGCTCTAAAAGCTTTGGGGTATAAAATTGTATTGGTAAACTCGAACCCGGCAACAATTATGACCGATCCGTCAACCGCCGATATAACCTATATTGAGCCCTTAAACGAGTATGCGCTTACCGAAATTATAAAAAAAGAAAGGCCGGATGCCCTTTTGCCTAACCTGGGGGGGCAAACTGCCCTTAACCTTTCGCTTAAACTGGCGCGTAAGGGTATCCTCGACCAATATGGGGTAAAAATTATCGGGGTCAACATCGATGCCATAGAGCGTGGCGAAGACCGGATTGCTTTTAAAGAAACCATGAACCGGCTGGGCATTGAAATGGCAAAAAGCACAGCGGTAAACACCCTCGAAGATGCCGAAAAAGTGGCCGAAGAAATGGGTTATCCGGTGGTAATACGCCCGGCATATACAATGGGCGGTACCGGGGGCGGTATTGTTTATAATATTGAAGAACTACGCACCATTGTTAGCAGGGGCCTTTCGGCCAGTATTGTTAACCAGGTGCTGGTTGAGGAATCGGTGTTGGGCTGGGAAGAGCTCGAACTGGAAGTAGTGAGGGATGCAAAAAACCAAATGATCACGGTTTGCTTTATTGAAAACGTCGATCCTATGGGGGTGCATACCGGCGATTCGTATTGCACTGCGCCTATGCTAACTATTAGTAACGAACTGCAGGAGCGGTTGCAAAAATATGCCTATTCGATTGTGGAAGCCATTGAGGTAATTGGTGGCACAAATGTACAGTTTGCCCATGATCCGAAAACCGACCGTGTAGTCGTTATTGAAATAAACCCGCGAACTTCTCGCTCGTCGGCGCTGGCATCAAAAGCCACGGGGTTCCCGATTGCCTATGTTTCGGCTTTACTTGCCGGAGGGCTTACCCTCGACGAAATTCCCTATTGGCGCGATGGATCGCTTGAAAAATATACCCCTTCGGGCGATTACGTAGTTGTTAAGTTTGCCCGCTGGGCATTTGAAAAATTCGATGGGCTGGTTGATAAGCTGGGAACCCAGATGCAGGCTGTTGGTGAAGTTATGAGCATAGGCAAAAATTATAAAGAGGCCCTGCAAAAAGCCATTCGATCGCTTGAGATTGGCCGCTATGGCCTGGGTTTTGCTAAAGATTTCAACCAAAAAACTTTGGAAGAACTTATAGTAATGCTGAATGTTGCATCAAGCGAGAGGCAGTTTATTATGTACGAAGCCCTGCGAAAAGGCGCCACAATTGATGAACTGCACCAAAAAACTAACATTAAGCGCTGGTTTATAGAACAAATGAAAGAACTGGTCAGCCTGGAAGAAGAGATACTGGCTTTTAAAGGTTCAATGCTGCCCGACGCTTTGCTCGTGCAGGCAAAAAAAGATGGCTTTGCTGATAGATATATTGCAAAACTTATAAACTTACCTGAAAAAGACATACGCGCCAAACGCATACTTCTTGGGCTAAGCGAAGCCTGGGAACCCGTTCCCGTAAGCGGTGTAGATGATGCTGTATATTATTATTCGACTTATAACGCACAAAATAAAGTAAAGGTAAGCAACCGCAAGAAAATTATGGTACTTGGCGGTGGGCCAAACCGTATAGGGCAAGGAATAGAGTTCGACTATTGTTGTGTACATGCTGCTTTTGCCATTCGCGAGGCAGGGTATGAATCGATTATGGTAAACTGTAACCCCGAAACAGTTTCTACCGATTACGACACCTCCGATAAACTGTATTTTGAACCCCTGACAGCTGAAGATGTATTAAGTATATACGAAAATGAAAAACCCGAAGGGGTTATTGTGCAGTTCGGTGGTCAAACACCATTAAACCTTGCCAAAGAACTTGCCGAGGCCGGTGTGAAAATACTAGGCACTTCGCCCGAAACTATCGATCTGGCCGAGGATCGCGATCAGTTCAGGCACATTATGCAAAAATTGAACATTCCACAGCCTGAATCAGGCATGGCATCGAATTTACAGGAAGCGCTCAGTATTGCGAACCGTGTTGGTTATCCTTTAATGATAAGGCCTTCGTATGTGCTTGGCGGAAGGGCCATGAAAATCATACTCGACCAAAGCATGCTTGAACAATATGTGGCAGAAGCGGTGAATGTTTCACCCGATCGCCCCCTGCTGCTCGACAAGTTTCTGGAAGATGCTATTGAAGCTGAGGCCGATGCCATTTCTGATGGAAAAGATGCTTTTGTGCCCGTAGTTATGCAGCATATCGAATATGCCGGCATACATTCGGGCGATTCGGCATGCGTTATACCACCTGTAATTATACCCGACAGGCATGTGGAAACCATGAAAGAATATACCCGCAAAATTGCTGTTGAAATGGGGGTTGTAGGTTTAATGAACATCCAGTATGCCATTTACGACGATAAAGTATATATACTGGAAGCAAACCCCAGGGCCTCACGCACAGTTCCATTGGTTTCAAAAGTGTGCGATATATCTATGGCAACCATTGCCACTCACTTATTGCTCAACAAGAAGCTTTCGGCATTTGGGCTCAGGGAAAAACAATTCAACCATTTTGGTGTGAAAGAAGCTGTTTTCCCGTTTAATATGTTTCCTGACGTTGACCCCCTGCTAGGACCGGAGATGCGTTCTACAGGTGAAGTGCTGGGGTTGGCCGGGAGTTATGGTATGGCTTTCTTCAAATCGCAGGAAGCCACCCAAACCAGCCTGCCGGTAAAAGGCAGCGTATTAATAACCATTGCCGACAGGGACAAACAAAAAATTGCTGAAATTGCAAAAAACTTTAAGGAAATGAGTTTTAAGATTCTGGCAACGAACGGCACTGCAAAATTTCTTAAAGATTTTGGAATTGAGGCAGAGGTTATTAACAAAGTTCACCAGGGAAGGCCAAATATTGTCGATGCAATTAAAAATGGTGAAATTCAATTGGTAATCAACACACCGGCAGGTAAACTAAGCGAATTCGACGACTCGTACATCCGAAAAAATGCCATAAAATATAAAGTGCCATACATAACAACAACTTCTGCGGCATTGGCAGCAACTCAAGGTATTAAAGACAGGTTGAGCGGGGAGTATAAGGTAAAATCGTTGCAGGAATACCATGCTGAAATAAGCTAGATAGCTTGTAATATTTTATCTGACAAATGGAAAAACCCAGTATAGATGTTTTTACACTTTGCTATAACGAGGAAGTTTTAATGCCTTATTTCTTAAGGCATTATATGGAGTTTTGTGAAAACATTTTTATTTACGATAATTTTTCCACCGATAATTCGTGCCGTATTGCTTCGGGCAATAAAAATGTGCATATCAGGAAATTCGATACCAATAACCAGATACGCGACGATATTTACCTTGAAATAAAAAACAATTGCTGGAAAGAAAGTAATGCCGATCTGGTAATTGTTTGCGATATGGACGAGTTTTTGTACCACAGGAACATAACGCGTTTTCTTAAGAGGTTTAAATCGCTTGGCTATACCATAGCCAGGCCCACAGCATTTGATATGTTCAGCCAAAAGGTGCCTATTGGCGAAGGACATATTTATAAAGAAGTTACCATTGGGGCACGCAATATGTTTTTCGATAAGATGCTTTTGTTTGACCCGCGAAAGATAAAGGAAACCAACTATTACCCGGGATGTCATTACGCTATTCCCGAAGGCGAGGTTAAATTGTACAAAAACGACAATGCCCTAAAGTTGCTCCATTTTAAATATCTGGGCATCGACTATGTTATGAACCGGCATTTAATTTACCGAAACCGGCTAAGCAACATTAACCGTCAGAACCAATGGGGCAAAGAGTATGAAAAAGACTATGAAGAAGAAATTAAATCTAAAATAAATAAACACCTTGCAGATGGCGAGCTATTGGAATTATAAAAATAGCTTACTTATGATATGTTATGGTAATTTTTAACCGCTTAAGCCAATTCCTTATTGGTTTTTCCAGGAAAACATAGCTAAGAGCAGAGCAAATCAATAATACCGTAAGGTAAACATAGAACTTTGCAGCGTAGTCGTCGATTTTCAATACCTTACAAAGTTCAAGGCTCCAGAAAGTTAAAGGAAATTGCAGAATATATATGCCGTAACTTATTTCGCCCAGAAAAACCATAGGTTTCGCACGCAACAGCGAGCTTATTTTTCCGGTATTTAGCGAAAGCAAAACAATTAAAGGGCAAAAAAACACTGCAAATATTCCATTATGAACATTAATGCCTCTGTTGAAATACAAGGCCAGCAGCATGGTGAAAATTACCCCGGCAATTGCCCAATCGAAATTCCTGTGTTTGTTTTTTAACCGGTTCACAAAAAATAATCCTAACAGGTTACCGGCCAGAAATTCATTTAAGTGCATCAATGGAAAATAATAAAGCAAATCGTGACTTTTTGAAGGGTACCCTTTATAGAAAGCGGAGGAATCCAATACATTAAGCGCTACCTGGCTAAGTGCCCATATTAGAAATACGGGAACAACCAGTTTTTTATATTTTATTTTAGAATACAAATAATTAAAAGCAAAGGGGAAAACTATATAGAAAAACCATTCAACACTTAACGACCAGCCCGGTATGTTAAGCGTTAGCGCTTTGCCAGGCACCCAGGCCTGCAATAAATGCAGGCTTAGGCACAAATCGGCATTGTCTATCCGGTAATTTACCTTTCGGGCATAGGCCAGCAATATTACAATTGCCAGAAAAAATACCGGGTAAATGCGGGCAAACCTGTTCTTTAAAAAGTCGAAAACACTAACCCGGCTGTTTGAATGGTAAGCAATAACCATAACAAAGCCCGACAAGGTAAAGAAATAACTTACACCAATACTGGCATGGTTAAAAATGAAGGCAAGCGAATGATGGCTGAACGGGAACACACTCATGGCCGAATGGTAGATAACAATAATAATGGCAGCAAAAAATCGTGTAAAGGTTAATTGTTCAATTCTCATGGGTATGTGTGTTTAGTAAACAAGCTCGGAAAAACGCTGCGAATAAAAGTTTTTCAACAAAATCAGCTCATTGTGGGTTCCGGAGTTGCTGATTTTTCCATCTTCCAGTACCAGAATTCTGTCGGATTCGCGGGCAGGCTTAATCTTGTGCGTAACCATTATTACAATTCCCTTCCGTGCATAATCCTTAATTCTCGACAGCACGAAATTTTCGGCTTCGCCATCGAGCGAAGCTGTAGGCTCATCGAGTATTAATATGTCGGGCCTTTTGCATAGTGCCCTTGCCAATGAAATTATTTGTTTCTGTCCGCCAGAAAGGTTCTTACCGTTCTCAATTATCTGGTTATAGTATCCATCCGAAATGCTATCGATATATTTTTGAAAGCCCAGGCCATTCAAATAAGCTATTGACGAGTTTATAACATTCTCATCGGAATCGAAGCAGATATTCTGTATTACAGACGAATCGAACAAATTAGACTGTTGCGAAACTATCGCCAGTTTATCGCGCAGTTTTTCAACAGAGAGTTCCTTTAAATCGATATTGTTGAACAAAATATTTCCATCGTAATTGTTGTACAAGGCCATTAGCAGGTTTAACAGAGTGCTCTTGCCCGAACCATTTTTTCCAAAAATGCTTATTACTTCTCCTTTTTTTACCGTAAAATTTATATCCTTCAACAAATCGTGCTTTGGGTTATAGGAAAACCGAATGTTTCGGAACTCTATTTTTTCTATTTTCCCTGTATCTTTTTTAGCGACATCTTTATTTTTTTCATATTCAGGGTTTAACGATATAAATTCGTACATTCTTTCAAAGGCTACTTTTGCCCCCTGTAAATGCAATATAGCCATACCAATGCTGCCTATAGGGTATAACATACTGGTTGCAATACCGAGTGTGGCCGTATATTCCCCAATGGTCATTCTGGCCGTAATAACCTGATAAGCAGCAAACGAGAGCATTATTATATAGAAAAAAGTACCAATGAATTCGGCAGTAACACCCAGGTTCGCCCCGGTTTTGCCCAACATAAACGATTTTTGCTGGAAATTGCTGTAAATATCAAAGTTTATATTTGAGAAAACATTTTGCTTATTATGTGTTTTTATTAGGTCGATATTCTGAATAGTAGAGATGTAGCTGCTCTCCTTAATAGCATTGGCTTCCATGGTTTGTGAGGTTTTCGAAGCAATATTTTTCTTGTTCAGGATGGCCACGGTTAAGTAAAACGGGAACGACAATAACGATATAAAACCCATGGCCGCCGAGTAATGAAACAACACAGCGCATGAAACAATTAGTATAAGCAGGTTAAGTATAAAAGTGTTGGCAATGAACGTTACGGTTTGCTGAATCGAAGCCGAGTCGTTCATGCGGGCAATAAGTCCACCGGCACTGTTTTTATCGAAAAATGCTTTAGGCAGCAACAATACCCGGCTGAAGAACTTATCGATCAATGCAAGGTTGAACATTTTGCTGTGCTTTATTCCCAGGTATTGTTGCAGGTACGAAACCATAATTTTTAGCAGGAGCAGCCCGGCAGCAATGGACAAACCAATAACAAGGTGCCTCAGGTTGTTTCTGGGGATGATTTCGTCGATGAGTTTCTGTGAAAAAACAGAAACTGCCAGTCCGAGCACTGCCCCTGTAACCCCCAGGGCAAGTGTTCCGGCCAGAAGTTTTATGTCTTTTCGCAATATCGAAATAAACCAGGTGCTTTTTTCTTTGTCAATATTTCTTCCAAACAACATAACTAATAGTTTAATGTTTCTTTGATTTCTTTCCAGGTTATAAGTTGTATCTGGTTTTCCGCGATAAGTTCTTCACATGTACCGCTGGTAAAATAATTAAAATCTTCTTGCCTCCATTCGGCCCCATATGGAATAACATTGCCGGTAATACTTTTCATTTCAGGGTTGTTAAAGGCAGGGTGAACGAGAAGAATGTTAAGTCCGGGCACCAGGTTGTTTAAGGTTTGTGCATAAAAACTGGCCAGTTCATTAACAAGTGTTTCTGGTGCCGCAATGCAGATATTATCGGCGAAAATGGCATCGTTTATATCGAATGTGCCAGGTTCCAACTTGAAGTTGTAAAAATAGGGTTTGTATAAAAGTAAGGGCAATTTGTATTTGCTGCCAAGACCCAGGTAAATATCCATAAACCCGTGCCCTTTGTACATGCAGTTCATGTGGCAGTCGATATGGGTAAGTTGTATGCCGGCGCCGAGGGCTTTGTCAACCTGTGCACACACCTCCTTTTCAACTTCGAGTAAATCATACGAATGAAAAAATTCTTCGCCCCTGAAAGAGCCATTGCAATCAATAAGGCTTGGCACAGCATCGGCTGGCAAAACAGGCTTTTGTTTAAAGTTTGCCCATTCGCTGGTAAGAGTAAGGTGTATTCCAAAATCGATATAAGTGTTGCTGCCGACATAAGATGCTATTTCGTCGAAGCCGGCGCCGTTTGCCATAATGCTGCCAGAGTTTACAGGGCCTTTTTCAAGGGCTTTTAAACTTGCCTGGTTTTGAGGGGAAGCTATGCCTATGTCATCGGCATGAATGATCAACAGTTTTTTATCCATGGGCAAACCGAGCCTTTTTAACAACCGGTTTCTTTTCATTTCAACAATATTTACTATTAATAATTTCAACAGCGGTTTTTACACCATTTTCGCTGCGAATAATGTTATTTATTTGCAGGGCATTTTCCTTCATCTGCTTGCTGTTGGTTACCTGACGAATACCTTCGGCAATATTTTCTTCGGTAGCCTCATCCAGTAATATTCGTTCCGGCGCTACCCCCAGCCGTTTGAGTTCATAAGCCCATACCGGGGTATCGGCGCCCGATTCTAAGATTAAACAGGGTATTCCGCACGAGAGAAAAATATGTGTTGTACCGGCGCCCCCATGGTGTATGGCCATGGAACATTTTGGCAGCAATTTGGTATAATCGACTATTTCGTTGAGTAAAAATACATTGTCTGTTATCAGTTCATTAAGTTCGTTGCTAAAAGTTTTTCCGGCCTGAATAATTAACTTCAGGCCAAGGGCATTGGCTGCTTTAATGGTTTTAATATATGCATTCAGGTGTTTCTGTTTCGAGAAGTTGGAACTGCCCAGGGTAAGGAACAGGGGCGGGGTATTGCCTTCCATAAATTTGGTGAGTGCCTCAGGCAATGGTCTTGCATCCAAAATATTTCCCAGGTTAAAATGGCCGCACACATAGCGGTGGTTGCCCCATTCGTCGTATTGGGTGCAAAATGCCCTGCTCACTGCTATTAAATGCAGTTCCTCTGAATGGGTAACCTGCTTGAAAAGGTTGTTCAAAGGGGGCAAACCCGCTTTATTCCTAAAAGAATTTACATGAGCTGAATATTCGTTATTGATATACTCTTCAACCGCTTTCCACGAATAGTAAATTTTATCGGGTGTTAATGGGCTGCCATCGTTGTGGAACATATATGGTTTATGCTGCGATGGAATTAAGCTGTGCTGGTAACTTAAGGTTATATAGGGTTTCTTATGTATTTCAGCAAAGGTGTGCAGGTAATATGCCCCTTCGAGGCCGATAACAATATCGTTTTCAAGGCATAGTTTTTCTGCGTTTATGTAAACATAGTGCTCTTTGAGATCGAGAATATGAGTTGCTATTTCTTCGTCGGAGAGGTTAAAGGGCACATTCTGGTCGATAAACTTTTTATTATTTGCATGAATAACCTGTATTCCATACTTTTCGGCATACCCCGAGTAGTCTGTAAAGTATGGTGTTGTAATAGCGATTGTTACGCTGTGCCCGGCATTTTTTAACCCGATACTAAGTGCCAGAAATGGCTCAACATCGCCTCTTGTTCCGAATGCTTGCAGCCCTATTTTCATGAGTAATTTTTTTTAATGTATGAATTGTATTTTTCTTCAATTGTTTCAATGGCGATAGAAACGCCATTTTCTTCGCTGAGCCTTTTACTGAACAACTTCGCATTTGCCATTAATGATGGGGTTTCCAATGCTTCTTTAACAAGTGTGGTTAGTTTTTCGGTTGTTAGTTCTTTTCTGTGGATACTGCCCTTCGATAAACCATTTTCCCTTAATATATGGGCATTAAAAGGCTGCTCGCACCCATATTCAATAATAATTGACGGGCAAGCTGCTTCGGTGGCAATGTGAACGGTGCCTACCCCTCCGTGGTGCACAGCCAGGCTGCACATGCCTAGAATTTTGGAATAGTCGATAAACCCGGAAAGTTTGAATACATTTCTATCAACAGGTTCTTCGTTGTCCCATTTCGAGTGAATAATTACCTTTCTATCGAGTTGGTAGGCAGTTTCGAGCAAAACACGATGGATATTTACAGGGTTGTTTTCGTATTCGAGCATTGTGCCTACTGTCATGAAAACCGGTTTTTCTGTACCAGCCATAAATTCTGCGAGTTTGGCAGGAACCTGCCAGTTTATATAATGGTTAAAGGGTTTAAAATATCCACAAAGTTTAAAATTCGTGCCCCAATCGGGCTGTGGCTTGTGTAAATGCCGGCTGTACCCGATTACATTCAGAAATTTCGAATCGATAACCTCCCTTACAACATTGTTTATTTTATCGAGCCCGTGTAATTTGCGAAATTTGTTAATATATCGTTTGTAGCTTTTGTTTTCGTAGCTTTCGAACATATCCCAAAGCTCATCGATGTTTTCTGAATTGTAAAACGACAGCCAGTAGGGTTTCTCGAAACGGGTACGGATGTATGCTGCATAGGCCCGCACCGAAACATAGGGTGTATTAAATTTTTCGGCAATACACGATAGTTCCAGTATGTGCTGTGGCCCGACAACAATATCGCAATTTTGACAAAACTGGTATGAAAACCCCACGATGTCGCCGAGAACAGTTTTGTACCAGCTGTCCATGAGATAAAACTGGTTTTCTGGCGCTTCGTTCCAGAATTCGAGGTTTTCTTTCTGTTTGTTCCTTATTTCGGCATGGTACTGTTTCTGATAAACCTTCAGGTTGTTGTTTTTATTTAGAAAAGTGTAATCGCGGTTATTTATGGTTATAATAAACAGTTCCACCTCATGTCCTTTGTTTATCAATCCCAGAGCCAGCGAAACAAACATTTCCACATCGCCGTTCGATCCATATACAATTAGTCCGAATTTCATCTGCCTTATTCTGTTAAATTTATTAATAATACAAACGGAATATTTAGTCTTTCCGGACTTGTTTATCCTTCAGTTATAATGCGTATTCTATGAGTTTTTTCCAATATGCTGAAATAGTTTTCGATAGTGTTCACAGCTTCTGTTAACCCGTCTTCGCTGCCGATTTTTTTAGCGAGTTCCTTAGACCTTGCAGCAAGTTGGGGGTCGTTGAGCGATTCCTTGATAGCGATAGCCAGTTTTTGGGCTGTTAGTTCTTTACGCGAAATAAGGTTTCGGCAAATTCCGGTTTGGATAAGCAGTTTGGCATTGGAAAACTGGTCGAAGCCATATGCAATTATTAGTGCCGGTACGCCCGATGCAGCTACACAATGCAGGGTTCCCACGCCCCCATGGTGCACAACCAGGCTGCAATGCGGGAATAATCGGGCATAATTTACAAAACCGCCGGTGTAAAAAATATTTTTCCCGGGTTGAAGTCCACCAGCCCAATCGGAAAGTACAATTGCCCGGCACCCCGATTTTTTTACCGAATCGGCAATCAAGCTGTGAATATGCCCTGGTTCGCTTTCGTATTCCATAAGGCTGCCAAGGGTAAAACATACCGGGGCTTCGCCGGCATTTATGAATTCTTCTAAAGAGACTGGCATTTCCCAGTCGATATTACGGTGGCTTGCATTAAAGTAACCACATAGCTTATGGTTGCTTTCCCAGTCAATTTTGTTATTAAACAAATGGTTGCTGAAGCTTACGAGGTTTAATTTATTGGAATATAAAACCTGTGAATGGTAATCGGCAGCCGGAGGCAGGTTAAACAACTTACGGTATTCGTTAATTTCGGGCAGGTACATGCTATTCGAAAATTCTTCGGCTTTTCGCCATGCTTCGAGGTTTTCTTCATAAGTGCCTTCTTCGACAGTTTGTGGAGGGTAAAACCCCGATTTGATAAAAGCATGCTCAAAGCTCAGGCTTATGTATGGAATACCGGCAGCCTCTGCACTGAAACGGAGCGGATAAACCTGACGGTTGCCAATTACAATATCGTTGGATTTAACCATTTTATTTGCATACCTGCGCAAGTGGCTGCGGATAAGCTTAAACTGGCTGTCGAAATAGTAATAGAATTCACTATGGGAGAAATTCCAGAATTCTTTCGATGGATATGCTTCGGCCATTTTATCGTTGGGATAAGGAACCTGCACGACAGTAATGCCTTCAATTTTGTTTAACGTGGAATAGTCCCTGTTGCGCAAAGCTATAATGAATATTTCCACCTGGTGTTTTCGTTTGGCTAAAGCTATTGCCAGTTCTACATGGGGTTGTATTTCCCCATCGGAGCCAAAGGCCATTATTCCTATTCGCATAAATTATTGTTTTGGGGTTTTCCAGATGTTTCAATGTGCCTGCCAATGTAGTCCTCAAGGAGCCTTACTGCCTTATTTACGCCTTTTTCCCTTTTTATTTTACGTTTTGCATCAAGGGTTTTTATGGAATATTCGTTGTCGGCCATAAGCTTGCTGATTTCTCCGGCAAGCTGCAGGGCATCGAGGTATTTTCTTTTAAGCATGCCCGGCGAAGCGCCAAGTTTTACCAGTTCGTGGCCCCAATAAAACTGATCCCAGGCATAAGCAATAACAACCGAGGGCACCCCTTCGAACAGGCAGGTGTGTGTAGTTCCGGCGCCACCATGGTGCACAACACCCAAACAGTGGGGGAAAATTAATTCGTGGGGTAAATAGCTGATGGCATAAATATTGGGGTTTTGTGGTATTTGGCAATTTATTGAATTCCAGTCGGCCTGAATAATGGCCCTGCATTTGCACAGGTTTATGGCTTCAAGAAAAATATCGAGTATTTCAAAATTGTTACCCTCGAAGAATGCAATGCTGCCCATTGAAAAAAATACAGGCTTGCTGCCCATTTCCAGAAAATCGGCAAGGCTTTCTGGAATTGTAATGTTATGAGGGTGGGAAATACGCAAATAGCCACAAATTTTATATTTACTGTCCCAGTGTTCCTGTTCTTTCCCGAAAATATGGCTATATGCTAGCAGGTTTAATATGTTGGAGTTGTAAACATCGGCTCGCACGTTTCTAACCCTTGGCAGTCCATATTGTTCCCTGAACAGGTTTATTTGTTCGCCCATTATTGAGTTCATGGCATTGTCGGCATAATGGCCTAAAGCGTTATAGGGGGTAAAGTAATTATCGACCAGGACATAAATAAGGGGGACTTTATGTTTTTCGGCAATGGTGTGAACCTGGTACAATATAGGGTTGCTGATAATAAGTTCGCACGATTCGCAGAGTTTTTCACATGCCCTTATAATTTCGTTCTTAA
This sequence comes from Bacteroidales bacterium, assembly GCA_016935435.1. Taxonomy (GTDB): domain Bacteria; phylum Bacteroidota; class Bacteroidia; order Bacteroidales; family UBA10428; genus UBA10428. The sequence goes on from JAFGQZ010000046.1 coordinate 32,117, forward strand.
AAGGTTCAAAAATTTCGTTCCTCATGTACGAATCAATTTCAAACATGTCCATCTGGTATATTTTTCGGGCTTTGATTTTTGCATAAATGTTCGTACTATCTGAAAATTCAATGGTTGAAACAACTGTAAGCCCATCGCTCGAAAAGCCCGATAGATCAATTGCGCTAAGGCTGCTGGTATAATACAAGCAAACATCGTGGCCGGCTTGCTGCAGGCCCTGGCCCAAAGCAATCCAGGGATTAATATCGCCTCGGGAACCCCATGTCTGTATCCCGATTTTCATAATTGCCCCCTTTTGTTTTTATGTTCCGAAACAAACTCTTCTATAATACGCACAGTTTTTGCTACACCTTTTTCCCTTTTCATTTTTCTTCGGGCATCGTCGGTTTTCATTTTATATTCAGGGTCTTTCATTAGTTTTCGTATAGCCCCGGCAAGTTGCAGCGGGTCGAGGTATTTTCTTTTCATCATTCCCGGACAAATGCCCATTTTCAAAAGTTCGCGCCCCCAGTAAAACTGATCCCATGCATAAGCAATTATTATTGAAGGGCACCCGTTAAGTATTGAAGTGTGGGTTGTTCCGGCGCCGCCATGGTGAACCATGCCCGAGCACATTGGTAAAATAGCGTTATGGGGCATATAGCCCAATAGAAAAACATTATGTTTGCCGGGCATAACTGTCATTTGGTCGAAGTTTCCCTGAATAATGGCCCTGCAACCGCTTAAATTTATAGCATCGTTAAATATTTGCAGTATTTCAAACGATTCTCCCTCAAAAAACGATAAACTGCCCATTGAAAAGAATACAGGGGGTTCTCCGGCATCTAAAAACTGTTTCAGTTCAGCAGGCATTTCAAATTCAGGAGGGTTTTTAAGTTCGAGGTAGCCCGAATGCCTGAAGCGGTTGTCCCAATTTTCGTTTTCGTTACAGAATATTTTGCTGTAAATAAGAATGTTTAGCAGGGGCGAATTGTATGCTTCAGAGCGCACATCGGCAATAGGTGGCAGGTTTATCGACTGCCTGAATATGTTAACACGTTCCAGAAAATATAAATTGATGTGATCGGCAGTAAAATCGGAAACAGAATTATTGGGGGTATATTGCGACTCAACCAACAGGTTTATCCTTGGCACATTGTACTTCTCGGCTATGGCTGCGGTTTGATATAGGTTTGGGTTATTGATAATGAGTTCGTTGTTTTTGCATAAGTCCTTAGCTGCCAAAACAATTTCTTCATGGAACAAATCGAAAATATCCTTTACCATATAATCGGTAAGTTCCAGGGGCTCCATGTTATATATTTTTTTACTTATTACTTTTTCGTAGGCCCGTGAACCTTCCGAAAATATTTTTGTTGGCTTTATGGTCAACCCTGGCGATTCGTGCATTGTAAAGTCGGAGCCGGTATAGCTGGTATAGTAAAGGCATACTCTATGGCCTGCCTCAGCCAGTCCCTGCCCCAAAGCAATCCAGGGATTTATGTCGCCACGCGAGCCCCATGTTTGTATCCCAATATTCATTATTTATTAGTTTTTACAATTAGGTTTTCGATTAAACTGGCAGCCCGTTGCGAGCCTCCGCCAGCCCTCAGCGAACAGCCAAGTTTTTCGGCCGATTTGTAATAAGTGTTATCTTTTAGTATTGTTTGTACCGCGTTGAATATATCAGTGCTGTGTATTCTCCTGTATTTAAGCTTAATGCCTGCCCCTTGGTGAACAACCATATCGGCGTTGGTAAACTGGTCCCAGGCCAGTGGCATTAAAATCATAGGTTTATTAAAATACAGGGCTTCGTTAATTGTATTGAACCCGCCATGCGTAATAACCAAATCCGATTTTCGGATTAGTTCCAGCTGGGGGCAGGTTTTCTGTACAATAAAATTCGAGGGCCATTCTGCAAACAACCCAGGATCGGTATTGGCTACCACCGTAAAGTTTTTGTCTTTCAGGGCCTCGACAATTTTTGTGAATATGGCGCTTTTTATATCGTTCAGTACAGTGCCAATAGAAACATATATAATTTTTGTGGCTGGCCTGTGGAGTCTGGCCCAATCGAAACCAACAGGGCATGGGCGGCCTTCAACTGTAGAACCTACAAACTTAAATTGTTGCGGAAAAGTAAAATTTCCGTAATAAAGTGATAGCAGTTCGGTTGAAGTGTAGGAGAGTACGAGCTTGTCGGAATTAAATACAAGGCGGCTTGTTCTCACCCCAAATTCTTTTTGGAAATTCATCATCCGTTTAAAAATGGCTTTTTTCTGCTCGGGGAAAAACAAGTCGGGGTCGAAGTACCCGGGGGGAACAGTAATGGATGTTGCATACGGGATATTTTCGAGTTCGGCACAAATAGGGCCTGCAAGGGCGCTTTCATCGTGAATGATACAATCGGGCTTAATGTCTCTTATCGTATTTATTAAACCTTCAAACATTATGCGAGCAAAAGGCATAGCTGTAACATCCATTTCGAAGTCGAGCGCATCGGCTCCTTTTATACTGGTTCCAGCATCTTGTTTCAGAAGTATCTCATTTATCTGGTCGCGGTGTTTTTCAACTTCTTCCGGCACAATAAATACACCGCCTTCTGGCAGGTACCCCTCACCAATTTCTTTAAGCCCAACCCAATATACCATGTTGCCCCGCCTCAGGAGTTCGGCTCCAACGCCTAATGTAGCAGTTATATGGCCATAAAACGGGGGCACTACAAATAAGTATTTTGCCATTTTTATAAAGTTTTTTGGGTATTTTCTTTTTTTATGAAATTGTGTTTGTTTTGGGCAAAGAAATGCGATCCGATTAAATCGCAAGCCTTTTTTGCGCCTCCGGCATTTTTATATACTTCGGAAAACCTTAAAACATTTTGTTTATACTCGTTATTTTCGGCGAGCAAAGTATTGCATGCCTTTAACAAAATACCCGGCTTGAGCCTTTTATACCTTAACCGCACCCCAATTTTGTTTATCTCTACCTGGTCGCCAACATAATACTGATCGTATGCCATTGGGATAACAATTAGTGGAATTCCGTTGGCAATTGATTCGCAAACTGTGTTTGCGCCGCCGTGTGTAATTATAACATCGATATGTTTGAGCACGCCGGAGTAGGGTATGCGTTTCTGAACTATAAAATTGGCAGGCCAATTTTCCAATATTTCCGGTTCTGTTGTTACAACAATGGTATAGGGTGTGTCGGCAAACTCGTCGGCTGCCAGCCGGAAAAAATTCGATGCTTCGCCCGATAACAGGGTGCCTATTGAAACAAGAATGTTCTTTTTGTTGCCATTGGCCAACAAGCTTGTATCGAATGTTTCGCTGCATGTTCTGGCAACATCGGTGCAGGGGCCAACAAACTTTTGTTGGGGCAGCAGGTTTTCTGTGTTGGCAAAATCGCGCGGACTAAAAGCCAATCCCAATTCCGCTGATATATATAACAATTTGCGCGAACGGATGCCGAGTTTTGTTTGAAGTTGCATTAAACAATTGAAATACCATTCCCTTATGTTTTCTAATCCCGATGTTTCAAAAATACCTGAAGGGGCAGGATGGGTTGTTACATAAGGGATTCCGTTCTGATAGGCACAGAAGGCTCCGGCGTAAGTCTGTTCATCGTGAAGGATTAAATCGGGCAAATACATGGCAATTAAATCATTTAGCTTATCAAACATGGCCTCTGCGAGCGGGACTAATACTTCTTCCATTACATATTTTACCCCTTCGAAGGCAGGCTTGCTCCTGCAGGCCTCAAGTTTACCAATGAGTTCGTCAACTTCAGATTGTCTGTTGGTGTTGGTGTAAACTATATCGCCTCCATCAGGAATTACCAAACCATTCAGCCGGGTTGGCAAAAACCATCTCACGTTGTGCCCGCGGGCAATTAGTTCCTGCCCCACAGATAGGGTAACATTAACATGCCCCCAGAATGGTATTACAACAATTGCTATTTTTGCCATGTGTAAATATTTTCTGACTGAAAAATATCTTCAATTAATTCCACGGCCCTTGGCACACCACCGGCCATTTTAAGATGTTTGCTTTGGTTTTGTGCAGCAGCCTTAAATACAGGGTTATTTAGTAGTTCATTCAGGCTGGTACCCAACAGGTTGGGAGTTAGGCGTCTGTACCTCAATCGGAGCCCGCACCCTTTATTTTCTATCAGCATACCATTCCCGAACTGGTCGTTTGCCAAGGGTATAACAAGCATGGGCTTGCCAAAATACAGCGATTCGTTAATAGTATTAAACCCTCCGGCACTAACAACGGCATCGACCCATGGTAGTACCTGTAATTGCGGCCAAAATGTTTTTGGAATAAAGTTTTCGGGCCAACTGTCAAATAAATCGGGGCTTACCGATACCAGAAAGGTTACCGGCATGTCTTTAAATGCTTCGATTGCCTTGGCATAAAACGCTTCTTTTATTTCTTTCAATAAAGAGCCTGTTGACACATAAACAACAGGTTTTTTAATGCTGTCGAAGAAGCCAGGGGCGATACTTTTATTTGCCTGCCGCCCTTCGAGTATGGGGCCTACAAATGAGTAATTGCCGGGAAACCTGTTGCCATCGGCAAAACTTTTTGAAGTATATACAAGGTTTAGAAAGGGAGAATTAAAAACTTCTGTACCGCCAGGAATTCCGTTTTTTAATAAAATCCCATTCATGATTTCGCCAAGCCATATATCGTCATCAGGCAGAAGAGCAGTGCCGGGCAAATGTAAACCGGGCATATTGGTGATGGACGTAACATAAGGCACCTTTTCGAGATAAGCACCAATAGCAGCAGCTTTTAGCCCTTCATCGTGTATGATGATATCGGGGTTCTCGCGTCGGATTAATTGCCTGATACCTTTTATCATAATTTCGTAAATGGGCAGCCATGTCGATTCAAATGCCCACTTTATCATTTTATTGGCTGTATTTTGGGTACACTCGTCCTGGCGCGAAATTATTGCTGCAATGTCTTTAGAGTATTGCTGAAACTCTTCGGGTACATAAAACCGGCCCCCCTGTGGAAAAAATTGAGGGTTGGTTTCGGAAATGCCTGCCCATGTTACACTGTTGCCCCTTGAGAGAAGTTCGGCGCCGATTCCCAGGGTAGGGTTAATATGCCCTAAATGGGGAGGTATAAACACGAGGTATTTAGCCATTTTCTATATCGGTTAGATTTTTGTTTAAGCTTGCCCTGCCTTCTGTTTCACGGCAGATAAATTTATGCACCAGTTTTGCACCAGCTTGGGCGCCTCCGGCAGTGTCGAACGATTCCTTAACTTTTTGTGCTGCTTGTTTAACAGAATTGTTTTCAAGTAGTTCGTATAGCCCGGCTTTTAACTGCCGTGTTGTTAAGCGCTTGTATTTTAACCTTATGCCAGCCCCTGAGTTTACTAATTTTGTTGCCACATACGACTGGTCGTAGGCCACTGGTATTACCATTACCGGAAGACCAAGGCTAAGAGCCTCGCTTACCGTATTTTGGCCTCCGTGACAAATAACAGCATCGACCTGTTCTAAAACTTTCATTTGTGAAATATATGGGAATACCCAAAAGTTGTCGGGCCAATTTTCGCGAAGTGTTGGGTCGGCAACCAATATCACCTCTATATTTTCATTGTTGTATGCTTCAATAATTTTATCGATAAAAAGGCTTTCCCTGTTCAGTACCGAACCCATTGTTACCAATATTTTCTGGCGGCCTCTGTTTTGGCATATTTGCTCAGGCAGTTCCCAGTTTTCGTTGCTACGGTTGTTTATCGATGGGCCAATAAATTTGTAGCTTTCCGGGAAAACATTGCCGCCGAGGAAGTATTCTGAAGAATAAACCAGTGTAAGTGGCGATGAACATACTAGCGGGTAATTTAACGAAATACCTAGTTGTTTTTGCAACAATACAATTTTAGACTTTTCGAAGTTCAAAACTTCGGGGAAAGCATTTGATGGATCGATTGCTGCCGGCGCTGTTACAGATGTTACAAACGGAATGTTGTGCTGAAAGGCTGCAATTGCCCCTGCAAATGCTTGCTGATCGGTTATTACGGCATCGAATTTCTCCCTTTCCAAAATATTACTCAGGCTTTGGTGCATGTGGCGGTTCAAGGGTAAAAGATCGTCTTCATAAAGATTGCAAATACTTTGCATCCCATATTGTTTATATCCGATCATGCCCGATATAACTTTATTTCCGGGCAGTTGAATATACCTGGCATGTTTAGGGAGTACATATTCCAGGTAATCGAGCATGCTTATCCAGCAAACCCCGTACCCCATTTCAATAAGTTTCTCACCAATGGCAATGGTAGGGTAGGTGTGCCCCCATAGTGGCGGGGTAATAATTGCTATTTTTACTGGCTTACACATACATCAGTATTTTACCTTTGCAGGAATTCTATCATCTTGTTTGCCGACTGTTCGCAACGGTGCATAAAAAATCCGTGGTCGCCTTGTTCAAAGCTAATTGTCTTTTTGTTTATCCAGTTTTTCACCCTTTCCAATTCAGGCAAACAAATCGAATGGTCGCCAAAAAACAACTGCACAGGGGCTTGCACCAAGGTATAATCGGAAGAAGAAAACTCCTTTTCGTTGTTCATATCTTCCACAAAGCTTGTGTTGTTAAAAATGTTTTCATACAGGTTGTACGTATTTTTAACCTGCCTTTTGCTCCTTAAAAAATTATCCCTGACATGCGGTGGAAGGCTTAATGCAAATGCCCAAAAATCGTCGAATGTATAGGTTCCCTTATCTTTAAATGGCAGGGTATGCCGCGGGGGAATTTCCAAGGCTATTACTTTGTTTACTTTTTCCCCGAAACGCATTGCATATTTCAGTACAATCAAGGCCCCGTAACTAAATCCCAGCAGGTGGCATTTTTCTGCCCCCGATTCTATAATTACCCGGTTAAGGTCTTCCGACAAGGTATTTAAGTCGAATCCGGTTTTAAAACAGGTACTTCGGCCATGGCTGCGCAGGTCGTACATCAATACCCGGAATTCCCTTGCAAGGAAAGGGGCAATAGTTAAATAGAACTGCGACAGGTTACCGAACATGCCATGAACCAGTACAATGGTATCAGTAGCCCCGGGGTTAAGTTCCTGTATATGTATTTCTCCCTTTTGCCCCCTGTATGTTATTTCAATTGCAGGCATCCTTCGATATAGGTAACAATATCTTTTATCGATAAATTTATAAGTTGCTCAAGACTAAGTTTTGCCATCCATTCGCTGAAGGAAACAGCCCCACCATAGTGTTTTTTAATTTTTTCCGAGAGTTCAACAATTTCAATGCTTTCCATTTCCAGATCGCCGGTGAGCGTGCTTTCCATTTCAACAGTGTATTCTTCGATAAACTCTGCTCCAATTACTTCTGTAATCAGTTCTTTTACTTTTTTAAAAATCTCTGTCTGTTCTTTCATAATATAATATGTTTAATTAGCATGTCCATCCAATAATATAGCTGTTGTGCCGGGTTGTTAAAACTGAAGTTTTTCCAATAGTAACAAGGTTTCCGTCAATAGACGAGACTTCATAATTCAAGGGGCTGCCAGCCAAGCCTTTGCCTGTTGATTTGCCAAAAGCCTCTTTGGCTGCCCAAATTCTTGTGAGCCATTCATCTTTGTCGATAAAAGGGTTAATTAAAGTTTTTTCCCTTTCGCTTAAAACCAAATCGGTAAAACCAGTATCCCTTGCTTTTATTTCCTCAATATCTACTCCGGTTTCGGTATCGAACGAAGAGGAGGCCAGGGCAAGACCGTTTTTGTGGGCAATAGAAACCGATATTCCTTCATGGTTGTTTTGTTCTGTCTGTATGATAGGCTTGCCCGATGTATCGTTGATGATATTTATACAAGCTGGGTGTATTTTTTCGCCATACTTGCCCAAAATGAGCTTTCGTACAGAGTCTTTAGCAGCAATTCTGCCAATGAGCCATTCTTTTTGTTTTGATGTAGAAAATGAGTTGTAGATGCTGTTTTCGGCCTGCGAAAGGTAAATATTTTTTAGTGTAAACCAGGTATTGGCCCGCTGGTAAATGTTTGAGTCCAACAAGGTAACATTGCCCATAAACAGTTCGGAAATGTAATAATCTTCGGCATTGGTCATCATTTGCCAAATTTTTGCGTCGATTTCCGATTTTCGTACTTGCCAATCGTTTACCCTGCACCATGTTTTGCCTTCTTTTACCAGTTCGGCATTGCTGTATATGAAGTCGTCATCGTCCCTTATAAACCGGCTTGTACATTGAAAAAGCCCATTTTTATCGAAGGGGTTGCCATAAAAAATAATTTCTTTGATTGCTACCGGAAAAGCCCTGATATTACGGCCTGAAAGGTGCGACTGTACTCCTATGGTCTGCCCGATTGTATCGAGAAGCGAACCTTTGCCCTGTAGTTCCTCAACACTGGTTGTGAGCATATCGGACGAATAGGCTTCGATTTGTTTAATCCCCTGATATGCCCTGCCATGAAACATGTAACCTTTGTCATATACATCTTGTACAGATACCTGAACTGGCAAATTTTTTTCGATATGCAGAGAAGGGGCAGGGGGCTGCCCGTTTTTTTCACCAGTAACAAGGGTTGCACTTGCATAGTTCTCAATCTCAAAACAAATGCTTTCCGAACCAATCCACTTGCCTGTGATAGAAACCGTAAGTTTCTTTGTTACCCATAAAAACTGGAGTACCCTTATATTAATAATTTTACTTATAACTAGAAATGGGTAATGCCTTGAGAAAACATCCATAAAAAGCTCGAGAAACATTGTAAGGGGCACACATGCATCGCCTTCGTGCCCTAGGGTAGTCTGACTGCTCCTTATTCGAAAAGGCACATGATCTTTTAAAGCGGGAAACAATTCGAAAGAAATTTCCTGTTCGGTGCACATATTTGTTCTTTCCAGAGGCAGCTCATTCAGGTTAATGGGTTTTCCATCGGTGCTGTTTTGCTGTTTAAGCACCTGTAGTATTTCTTTTTGGGCGAAAGAAATATCATTTAAGTTCCGCTTGTACAAGTTTAAGACTGCGTCCGGGGCAGCAACGGCATTTGTTGCCCCTGCAATTTTTTCAATAATTTGCTGGTCGAATACTTTATTATAATTAATAAATGGCAGCGAAAGATCGAGCATGGTGTTTAGCCCTTTTTTTGTCGAATATTTTTTATCGCGCGAACTACCTGCTAAGCCCAAAAAGCTGGTGTTTATAGGTTTACCTTCAACAAACAAGGCTGCCAATACCCTCTTAAGTTGGCTTAATGCCTCCCGTTTGTTCGAGGCTGCTGAAACAAGCGAAATATCTTTGTCTTTTAATGTGTCGGCGATAAAACCGTTAACCGATCCGGCGCCAATTTGCACAAAAACCCTTACCCCTTCGTTATACAAATTTTTGGTTAGTTCGCGGAACAAAACTGGTTTTGTAATAAAGTCGATATGCAGTTGTTTAATATCGTTGGGGTTTTTCGGATATGGTTTTGCGGTAATTGACGACCATAATGGGTATTGTGGTTCCTCGAACTGAACAATATTGTTAACGGTATAACTTACTTCGGGCTCAAACTTCTTACTAAAAGGTGTATGATAACCGGTTTCAAAAGGGAGCAGGTTAGATATTACCTGCATTTTGTTAAGTTTTTCCTGTAACGAAAGTATATTACTGCGTATGCCGCATACCACAAATTGGTTGGTACAATTGTCGTTTGCAAGGTATATTTCGGGAAACTGCACAAGCAGGCTATCCAAATCTGATATATTACTATTTATGGCCAGAAAAACCGCATCGGGCTTTTCATATTTTTTTTTGAGAACACGGTTATTAATAATCTGTGTAATTTTTTCATTAACCAGACCTACAGCTGTACAGGCCGTCCATTCACCCACACTATGTCCGGCTACCACATCGGGTTCAACGCCAAGCATTTTCAGGGCAGAATCCAACAGGCGGCACGACTCGTCGAGATCGAAAATTAGTTTTATCCCATCGGGGTTATTAAAACCAGAGAGGGTTTTGAAGCCGAAATAATCAGCAAGCCTATTATAATTGCCCGATTTTATCGATGCAAGCCCTGGCCCGTCGAGTCCGGGGAAAATGAAAGCAACTTTTTGCGAGTTACTTAATAAAGGTGCATGTGTGTACCAAATATCCTGTTTGTTCCTCCAGGGTATTTCTTTATGGATAACACGTATGGCAAGTTCTTTTCGCTTTTGTGTAGGGTTGAAAATGGCAATGCGGTAATTGCCATCGCCAATTTCCGGTGAATGGCCCTGAATTGCATCGATTAATTCCTTCTTCGATTTTCGTGCAAGTAACAGCACCTGGTCGTTTTCGCCAGCCTGTTCCAAAAAACCAAATAGTTTTCGGGGTTTACTGTTATGGTTGAATTTCTCAAGGATAATATGGGAGTTTGAACCGCCAAACCCAAAGGCATTAACCCCGGCAATAGTAGGCAATCCGGTTTGTGCCCATTCAACAGCCTCTTTTACAGGCCTGAAGCGCGATTTTATAAGGGCCTCAAGCGGTTCGTCGCAATTGAGTGTGGGTGGTAATATGCCATGATAAACTGCTTTTGCCGCTTTAATAACACCGGCAATGCCTGCTGCTGGCATTGTATGCCCAATCATCGATTTAACCGAGCCTATGCCGGCAAAGGGCAACTTGTTGTTTGTCCCAAAAGCTTTTTGCAGGGTTTCTGCTTCTGTTTTGTCCCCTATTACCGTAGCTGTTCCATGGGCTTCGATGTAACCAATTTGTTCGTAACTGAGGCCGGAACTTTCCCAGGCATTAACAATAGACTTTAATTGCCCCTGCCATGCTGGGCTCATAAGGCTTGCAGCTGAGCCATCGCTGCTTAACCCGGATCCCTTTATTACGGCATATATACGTTGGTCGTTGTTAATAGCGTCTTTTAACCTGCTGAGCACAACAAAGCCACATCCTTCGCCAGGAAGCACCCCATCTGCTTTTTTATCGAAGGGCCTTATAACCTGCGAACGCGAAAAGGCACCTAATAAACTGAATACTGTCCAGAAAGCAGGTGTCTGCCCCAGGTGTATTGCCCCAGCTACCATTAGATCGCAGCGGTGCGACTGAAGTTCCCTTACAGCATTGTCGATAGCAATAATCGAACTGGCACAGGCTGCGTCAACAACATAAGCCGGGCCATTTAAGTTTAGCCGGTTGGCAACCAGCGAAGCAACAATATTCGGCACGGTTCCCATTACATTTTGTTTTCCAAAATGCCCTGTTTGTTGCTGGAAGTTCTTTTTTATCCGGTAAATTTCATCGTTCGATAATGATGGTGCGAGAGTTTTAAGTAAGCGCACAAGCGATTCGGCACTATAAATGGTTTCATGGACTTTTGTTGTTTCAACCCCACCAAAACCAGCTTTACCTATTATTATACCCGATTTTTCAAGCGAAATGTTTTTTTCAAACACACCGGCATCTTCCAGGGCCCGAACCGTCATTTTCAAAGCCAGCAGCTGTTCGGGTTCGGTGCCTTTTACCGAATTAGGCACCAATCCAAATTCAACAGGGTCGAAATCGACATATTCATCAATGAACCCCCCTTTGCTGCAATAAAGCCGATCAATATCTTCCGATGCACTGTTGAAGTAAACAGGATCGATGCGTTTTTCCGGGGCTTCTTTTATCGAGCAGGTTTTGTTTAAAATATTCTGCCAGTATGCATCCAGGTCTTTTGCCCCTGGAAAAATACACGACATTCCTACTATGGCTATATCTTTATCGTTCATGGTAGTTTTCTTTTGTTATGCACCTTCCGGTATGTTTGTGCCGGCCATAATTATTACCTGCTCAGTGGTTCCGTAAAGGAGTTCATTTACAAAAGCCCCTGCACCCTCATTAACCGGAATGGAATAGATACCCCTGCGCCGAAAATCTTTTTCCAGCGAATCGGAAACCATACCTTTACCTTTCCATGGCCCCCAATTAATCGATACTACACGCCCTTTTAGTTTATGCTTTAGTGCTAAAGCCGCATAATCAAGCACACTGTTGGCAGCAGCATAATCAACCTGACCCTGGCTTCCGGTAACCGAAGCTATACTCGAAAAAAACACACAAAAGCGGGTATCGGGGCGCAAATTCTGCACCAGTTCGCGCAGGGGCAAAACTTTTGTATTATAAACACGTGTAAACGAATCGAAAGTTTTCTGGTGGAAAAACTTGTCGTCGAGACAGCCTGCGGCATGAATAACCCCGTCAATACGCCCATACTCGGTATATAGTTGTTCAATCAGGTTTGTCAGGCTCCCGGGTTGGGAGAGATCAACCGATCGGTATTCAACCCCTGAGCCTTTTGTTTCTATTGCCTGAATGGTTTCTAATATCTGGTTGTTCTTATAAATTTTCGTTACAGATTTTTCAAGCTCTTTAGGGTTTTTAAAGAGGTTTTTTTGTATCAGTTGTTTTCTGATTTCGTCTTTCTCGATGCTGCCAATGCCAAAGTCGTTCTTTGTAGGAAAAGGGGTGCTCCCAACCAGTATGTACCTTGCCGGCATTGTTTCAGAGAGGTTCTTGACAACTTCGGCAGTTATACCTTGTGCGCCCCCCAGGACCAGAATAATGTCGTTTTTGTCGAAAGCTATTTTTTTATTGGATGTATTCCATTTTTTGGCCGTAAGTTTGCCAGTGTGCCTTGTGCCGTTAATATAGAAAACTTCCGAAGCGTTATCGGCAAGCGATAATTCATTTACCAGAATTTCCGGAGCCTGTTTAACCGAACCTGCATCTTTCAGGTGTATGGTGCGGCACGAAGCTTCCCATTCAATGTTCAGGCTGTTCAAAAACCCACTGAAACCCTGTAATGCATCAACAATTTCTTGGTTATATGCCTGCCGCAAAATGCCCTTTACATCCGAAAGGAGATATATCCATTCAATCTTATTTTTATCGAGCTTTTGAATGTACCGGAATAAACCTTCTATATTGGTATTTCCATGCTTTTCTGCACAATCCAGAAAAATCAGGCCATTATATAAAGTTAAATTATCTGCCTCTGAATGAACAATATCAACATTCATTTTATGTTTGATAAGCTCGTCTTTTAATTGAAGGGGCAAGGCAGTTCCATTGTCGATAATGGCAACAGATTTTTCTGCAAGTGGCTTTTTTAGAATTGCTTCTGTATGAGAGGGTACCAGTTCAACTTTGTACCTGAAAACTTTTTCGGACTGTGATTGTTCAACCGCAGCATCAACCTTATTTTTTTCCTGCTTACTGGTTGTATTTGCCGGAAAGCAGTTTTCAGTAAGCCAGCCAAGCATGCCTGCCATATTTTTATGTCGCGACAAAACTTCAGAAAAATCTCCGCTAAGCTGGTATTGTAACTGAACTAAACGTTGCTTTAGGGTGTTTATTATCTCCATTCGTTTTATGGAATCAATGCTCAAATCGGCTTCAATGTCCATTTCCGCGTCGAGCATATCGGGTGGGTAGCCTGTTTTGGCGCTGATGGTTTCAAACAGGATATCTTTCAACGGAATATCTGTAAATTCTTCTTCGGGGGAACTTTGCCTTACAGGGCTAACCCTTTCCTGCACCTGAATAGAAATTTCCAGGGCAGCTTTCATGTCGCCAATGGTTTTTGAACCAGCCAGTTTATCATGCAACTCTTTATTATTGCCTGAAAATCCGTTTGAAAGCTTTTGCTTCAGGGTATTGATAATTTCAACCCGCTTTATAGAGTCGATACTCAGGTCGGCTTCGAGGTTTAGTTCATCTGCCAGCATATCTTGGGGGTAGCCGGTTTTTTCACTGATAGTCTCAAGCAGAAGGCTAAACACATCAGTATAGCCATTATCAGAAAAGTCATTCGATTGTGGGAAGCCTGTGGTTTCATTAATTTGTTCCTTCGTTTCAGGGTTTTTTTCAGGCATTCCGGTAAAAAATTCACCTTCTAAAGCACTATCGGCGATGCTTGAAGCACCAATACCCAAATAATCCATCATTACACTGTGTTGGGCTTTTATAAGGGCATTTACATTTGCCAGATATTCTTTTACCCGTAATTCTTTTTCATTGCTTGTTAGGGCGTGGTTGTCAATAGTTCTATTCGTGACAAAGGGCTTGTTAAATGGTTTTTTTGCATGTGCCGGAAGTTCGCCAAACAAAGGGACAGCTTTATTGCCATTGATATACCACGAAGTTTTTGAAGGTTTAAAAGCTAAGTAGTTGTTAAGATCTATTGTTTCCGCTTTTCTGTCGTTAAAGAGGCCTTTATAATCAATTGTCCGGCCTGTGGAGATATAACGGGCCAGGAAATCCAACATTTTTTCGATTCCATTCCTGTTTTTTTCTTCTGTATTCAATACTGTAACCTCTTTGTCGATAATGTTCCTGACAAGGTTGCCCAACACATTGGCCGGGCCTGTTTCTATAAAAATTCTTGCCCCGTTGTTGTACATTTCCTTAACCTGATCGACAAACCTTACCGGGCTAACAAGTTGCCTGCAAAGGATTTCTTTTATTTCATCGGGTGTTCCGGGATAAGGCAAGGTAGTTGTATTCGACCAAACAGTGTATTTTGCAGGGCTAAGGGTAAAACTATCCAGTTCCTTCTTAAAAATATCTGCCGATTTTGATACAACCGGAGAATGAAATGCACATGTAACTGGTAATTTCTTATATGAAATTCCCAAACTATCGAGCTTCCGGGCGAATTTCCCAATATCATCGGTATAGCCCGATATAGCCCATTGTTTGTTTGAATTATGGTTTGCCGGATAAACGCCTTCTTCAGTGCTTAAAAGTTTCAACAACTCCTCTTTGCTACAGTTCAGGGCCAGCATTGCCCCGCAATCGTCGCCTACAGCTCGAATTATAGACATTGCACGGGTTTTGCTTATTCTTACCAAATCGGCCTTTTCTATAACACCGGCAAAACAAAGGGCAGGTATTTCGCCATAACTATGCCCGGCAAGCATGTCGGGCTCAATGCCAAACCCGGAGAGCAGGCTTGCTATTGAATAATCGACAATGCCAAGAAGGGGTTGGGCGTTCAGGGTATTTGAAATGTTTTGTGCCTGGACATTCAGTTCAGATTCTATAAAAGTTCTTCGTGGGAAAAGGATATCCAACAATTCTTCTTCTCCATTAAAGAACTCAGCCATTTTAGGAAAATAGGCGAACAAATCACGGGCCATGTTTATTCGCTGGCTACCCTGTCCGGGGAATAAAAAAGCAATCTTTCCTTCTGTTTCTTTTGTAAAATAGATACCCGGATCAGCTTGCTTTGCGTTTGCAAGCCTTGTTTTTTCGCCCAAATCGGTAACCGATGTGGCAACAATGCTAAGCTTCACGGGTTTATCGCTTTCGGAGAAAAGGGTGTACGATATATCCCTTAAACGAATGTCAGGTGTATTTTTGCAAAGCGTTTCAACTGTATCGAGTTTTTGTTTTAGTTCGTCATCCGTATCAGCCCTGAAAACTAACAGTTCAGCAGGCCAAAATTCCGATATAGTGAGTGCTACCGGTTTGGGCTTATTGTTTTGTATAACACAATGGTAATTTGTGCCCCCGAACCCAAGTGCACTAATGCCGGCAATGCGCGTTGCAGCTTGCCATGGCGCTATGGAATTGTTAAAAACAAACGGACTGTAATTTTCGTTGTAGTATTTGTTGGGCTTGTTCAGGTTTATTGTTGGGGTTTTTACTGCATGATAAACCGATAGGCCGGCCTTTATTAGGGCGGCCATTCCGGCTACGCATTTTGTATGCCCTATCTGGGTTTTTACCGAGCCAATAAATGCCTGGTGTGGCAGTGCCCCCGAATTGGCCAGCAGTTCGGTAATGGCGCTTAATTCTATTATATCGCCAACCGAGGTTCCGGTACCATGGGCCTCGTACATGCCAATTTGAGCGGGCGACAAGCCAGATTCGCAATATGCCCGGCGAAATGCTTTTATCTGCCCTTCTTTACGCGGCGCAGTAAGCCCAAGGCTTTTACCATCGCTTGATGCGCCTACCGATTTAATTACAGCATAAACACGATCGTCATCAGCCAGGGCATCGTCGAGCCGTTTGAGTATTAAAACGGCAACTCCTTCGCCCAGCGAAATGCCGTCGGCTTTTTCATCGAACGATTTGCACCTGCCTTCAAACGTAAGGGCCTGAACACTCGAAAATTTAATATAGTCGGCAATATCGTTATGAATATCCACGGCACCTGCAACTACCATATTTGCACTGCCCGAAACCAATTCGCGGCATGCAAGGTCAATGGCGGTGAGCGATGTGGCGCAGGCAGCGTCAACCGAAAAGTTTTTTCCCCTGAAGTCCATTCGGTTGGCAATTCGCCCGGGGATAACATTGGCCAGTATTCCCGGAAATGAGTCTTCGGTGAATTGCGGGAGTATTTTGTCCAGTTCATCCGGCAATTCTCCAAAATATTTTTTGTAATATGCCCGTAAATCGTAACAAAAGCTAAGTTCAGAGCCCCCGTCAACACCAAAAATAACGGCTGTGTTTTCGCGGTCGAACTCTTTATTGCGATAGCCGGCATCGGTAAGTGCATCGTAAGCAACCTGAAGACTTAGTAGTTGTGCGGGGTCGATAGAGGCAACCGATTGTGGCGGGATACCGAACAGTACCGGATCGAAGGTAATTTCGGGAATAAACCCTCCCCATTTCGATGTAGATTGATCTTTCGCCCGTTTACCTTCGGAGAAATAACCGGCCTTGTTCCAGCGTTCGTCGGGCACCTCAACAACACAGTCGGTCCCGTTTAATATGTTTAGCCAGTATTGTTCCAGGTTGCGTGCTTTAGGAAATATACAGGCCATGCCTATAATGGCAATATCAACAGCTTTGTTATTTTCAAAAAGCAAACTGTTTTCAGGCAATTGGTTGAGCAGTTCTGTACTTCCTTGCGAAATTTCCCGGTGCAAATCTGCTATAGTAATGGTATTATCAAAAAGTGCATTAACCTGGCCCATCATAAAAAGGCCTTTATTGTATTGGTTTTCTTCGTCGAGCATTGTTGGTTTTCCATCGACTTTTTCAATACCTTTTGTGGCTACCCTTAACCTGCCAAGGTTTAACTTTTCCAGTTCTTTGCCAACTTCGGACGGCGAAAGCCCCGATTCAGAAAGTTTTTGTTTGGTATCGATAAAATAGTGGGCGAAAGGTGTGTTTAAGCAGCGCACCGAATGGCCCGGCAGGGTATTTAGCACTTGTGTGTGTGTATGTTTCAACGCAGTGCCTTGAAAAACCGCATTAATGGCACCGGTTTCGACAATTTCTTTGGTATAAATATAAGCTGAGCCAACTATTACACCAACATTAGCGCCTCGCGCCGCCAATGGCGCCGATATTAACGAAATAAAAAGGGCAGAGCGCGCATCGCTGATTCCTCCTGCAAAAAGCACATTTATACCTTCTAATGTTTCTTCTTTGAGCAGCCTGATGATTTGACGCTCCCATAACACCATGCTGGAGTATGGGCCAACGTGCCCACCACATTCCATACCTTCAAAAACAAAATTCTTAAGGCCTTCCGAAAGAAAATTATCCAATATTGGCTCTGTAGGGGCATGTACAAATGCTGTTACGCCCATTTGTTCCAGTTCGCGAACCTGCCATGCATGGCCGCCGGCAATTATGGCAGCCTTTGGCCTGATTTGTTTTAGGCACTCGGTTTGCCCGGCCCATATTTCCCTTGGAGCAAAACCTAATAAGCCAACGCCCCATGGTTTATTGCCAATTTTTTCAAAAGTTTCATTTAAAACAGGCATCGCCTGTTCTTTGGTTAAAGTGCCAAGCGCAATAAAAGGCAGTGCACCTTCATTGGCAACCTTGCATGCAAATTCAGGAACGTCGGAAACCCTCGACATTGGGCCTTGCACAATCGGGTATTTTATTCCCAGTTCTTTACACAGCTGTTGGTTGTCGGCTTTCATCGGGTTAAAAAATTTAGCCTGTCTTATATGCCCGGAAATAGATGTGTTCAGGAAATACAAGAAAGTTTCCAGATCGCCATACTCGCTGCTGTAAAACTTTGAATTGGCAATGTCTTGTGCTAAAAATAAACTTTCAGCACAGTTGTCGGGTGTAGTTTCATTTGAGGAAGGTTTTCTAAGTTTGTCTGGCAGAGAAGGCTTTTCGTAAAAACGGGTATTGTTCACAATTTTTGTTTCGGTGCCATTTAGCTTTAATAATTGATCTTTGACACTGCCGGAAAGCCCATATTCTGGAAAAAAACAACACTGGTAATCGAGAAAAACCCCGTGTGCGCCCATGCCTATCAGCCCCGGTGCCGTATGAATGCCAACCCCTCCCTGTAACCATACCGGCACATTTGTTTCCTTTAACAGTGCTTGAAGCAAAATAAATGAAGTGAGCTCGCCAACTTTTCCGGCAGCTTCGTTGCCTTTGGCAATAATACCGGCAATTGGTGTACCTTTAAGGGCATGATATTGGTCTATGGAATTCACCACATACAAAATATTGGATTGATTGCTTAAACTGCTGATATCGGTAGCAGCATCAACAATCAGTAATTCAACATTATCGGGCAAATAAAAATTTGTACTTACCAGGTTCTCGGTTTGAAGGGCGAACCTGCCTGTGAACTTCGATGCAAACTGGTTTAATAATGCCAGGTTCTTGTTGTTGAAAGTTTCGATTTTCATTACCGGAAGACCTCCGGCTGCAAAAGCAGCACGGGCAAACTTAAGGTTGAACTGGTTAAATGGGTTATTAATCAGAATTCTTGAAATGTGTGCCATGTGAATGTAAGGTAAATAAAACAGTAGGTTGAAAGGATTTTAAGCAAGCACTAATATATTTATTTTCTTGATTAGTTCTATGTCATTGCTGATGCCGGATTATGTAACTTTTATAAGTCCCGAAATTAAAAAATTATTTAAAGAATGGCTTAAAATTATAACTTTATTAAAAACAATAACATAATTTCTTTAAGTAAGTTGGTATAACTATTAGGAATATAATAATTTAGATAACAGTATTTCCTTTCGGGCATATTACATCCCTTCAGAAAAAAAAGCCGAAAACTCTGTTACACTTAAATTATGCTTTTCAATTACTTATGTTTTGTGGTCTTTTCGTGTTTAAAACAATGAACATTTCGTAAAATTGGATGTTAACAATTATTTTAGAACAAATAATTGTAATTTCAGCACATAATTAAGAATCGGTAATCCGGTTTGGATGCTGCACTTAAGATATTTACCCAGGTAGCTGGTAACCAGTTGTTTATTATTATTTTACCAATTACAAACTCCTGGCATATTGACCGCTTCAAGTGTGCAGAATACACCGATAATCAGTCTTAATCCTTTATAGAATTGGAAGAAGACGAAAGTAAAAGCTTTGCATAATGCACAATATTGTAATTGGATTAAACCATAAAACAGCAGAGGTTGAAGTAAGGGAGAAATGTTATTTTCCGAACGAAAAAATAAATGAGGCCCTGGCAGCCCTTAATAAATTTGGTTCTATTAAAGGTGCAGTAATACTTTCGACATGTAACAGGGTAGAAATTTATGCATCGGTAAATAATATAGAAGAGGGCTTTAACGATATTGTCGAATTTATTTCTGGTTATCACAGTTTGCCCAAAGAAAAATTTGTTGGACATTTATACATGAAAAACTGCCGGCAAGCGGTTTTGCACCTGTTTAAAGTTGCATCGGGCATCGATTCAATGGTTGTTGGCGAATACCAGATTCTGGGACAGGTGCGCGATGCTTACCTCATGGCATGTAGCCTGAATTATACTGACAATTACCTGAACAAATTGTTCCAATCGGCCATAAATAGTGGCAAACGTGTTCGTACTGAAACCAAAATAGCCACCGGTAGCACTTCAGTTGCGCATTTGGCTATTGAATTTATCGAAACTTTCTTTGATAAAAAGAAAAAAATTAATGTACTGATAGTTGGAGCCGGAAAAATGGCAAGGCTTTCGGCACAAAATTTATCTGGCAATTACAATTGCCATATTTCGGTATGCAACCGCTCTGAGGAAAAGGCCCGTGAATTAGCATTGCAGTTCAATGCCACGGTATATGAATATTCAAACCGGTATGCTCTAATACAAGATGCCGATGTTGTAATAGTATCGACCAGTTCAGACGAATATACATTAATTGCCCCGAAAGTTAAAAATGCAATTCAGCCTGGCCCAAACCAGGTAAAACTGTTTATCGATCTTTCAATACCCCGTAATATCGACCCGGAAATAAATTCAATTGATGCCTGTATGGTTTACTCAATCGACGACATTAACCATCAAATTGGCAATAATGTAAACAGAAGAAAAATGGAAATAGATAAAGCCGAAACAATTCTGGAAGAAATTTCTGAAGACTTCTTTAACTGGTACTACAAACAAATTGTAATGCCAACAATGCATTCTTTAAAAGAAAAATTAGTGCTGCTGAAAGAGAAAACCCTCTGCCAATACCGTGCTGAATTTGCCGGAATGTCCACGGATCAAAAAGAAACTATCGATAAAATGCTATCGTCGTATTCCGAAAGTCTAATAAAAACCATCATGACCAACCTGTCGCTTATCACATCGAAAGAAGAGATGATAAGAATGGTAGAATCGCTTAAAGACTCATTTAATATCGAAAACTCCCTGCACGATTTAGTAAGTAATAAAAACACTGATAAATAGTGGTAAAGAAAAGCTCCCTTCCAGAAAATTTTAAAAAATGAAAACCTTTAAAGTAGCAACACGCCCCAGCTTATTGGCCTATACGCAAACCAAGAAAACTGTGGATTTGCTGGAAGCAAAAAACCCACATTGCCATTTTGAGATAATAAAAATATCGACACTTGGCGATAAAGTTGCTGACAAGGCCTTAACAAGTTTTGGCGGAACAGGTGTGTTTGTAAAGGAATTGGAAAATGCCTTGATGAACGGGTTGGCCGATTTTGCCGTGCATAGTTTAAAAGATGTCCCTTCAAATCAGCCTGAAGGATTAATACTGGCATCGTTTCCCCTGAGGGAAGATCCGAGAGATGTTGTTCTTACAAAAAACAATGTCCCATTTAGTCAATTGCCCGACAATTGTATAATAGGAACAGGCAGCCCTCGCCGTATTTTGCAGTTAAAGCTTATGAAACCACAGGCCAGGTTTCGGGATCTGCGTGGAAATATCGATACGCGCCTGTCAAAACTCCAACATGGCGAATACGATGCCATTGTTTTGGCTGCTGCCGGCTTAAATCGAATTGGTAAAACATTTCCCGAAGCATCATGTTTATCTATCGAAGATAGCCTGCCAGCCATTGGACAGGGCGCTATTGCCATTGAGTGCCGCCAAAACGACCAGGAAACCATCGGGCTTCTTAATTCGATAAACGATTTACACACCGAAATATCGGTTACAGCCGAGCGAAGTTTTATGAAAACAATTGGTGGAGGGTGCAAATTTCCTCTAGGTGCCTATGCTTTTGTTGAAAACAATAAAGTATGCCTACATGTTATGATTGGCGATCACCATACCGCAAAAATCGTTAGGCTTTCGGAATATGGCACTGTTGAAGAAGCCGCAGGGCTTGGCAATAAACTAGCTGAACAAATTAAAGTATTGGCAACTGAAGCTGATATTATAATTCCCGATGATCTATGAACCTGTTAAATGGGAAAATTATTATTTCAACCCGTCCTGCTGATGCTGACGATACCATTGCCCCCGTGCTTAAAAATGAAGGTGCCGAATTTATCGATTTCCCGCTCATCCAAATAGCCGAAACCCGTAAAACGCGCTTTAAAGAAAAGCTGCTCTCAAAAATAAGCATATTCGATTATGTGGTTTTTACAAGCAAAAACGGGGTAAAGTATTTTTTTAAATACTTCGAAAATATTTCTAAAAAAAATATATGTGAAGGAATAACATTTATATCGATAGGGGAAAAAACATCGGCCGAAATAAGAAAATATTGCAACAATACTGTAATTACTGCAAGGGGAAATACCTCTGATGATTTTTTGGATGAACTTAAGGAAATAAAAATCCGGGATAAAAAAATCCTTCTTTGCCTGGGAACTTTAGCCCCCGATAAAATTCAGAAAGAACTTTCGATAAATAACATGGTTCAGCGGCTCAACCTATATACAACCAAAGCAATACAAAACTTGCCGGAAAACACCATCGATATTATAAAAAATAGAACATACGATGTAATTTTGTTTACAAGTCCGTCGGCTATTGATAACTTTGTGAAAATTTTTAAAGAAACTGGGCTCGATGGGCATAGAATTGCCTGTATTGGCAACACCACCGGGCAAAGGGCCAAATGGCACAACATGCAGCCTGTACTGATATCGTCGAAAGCCCGGGGCGATATTTTTGCTAAAGAACTAATTGAATGGTTAAACATAAATAAATAACTATGGCATTTCCTCAAACACGTTTAAGGCGCTTACGCACCAACCCACTTATCAGGGATATGGTAACCGAAACAATCCTTTCTGTAAACGATTTAATAATGCCCTTGTTTGTTTGTCCGGGCGAAAAGGTAAAAAACCCTATCAATTCTATGCCTGGAAATTATCAGATGTCGGTCGATTTTCTGGTAGAAGAATGTGGCAACCTGCTTGAAAACGGCATACGGGCAGTGTTATTGTTTGGTATTCCCGAGCATAAAGATGAACACGGACTGGTTGCCTGCGAGCACAATGGCATTGTTCAAAAAGCTATACGGGCCATTAGGCAGAAATACCAAAACAGGCTGTTGGTGGTTGCCGATGTCTGTAATTGCGAATATACTACGCACGGACATTGCGGCACCATTGTCGATGGCGATGTACACAACGACTTAACCCTTGAAACCCTTGCAAAACAATCTCTTTCGCTGGCACAGGCCGGCGCCGATATAATTGCCCCAAGCGATATGATGGACGGACGAGTGCAGAAAATTAGAAAAACCCTCGACGACAACGGATTTTATAACATACCCATTATGTCGTATGCTGCAAAATATGCATCGGGTTTTTACGGGCCTTTCAGGGAAGCTGCCGAATCCGCACCAAAATTCGGAGACAGGAGAAGTTACCAGATGAACCCTGCAAATTCCGACGAAGCTATGCGTGAAATTGAACTTGACATAGAAGAAGGTGCAGATATGGTTATGGTAAAGCCTGCTCTCAGTTATCTCGATGTTATTTACCGGGCTAAAACAACTTTTAACATACCTATTGTTGCGTATAATGTCAGCGGCGAGTTTTCGATGGTGAAAGCCGCAGCGGCAAACGGCTGGATAGATGAAGAGCGGATAATGATGGAAATAGCAACATCGATAAAGAGGGCAGGGGCCGATATTATAATAACCTATTATGCCAAAGACATTGCCAAAGTACTAAACCGAAAGTAAAAAAACTCAAAGTATGAACAAAGAAAAAAGCATTTCTGCCTACAGGCAATCGTGCGAAATTATTCCAGGCGGTGTTAACTCTCCCGTAAGGGCATTTAAGAGTGTTGGTGGCACACCGGTTTTTATTGATAAAGCTAAAGGAGCGAAAATATACGATATCGATGGCAATGAGTATATCGACTACGTTGGTTCATGGGGGCCAATGATTCTTGGGCATGCTTACGGGCCTATTGTTGAAGCCATTAAAACCCAGGCAGAATTAGGTAGCAGCTTTGGGGCACCAACCATGCTGGAGAAAAAAATGGCCGAACTGATAGTTGATATGGTGCCTTCGGTTGAAATGGTCCGTATGGTGAATTCCGGTACCGAAGCAACCATGAGCGCTGTTCGCCTTGCAAGAGGGTACACCGGCCGGAGTAAAATTGTTAAATTCTCGGGTTGCTATCATGGGCACGGCGACAGTTTCTTAATAAAGGCCGGCTCTGGTGCAGTTACACTGGGCTTGCCCGACAGTCCCGGGGTAACACGCGGCATTGCCGGTGATACGCTTATTGCTTCCTACAACAATATGGAGTCTGTTGAAGCCCTTTTTCATCAATATGCCAAAGATATTGCCGCAATTATTGTTGAACCGGTAGCCGGTAATATGGGGGTTGTTTTGCCCGATATTCAATTCCTTAGAGGGTTAAGGGATCTGGCAACCAAACATAGCGCCCTGTTAATTTTCGACGAGGTAATTACCGGCTTCCGAATGGCCAAGGGCGGGGCACAGGAGTATTATGGCATAATTCCTGATATAACCACATTGGGAAAGATAATTGGCGGTGGGCTTCCAGTTGGGGCTTATGGGGGAAGAAAAGATATTATGCAGCACCTGGCGCCATCTGGCCCTGTTTACCAGGCAGGCACTTTATCGGGCAACCCTTTGGCCATGGCTGCCGGAATAGTTATGCTTGAAACCCTTCGGAGTAAGCCCTCGATATATAAGGAACTCGAAGAAAAAACAAGGTCACTGGCCGACGGGTTACGCAATAACCTTGCAAAGACTGGTATTTCAGGCGTTGTTAACCAGGCAGGTTCTTTGTTAACTTTGTTCTTTACCGAATCGAAAAAAGTTGAGAGTTTCGAACAGGTAATGACATCCGATAAGGAGCGCTATGCAAAATTTTTTAATTTATTGCTCGAAGCTGGCATCTATCTTGCACCTTCTCAGTTCGAAGCTGCCTTTGTTTCTTATGCCCATTCCGCCGACGATATTCAAAAAACCCTTCAGTCAAGCTTGTTGGCGATGCAAAAATTATAATAATGAGCAGTTCAATATTTTTAAAAACAATAAAGGGCGAGAAATGCAACAGGCCGCCGGTTTGGTTTATGAGGCAAGCCGGCAGGGTGCTTCCTTCGTACCTGAAACTTAGGGAACAGTATTCTTTTCAGGAGCTCATGAACAACCCTCAATTGGCTGCCAGGGTAACTTTGTTGCCTGTTAACGAGCTGGGGGTTGATGCTGCTATATTGTTTTCCGATATACTGGTAGTGCCGGAAGCCCTTGGCATGAACCTCGTGTTTACCGATAAGGGGCCTGTGTTTTCAAATCCGTTGAAAGATAAACTTGAAAATATAAATAGCTTAAAAGCAGAAACAAACAGGTTGTCGCATATTTATGAAACTATTGGTCTGATAAAAAACCAGTTGTCTGACAACAAGGCATTGATAGGTTTTTGCGGAGCACCTTTTACAACATTCTGTTATATGGTGCAGGGCAACAGTGCCAGCCATTCTTTTCCCGAAGCCGTAAAACTAATATATTCCGACAGAAAACTTGCCGCTAAGCTCCTCGCGCTTATTACCGAATTGTCGGTTGAATATGCCTTAAACCAGGTAAAAAGCGGAATAGATGCCTTTCAATTGTTCGATACCCATGCAGGCTTACTTCCTTACGAACTGTATATCGATTGGGTTCTGCCATTCGCCAAAACCATTACCAGTTCTGTCAGGCAGGCTGGCTGTCCCGTAATATTCTTTCCCAAAGGTTTGGCCGGCGGTATGAAGCACATCGGTTATGATGTGGCCGACTATGTTGGTATTGATTGGCAGGATTCGCTTGCAGGTTCGCGCAAAATAATCGACAAGAATGTTGGCCTTCAGGGAAATATCGATCCGCGTATTTTCTCGGTTAACAACAAACAGGTTTTGTTTGCTGAACTTGAAAAGTTTAAAGATTTCGGCAAAGCCAATTACAACTGGATATTTAATGCAGGTCACGGCGTTTCTCCCGATAATTTATTTGAAAATGTAAAACTTACGGTCGATTGGGTGAAATCGACTGAATGGAACCGCTAATTTATTGTTGAATATGGAAGTTACAACCGGTTTCCTGGAAAAATACAATACACAAGGGCCCCGCTATACTAGTTACCCGCCGGCTACATCTTTTAAAACCGGCATGGCAGCAAATGGTTTTATAAACGCTGTAAAAGAATCAAATCGAAGTAAACCGGTCAATATATCCATATATATACATATTCCTTTTTGTACACAGCGGTGTTTCTTCTGCGGGTGCAATACCACATTGTTCGAAAGCGACGAAAAAATAAGCCGCTATATTCATTGTTTGAAAAAGGAAATTGAAACCGTAGCAGAACACATCGAAAAAAACCGGTTAGTTACCCAGGTACACTGGGGCGGGGGCACCCCAAATTCAATAAACCTGCACCATGTTCAGGATGTAATGGGCCTTTTGCGGGAGCGGTTTACTTTTGCCGATTATTGCGAAGTAGCTATGGAATGTAACCCGGCATATCTCGGGTTTAAAGATATTGACCAGCTTTCAGTGACAGGATTTAACAGGCTGAGCCTGGGAATTCAGGATTTTCACGAAAATGTCCTGGCAGCTATAAACAGGCGGCCACCATTGAACGATATTGGCGCAACGATAAAATATTTAAAAGAAAAGGGGTTTGAGGGGGTTAACATTGATTTGGTTTACGGGTTGCCCCTGCAAACTAAAGAATCGTTCTCTGAAAACATTTTAAAGGCAGTTAAAACCGATGCCGACAGGGTTGTAACCTTTTCGTATGCGCATATTCCCTGGTTCAACCCCGAACAGAATAAAATTAGCGCTTCTTCGTTGCCGGGTGCCGGCGAAAAATTAGCAATGCTTGTCGATGCTTTTAATACTTTTACCGCTAACGGGTATATAAACATAGGCATGGATCATTTTGCAAAGCCCGGCGATGAGCTGTCAATGGCAAAAGCAAGCCACAGTTTGCACCGTAATTTTCAGGGGTATTGCACAAAAAAAACAACAGGGCAGGTTTATGCATTTGGATCATCGGCCATTAGCCAGTTAAGCAATTGTTATGCCCAGAACATTAAGTTGCTGGACAAATATATGTCATCAATCGAATCGACAGGCCTGGCCCTTGAGCGGGGCTATTTTTTATCGGATGACGAGAAGCTTATTGGTGATATAATAAACGAAATTATGTGCAATGGCTATGTGAATTTCGAAAGCATGGCCGAAAAACATATCACAACAGTTCAGCATATATTTAAAATAACCCGGTTCGAACAATCGAAACTCGATATGTTTATTGCCGACAATCTTTTAAGTTTCGATGGCAACACTTTAAACGTTAGCCCCGGGGGCATGCTCATTGTTAGGAACATTGCCATGGTTTTCGATCCAACGGTTACAATATCAACAAACAGGCATTCTCAAACAATATGAAAGCTGTATTGCTCGTAAATATGGGTTCGCCTTCATCCGAAAAAGAAATGAAAGTTTTTCTGGAAAGGATGTTTCGCGACAAATCCATTTTAAATGTAAACCCGGTTCTCCGGTATTTCCTTTCTTTTCTAATCAGTTCGCTGAGGTACAAGAAATCGTGGAGAAAATACCAGGTAATCGGTGGCTCGCCACTTATACAATCGATGAACGCAATAAGAGCCGGCATGGAAAAAAGCCTGCCTGAAGGTTTTATTGTTCAGTGTGCTTTTTCATATTCAGAACCCGGTATAGGAAGGGCTTTACAGTCTTTAAGTACCAAGGGTGTCACCGATTTTATTGTTTTACCCATGTACCCGCACAATTGCTTTTCAACTTCAGGAAGTATTGTAAGTTCTATCGAATGGTTTAAAAAGAAAAACGCTGGCTGTTCAATAAAAATTATTAGTAACTATTTTGCAAGCCCAGGGTTTATATCATATTGGGAAGATTTGATAAAAAAGCACATTGCCGGAAACAATTATTCTGACCCATATTTATTGTTCAGTGCCCATTCGGTTCCCGAATACCAGGTTGCCAATGGCGATACTTATACCTCACATATTGCTGAAAATGCAAGGTTGCTTGCAGAAAAATTACAGCTTGGTTTTTCTGTTGGTTACCAGTCGAAAATAGGAAGGCTTAAATGGTTTGGCCCTGATACATACAGCATTTTAAGAGATTTGCACAGGCAAAAGGTTGAACAGGTTGTTATTGTTCCCATAAGTTTTGTAAACGAGAACCTCGAAACCCTGTACGATATCGATTTGGAGATGCTGACATTTGCCCGAAAACTAGGTTTTAAGCAAATCAGCAGGGTTACTTTGCCCCATTCACACCAGTTGTTAACGAATACATTTAAAGAATTGATTTTTAATAAGCTATGAAAGAAGAATTTATAGACACCGTTGTTCTTGGTGCAGGTTTAACCGGCTTAACAACTGCTTATTACCTGAATAAACAAAATTGCCGTTTCAGGGCAATAGACAAGAACGATCGGGCAGGAGGGGTGATACATACCCATAGCGAAAACGGGTTTATATACGAAACGGGGCCCAACACAGGAGTTATCGGCAATACAGCAGTTGTAGGGCTTTTTGATGAGCTTGCAGATATGTGCGAACTGGAAATTGGCAACGAAAAAGCCAAAAAAAGGTATATTTTAAAGAATGGAAAATGGGAACACTTGCCACTGGGGCTAATTGATGCTGTAAAATGCAGGTTGTTTACTACAAAAGACAAGCTAAGGTTGTTAACTGAGCCATTCAGGGCCAAAGGCAATGACCCCGATGAAAATTTAAGTTCGTTTGTAAGGCGGCGGTTGGGCGAAAGCTTTTTAAAATATGCAATCGATCCGTTTATCCTGGGCGTATATGCTGGTGATACCGATTATATTATACCGCGTTATGCCCTTCCCAAACTTTATAACCTTGAACAACAATACGGAAGCCTTATTAAAGGGGCAATAAGAAAAAAGTTCGAGAAAAAAAACGACATGGAGAAACGGGTGAGCAAAAAGGTTTTCTCTTTTTATAATGGCATGTCGTCGCTAATTAATGCATTGTACCAAAAAGCCGGGAAAGAAAATTTCATTTTTTCAGCAGGGAATGTAAAGGTTGAAAAAACAGAGAAAGGCTATACCATTCAATATTCAGACACCGGGGGAAACCTGTATAAAATTAATGCCAAAAACATTATATCTACACTAGGGGCGTATGAGCTTGAAAGTGTGTTTCCATTTATAAATAGAGAACAGATAGACAAGGTTAAAAACCTCAAATATGCCCAAGTTATTGAGGTTTCAGTGGGTTTTACAAAATGGGAGGGAATGAAACTTGATGGTTTTGGAGGCCTAATACCATCGGTTGAGAAAAGAAAAATTTTGGGCATATTGTTTATGTCTTCCCTTTTTAAAAACAGGGCTCCCGAAAATGGAGCCTTACTAACAATTTTTCTCGGTGGAACGAAAAATACAGGAATTTTAGAATTAGACGATAACGAAATAGTTAAGATAGTTGAATCGGAATGCAGCAGTTTATTGGGTATAAAATCGTTTAATCCCGATTTACTAAGGGTTATCAGGCACAGAAACGCAATACCACAATACGGAACCGATAGCAAAAATCGCTTTGAAGCTGTTGAAGCTATTGAAAATGAGCATGAAGGCTTAAAAATTGCCGGAAACTTACGAAATGGCATTGGCATGGCCGACCGTATTAAACAAGCATATAAATTAGCGCAGCTGTTTGTTTAGACATCATCCCGCTTATCTTGCACCTGTTAGTTTGTTTCATTTTAGCGATTACATTATCTAGTGCTCGAGGTGGGGGCCGTTAAAAATTGTTTTTCTGATAAGCTCAATTAAATCATCGAGCTTTATGGGTTTCACAATATAATACTCAATGCCCGACTTTAGTATATCTGCTATTTCGTTTTTCATGGCGTATGCAGTTTGGGCAATTACCGGAACCGATGGCATAATTTCCCGTATTTGCTTTGCGGCTTCAATGCCGTCCATAATTGGCATTTTAATATCCATAAGAATTAAGCCGGGCTTGTGTTCCCTGGCTAGCTTCACGGCTTCGCGGCCATTACGGGCCCAAATTAGTTTAGCCTTTGTCCGCTTCAGGTAACTTTCCAGCAATTTATAGTTCGATTCTTCGTCTTCGGCAATAAGTATGCATTTATCGTGCAAATTAATTACAGGCTTTGTACTAATAATTTGGTTGTTTTGTTCGTCGATAGTTTCGAGCGGGTGTGTAAAATAAAAGGTTGTGCCTATGTCTTTTTTTGTTTCGTACCATATTTCTCCCTGCCAAAGGGTTACAAGCCCTTTACAAATTGCCAGCCCGAGGCCTGTGCCCCTGTATAGCTGGTTAATGTCCCCTTCTATTTTATAGAACCTGTCGAAAACCAGGTCGCCAATACCATCAGGTATTCCAACACCGCTGTCTTTCACAAAAAATGTTACTGTATTGTCGATTTTTTGAATGCCAAACTCCACAGTACCTTTTTCGGTAAACTTAAAAGCGTTCGACAACAAATTGGTAAAAACCTGTTTCAGGAGGCCTTCATCGAAGTACATGCAGAAATCGTCGTCGATTGCATCGATATTTAGCTTTAAAACAAGGTTTTTATGTTGTGCTTCATATTTGTGCAAGCCATACAAATTGTTTAAAACAGGGCTTAATTTTTTGTTTATCTTGCAAAGGGTGATGTGTTGCGATTCGATATTTGATAATTCAAAGATATTGTTGATAAGGTTAATGAGCATCAGCCCATTGGCCTCAATTAGGGAAATAAATTCATCGTGTTTATCTTGTAAACTTTTGTCTTTCAGTAACGATGAGAAACCAATAATAGCGTTCATGGGGGTGCGTATTTCATGGCTCATATTGGTAAGAAACGACGATTTTAGCTTGTCGGACTCTTCTGCTTTAATCAGGGCTTTTTCAAGTTCCTTTGTCCTTTCTTCAACAAGGTATTGCAGCTTGTTGCGGTGTTTGTCGAGTTCCAGGTTTTGTTTTAAAATCTGGTCTTGTTGTTGCTTTAACAGAAGGTTTGAACTCTCAAGCGATTCATACTGGCTGAGAATTTCTTCTTTTTGCAGGTTAATTTCTTCCTGCCGTTCTTCGAGAATGGCATTGGCTTCCTCCAAATCCCTGCTTCGCTGTTCAAGAAACTGGTTGGCTTGCTCAAGCTGATGGGTGCGTTCTTTTACTTTCTTGTCCAGATGTATGTTTGCCATTCTTAACGACCTTACGCGCAGCCTGATAAACAGAACAACAAAAAATAGGGCAACAATTGCCAAAATAATCCTGAACCATAATGTTTGCCAAAACGGGGGGGTAACAATTATACTAAGCCGTACTTCGTTATCCGTAGGGCACATTACACCATCGTTGTTTGTAGCCTTCAGCATAAACACATATTTTCCGGGTTGCAAACCGGTATAGGTTGCAAACCTGCGGTTTGAGCCGGTTTCGATCCATTGAGGGTTAAAACCATCAAGTTTATAAAAATAAGTAATCTTTTC
Source organism: Bacteroidales bacterium (assembly GCA_016935435.1). Taxonomy (GTDB): domain Bacteria; phylum Bacteroidota; class Bacteroidia; order Bacteroidales; family UBA10428; genus UBA10428. The sequence goes on from JAFGQZ010000046.1 coordinate 63,257, forward strand.
AGGGGCCGAATAATGTAATGCCGAAAACTCAATAATAAAATCGGCTTCGTGGTGTTTCAGGGTAATTTCGTCGGTTTCCCATACCTGTTTGTTGAACAGTACCCTTTTGTGCAGACTGTCGCCCGGCGATATTACCTTATTGTAAACCAAGAAGTTTGTGATAACCGGCCTGGCGTGTATAGGGTTTGCTTTTATTTCAGAAGGCATAAATGATACAAGTCCTTCGGTGCCACCAAAAAATATTTCACCGGCAGGGCTCATAAAACTACCTGTAGTACTGAACTCATTATTTCTAAAACCATCGGCAGGGCCATAGAATGAGCATACATACGATTGTTTGTTATATTTAATAATGCCTATATCAGACGAAAGCCACAAATTACCTGCTGAATCGGGCAGTACACTGAAAATACTTCGCTTGCTGGTTTGGTAATTAATAGCAGAATGTTCAAATTTTTCTGTCTGGGGGTTAAATTTGTTTAACCCCTGTCGTGTGCCTAACCATAAATTTCCAGTTTCATCCTGGAGAATAGCATAAACGGTGTTATTACTTATGCTGAAAGGGTTTTCGGGCTTATGTAAATAGTGTTCGAATTTTTTTTCGCTTTTTTTATAACGGGTCAACCCACCACTGTTTGAACCGGCCCAAATAGTTCCGTTTTTATCGACAAAAACAGTGCGATAAAAGCCGGTATTGTTCCGCAGGCTATCGTATAATATTGAATGGTTAATAAAGGTACCTTTGGCATGGTCAAGTTCAATTAAGCCGTCAACGGTTGCAAACCATAAATTGGCCTCTTTATCGCTAGCAATTCTTTTAGTTCCATAAACAGTATGTTCCGAAACAACAGTTAGTGAAGGCTTTATTTCGTCATGGTTGTTGTCCCCGGGTGTAAACTTAACTTTTCGCAGCACATCGAACCCAAGCCAAAAGTATCCGTTTTTATCTTCGAATATGGCAGTTACAGGTTGTGGCGAGTTGGTAAAGAAATCGTGGTATTCACCGGTTTTCTTATTATAAATAGATATACCGTTAGCTGCTTTGCCAATCCAAACATACCCCTTACTGTCTTCAAAAACCGAGGTTACGTTCCGGTCTTTGGCAATATCGGATATGCTTTTATGTACGGCAGAGTACAGCTTAAATGGCTTTTGTCGCAGGTCGGCTTTGTTAAGTCCTTGCCGCTGTGGGGCAATCCATAAATTATCGGTAACATCAATAAATAACCTTTCGATATAGTTGTTAGATATGGTGTTTGGAATTAAGATATTTGATTCAATAGGCTCAAGGCCACTATTAAAGTTAAACTTGGCCAGTCCCACTGAAGATGATATATAAATATTGCCAAAATTATCTTCTACAAAATTAATCCACGACCCTGGCGATTTACCTATAAATAAGGGATGAACTTCAAACAAGTTGCTGTCGATATGTTCTTTTTTACAGGCATATATTTTGTATTCGGGGGTGTTTGAAGCTGCATAGATATTTCCCTGCCTGTCGATATATAAGCCTGCAAGGTTTATGGCATTGGCAAGCAAGGATTTTGAATTGCCTGTTTGGGCATCGTAACACAATAAGCCCCTGTTTGTTGTCCCAATCCATACTTCCCCTTTCTTTTTCGAGTAAACAAAGGTGAAATTATACGAGCTGGTAATAATGTTTTTCGACAGGGAAGCATAAGTTGAAAGGCTGAAGTTTTGCTTGTTTAGTATCCGAATGGTATTTCCCTGGGTAAACCATATATTTCCATGTCCATCGTCGGCAAAAGAATTAATACGTCCCCCGGCTGCAAAACTATTACCGCAAACGCCGCAAACAAACTGATCGGTTTGGGGGTGGTACCTGAAAATTCCCGAAGGTGTTACTGCCCAAAGGTTTCTGTGGTTATCTTCGTAAAAATTGCTGAATTCGTTGCTTAATAATACTTTGTTGCTTGAATCGGTAGCATAGTAAGAAAACTTTTCTGTAGAAAGTACCATCTTTCCAATACCGCCACTACTAAAAGAAATCCAAAGGTTCCCTTTAGAGTCGCAATATACAACATCTATCGATTTGTGGGCAATGCTGTTAGGCTTGACGGCATCGGGCTGAAAAACTTTAAAGTCATATCCGTCGAATCGGGCGAGGCCGTAATTTGTTCCAAACCACATAAACCCTTTAGCGTCCTGGGTTGCTGCGCGTACGTAATTATGTGGTAACCCTTGCTCAATGGTTATTTTCTCAAAGCGTAGCCTGTCGGGTCTGTATTGCGCAGGCAGCAAATAGTGAAATAGCATCAAACAGGCTGTTAATGCCAGTAATTTATATGTTGTGGTTTTTATCATTGCTATTGTTGCATTACAAATTTAACAGGATTTTTATACAATCAAAGAAATACTGCCAAATAGTACTTTTCATTATTTTCCTGAAACAAGTTTTATTTTCAATATAAACTTTTGTTATACAAGGTTTAAAAAAGTATAAAATACTTTTAAAAAATAATATATTTGTAAAAGACTAATAATTGTATTAATTTTTATTAATGCTCGAAATATTGATGGACAAAGGATTATTAAAACATACAAAATCTAATAGGCGGTACTTATATGCCCTCAGCGCACATTTAAATATTAGCCAGAAACAAAACAATGAATCCGCCGGTTTATAAATCAAAAAACACAATAGTAAATATACCCAGATGGGTGTTCTGTATTACCCATAAAACAAATTTAAAAATGATGAAAAGAATTCTTACAACATTTATCCTGGCGGCAATTATGCTGGCATCGTGTCATAAACAGGCCGACCGAAATGTTTGCGGGAAAGATTTAAAGACTTCCCTGGTAGATTATGTGAACCCGCTTATGGGCACCGATTCGAAATTCGACCTGTCAAACGGCAACACCTATCCGGCAATTGCTACCCCCTGGGGAATGAACTTTTGGACACCCATGACTTCCAAAATGGGCGATGGTTGGACCTACAAGTATGCCGACAATAAAATTCGGGGTATAAAACAAACGCACCAACCCAGCCCGTGGATAAACGATTATGGGGCTTTCTCCCTGATGGCTGTTTCCGGTAAACTAAAATACGAAGAAAACGAAAGGGCATCGTGGTTTTCGCACAAGGCCGAAACTGTAAATCCTCACTATTATAAGGTATATCTCGCCGATTACGATGTTTGTGTGGAATTGAGCCCGACCGAACGTGCCGCACATTTTAAGTTTACCTTTCCCGAATCCGATTCGTCGTACGTTTTGCTCGATGGCTTTTTTAAAGGCTCCATGGTAAAAATTATTCCCGAAGAAAGGAAAATAATCGGGTATTGCAGAAACAATAATGGCGGGGTGCCCGAGAACTTCCATAATTATTTTGTGGCTGTATTCGATAAGGACTTTATGGTATCGCATACCTGGGCCGACAACTGGAAACTGCAAAGGGGAACTAACGAAAGCACAGGCGACCATGTTGGAGCTATTGTAGGTTTTAAAACAGAAAAGGGCGAAGCTGTGCATGTAAAGGTGGCATCGTCGTTCATCAGCCACGAACAGGCCGAACTAAACCTTACGCGCGAAATTGGTGCCGAATCGTTTGAAGCCACCCTAAAAAAAGCCAAAATTGCCTGGGAAAAAGAGCTGGAAAGGATTGTTGTTAAGGATAGTTCCATTGATAACATCCGTACTTTTTATTCCTGCCTGTACAGGGTATTGCTCTTTCCGCGGAAATTTTATGAAATTGACAAAGACGGAAAAATTGTGCATTACAGTCCGTACAATGGCAAGGTCCTGCCTGGTTACATGTTTACCGATAACGGGTTCTGGGACACCTTCAGGGCTGTTTTCCCTTTCTTTAACCTGATGTACCGAGAGCTGAACAGCCAAATAATGGAAGGGTTGGCAAATACCTATCTCGAATCGGGATGGTTGCCTGAGTGGGCAAGTCCCGGCCATCGCGATTGCATGATTGGCTCAAATTCTGCCCCTATAATCTCCGATGCATATTTAAAAGGCAATATCAGAGATTCGGTTGCCAGTATCTTGTTTGAAGCAATGATTAAAAATGCCACGGTTGAACAAGGCCGTCCGGCGCGTTCTGTTGGCAGGGAAGGGCTCGCTTATTACAATACGCTCGGTTATGTGCCCTATAATGTTGGGGTAAACGAAAATGCAGCCCGTACACTGGAATACGCCTACGCCGATTTTGCCATTGCAAAAATGGCCGAAGCTATGGGCATGGCCGATACGGCGCAGAAATACTATCAAAAGTCGATGAACTATAAAAACCTGTTTGACAAATCGACGGGATGGATGCGGGGCAAAAACCTCGATGGTACCTTCCAGGAACCTTTTAACCCCTTGAAATGGGGCGATGCCTTTACCGAAGGAAACAGCCTGCACTACACCTGGTCGGTTTTTCACGACATTCAGGGACTGATTGATCTGATGGGGGGTAAAGAAGCCTTTATTAAACAGCTTGACAATGTTTTTGAAATGCCGCCAAAGTTCGACGATTCGTATTACGGTTTCACCATTCACGAAATACGCGAAATGCAAATTGTGAATATGGGCAACTATGCACACGGCAACCAACCCATACAACACATGATTTATCTTTACAATTATGCCAATGCCCCTTACAAGGCGCAAAAACGGGTACGTGAAGTGCTTACAAGGCTTTATTCTGCATCTCCCGACGGATATTGTGGCGATGAAGACAACGGGCAAACTTCGGCCTGGTATATATTTAGTTCAATGGGGTTCTATCCGGTTGCTCCGGTTACCGATCAGTATATAATTGGCTGCCCCCTGTTCGACGAAGTTGTTATAACACTTGAGAATGGCAAAAAACTCTCAATTGCATCATCAAACAATTCGGCTGAGAACTTCTATATTAATTCGTTGAAGTTTAACGAGGAAAAATATACAAATACTTATTTTACTTATAACGATCTGCTTAAGGGTGGAAAAATTGTTTTTGATATGTGCAGTGCCCCAAATGAAAACTGGGGAAGCAAGCCAGTAAACCAGCCATATTCGCTAAGCCGCGAAAAGACAGACTAATGAATGAACAATAGCATGAAATTTCTGAAACTTAATTATTATAATCATGAGTAAACCAATTTTTTTAAGTTTATTGGCAGCTGTTATGCTGCACCTGGGGTCCTTTTCTCAGGACTTCAGGCCACCTGCAGTGCCGTTGGTGGCACACGATCCGTATTTCAGTATCTGGTCGCCTTCCGATAATTTATACGACCGCGAACCTGTTCACTGGACCGGCAGGGACAATGCATTGCACAGCATACTAAGGGTCGATGGCAAATCGTACCGAGTAATGGGAAGCCATCCATCGAACCTCGAACCAATAAAACAAACAGGGGTAACCGTGTACCCTACACGCACTGTTTACCAGTTTAAAAATTCCGAGGTTTCATTGGAACTGGTATTTACTACCCCTTCGTTAATGAACAATCTCGATGTTCTGTCGCGCCCCGTTACTTATATCAACTGGAATGTGAAATCGGTCGATGGCAAAGAGCACGATGTGCAGGTTTATTTCGATTGCAGCGCTACTCTTGCAGTGAACGAGCCGGAACAGGAAGTTGGCTGGGACTCGCCCACAATAGAGGGCTTAAATGTGCTACGCCTGGGCACAACCGATCAGCCTGTACTGCAAAAAAGGGGCGATGACATACGCATCGACTGGGGCTATGTTTATTTTGCCATTCCCCAAGGCCAGAAACCTCAATTACTGGCCGGTCGCAGCAACGAGCTTATTCATTCCTTCATTTCCGATGGAAAAGTGCCCGAATCGACAAATTTGTCGCAACCCCGCCGTGTGCGCGAAGGATGGGTTTCCCTGGGGGCTTCATGGAATTTAGGAAAGGTAGGGCTAACGGCAGTAAGCACACAAGCACTGTTAGCTTACGACGATATTTACAGCATTAAGTACTTCGATGCAAACCTTCCTGCATGGTGGAAACGTAATGGCGCAACTATGGAGCAATTACTGCCTCAGGCATTAGGAGAATACAAAAAACTTTCGGCAGAATGTGCCGCCTTCGACACAGAACTAATGGCCGACATGGAAAAGGCCGGTGGCAAAAAATATGCGATGGTTAATGCGTTGGTTTACAGACAGGTTCTTGCTGCGCATAAACTGGTGGCCGACGAAAACGGCAAACCTCTTCTTTTTTCAAAAGAAAACAACAGCAACGGCTGCATGGCAACGGTTGATGTAATATACCCTGCTGCACCGTATTTCTTCTTGTTTAGCAAAGAACTGACAAAGGCCATGCTTCAGCCGGTATTTTCTTATGCAGCGTCGGAAAGGTGGAAATTTCCGTTTGCCCCTCACGATTTGGGTACCTACCCGCACGCAACCGGACAGGTATATGGCGGGGGCGAAATTTCTGAGGAAAACCAAATGCCTGTTGAGGAGTCGGCAAATATGATTATAATGACAGCCGCTTTGGCCCAAATGGAAGGCAATGCCTCGTACGCTCAGGAAAATTGGGCTGTGCTGGAAAAATGGAGCGAATACCTTCTCTCGAAAGGGTTCGATCCGGAAAACCAACTTTGTACCGATGACTTTGCCGGTCACCTGGCCCACAACATTAACCTTTCGGCTAAAGCTATTGTTGCCCTTGGGTGTTATGCAAAACTTTGCGACATGACAGGCAGTAAGAAAAAAGCCAAAGAAATACGTGAAACTACCGAAGGCATGGTTAAAAAATGGATCGAACAGGCAACCGAAGGCGACCATACCCGTTTGGCATTCGACAGGCCTGGTACCTGGAGCCAAAAATATAACCTTGTATGGGATGAAATTCTTGGCCTGAACCTGTTCCCCCGGGAAGTTATTGATAAAGAAATTGCCCATTACAAAAAAATGCAGGCCGAGTTTGGGTTACCGCTCGACAGCCGCGAAAGATATACCAAAAACGACTGGATTACCTGGACTGCTACCATGGCTACTACCAAAGAAGATTTTATGGAGCTGTTCAATCCAATCTATCATTTTGCGAATAAAACCCCTCAAAGGGTGCCTTTGTCGGATTGGTACATTACCGACAATGCATATATGGTTGGCTTTAAAGCCCGATCGGTTGTAGGCGGTTTTTATATTAAAATGATTGCCGATAAAGAAACCTGGAACAAATGGCTCAATAAAGGCACGAATGTTACCGGCCCCTGGGCACCTCTAAAACTGGTAGAGCTGGGTAAAGAAATATTGGCCCATTCGGCACGCCAGGGATACGAATGGAAATATACCCTTCAGTTTCCTGCCGGCGACTGGTACAAGCCCGGTTTCAACGACGAAAACTGGCAGACAGGTACAGCTGGCTTTGGCTCGCTCGATATTCCGTTTAGCCGCACCCATTGGCAGACAAACGAAATTTGGGTACGCCGCACCTTTACAATCGATGAACTGTCGGACAAAAAGCTGGCTTTAAACATATTCCACGACGAAGACGCTGAAGTATATATTAATGGCGAACTTGTTGCCCGTTTATATAGCTACACAACTTCGTACCAGAAAGTGTTACTCGATAAGCACGTTAAAGATGTTTTGAAAATTGGGGCCAACACCATTGCTGTTCATTGCCGACAGACAGTCGGGGGGCAGTTTATCGATGTTGGACTTGCCGAATATTAATTGACATAAAAAACCCGGTATCTCAACAATACCGGGTTTTTTCTTCTTACAGAATGAATATTTATTATTTAACCAGGCATTATTCTATAACGATCCTTTAAACTGCCCGTTCTCGTAAAGCCCTTCCTGGGCAGAGCCATCGGCCCAGGTGTATTTCCCTTTTCCATGGAACTTATTGTTTTTAAAATACCCGGTATATTTATCGCCGTTCGGATAAAAGAATATCCCATACCCATCTTGTATGCCGTTTTTCCATTCACCGGTATATTTTGAGCCATCGCTCCATGTGTATGTGCCCTGGCCGTGAAACAAATCGTTTGACCACATACCATCGTATTTATCGCCATTTTTGAAGAAATTGGCACCACTGCCATTTTTCTGCCCGCCTTTCCAGTTGCCGTGGTAAATATCGCCATTGGCATAAATATATTTGCCAAAGCCATCATTACAGGCGCCTTCAACACAGCCGGTTTCCTGGGCCGAAAGCCACCCACAGGCAAAAATTCCAAGTATTACTAACAATTTAGTTTTCATTGTATAAAATTTTATTTCAATTTAAGCATTTTGAACTATAAATCAAACAGTCAAAATTGAGGCCAAAAATAAATGTACAGGATGATAAATTAGTAATAAGGCCGGTTTACATGAGTAAACAGGGGTTGGCAACGCTACTTTAAGCCCACCGCCCGTATCACTGCATTTTTTCCGTAGCGGTTGCGGAGCATATCTAAGGCCTTATATAGCCTTACCGACTCCGGGGTGTCCTCGAACATGTTTAACTGCTGTACGCCCTGTACCAGGTGGCTGAATTTTACCCCTATTAGCCTGATAAGCATGCGCCGCTGGTATAGTTTGTCGAACAATTCTTTGGCCACCGGAACCAGCTGGTGATCGAACGAGGTGTATGGTACACGCCTTTGCAGGCTGTGTGTATCGAAGTTCGAATAGCGTATTTTTACTGTTACACACGAGGTAAGCCGTTGTTTTTTTCGAAGTTCGTAGCATATTTTTTCCACCATGGTAACCAGTAGTTCTTTCATTCCGGTAATATCTATAGAATCGATATCGAACGTATGTTCGGTACTAATCGATTTTCTTTCCGAATACGGTTTAACAGGGCTAAAATCAATTCCGTTCGCTTTGTCCCATATAACTATTCCGGCTTTACCTAACACTTTTTCCATCATTTCTTTAGGAACCATGCTCAGGGTGCCTATGGTAGCTATTCCCATGGAGCGGAGCAAATGCTGCGTTTTTTCGCCAACCATGGGTATTTTGTTTATGGGCAGAGGGTGCAAAAAAGGCCTTACCAAGCCTCCGGGCACTTCTTTTTCGCCATTGGGCTTGGCTTCGCCGGTGGCAATTTTCGATACGGTTTTATTTACCGACAAGCCGAAAGAAATAGGCAGACCTGTGTTTTTAATAATGCTTTGGCGCAGCTCGTGGCTCCATTTCATGCTGCCGAAAAAACGATCCATGCCGGTGAGATCGAGATAAAATTCATCGATCGATGCCTTTTCGTAAAGCGGTGTACGCTCGGCAATAATATTGGTAACCGTGTGGGAGTAACGGCTGTATAGTTCCATATCGCCATGTACAACAATGGCATCGCTGCAAAGGTAGCGGGCCATTTTCATTGGCATGGCCGGATGAACGCCGTAGCGGCGTGCTTCATAGCTGCAACTGGCAACCACCCCGCGATCGGATGTGCCGCCAATAATAACCGGTTTCCCGTTGAGTTTACTGTTTATAAGCCGTTCAACCGATACAAAAAAAGTATCGAGGTCGAGGTGCACAATGGTTCTTCCCTGCGGTTCCATTTTTTTAAAAGATTAAAATATAAACAAAAATATGATTACAAAATAACGATTGTTTACTGTAAAAGAAAGTTTTTTAACAAATATTTTTCTTTCATTCCGATTGGGCTGAACACTTTTATTTACCAAGCTTTGCGGGGGGGGCAGTTTCTTTGTTTTTTTACCCCTGGGTGGAGTAGGAACTGTTACAACGGCATTGCATAATAAAGCACCTTGCCCCGCAACAACATTACAGGGCAATGAACGATAAAAAGCAAACTTTCGGCGTGTTGCCAGACTGTTACTGCAAATAGTCCATAATTTGACCCGATATCTGCATGAGCGAGATTTCGGCTAATTTGGCCTGGTATTTTACAGAAACCAGTCGTTCCTCGGCATCGAGCAAGCTCTTTTGTACTTCGCGGAGCTCCAGCCCGGCAAGGCTCCCAAGTTTATAGCGCTCAAGGGCTATTTCGAGGTTTTCGCGGGCCACATCGAGGTTTTGTTCTTCAAGCCTTAGCAGCCTGATATTGTTTTGGTAGGCATAATATATGGTTAACAGGTCGGCCTTAATTTGTTGCTCAGTTTCTTTATACCTGATGTTTTTGTTTTCGATTTCTATACGGGCATTGTTAATTTCCCTGTTCCTGTTGTTGCCGTCGAATATTGTCAGGCCCAGGGTAAGCCCGTAATTTATGCCGTGGTTGTTTTGGCTGCTGATATCGCCAGTCCCGTATGCATTATATGCCAGGGCATAGCCCGACGACATGGTTAAATACGGATAAGAGCGTGATTTAACTATGCGGTAATCGAGCTCGGAAACAACTTGTCCTTTCGCGGCAATTTGCAGACTGGTATTTCTTTCAAGGGTGTTATTAAGCAAGGTTTGATAAACAAGGTTTTCGTTTATTTGAATAAGGGTATCTTTGAGTACAATGGTATCGCCGGGGTTTTCGCTTGCCATAAGTTCGTTCAGTTGTATTTGTGCGGTGCGCAATACCTCTTTCTGTCGGGCGTATCTCGAACTGTCGGCATTCAGGTAAACCAACGATTGGAGCAGTTCGAGTTTTGAAGCACCCCCTAACAGGTACCGCTGCTCGTCGATACGCACGCGCTCGCGCGATAAAGACACGGCATAGGCCATATTTTCGTACAAAATGAGCTGTTGGGTATAATAATTGTACATCGAAACGATACGGGCAACCAGGTTTTCAATATTCATTTGGGTTTCGAGCCCGCTTAATTCGTGAAGTTCCCCTAGCTTCTGGTAAGTGTTTTTCACCTGAAACCCTTTGAAAAGGGTCATTGTGAGGTCGATTCCTGCCGATGAAGAACGGTTATGTACATTTTCGGATGTGTTTGTGCTGCCGTCGTACATGTTTTGGTTTGTTGTGCCAACAGTGCCGCCATAGCGGTTGGTGGCAGATACAGATGGCAGCATGCCGGCATTTCCGGGGGTATAATTGTTTTCTGCAATGGTTTCGTTGTTTCGTATGAGCTGTAATGAATAGTTTTGTTCAAGCCCGGTGCGGATACAACGGCTTAAATCGTAAATATCCTGTGAAAACGCACAAACATTTAATAAGAACGAAAGCAAAATAGTAAAAACCGGGTATGTTATCTTGTTCATTGGAAGGTTATTAAATGCTTTTTTGTTCATTATTGGTTCTTTTTGTTTCGCTGGATATTAAAAGATAAACAGCCGGTACAACATACAAAGTAAGAAAAGTTGAAATGGTGAGGCCGCCAACAACAGCCACCCCCATTGCAACACGGCTTTGTGCACCTTCGCCCCAACCCAGGGCCAGGGGCAACACGCCCAGTATGGTTGATAAACTGGTCATTAATATAGGCCTGAACCTTGCCGCCGAAGCATAACGGATAGCCTCGGCCTTAGTCATGCCTGCCTCTTTCCGCTGGTTGGCAAACTCAACTATAAGAATCCCGTTTTTCGATACCAGCCCTATAAGCATAATGATGCCAATCTGGCTGAAAATATTCATGGTAATATTAAAATACCACATGAACACCAAGGCGCCGGTTAGGGCAAGTGGCACGGTAATCATAACAATTACCGGGTCTTTGAAACTTTCGAACTGTGCCGAAAGCACGAGAAAGATAAGCACAATGGCAAGCAAAAAGGCAAACATGAGGCTTGAGGAACTTTCCATAAAGTCTTTTGAATCGCCCGACAGGGCAGTTCTGAAGGAATCGTCTAGCACTTTGTCAGAAATTTTGTCCATGTCTTCAATACCCTGGCTGATAGTTTTTCCTTCGGCAAGGCCCGATGAAACAGTAGCCGCCACAAAGCGGTTGTACCTGAACAGTTGTGGCGGGGCTGTTGATTCCTGCAGGGTGACAAAATTATCGAGCTGCACCATTTGGCCTTTGTCGTTTCGAACGTAAAGCGACTTTAAATCGAGGGGCTTGTTGCGATCTTCTCGTGCTATTTCTCCTAAAATCTGGTATTGTTTGCCGTTCATTATAAAATACCCGAAGCGTTGCCCACTAAGCGCCAATTGTAACGTTTGGCCGATATTCTGGGTAGAAACGCCTAACAGGTTTGCTTTGTCGCGGTTAATTACAATTTGCAGTTCGGGCTTGGTAAACTTGAGGTTTACATCGGCCATTACAAATGTAGGGTTGTTGTTTACCTCGTCCATAAATGCCGGCAGCTCTTCCCTGAGTTTTTCAATGTTTGGCGCCTGTATAACATATTGCACCGGCAGGCCTGCACGCCGTCCGCCGAAAGTCGATTGCTGCATTACATTGGCACGGGCTTTGGTTTTTTTGCGCAGTTCGGCTGTAAGCTGTGCTGCTATTTCCTGTTGGCTCCTGTCTCTTTCAGATGGTTCGACCAACGTGGCTCTAACAAAACCGCCACTTCGCCATGCCCGTGCAATAATTTTATCGTACTCGGGTATATGTTGCTCTACAAGGTTTGCCACATCCTCGATATATGCTAAGTTATATTCGTATGTGGCCCCTTCCTGAGTTGTGATTCCTATATTCAGCTGCGATCGGTCTTCGAGTGGTGCCATTTCTGCCGGTATGCTTCTCCATAAAACGAATATCAGTATAAACGAGGCCGCAAGTATAAGCAAGGAAATATATTTCCTGTTCAGGAAAGCATTAAGTGAATTTTGGTAAATGTTGTTTAAGGCAATAAAATATTTTTCGGTAAAATTATACGCTTTGCTCCTGTGGTGCCGTGTTTTAAGAAGTTTGGTCGATAACATGGGGGTTAAGGTTAGGGCTACGAACGACGATATGGCAACGGCCCCGGCAATTACAATGCTGAATTCGCGGAAAAGCCTGCCGGTCATTCCTTCGAGGAACACAATTGGAATAAATACAGCAATTAAGGTTATGGTTGTTGATATGATAGCAAAAAATATTTCGTTGGAACCCTTTATGCCAGCATCGTATGGCGACATCTTTTGCTCAATTTTCACATAAATATTTTCCATCATAACAATGGCATCATCAACAACAAGGCCTATTGAAAGGACAATTGCCAGCAGGGTAAGCACATTGATGGTAAAGCCTGCAATGTACATAATAAAAAACGACCCGATGAGCGAAACGGGGATTACTATTATAGGAATGATGGTAGTTCGCCAGTCGCGGAGGAATGCAAAAATGATAATGACTACCAAAAAAAATGCCAGGTAGATAGTGCTTTGCACTTCTTTTATCGAGGAGCGGATGTATTGGGTATTGTCGAAACCAATTTCGTACGACACATCGGCGGGCAAATCTTTTTTAATAAATTCGAGTCGCTTATACACTTCATCAACAATTTCAATATGGTTTGCCCCCGGTTGGGGTATAACAACTGTGGCAATCATCGGAACACCGTTCATTTTAGCAATTCCCCGCATATCTTCGGGTCCAAGTTCGGCTCGGCCTACATCCCGTACACGTACAATCTGGTCGCCGGTTTGCCGAAGTATCAGGTTGTTAAATTCCTGTGGCGTGGTCATTAGCCCCAGAGCCCTTATTGTAAGCTCAGTGCTGGTGCCTTCAATACTGCCCGCCGGCAATTCGACATTTTCGCGCAGAATGGCATTACGCACATCGAGGGGGGTCATCTGGTAGCCTGCCAGTTTTGCCGGGTCGAGCCATATACGCATGGCATAGCGTTTTTCTCCCCATATCATTACAGCGCTTACCCCCGAAATGGTTTGCAATTGTTCTTTAAAAGTAAGGTCGGCTATTTCTGAAATTTCAAGAAGCGAACGTTGCGTACTTTTAACGGCAATCATTAAAATTGGGCTTGCATCAGCATCGGCTTTTGAAACAATCGGAGGGTCGCAATCGCGTGGCAGAAACCGCTGTGCCTGCGAAACTTTGTCGCGCACATCGTTGGCTGCGGTTTCCATATCGACCGATAATTCAAATTCTACAGTAATACTGCTGTAACCCTGGCTGCTTCGACTGGTAAGGGTGCGTATGCCGGGTATGCCGTTTATTGATTGTTCAAGCGGTTCTGTAATTTGCGATTCGATAACATCGGAATTGGCGCCGGGGTACGATGTGTTCACCGAAATAATTGGCGGATCGACGCTCGGAAATTCCCTTATGCCAAGATATGTCATGCCAATAATGCCGAATAGCAAAATAACCAGCGAAAAAACTGTGGCCAAAACTGGCCTTTTTATGCTTGTTGATGATAAGCTCATTGTCCGATGTTTTCTTTCTGTTCGTTAGTAACCAATGTGTCGAGCCGTACGAGTGCCTGCTGCCTGAGTTGTAACATAGCTGTGGTAAGCAGGGTGTCGCCAAAATGAAGCCCGGAGGTTACCTGCACAAGCGATTCGGTACGAAGGCCTGTTTTTATGCGCACTTCTTCGGCTTTGCCATTCTTATATGTAAAAACCTTTTCGCCTTCCATTTCGGGTATTACAGCCTGTGTGGGTATTGCTATGGCATTGTCGATTTGCGACAGGCGTGCCCTTACGCTGGCAAAACGCCCGGGTTTTAATTCTTCGTTCAGGTTTGGGTATAAAGCCCTTGCAACTATTGTACGGGTGTTAATATCAACTTTCGGATCAACAGCATAAACACTGGCCGAATAGGTTTTAGGGGTTCCATCGAGCACGAAGGTTATGGGAAACCCCGGCTTTAACTCGCCTGCATAGCGCTCCGGAATCGAAAATTCAACTTTAAGCGGGCTTATTTTTATAAGCCTTACAATTTTTGTTTGCGTTGTGGCAAATGCCCCTTCACTTATCATCCTCAACCCAACAATACCGTCGAAGGGCGCCCGAAGTTCGGTTTCAGAAATACGTGCTTCAACCAACAATATGTCGGCTTCGAGCGACTGGAGCTCGGTGGCTACCTGGTCGTAGCTTTCCTGGCTTATTGCGTCGCGATCGAGCAGTTGCTTCTGGCGGAATTCCCGTTCCTTAGTCAGTTTTAACTGGGCCTGAAGTTTCAATAGTTGCGCCTGCAATGGCTTATCGTTTATCTTTGCCAGTAGTTCGCCTTTCTTTACCCTGGCACCTTCAGAAAAATATATTCCAACAACTTTGCCTGTTGCTTCAAACGATAATTCAACTTCTTCGTCGGGCAACAACGAGCCTGTGCTATATATTAGTTCGTTGAGCATAGTAGGAACTATAACATAACCACTGGCAAACATAGGCTGTCCGGTTTCCCGCATCCCTTGCCGTTTTGCAGGTTGCATAGCTGTCGGTCCCTTTTCCGGATGAAGCAGGGGCTTAATTTTCGGGTAAAAAACAATTAAAAGAAACAACACAATTAAAGCTGTTGTAACCGAAACCCTGAATAAGTTTTTATTTGTCAATGCCATTGTAGAATTTTTTATATAACCTTAAAAGGTTAAAAATTGTTTATTTCGTAACTTCTGTTCCTTTCCGGAAAGGTTAACAAAAATACAAATTGTATAACAATAATTTCGATTTTTGAAGGGAATCGTTTGCCCAATATTGATTGCGGCTAAAGCAAACCTCCTGCATTTCAGAACAGGGGCTATTGTACAAATGATTAAAAAATAACCATGAAAATTGGTTTTATAATAGCCTATTTGTATTTTTGATTATATTTTAAACAAAGAGGACTTATGCTATTTAGCCGGAATATAAAATTTTTGCGCAAGCGCAAAGGGTTAACACAGGATCAGGTTGCCCAGTCGCTGGAATTTAACCGCTCTACTTTAAATAATTACGAGAATGAAGTGAGCCAGCCGACCATACATGCCCTTCTTACCTTTTCGAAATATTACCGCATTGCCATTGATACCTTATTGAACATTGATTTACAATCGCTTTCGGAAATGCAGGTTAAACAGCTCGAACAGGGCGAAGATGTTTTTATTCGCGGAGGCAAGCTGCGGGTACTGGCAACAACCATAAATAACCAGAACGACGATAATATTGAGTTGGTTAACGAAAAAGCAAAAGCCGGGTATGCCACTGGTTTTGCCGATCCGGAATATATCAGCCAATTGCCTACTTTTTCGCTTCCGTTTCTGTCGAAGCAAAAAAAATACCGCACTTTTCAGTTAAGTGGCGATTCGATGCTCCCCATTCCATCGGGTTCCTGGGTAACCGGCGAATTTGTGCAGGACTGGCACCAGGTTGTTTCGGGCAATGCCTACATTATTTTTACTATCGACGATGGTATAGTTTTTAAAATAGCCGAAAACCTTATCGAAAAAGAGGGAAGCCTGCGCCTGTTTTCGCTCAACCCTTTATATGAACCATACGATGTGCACATTTCCATAGTTAAGGAAGTCTGGAAATTCGTTCATTATATTAGCAAAGAGCTGCCAGAGCCTTTGCTGCCCCAGGCAGAACTTCTGAAAACAGTTGCCAGCTTAAAACGCGATATGTCGAAAGTTAAGCTTGAAGTATTTAAAAAGAATAACCAAACAAAACCCGATTAACCAGGTAGTTAGCCAGGGGGGCATAAGTTTCAAGAGTATAAATATTAGTTTGACAGCATTAGAGTTGTCGTTTAACTTTCATTGAAATAACACCATTTAACCTAAATGCCAGATTTGATGATTTTAAAAAGGAATTCAACTCTTTATGTTCAACCAAATATACCAATGATTGGTAAAGAAATTTAATAAAACATAGCCTGATTAGTAATTGTTCAAATAGTATGAAAGTTACATCTGTTAACCTGTTTTCAGTGGTATTTCGTTTAATCTTTGCTTCTGTTTTAGATTAATATCTGTATTTTTGTGCCCGATATTATTTCGACCGGTTGTATTTTACGTGCTATCAGGTCGTTTCAGTTTATAACAATTTACCATTTTCAATGAACAAACGAAGGTTGCAAAAAGCGGTTGTAAGGTTGTTAAACCTGCCACGGAACAAATATTTGCTTTATTACATTCTCAATAAAATTAAACATATCGGTTATAAGGTTTCGAAAACAACCAAGGTTGCCCATCCTTCTACCATCATGATAGAACTTACCAATCATTGTAATTTGCATTGTACAACCTGCCCCAGGGAGTACGATTATGGAAAAAGCATGGACAAAGGAACAATGAAGGTGGAGCAGGCCACGGCTATAATTGACGAAGTGTGGCCTTATCTCGACTCCATTGGGCTTACCGGTATGGGAGAAACATTTTTGTATAACGATTTAGCTTTAATTGTTGACTATATCAAAGCGAAAAACAAGGGCATAATTGTTTCGGTATCAACAAATGCAATGTTGCCAAACTTCATTGAAAAAGTTACGCCCTTAATAAATAAAATCGACACAATACAGATTTCTATCGATGGGCTGGAGGAGGTTTATAACTCTATACGTAAGCAGGCCGATTTTAATATGCTTCACAAACATTTAAGACTGCTTTCAGATATGTGCAGGGTGTCGTCAACCACCCTAATGTTAAATATGGTAGTAACTAAAGAGAATTACTTTCAGATGCCATCGCTTGTAGAATATGCCTCTGATAGCGGAATTGGGTTTATTGAATTTACTTTGTTTAACCTGGCTTCGGTAACCGATATAGAACAATCGTATTATAACTTTTATAAGTCTGGCGAATTTTTAAACATTGTTAAAGAGTTGAACCATACTATACAACGTTTTCCGAATGTTAGTGTGCTCAATAAAAACTTCGATACCCTGAACGGCTTCCGGAAATGCCCCTTTCCCTGGTCGCACTTCTATATCTGCTGGAATGGCTATGTTACGCCCTGTTGTGCAAAACCATTTCCTAAGGAACTGCATTTTGGAAATGTTTTCACCGATGGGGTTATGGGGGTGTTAAACAGCAAATCGTTCAGAAATTGGCGTAAATTGTGGTTCAGGAACATTACCCCGGCTTTTTGCGAAAAATGTCATTTCATCGATATTGAACCAGTAAAATAGTTTTATATTCGACCCATGGCCATAAATATGGCATGTAACGAAATTGACAGGAAAAGGTATAGATTGCGGGCGTTTTGGGGTTTTAACCTCAAAAAACTGTAACGAATGGCATTGGTGTTGCAGCTTACAAGGCAATCGCCGCATAAGGTACAGGTTATGCCAGGCTTTTTATTTTCAATATCCATTAAGTTTAATGCATCGTAGCGACAAGTAGCTGTGCAGGCCATGCACCGGGTGCAGGAATTATCTATCTTCAACCGGAAAGGGTTTATAAATTTCAGATAGTTTACCATGGTACCAATTGGGCAATAGGTTACACAATGAACCATTTTGCCTTTTTTCGCTGAAACAAATATTATAATCAACAAACCGAGTGTTCCAAAAGCTAATCCTGCAATAGTTGCAGCAAAATTCTGAACACCAGTCCATTTCATAACAAGTGATGAAAAAACAACAATGGCCAGCAGGGAACTTTTTAGCGCAACAGGCTTTTTTACGAGAGGTTTTATTTTTGCTTTCCCCTTTTTTGAAAAATACCCGTCGATAGCACCAAAATAACACAAGTGGCTGCACCATGCTGGCCCCGAGAGTATAATTGTGCTAATGAACAACAGGGTCATTATAGATAATTGGCCCCGGTACAAAGGGCCACCGATTATCATGGCCGGAACAGGCAGGTGTAGTTTTCCGGTAAGCAGAAAAATTTCATCGACAAGAATGCCCAGGAATAACTGAAGAAAAAACCAAACGGAAAAAACTGTCCAGGAAATAACTCTCCAGCGGGCTGTTTTTCGAATATCATGCATGAAGTAGATTATAACTGCCCCGTAAACTGCCACCAAAAAAACTTCAACCCATCCGCCGTTTTTAAAAAACCTTTCAAACAAGAGCATTTTTGTATCAACCTTGCTTTGAACCATCCCGAGCACAAATGTTACGGTAAGAAAAACTAAAAAAGAGAGCCGTAGTTTAACGGGCAAAAGCTTTGATAATGAAAACATCGAATAAAATATTCAGGTGTTTTAATGGTTCAGTTCATTGTTTTTACCGCATAATTGCTTTCACGTTCACGGGCAATCTCGAGCCATTCCGGAACAACCTTCTGCATAAATACCGATTTTTCGCTGTTCATGGTTTTCATATCAAGGCCAATGAATTCCTGGGCTTTGGCTTTTGTAGAAATGTCGGGGTATGGTATTTCTTTGTTGTGGCCCAAATCGGACAGAAGGCGTGCAAGTTTTATTCTACCTTCCTGGGCAATATCGATTCCGGTTGATATGACCCGGCCAATTTCAACGGGGGAATGAAACGATGAGCCATGGCCGGCAGCAGTATAATCCCAGCGCCATTGTGCATGCCTTATGTTCGTAAGTATGTCTTTCATTTGTGCCTCTGATGCGCCCAAATCCCAGGCTTTTTTAGCTTCGATGTGTGCCCGGACGAGCAGCATTTCAAGTTTGTCGCGGTTTTCAATTATCTTATCTTGTCGGGAATATACATCGGCAATTAGTTTATCGGTTTCCTGCCTGTGGCATACCTGACAGGTAGATGCGGGGTTTGCAAGCGGACTGCTGATATGGTGGTTGGTATATTTTACGCCTCCTTCGCTAATATAGGGCATGTGGCAATCGGCACACGAAACGCCCCTGCTGGCATGCGTTCCGGTTAGATAAACCTCGTAATCGGGGTGTTGTGCCTTTAACATGGGCGCTTTGCTCAAAGCATGCACCCAGTCGGTAAAACCGATTTCATCATAATAGGCCTCCATGTTCTCGGCAGAGTAACCTTTGTCCCAGGGAAAGGTCAGGTAGGATACCCCTTCAACTTTCTTTTTGTTAAAATAATACTCAACATGGCACTGTGCACATACAAGGCTCCGCATCTCCTGATGAGATATGTTTTCAATATCTTTGCCTGTACGCTCAAAAGTTTCGATTAAGGCCGGGCGCGATATTCTCAGGTTCATTGTTTTAGCATCGTGGCAATCGGCACAGCCAATATGGTTTACTACCTCATGCCCTTTGGTTTCCCAGTTACCCTTATAAAACTCGGCAGCACTGCCCAGTTCGTTCATCAGGCGGGGCACATCGGGGCTTTTGCAAGTCCAGCAGGTATTGGGCTGCGGACTGGTTGTACCATTTATGGGGGCGCCGGTACGTAAGGTATTCCATACATCAGAAACCGCATAATAATGCCCTCTCGATTGTTTATAGTCTTTCGAAAATGCATATCCGGCCCATAGCACCACCAGCCGCGGATCTTCTTCAAGCATATCAATTGTTGCAGATCCATTATATTTACTACGGAAACTGGTGTCGGCAGTTTTCATGTACGACTGGTATTCGCGTGGGAAATTCTGCCCCCAAATTTCGTTCCGGGGTTCAAACTGGCTATGATCTACCTGCTTTACATAGGCAAATACAGCTTCGGCACGCCTTTCCATGATTGACGATGCCAACAAACCTAAAAGAAATACTATTGCCATTGTCGCAAAAAACATTAGCCATCCCAGCCATGGTTTTTGTTTAATTTGTTCCGCAAGTGGTTTCATATTTTAGTTTAAAGTTTAAAGTTTAAAGTTTAAAGTTTAAAGTTTAGGTGAACATTGAACAGTAAGAAGTTAACAGTGATAATTAATTATTAATTTCTTTAATTTTTTCATTTCTTAACCTCAACATTGGTTTGCCATTCTAAATTCACCATTCAAAATTCTCAATTCTTTGTAAGTCTGTTAATCCATTCCGGAACAGGGCTTTCGGGCAAGGGCACTTTGGAATTAGGCACGCTCGACAAGCTGTTAACCCTACCATGGGGCGTTTCGCGGTGGCATTCCCAACATTGCCTTTCAGTTCTGTATTGATGGTAACCCTGAGTTAGCGCCAGCATTTTTGAGTCGGTAATTTTATCGGTATGACACCTGATGCAATTGTTTTGCACCACTTTTTGCCCGGCTTCGTGTATAAAAATAACCTGTGGCTCCAGCCTTAGTGTAAACATGGTTGCATGCCGTAACCCATCTTTTGCCTTAAAATAATATTTGTTGAAAATGTTGTTATGTGGTACGTGGCAGTCGTTGCAGTTGGTTACTTCGCGATGCGCAGAGTGGCTCCATGTTGCATATTGAGGGGCCATAATATGGCAATTTACGCATGTTTCTGGTTTGTCAGACAAATACGATGGCGCTTTGGATATATAAAACGAATAAGCAAACAATCCTGCAAAAATACCTGATAAAACTATCACGGGAAGCTTCCAACTGTCTGGCGGGATTATTGATTTCAGAAGTTTTATATATTTTTTTGCCACAATATAAATATATTAAAACCAGTGTTACTGTACAATTTTTCATTGCAATTTATAATCATTCTCAACTAATATATCCGACAGGAAGAGTGGTATAAGAGGCTTTTGTTTTAAATACTTATGAACAGAAATTCCCGAACAAAACAACACATTCGGGAATTTCACATTTTCGTTATTTGAAGAAATCATGCTTTTAGCATGGTAAGCAGCATCTTAAACCTGGCTAATGCTTCAACTGCATGAGGTATGTTGGCCGGCATAATTATTATATCGCCCTCAGAAAGGATATATCCTTTCTGGTTAATTGATATTTTTGCTTTTCCTTCAACAACCTGTACAATTGCATCGAATGGGGCAGTATGTTCGCTAAGGTTTTGGCCTTCATCGAACGAGAAAAGGGTAATATTACCGGCATTGTTCTTTGCTACAATTTTGCTTACAACAGCGCCGGTGGCATAATCTACAGCCTCTTTTAAGGCATAAATGGCCGATTTATTAAATGTGTTTGTGTTCATCATATCAAATTTATGCATTTACAATTTCATGCCCAATCATTTCTTTTAAATCTTCATCGACAGTTGCAATGCTGCCAATGCTGAAGTTATCTACAAGCACTTTTGCCACATTGGGCGATAAAAATGCAGGTAATGTTGGCCCCAGGTGAATTTTCTTTACCCCCAGGTAGAGTAGGGCCAACAACACAATTACAGCTTTCTGTTCGTACCAGGCAATGTTATATACAATGGGTAGTTCGTTTATGTCGTTTAACTGAAATACCTCTTTGAGCTTTAATGCAATTACTGCCAAAGAATACGAATCGTTGCATTGGCCAGCATCAAGCACCCGCGGGATACCACCAATATCGCCAAGCTGTAGTTTATTGTACCGGTACTTCGCACAGCCAGCTGTAAGAATAACAGAGTCTTGTGGCAGTTTTGATGCAAATTCGGTATAATATTCCCGGCCTTTCATACGTCCATCGCAGCCGGCCATAACTATAAACTTTTTTATTGCCCCGGTTTTAACGGCACCGACAACTTTATCGGCCAATTGCAAAACCTGGTTGTGGGCAAAACCGCCAACGATTTCCCCTTTTTCGATTTCGGTTGGTGGTTCACACTTTTTAGCATGCTCAATTATCGCGGAGAAATCCTTTGGCTTGCCATCGGTTCTGTCGGCAATATGTTTTACCCCGCTAAAACCAGCAGCCCCGGTTGTATAAACCCGGTTTTTATACGATTCTTTGGGTGGAACAAGGCAGTTGGTTGTTAATAATACCGGCCCGTTAAAGCTCTCGAACTCTTCTTTTTGCTTCCACCATGCGTTGCCATAATTGCCCACGAAATGCTTATATTTTTTAAATGCAGGATAATAATGGGCCGGGAGCATTTCGCTATGCGTATATACATCAACCCCTGTTCCTTCAGTTTGCTTTAACAGCTCCTCCATATCTTTCAAATCGTGCCCGCTGATAAGAATACCCGGCCTGTTTTGCACGCCTATGTTTACTTTTGTTATTTCGGGGTAGCCATAACTTTCGGTGTTTGCTTTATCGAGCAAGGCCATTACATCAACCCCATATTTGCCGCATTCCATTACCAGGGCAACCAGTTCGTCAGACGATATATCATTGCTGGTAGTTGCTACAAGAGCTTTGTGCATGAAATCAAAAACAGCATTGTTTTCAAACCCAAGGTTAAAAGCATGCTCGGCATAAGCGGCCATACCCTTTAGTCCATAAACCAATAGTTCTTTTAACGAACGGATATCTTCGTCTTCGGTATTTAATATACTCACAAGCAGGCTTTTGGCTACATACGAATGTTCGTTCTTTGGCACCCATAGCGCCGAGTCGTGCAGGTTTGCCGGTATATCAACACCTTTTTTCAGAAGCTCTGACTTTATGCTGTCCCTTAGTTTGAGTCCTTCACTAATTTTTAACGTAATTTTCGACTCATCGAAATTGGCATTGGTAATTGTAATAAAAAGCGATTCAAATACATATTTGTCTGAATTTTTTAGTTCCAGCCCGTTTTGCCTTC
This sequence comes from Bacteroidales bacterium, assembly GCA_016935435.1. GTDB lineage: Bacteria > Bacteroidota > Bacteroidia > Bacteroidales > UBA10428 > UBA10428. The sequence continues at coordinate 86,404 of JAFGQZ010000046.1, forward strand.
CAATTTGTGTATAAATCGAAACACCTTTAGTTACATAAATTAATAAATCCTGAAGATTTGCGACTTCTTCGGTTTTTCCGCACACTCCAACTTTTGTACAACCAGTTCCTTTTGCCGCCTCCTGGCATTGATAACAAAACATGCTCATAAAATTTAAATTTATTTGTTAATTAATTGTTGTTTTAAATTGACTATTAGATAATTAATGGTTTCGGTTAGATTGAGGTTAATATAAGAAATGAAAGAAATGAAATTGTTTTAAGTTCACCGTTTGCTATTCACTTAACTAAAAACTTTAAACTTTGAACATTAAACTTTGAACTTTAAACTTATACCCACTCCTCTTGCAGCACTTCGCCCTCAACCGAAATTACAGCCACTTTTACGGGTACTTTGCGGATAGCCTGCGCAGCTGCCTTTTTAGTAACCTGGAGCAATCCGCCACAACAAGGTACCTGCATAATAACAACGGTAATGGTGTTTACATTGGCTTCGTCAATAAGCCGGGTAATTTTTTGAACGTACGTTTCCTGTCCTTCATCGAGTTTTGGGCATGCAATTGCCAGGGTTTTGCCTTTTAAAAACCTCTGGTGAAAATTGCCCATCGAAAATGCCACACAGTCGGCAGCAATAACAACATCGGAGTTTTTGAAATAATTGGCAGCAGGGTTTATCAGGTGCATTTGCACAGGCCATTGGCGCAATTCAGAAGAAGCTATTGCAGTTACTGCAGCATCGACTGTTAAACCTTTAGGGGCTAAGGTGCGTTCCTGCGATCCAGGACAACCACCACTGCCGCGATGGCTATGAGGTTCGGCATGCCCGTGGTTATGTACTTCCCTTATTACTTCTTGAACAGAAAATGACATTTCCCCATCGTTGTCGCGCAAGAAATGCACGGCTTCTTTTAGAAACCCGGTTTCGCCATGTTCTTTTAGATGTTTCATGTGGGCAATTACTGTGTTTTTACCTTTTTCAACCATAATTTCCATTACTTTTGTTTCGTTGTATGGTTCTGCTTCGCGTTTTTCAATAGTAATGGCATCGACAGGACAGTGCCCGATGCAGGCACCAAGGCCGTCACACATTAAATCGCTTATCAGCCTTGCTTTGCCATCGATAATCTGTAAAGCGCCTTCGTGACAGGCTGGCACACATTCTCCGCAACCATTGCACAATTCTTCGTCGATTTTAACCATTTCTCTAATCATAACTTAATATTTTAATGGACGATTCGTTTTGTTGTTACAAAAGTATGTCGGGAGGGAAACAAAAAACGGTAACAAATGTTACAATTGAGTTTAAAGTTCAAAGTTTAAAGTTTAAAGTTTAAAGTTTAAAGTTTGATTATTGAGGTTAGACAATCAATAAGTTTTTCAACCAAGTGCTAATATGTTGGATAGTATGTTTTTAAATTTAGAAAATTGCATTTTGTTTAAAGGGCTAACGCCCTCTCAAATCGATGAGTTGTTATATGCTGTAACGTTCAGGGAAAAAGTGTATGATAAAGACGATTATATTGCCCGGAGCGATGACGAGGTACGTGATTTAATGATAGTTGTAAAAGGAAGCGTACGGGGAGAGATGACTGATTTTAATGGAAAAACAATAAAAATTGAAGATATTGAAAGTCCGCGCATGCTTGCACCGGCTTTTATTTTTGGAAGCAACAACCGGTTTCCGGGCGATATAGTTGCCAATGAAAGGGCTACCATAATACTTATTTCTAAAATGCAATTTGTGCAATTACTTCACTCCAATAATATAGTTTTAATAAATTATCTGAACAGTATTTCCGATAAAGCTCAGTTTTTATCGAAGAAACTTAAGTTTTTTTCGTTTCAGACTATAAAAGGGAAAATAGCCCATTATCTTCTTCAAGTAAGGCAAAAAACAGGTTCCGACAGTTTTTTGCTTAACAAACCACAAACCGAACTTGCAGAAATGTTTGGCGTAGCCAGGCCCTCGTTAACAAGGGCTATGCGCGAACTTCACGATGAGGAAATTATTTTTGCCGATGGCAAGAACATTAAAATTCTGGACAAGAATAAACTTACTGCCTTGTTACGAAACTAGATAACAGCCTTACTTAGTTAATATTGGATGCTTTAGATTGTTGGGCTAAAAGTTTTGCGCTGAAATTGGCTATTTGTTCCGAAGTGCCTAGCAAATAAATTATATCGCCTGCCTGGAACTCAATATCAGGGTGGGGATGTTCTATGAGGTGCTGCTTTCTGAGAATAGCAACGAGGGTAACCCCAAAAACTTGCCGGATTTTTGCTTCTGCCAGGCTTTTGTTGACCAGGAAGCAATCGGGGCCAATTTCCTGTGTGGTGATATCAATATTGGGCATTTCTTTAAGAAAGTCAAATTCATCTTTGTTTTCATCTTTATCCCAAAAAATCCCGTAATGATCGTCCCTGATTTTTGCAATGACTGTATTGATGTCTTTTTGCGGAATAAGCTTCTGTTTTAAAACCCGCTGGTAAATTTCAATGGCCGTTTCAAACTCTTCGGGAATTACCTCGTTGGCACCCAGGCTGTATAATTTATCAATATCGGTAACCTGTTTGGTGCGAACAATAATATATGCCCGCTTATTAAGTTCCCTGACTTTTTCGACAATTGCCATAGAAGTTATAAGGTTTCCTACAGATAGTACAATAATATCGGCGGTTTCGGCATGTGCTTTAGACAAAATTGGGGCGTTGGTGGCATCGCCATAAATAACCATTTCGCCTTTTTGTTGCCTTTTGCGTGCAGTTGCAGGGTCGAAAACAACCGAAACATAAGGCAGGTTCATGCGTCTTGCCATAACCGAAAGGCTGAGGGCCCTGGAATCTTTGCCAATAAATACAATATGGTTCGTAAGCTGGGGAATGTCGATTTCGGGCAGCGGGAATAACCCTTTGGTAAGAAATTCGGGCAATGGTAGTTTTAGCAGTAAATTGGCAAGTGGCCTCGATGCCTGAATTAAAAATGGCGATACCGACATGGTAATTACTGCAACCGATAGGAATAAGTGGTAAAAATCCTGGTGTATGATTTTATAATCGAACCCCAGCTTGGCCAGTATAAACGAGAATTCGCCAACCTGGCTTAGTGCCAACCCAACGATTACAGTGCCCCTGAATGTATGTCCGAGAAGAAAGGCCGTACCGCCCCCTACAACCGTTTTTACCACAATAACAATTAAAACCGAATACACCACCATAAATATATTGTCGGCCACAAATGACAGGTCGAGCAGCATTCCAATTGAAACAAAGAAAAAACTGGTAAAGGTGTCTTTAAATGGAATAAGGTGCCCGAAAGCGTTATGGCTGTATTCCGACTCTGAAATCATTAACCCGGCAAGGAAAGCCCCAAATGCCAGCGACAAGCCTAGTTCTGAGGTAAGCAACGCCACAGCAAGGCAAATAAGAAATATACTCATTAGAAACAGTTCCTGGTTTTTGGTCATTGCAATAGCATGCAACACCTTTGGCATAATCCAGCGGTTTCCCACGTAAAGTATTGCCATAACCAGCACAACCTTAATAAGTAATGGCCAAAGTATTGACCCTTCGCTGTGCGAACCACCCAGAACCGGGGTAAAAAGTATCATGGGCACCATCACCAGGTCCTGAAAAATTAAAATGCCCAGTATTGTCCGTCCGAAATTCGATGTGAGTTCCGACCTTTCCTGTAAAAGTTTCAAAACAACCGCAGTACTGCTTAGTGCGGTAATCATTCCAATAAATACCGACGCCACAATATCGAGATGATAAATTCTAACCACTACAAAGGTGACAGCAGCAGTGAACAACAATTGTACTGCACCTCCGATAAATACTATCCTGCGTATTTTCAGAAGATGGTTAAGCGAGAACTCAAGGCCAATTGTAAACATTAGTAAAACAACCCCAATTTCTGCCATTAAATCGATTTCGTGGGGCATTTTTATTATACCCAGTAAGTGCGGTCCGGCAATTATGCCGGTTAACAGATAGCCTATAATTGTTGGTATCCTTATTTTTGTGAAGAGATAGTTTACCAATGTGGAAAGGGCAAATATTATAACAATATCTTTCAGGACTATCATCGGCTGTTAAGGTGTTTTTTGAGGCGGGGCTAATTTGTAAAACCCGTTATAAAAATAGCTATTTGGAAAAGATTAATAACTAAATTTTTTAACTATAAGGAATAATGTTTTTTCATTTTCTTTCTTTTAGCTTCAAAAAAAAAGCATGGCAACAAAACCGGCCATGCATTTATGTGTTTCCTCAAATTTTGTTGATTGCTATTCGAGGTAGGTATAACCATACAAACCCGAACGGTAGTTCGAAAGAAATTCTTTTCCTTCTTCGGCAGTTATGTTTCCGGCTTTTACCGATGCTGTAACCCATGTTTCCACCGTGCGTACAAGTTTTTTCGAATTGTACTGCACATAATCGAGCACTTCGGCAACCGTTTCGCCATCGATAATCCGATCAATATAATAACCGTTTTCATCGACCGATACATGCACTGCATTTGTGTCGCCAAAAAGGTTGTGAAGGTCGCCCAGTATTTCCTGATATGCCCCTACCAGAAAAACGCCGATATAATAAGAATCTTTATTATTTAGTGTATGCACCGGCAAGTAGTGCTGAACATTGCGGGTTGAAATAAAGTTGTCGATTTTGCCATCGGAATCGCAGGTTATATCTTGTAAGGTTGCGTTTCGTTCTGGTTTTTCGTCGAGGCGCTGTATGGGCATTATCGGAAATATCTGGTCGATAGCCCAGGAATCTGGCAACGATTGGAACAACGAGAAATTGCAGAAATACTTATCTGAAAGGAGTTTTGACAGGTACCGCAACTCTTCGGGCACATGCTTTGATTTAGATATCATAGAGTGTATTTCGCGTGCAATTGACCAGAAAAGCCTTTCGACCTGTGCACGGGTTTTCAGGTCGAGCATGCCCAGGCTGAAGCGATCCAAAGCCTCTTCGCGAATTTGCTGTGCATCATGCCAGGCTTCGAGCATGCGCGGCTGGTTGAGCGAGTCCCAAATTGAATATAGTTCCTGTACCAGTTCGTGATCGTTTTCTGTAATCTCAACATCTTCTTCCCATTCGGGCAAACTGGTTGTTTCAAGTACTTCAAAAACCAGCACAGAGTGATGGGCAGTTAACGAACGCCCCGATTCGGTTATTATATTGGGGTGTGGAAGATTGTTTTTTTCGCAGATATCGACAAAAGTTGAAACAGAATCGTTTACATATTCCTGTATGCTGTAGTTTACGCTACTTTCGCTGCTTGACGAGCGCGTGCCATCGTAATCAACCCCGAGTCCCCCGCCAATATCAACAAATTCAACGTTAAAGCCGTTTCTACAAAGTTCGGCATAAAATTGCGAGGCTTCGCGCAGGGCAGTTTTAATACGGCGAATTTTTGTAACCTGGCTGCCAATATGGAAATGCACCAACCGAAGGCAATCTTTCATGCGGTTTTTATCTAGAAAGTCCATTGCATCGAGCAGTTCGCTCGAAGTAAGACCGAATTTGCTGCCATCGCCGCCAGATTCTTCCCACTTTCCGCTGCCCGAACTGGCCAGTTTTATGCGTACGCCAATATTTGGTTTTATTTTTAGCCGCTTCGATATTTTGGCAATTAGCTTAAGTTCATTAAGCTTTTCAACTACCAGAAAAATTCGTTTACCCATTTTTTGAGCAAGCAGGGCCAGTTCAATATAGTCTTCATCTTTGTACCCATTGCATATAATAAGCGAATCGAGATCGGTGTTAATAGCTATCACAGCATGCAATTCGGGTTTTGAACCTGCCTCGAGGCCAATATTAAAACGCTTGCCATGGCTTACTATTTCTTCTACAATAGGTCGCATCTGGTTTACCTTTATAGGGTAAACTATTACGTTGCTCCCTTTATATTCGTATTCTTCCGAAGCAATTTTAAAGCATTTCGACATTTTTTCAATACGGTTTTGCAGAATATCTGTAAACCTTATTAAAACAGGTGAGGCAACATCGCGCAGCATCAACTCATCGACAAGTTCTTTTATATCAATCTGTATATCATTCTTTTTAGGGGTTACAACCACATTGCCTTTTTCGTTAATTGAAAAATAATCGATTCCCCAACCCTGAATGTTATAAAGTTCAGCCGAATCTTCGATACGCCATTTTCTCATTTATAGCCTAATTTTTAAGGTGTTAAGTGTATATTGATATTGGCCACGAAAATATAAATTATCGGTGTAATAAAACAACATACAATGAATTAATTAAAGGTATTGGGGCAAATTTATTTCCGGCCCATTTTTTTTTGCATAAAACAAATTTTTTGTCGGTCCACTTTTGAATTTTTTATTATTGTTACATTGCATGAATTTTAAAAGTAACATTCTGAAATATGATGCTATCGGAAGAAACTATAGAATTGATTGTCAGGGAATTTGTCTTTTCGGCCTCGCGCAGCAGCGGCCCTGGCGGGCAGAATGTAAACAAGGTAAGCTCGAAAATAGAGGTTCGTTTTAACATAAGTTCATCGGCGGCCTTAAACACAGATCAAAAACTGCTTTTAATTTCAAAATTGCAGTCGAAACTAACATCTGGGGGCGATTTAATTGTAACCTGCCAGCAAGGGCGTTCGCAGCTGCAAAATAAAGATTCGGCTACCCTGAAAATTATTGGGATTATTCAAAAAGCACTTTTGCCAAAACGAAAAAGGAAACCTACCAGGCCCACTAAATCGTCGGTTGAAAAACGCATTGAGCAAAAGAAAAAACGCTCGGCAATAAAAAACAGCCGTAAAATAGAAGGGTTTTGAGCATGGGTGCCTTTCTGCAGATTATTCTGTAGTTGCTTTAAATCGAATTTAATTTATTAACCAATTGCTTTCCCGCATGAACGAAGATTTACAAGTTCCTTTCGAAAGGAACATTCTTATTGAGATTGTTAGCACACCAATGCCTTTTGGCAAATATAAAGGCTCAGTTGTGGCAAATTTGCCCATGCATTATCTCGAATGGTTCAAGCGGCAAGGGTTTCCGAAAGGCAAACTGGGCATAATGCTTGAAACGGTTTACGAAATTAAACTTAACGGCCTCGATGAAATTCTTATCTCGCTAAAAAAAATTAATTAACCTACTCCATTCATATATTCTGTTAATAAACAGTTTTAAAACAGGTTAACTGCTTTGCTCCATCTTATAATCTTTCAAACGGTCGTAAGCCGAAACAAAAAAAATGCTATTTTGCAGTTAATATCCAAATAGAAATGGGAAGTTTTCTTCTGATTAAATTACCTTTTACTGATGCCGTTGGTATATTTACTACACTGTTTTTCATAATTTTGTTTCTTCCGCCTGTATTTAAGAAACTAAAAATACCCGGTATTGTTGGCCTTATATTGGCGGGGATATTGGTTGGGCCGTTTGGGTTAAACCTTTTATCGAAAGAAATAGGTTTTGATATTCTGGGTTCGTTTGGTTTGTTGTACCTGATGTTTCTTGTGGGGCTCGAAATAAACTTCGACGATTTTCTTATGCATAAAAAACAGGCACTGCTTTTTGGCATATTTTCGTTTTTCATTCCATTTATCCTGGGCATTGTTTTTTTAATGCTGTTTTACAATCTCGATAAACTGGCAATTATAGGCATCGCAACAATGCTAGGCACGCATACCCTGGTATCGTACCCAATTGTTGCAAAATATGGGCTGAAAAACCATATTTCTGTTACACTAGTCATTGGGGCAACTATTATTGCCGATACGCTTGCCCTTGTTTCTGTAAGCCTATTTGGCGATTTAAGTGCTGACAATTTTTCTTTAAGTTTCATTTCCGCCATTGTATTAAGGTATTTTGTGCTGTTCTTTTTCACCCTATTTTTGCTGCCGCGTATTTGTAAATGGTTTTTCGTAAATTATGAGGGAGATACAACTTTCGGTTTTATTTTTACCCTTGCAATGGCTATGGCCAGTGCTTTTCTTTCGGAAATACTTAAAATCGAACCAATAATTGGTACTTTCTTTGCCGGGCTCACCATAAACAGGTTTATAGGGAGTTCCCCTCTTTTGTTGTCTAGAATCAGTTTCTTTGGCGAAACCCTTTTTATTCCATTATTTTTAATTGGTGTAGGTATATTAATTAACCCGCTTGCTTTTACATCATCATTGTCGGTTTGGGGACTGGTTGGCACTTTGTTTATAGCTTATGTGGCAGGAAAGTATATTGCTGCAGCAATCATTCAAAAACAAATGAAGTTAAACCGGGATTTTCGAAACCTTATTGCCGGGCTTTCAAGCTCTAAAGCTGCGGCTGCCATAGCCATTGCCATTTTATTGTTTAAATCGGGGCTTATGGATGAAACAATAATAAATATTACCGTTCTGTTAATTATGTTCACCAGTTTTTATAGCTCATTCTTAACAGAAATTACAGCTAAAAAGATATTAGCTGCAGTAATTTCGTTCGGGAACCCTGACAGAAGTTTTAATAAGCGGCTTCTTGTATCGGTTTCGAACCCTATGACTATGAAAAGCCTTATAAAGTTTGCAGCTCACATTAAAGAATCTGCGAATACGGCGCCTTTGCATATTTTATCAGTTTCGTCCGACTCTATGGAGGCTGCCAAAAGCAGGCTTGTACAAGAACATATAGTTCGAGAAGTCGATTTGTTCCCGAAAGAAAATGACACAAAAATTGAACTTTTCTCCAGAATCGATCAGAATGTTTCTAATGGCATTGCAAATGCAGCTAATGATATTTCGGCAAGTGCCATAATTATTGGGTGGAACATAAAAAAAAGCGCTTTCCAATATTTTTTTGGCACCCTAATACGTAACCTTCTGGTAAAAACTGGCAAAATGGTTTTGGTAGTAAAACTGGCACGCGATATTTCAGATAACAAACGTATTTATACAATTGCCCCTCCAAAATTTGAATACGAAAATTCGTTCGAGAAAACTATATTTGCCCTAATGGAACTTAAGAACAAAACCGGCGCATTGTTAACCCTGTTGCACCATGTCGGTTCGGAAAATGCCCTTTTAAAAGAAAAAACAGCTTTTGGAAATGATAATAACCTTACTTTAAAAAGTTATAGCTATTATTCAAAATTAACTTCATTTAAACCAGAATTAACCTCCGATGACTTATTAATAGTAATTCATGCAAGAAAGAACAGTTTGTCGTATCACCGGCTTATGGACACATATCCACACGACATTTGCGAGTTGTACCCAAACAACAATTGTATATTGATGTATCCTGAACAGGAACCCGATGAAGCCTTAAGTACCTTGTAAAAATTAAAAGTAACTCGAGCCATCCCAACAATGGGTGCACAACTTTTCTTTTGGAAGGCCTATAGCGTTCACCAGATCGTCGAGCCTTTGAAATTTAAGGGTCGTAAGATCGAGGTTTTTTCTAATTTGCTCCACCATAGTCTGGTACTTAATATTATCGGGGTTAGAATATTCCGCCATTTCGGTATTGTCCTTCCCTTCGAGCAACTTTACAGCTTTATGGGTTGCCAAATCGAGATTGGAACGCGAACGGCTGAAATTTAAAAACATACAGGGGTAGGTAAGGGGCGGGCATGCAATGCGCATGTGCACCTCTTTAATACCAGCATCGTGAAGGTCGCGAACATTATCTTTAAGTTGTGTGCCCCTAACAATAGAGTCGTCGAGAAAAACCCCGCGCTTGCCCTTAATAACCGATTCATTCGGTATAAGTTTCATTTTGGCAACCAATTCTCGTGTTTCCTGGTTTTGGGGCATGAAACTGCGGGGCCAGGTAGGGGTATATTTTGAATAAGGCCTTTTAAGCGGAATACATTTTTCGTTACTGTAGCCCATTGCATGCCCCAGTCCTGAATCGGGTATCCCTGCTGCAAAGTCCACATCAATTTCATCGTCTTTTGCAAGTGCAGCGCCACTTCTATAACGGCTTTCATCGACATTAATGCCTTCGTAAAACGATGGCGGATATCCATAATAAACCCATAAAAATGAGCAAACCTGCATTTTTTCGCCAGGTTTCCGCAACTGATGGTATCCATCGGCCGTGAGGCTGACAATTTCGCCAGGCCCCAGGTAATATTGGGTTTCGTAACCTAGATTCGGAAATGCACAGGTTTCGAATGTGGCAGCATAGCCGTTCTCGTTTTTTCCGATAATTACCGGAGTTCTGCCGAGTTTATCGCGGGCAGCTATTATACTGCCGTTCTCAGTTAATATTAGAAGCGAACATGAGCCTTTTATTTTTTCAAACACATTTTCTATACCGGCAACAAAGCTTTCTTTTTCGGCAATAAGCATGGCTACAAGTTCGGTAGGGTTAACTGACCCCTGGCTGGTTTCTGAAAATGTACGGCATTGCTTTAGAAAACGTTGTTCGAGTTCATCGATGTTTACTATTTTCGACACTGTGGCAACAGCAAACCGCCCAAGGTGAGTGGTTACCTGTATGGGTTGGGCTTCGTTATCGCTAATAACACCAATTCCGCTTGAACCGGCAAAGCCTTTTATATCTTGTTCGAACTTGTTGCGGAAATAACCATCTTCCAAACTATGTATCGCTCGCTGAAAACCTTTTTCCCTCGAAAAAAAAGCCAATCCTGCCCGTTTTGTGCCCAGGTGCGAATGGTAGTCGGTACCATAGAAAACATCTGGCACACAATCGTTTTTCGATACGCTTCCAAAAAATCCACTCATGTATTTTGTTTTGAATGTTGATAGTGAGGCGCAAATATACTTTGATTTTTGAACCGGGAGAAATTTGGTTGATAAATGCTTTGATTTTGTTAATAGTTTTTGGGATCAGTTTGTTTATCTGGCTGACAAATAAAGAGGATTGGGCCGGGTTGGCTTTTTTATTTTTTAGAATTTAGATGTGGTCTATATTGCATTAATACAAATGTTTACATATATGTACAAACCAAATATGTATTTAGCGAGAATGTGTTGTCTAAAATATTTCACCATTTTTTTATAAAACCTCTGTGATTCAATGTAAAGTTATAGAACCACAGAGGCTAAAGAATTTAAAAAAAACATTTACTTTCCGGTTAATTAGGAAAGCTAATGAAAAATTATTTTTTCAGGATTTTACTTAAAACTTTTTCTTTATCGAGTTTACGGGTACAGAAAAACCAGTCGTAGCAGGTTGTATTTTCATCCTTGCTTTCCATACGTTCTTTTGCTACACCGCACGAACCTGCCGTAGGCACAATAACATCGTCGCCCGGCTGCCAGTCGGCTGGGGTTGCGATGCTGAATTCGTCGGCAGCCTGCAATGCAATAACAATACGGTAAAGTTCGTCGAAATTACGGCCAAGGCTTAGAGGGTAATAAAGAACGGTACGTACTATACCTTTCGGGTCGATAACGAACACTGCCCTTACCGCTTTTGTGTTGCTTTCGCCAGGTTGTATCATGCCGTATTTCTTGGCAACTTCCATAGTAATATCTTCGATTAACGGAAAGGTAACCTCTACGTTCTTCATGCCTTTATACTCGATTTTTTCTTTAATAGTGCGCAACCAAGCAATATGGCTATACAAACCATCGACCGAAAGGCCGACCAATTTACAGTTTGCCTTGTTAAAATCTTTCTCCATGCTGGCGAAAGTCATAAACTCAGAGGTGCAAACCGGAGTGAAGTCGGCCGGATGGCTAAACAAAATTACCCAGCTACCCTTATAGTCGGCCGGAAAATTTATGTCCCCCTGAGTGGTTACTGCTTTAAATTCCGGGGCAGGTTCACCAATACGTGGTATAGAATAAACCTTTTGTTCTGTTTTTTCTTCCATAGTTATTTGATTTTATTTGTTAATTATTTGTTAAAACATATTGAATTGCATATTGTTTAGAACAGCGAAAAAAAAATATGGTTTCGAGAAAAAAGTGTTTACCAGGAATAATTGTAAGTAAACAAGAATGATATAGAGAAGTAGAAATTTACCAGTTTTTTTGTAAAAACTATAAACAGTGGCCATAAATATTAAGTGGGGCATAATTCATCAAACAAAAAAAGAATTATGCCCCTTACTTATATTTTATTCCGAAGGCCTTCCGGCAGCAACTGATTTACTGCGCTCTATCGATTGCAGTGCAAGATAGTTGTCACCAAATTTAACGAGGTTTTCCATTTCTTTGTCATATTGGTCGAAGTGGCGTTCTTCATCATCAACGAGTTGTTCAAATATTTTTTTTGTTGCCGAATCGGCATTTTTCGAACACTCAAGCGCCCAGTTGTTATAATCCTTTACGCTATTGGTTTCCATTTCGGCAGCCATTTCAAGCATTATTTTAACATCGTGCACTTTTTTTACATCGTTCGATGCTTTCATTTCAACTTCGCCTTTCAGGAAAAGGATACGTTCGGCCAAAAGCTCAACGTGCATCATTTCTTCAATGGCTGTACGTTTGAAAAGGTTCGAAATCAGGTCGTAACCTAAATCGTCGCAATGAAAATGAAAATACATGTACTGGTGAACGGCTGCCAGTTCATCTGCAACCGCTTTGTTTAATAGTTCAATACTTTTTTCTCTCATAATTATTTTATAGTTTATTTTCTGTCAGCAAAATTTTAAATATGCCAATTCGTGTACAAAAATTACAAATCCGATAAAGAAATACCGAGTGCCTTAGCAATACCTTCGCCATAAGCTTTGTCGGCCATCATACAATTTTTTATATGCCTTATTTTTATTTCTTTAGGAACATCGCCCATAGCCCGCGCTGTATTTCCAAATAAAGCTTCCTGCTGTTCTTTGTTCATTAACCTGAACAAGTCGCCTGCCTGAGAGTAATAATCGTCGTCTTCGCGGTGATTCCAGTAATCGGCAGCGCCATCAATTTCCAATGGTGGTTCTTTAAATTCGGGTTGTTCCTGCCATTCGCCGAAGCTGTTTGGTTCGTAGCCTAAGGTTGCGCCATAGTTACCATCAACGCGCATTTGGCCATCGCGGTGGAACATATTCAGGAAGGGGCATCGCGGGCGGTTTACTGGTATCTGGTAGTGGTTTACTCCCAGTCGGTAACGCTGGGCATCGCCATAAGAGAACAGCCGGCCCTGTAACATTTTATCGGGCGAAAAACCAATTCCCGGAACAATATTTGCCGGGTTAAAGGCAGCTTGTTCAACATCGGCAAAGTAGTTTTCGGGGTTTTTGTTCAGCTCGAGAATTCCAACATCTATTAGAGGGTATTCCTTATGTGACCAGACTTTTGAAAGATCGAAGGGGTTGAATTTGCATTTCTTTGCCTGTTCGTCGCTCATCACTTGTATTTGCATTTTCCATTTCGGGAAATCGCCCTTATCGATACTTTCCAAAAGATCGCGCTGGTGGCTTTCGCGGCATTTGCCAATTATTGCTTCGGCTTCCTGGTCGGTAAGGCATTTTATGCCTTGCTGGGTTTTAAAATGGAATTTTACCCAAATTCGTTCATTTTTGCTGTTAATAAGGCTGAAGGTATGGCTGCCATAGCCGTTCATGTGCCTGTAGCTGGCCGGAATGCCCCTTTCGCTCATGGTAATGGTAACCTGGTGCAGCGCTTCGGGAAGGCTTGTCCAGAAATCCCAGTTGTTTAATGCGCTACGAAGGTTTGTACGGGGGTCGCGTTTTACAGCGTGGTTCAAATCGGGAAATTTTAACGGATCTTTTAAGAAAAAAACCGGGGTGTTGTTGCCAACCAAATCCCAGTTACCCTCTTCGGTATAAAACTTAATGGCAAACCCCCGAATGTCCCTCTCAGCATCTGCCGCGCCCCGCTCACCTGCAACGGTTGAGAAGCGGACAAAAACATCGGTTTTCTTTCCTATATCCGAAAACACTTTGGCACGTGTGTATTTTGTGATATCGTGTGTAACTGTAAATGTTCCAAAGGCGCCAGAGCCTTTTGCGTGCATGCGGCGTTCGGGAATTACTTCACGGTCGAAGTGTGCCAGTTTTTCAAGAAACCATATACTTTGCAACAATGCCGGGCCACGTTTGCCAGCAGTCATTATGTTTTGGTTGTCTGCCACCGGGGCGCCCGATGTACTGGTGAGCTTTTTGTTTTTCATAAGACAAGATTTTTTGGTTATATATTTCTGAAATTGTTTACAGTATTAGTTAATAGGGTTTTACTTTGTTATTCATCCTTAAATTTACCAGAAATTTGAAGTTTGATATCTTCTATTGTGAACCCGTCAATTTGTTTTGTCCGGAAATAATTCTTGATTAATTCATCAAGGCCTTCATCAATATAATCTTCAATTCGTTCCGATACATTACTGTATAAATGATGGTGTTTTTCCTGGATCGGGTCGTAACGCATTATATCTTTGTCGGTTTTTACTTTTTTCAGAATGCCTTTTTCAACAAACGTTTCGAGTGTTTTATATACTGTGCCCACAGCAAGGTTAGGATGATGTTTTTTTATTACAGCAATTATTTCATCGGCCGAGGGATGGTTGTTTAAACTATTTATGGCTTCGAACACGGCTATTCTTTGAGGGGTTACTTTTAACCCTTTATTTGCAATAGCAAGGGAAACCTTTTTTTTTACTTCCATCTTAATAAGAATAATTCTTAGTTGAGAATGTATAAAGATAGTATAAAAAATAATCCATGTCAATAATAAAACAAAAAAACCGGGAAAATGATCCCGGTTTATCATTGCCCACAAAATATATAGGGGCAGTATTATTATTAACTTCTTAGGTGTAAATATTCACTGAACAATTAGTTTAAGTGTTTTTTGACAGGAGTTTGCTTTTAACCTGATAAAATATATTCCTTTCGCAAAGTTTTCTAAATGAATGACTTCAATATTTGAAGGCCTGGCCAGGGTGTAAACTTCTTTTCCATCTGCCGAAAAAACAGATATTTCCTGTGTTACCGGTTCGATGTCGGAATTAGAAAAAACAATAAAACTTTGTGCCGGGTTTGGACATATTCTTATGTTGTTCCACACTGCATTATTGGCATTTACAAATTCCAAAGTACCATAGGCTTCGTTGGTAAAAGCCGATACTTCTTGTGTGTTTTCAGCCCTTACCCTGTATTTATAGGTTATACCGCTGGTGGTATTTGTATCAACATAACAGTTTGTGTTTGCCAATACCTGATCGTAAAACTTAAAATTTCCATCGTCCTCAGCCCTTTCAATTCTGAAGCCCGCTTCATTGTCGGATAGATCTGCCCAGCAAACCTCTATTCCCCTTTCGCTGGCTTCGAGCAGCAGGTTTGCCGGTGAAACCAATGGTTGATCGAAAGTAACTGCCGCTACTGTATTTGAATACAACGAATTGGAATGTTCATTCGAAGTATTAATCCGATAAATATATTTTGTTTTTCTTGTCAGGCCTGAATCGGTGAAAGTTGTAGCCCCTGCTGCAATATTGGTTATGAGTGTAAATTCTATGCCATTTTCCGACCGTTCAATTCGCGTGCCATGTTCACCCTTCGATAAGTCTATCCAGTAAAGGTTTATTTTGTTTTCCGATACAGCCGAGGCAACAAGTTTAAGCGGGGCTTCTGGTATAGTATTATCGTGGTAGGACAGCGGAAAATCGATTTGGGCCTGTTTAAACTGGTTTTCCCATTCAATTGGCCAACCAAAAGCAAGGGTAGCCTGGGCTTTCAGGTTAAAATTTGCTGCTGCGCTCCAGAAATGCACAAATTCTCCCCAGTTCATTGCACGGGTATAGGAGCCGTTTTTTTGCGGAAAATGTTCTCCGAGCAGGGTAAAATAATTGTTCAATACAGTTGTTTCGCCAAATTTATCATAAATAGGGAAAAACCAGTTTTTAAACCATTGCGAGCCGGCCACAGGAAAATTATCGTATGTGTTGTTGTAGATGTCGGCTGCTTTTTGGGCTTCATCGGGTTTGCCAATGCCCAGATATATGTCGTAGGTGTAAATTTCCATCCATTTGCTGTCGCCCCAGATGCCAAAAGCAGGCGACTCGCGGACATGTTTCGATGCTCCTTCCACAATGTGCCCGGTTTCATGTACAAGAATGCCCAGGTTCCAATCGGTTGAATCGTCCCATGAACCATTCTGTCCCATGTCAATGGCATTTAAGTAATAATGCGATGGATCGAAGTATGTGGCCGGGTGGCCGCCGCTATATTTATCCTGGTGCATAATAACATACAAACGCGGATCGGAAAAATCGCCATAGGTTGCTTTCGTATAGCGCCATACACGCTCAGCCATGCTATGGTACCAGGTTATTGAGGGATCCATGTCGTCGTCGATATATACAGCAATATGATCGTTATAGAAAGTTCGTTTTATCAACTGGTTATGTTCGCCCCATTTTTCCTGAATAGTTTCCGGTGGCAAAGCAGAAAGGGTTTCGGCATTAACAACCGGTGTAAAACCCGATTTGCCGGCACTGTTGAAAGCTCTAATTTTATAATAATAGCTTGTTAATTCATTAAGTTGAAGGCAGTGGTATTCGGTGTTGTTTTTATCGATAGTAACCGAATCCCAGTCAGAAGCATCGGTTGACCAGAATATTTCGTAACCATCTTCGTTCGATGATAAATCGTTCCAGGTAAGTATAATCTGGTTATCGGTAACAGCAATTGCCTTTAATGCAGCCGGTTCTGCAGGAATATCGGTTATGGTTGCCCCTCCGGTTCCGAAGAACTCTATTTCGGCTATTTGCAGCATACCGCCCGAAAGGGTGTTCTGTATCGATAACCGGTAATATGTATATTCCTCATCGTTATCGAATTGGTATAAATTTCTGGTAAACCTTCCTCCAAATAACTGGTTTTGTTTGGAGTCGGCTAAAATCCATTTTATACTGTCGTTTGAGCATTCCAAAACCCAGTTTTTGGGGTCGCGTTCCGGTGCATCGTTTGCAGAGGTAATGGCATATTGTGTAACCAGGGTAGGTGAGGGGGTTTTAAAAATTATCCATCCTGAATTATGGCTTGTGGTTAAATATTTGGTGGTAAAATCATTATCGAAAAGGTTATTATAACCTTCGTTTGCCGGCGACGATTCGGTATATTGGGCATAAAATGCCCCACCGGGAGAATTGGTAATATCAGCAAGTTCCGGAGCAACCGGACTGGTTGCCATTGCATAAATATATTGCGAAGCGCCACTACTATTGCGGGCAGCTATACGATATACATACGAAGAGGAAGCACAAACACCATCAGAATAGTTTTGTGTGTTTTGCGGTAAGTCTGCTATTGTAACAAATTCGTTGCCCGATGCCGATTTCTCAAGCAAAAAGCCATCTTCATTTGTTGCCATATCATACCACGATAATTCTATTGATGAATTTTTATATTCTGCTGTAAAATTTGCAGGGGCAGCTGGCACAAAGTTAGTTCCCCAAACTTCAAATTCCGAGAGCTGCGTGTTTGCATCGCCATGGTTTTGTGTTACCTGTAATTTGTAAAAACGATATGGGCTTGTATTGTTAAAAAGATAAACCTTTCGTTCGAACCGTTTTAAAAAGTTTTGGTTGCTTTGAATGGAAAGGGCCTTCCAGTTCATGCCATCATTTGAACCATAGAAAGTCCAGGCTTTTGGATCGCGGTTTGCAAAATCGTTTGCCGAAGTAAGGGCATATTTGTTAACAACTGCACTGGTGTTCGATTCGAATATTATCCAAAAACTGTTGTTTCGGGTAAGAAATTTGGTGGCTGGCTTTCCGTCTGTAACATTTTCTATTCCTTCGCCGGCAGGGGAATTGTTGTACTGATCGGTAATTTTGCCCCCGGTTTCGGTTAGGTTCGAAAAGGTTAAAGTATCAATGGTGGTTTGGGCGTTTATGTAACTATAAACATTTAAAAAACCAATTGTCAGTAGTGTAGAAGTCAGTTTGTTCATGAGAAAAATATTTGTTTAAATACCTTATCTAAAGGTAGCCATCAATTAAAACATATATATACCGGCATAAGCCATTTGACCATTCTTGCAAAAATATATACTGTTTTGGCACTAATCAATACGTGTACTTAAGCCTAATAAAAATTAAAAGCATATTAAGTTGGGGAACAATGTATGATAAAGAATTTAGAATATTTACATCTTAAATAAGCCCCAAAGCTAAAGCCGAAGAAATAAGAATAAGCATTACAGCAACCAAAAGCTGAATACTTCGCAAGGTAACTTTCCGAAGCAGGGCTTTGCCAATGATTGCCCCGGCAATGGCAGACAGCGTTGCTGAAACCAGAAGGGGAATATATTCGTGTAAACGAGCCGTAGCAAACTGCGAAGCATATACTGTTAACCTGGATATATCGACCATACAGGCTATAACAACGCCGGTAGCAATATACGATTCTTTCGACAAACCGGTTTTAATGAGGAATGCACTGCGTATGGCTCCCTGGATTCCCGATAGGCCTCCAAAGAAGCCGCTTAATAAACCGCCCAGTGGTAGTTTATCTTTAGAGAATTGAACTTTTTGAAATGCAGGAACAATTTCGAGAAGAGAAAATGCTATAAGAAGTATGGCAATTGTAAGTTTTACAGGAGTAATTTCATAGAGTTTATTGCCCATTTCATATTGGTAAACCGCAGGCATTGAAGTAATACGTATTAAAAGCCACGCCCCGGCAAAAGATGCAAGAATTGCCGGTAAGCCAAACCGCAAAAGCACTGTTTTATTGGCGTATTTTCCTACCAGGGCAAGTTTAAAAAGGTTATTTGCGAAATGTACAACCCCTGTTAGTGCAATGGCAATATCAACCGGGAAAAATATTGCAAACACAGGTGCAAGTATGGTGCCAAGCCCAAACCCGGAGAAAAAGGTAAGCATAGAGGCCCCAAAGGCGGCTAAAACAATAATTAATACTTCCATTTATTTGCCAATTTTACAAGCGATAACATTACCGGAACTTCAACCAATACGCCAACAACTGTTACCATTGCAGCAGGTGATTGTAATCCGAATAAAGCTATTGCAACGGCTACTGCCAGTTCAAAAAAGTTGCTTGCACCAATCATTGCAGCAGGAGAACAAATGGCATGAGGAAGTTTTAATTTTCTTCCTCCAAACCAAGCAACAAAGAAGATAAAGTAGGTTTGAATTACCAACGGAATAGCTACTAATAAAATAATCAAAGGATTCTCTACGATAATATTACCTTGAAATGCAAATAAAAGAATCAATGTAAGCAATAAGGCAATGATTGAAACAGGTTTAAATTTTGGTAAGAACTGGTTTTTAAACCAATCTTCTCCTTTTCTTTTTATAAGCATTTTATGAGTGATATACCCTGCAAATAGAGGAACAACCACAAAAACTACAATACTTGCAACTAAAGTGTCATAAGGTATGGTAATGTTTGTAATTCCCAAAAGCAAACCAACAATTGGAATAAAAGCAACTAAAATTATCAAGTCGTTAACTGAAACCTGAACTAAGGTATAGTTAGGGTCGCCATCAGTAAGGTAGCTCCAAACAAATACCATAGCTGTACATGGTGCTGCGCCTAAAAGAATTGCCCCGGCAATGTATTCTCCTGCCTGTTCGGGCGAGATAAATGCCGAATATAGTTTTGAGAAAAATATCCATGCAAAGAATGCCATTGTAAATGGTTTAATGAGCCAATTTACGACAACTGTTAATACTAATCCTTTAGGACGGTTACCCACGTTTTTGATACTTGAAAAATCAACCTGAAGCATCATCGGGTAAATCATTAGCCAAACTAATATAGCAACCGGAATATTTACCTTGTAAACCTCCATACTGCTAAACACCTGAACACTATCACCTGCTAAATATCCAATACCGATACCTACTGCGATACACAGAGCAACCCAAAGGGTCAGGTATTTTTCAAAAAAACCAATCTGTTTTTTATTGTTGCCCATTTTTTGTTGCGTTTACTGTTATACTATAAATACCAATCTTTTTACGTTTGAATTCTCTTATTTCATCAAGTGTGGTGTAGTTCAAGAGAATGTTGTTTGGGATTTCGATTTCTTTTTCCTTTTTAACTTCAACGTTGGTAAATCCTTGTTCTCTGATAATGGCTATGTAAGCATCTTTTAAGATTGCCCCTGAAACACAGCCGGCATACATCTCGGCTGCTTCCTGTAATTTTTGAGGAAGTTCCCCGGTCAACACCACATCGGAAATGCAGAAATGACCGCCCGGCTTTAACACACGGTAAATTTCACTAAAAGCCTTTTGTTTATCAGGAACCAGGTTTAGCACACAATTACTGACAACTACATCGAACGAATTATCATGAAGGGGCATTTGTTCAATATCACCCTTTACAAAATCAATGTTTTTAAACCCTGTTTTTTCAAGGTTCTTGTTTGCTTTATCCAACATGGCATCGGTAAAGTCTATTCCTGTTACATGCCCTGTTTCGCCAACAATACTACGGGCTACAAAACAGTCATTGCCTGCTCCTGAACCCAAATCCAGTAAGTGGTTTCCTGCTTTTATTTCAGCATATTGTGTAGGTAAACCGCATCCCAATCCAAGGTCAGCATCAGTATTATGTCCTTCGATATTTGCATATTCATCACCAATCATGCTAAACTCTAATCCACCACAACAGCCCGAAGGGCCACAACAGGAAGATTGCCCCTGAATTTTGCTTTGTTTTGCAATTTCACCGTATTTTTCCTGCACAATAAGTTTTAAATCTTCGGCTTTCATAACTGAGGTTTTATTTGTTCGTCATAAAACTTGCAGAAACTTTGTTTTATCTCGTCACGGACACGGATAAATTCGCTCCAGATAAATTCGTCTGTACCTGTTGCGTGCGATGGGTCGTCAAAACCGATGTGTAATCGGTGCTTTACTTTTCCCATAAAGGCAGGACAAGCCTCGTTTGCCCCACCGCATACGGTTATTACATAATCCCATTCATCTTTCAGGTACATGTCCACAGAATCGGAGGTGTGATGACTTATATCAATTCCGATTTCAGCCATTGCCTTTACAGCTTTATCGTTCAGTTGGCCCGATGCTTCTGTTCCTGCCGAGCACACAGTAATGTTTGGGTCGAACGATTGTAAGAAGCCGTGTGCCATTTGGCTGCGGCAGCTGTTGCCTGTACATAGAATCAAGACTTTCATTATGCAGTTGTATTAATAATCAGTTACATTGTATTTATTACTTACAAAGCTAAAAAAGGACTCCGAAAACAAATCCGCTAAGCGTTGCCATTACAACAACAAGGGCCACATAAACTATGGTTTTTTGTGTACCCATTACACCTCGAATAACCAACATATTGGGTAGCGATAATGACGGGCCGGCAAGTAATAATGCCAAAGCAGGGCCTTTTCCCATACCGGCAGCTATTAACCCTTGTAGTATAGGCACTTCGGTAAGTGTGGCAAAATACATGAATGCCCCAACAATAGAAGCAAAGAAATTCGAGAATACCGAGTTGCCCCCGACAAAACTGGCAATCCATGTATTGGGAATTATGCCGGCCATTGCTGTGTTGTCGTGGGTTGACCCAAGAAGGAAACCTGCAATAACAACCCCTATAGCCAGTAATGGCATAATTTGTTTGGCGAAATCCCAGGTAGAAAGTGTCCATTCCTTGTTTTCCGGTTCCCGTTTATCGAAAAGAGTAATAACAGCAACAGCACCAATTCCAACAACCATCGGGATTAAAGGCGATGGACTGATAAAAGCTGAAACCGCAGTAGCAACAGCAGCAAGTAATACATACTGCCATTTTAATTTAAGGATATAGATTAATGAGAAAACCAACACAACACCAAAGGCAGAAGTTATATACCATTTGTTTGCCCATAACCAATACCAGCCACCGCTTGTAACATCGTTACCAGGTTTGCCCCAGTTTGCAAAAACAAGGATAAGTACAAGGGTGAAAAAATGCAGGGCTGTTTGCCACATGGGGCGTTTTTCAGGCATATCCGGGAAGTTTATTTGTTCTTCGCGCTTCGCTTTTTCTTCCTTACGGTATATAAGCGACATAGCAGAACCAATAACTATTGCAAAAACAACAGCACCTATAACACGGGCAACCCCCATTTCAAACCCTAAAATACGGGCTGTAAGTATAATTGCCAGTATGTTGATGGCAGGGCCTGAATACAGAAAGGCAATGGCTGGGCCTAATCCAGCACCTCTTTTATGAATACTTGAAAACAGAGGTAAAATGGTACAGCTACATACTGCAAGGATTGTCCCCGAAACGGAAGCAACTGTATAAGCAACCCACTTTTTGGCTTTTGCACCGAAATATTTCATTACAGCCCCCTGGCTCACAAAAACCGATATTACCCCGGCAATAAAAAAGGCGGGCAATAAACAAAGAATTACATGCTCCTGTGCATACCACTTTGTTAAATCGAATGTAGCCATAATGGCTTCTTTAAACCTGGCACTTTCCAAAGGCATAAAGAATGCAAACAGAAATACGACGATTATCCATGTCAGTATTTTAATTTCTTTTTTCCATTCCATATTCATCCATTTAAATTGTTTGTGTAATGCCGAACAATCATTATAATTTTTTTAAAAATAAATTGTAATTACATAGTAGATTCCTACACCAATAAAAAGTACAGATATCACCCTTCGAAACCAGATTTCAAATGTTTTAAGCCTGTGATATAATTTGCCAACACCTGATACCGTATAAGCAATTAACCATGCAAAAATAATTACAGGTATTCCGGTGGCTATAGCAAAAACTACAGGAAGGTATAAGCCTGATGCGCTGCCGATTGTCATCGGCAACAACATGCCAAAATATAAAACTCCACTATACGGGCAGAATGCAAGAGCGAATAATACTCCCAATAATAAAACTTCCCAGTAACTATTGGTTCCGTTTTCCTGGAAGCGTTTTGTCAATGAACTCATGCCAGGAAATTTGATTTTCAGTACATCGAGCATGAGCAGGCCTATTACAATAAGTAGTGGCCCGATAAACTTTTCTCCATATTGCTGAAACCATCCCGAAACCTTAAACTGGTCGGCACCGATAAAAATGATTACAGCAAGTAAGGTGTATGATAAAGCCCTGCCAAGCGTATAAACCAAACCATTGATAAATACTTTCTTCTTATGTTCAACATCCTTGCTAATAAATCCTATTGCCGTGATATTCGTTGCAAGCGGGCATGGGCTGATTGCTGTCATCAACCCAAGCACAAATGCAGTAACAAAGGGCAACGAACTGTTGCCCATGATATTATTTAGAAATTCTTCCATAATTAAAGTAATGGGTCAATTTTTTCTTTAATAATTGCTTTTAGTTTTTCAGGATTGCTGCGTGCATTCATAAACCCCTCGTTGGTGATGTTTATTTTCGTTTCGCCTGCTACAATTAGTAGTGTTTGGCCGGAAATATTCAGTTCCTTTCCTTTTTTCTTGCCTGCTTCTTCATCAAGATTATATTCTGTAAAGCTTACTTTATTGCCATAAAGTTCAGCTACAGCCTCTTTTGAAACGCTTTCAACAGTATTACAGGTTAAGCACCTTCGGGTATAATGAAAATAATACACTTCAACCTTATCGGCCTTTGAAACTTTAGTTTCTTCATTTTTAGTGGTTTGTGCGTTACATGAAATATTCATGCTTAATGCAACCAATGCGAAAAAAAGAACTTTTATTGTTTTCATTTTTTTAATTGTTTTGGGTTATTAAATTTTTTATCTCATCTTTTGAAGGAACACGGCCAGATAACACGACCTTTTCATTAATTACCAGTCCGGGTGTATGCATTATTCCATAACCCATTATTTTAACAATATCTTCTTCTTTTGTGACATTGGCATCTACTTGCATTTCTGCTACCACATCACGTGTTGCTTTTTCAAGTGCTTTGCACTTAGGGCAGCCCGTTCCTAATACTTTTATTTCCATTTTTGCAATTTTTAAATCTCTATATTCCATATATTATTCGTTATTCGTAAAACACCGAACTATTAGGGCAAATTTTTTAAAGTTTTAAAAAAGATTTAAATAAAGTTTGAGCCTCCTGCCAATTCTCTTTATTAATACAATATTTAATCCTTGGAGCTTCAATTTCGCCTTGAATTAATCCGGCTTCCTTCAGTTCTTTCAGGTGTTGCGAAAGGGTTGATTTAACAATAGGAAGAATTTCGGTTAAATCGCCACTGTAGCAGCAGCTTTGGCTCGAAAGTAATTCTAACACGAACATTCGTATAGGGTGCCCCATTGCCTTTGCGTACCGGGCAATTTTCTTTTGTTCTTCAGTAAGTACTTCGATTTTTGCCATAATGTTCGTTAAACAACGAACAAAAATAATATTTTATTCCAATTTGCAAGGCAAGAAATTTATAAAAGCTGAATAAAAGCCTGCTCGATGTTTCCTTTTACAAGAACATGAACAATGTCGCGGATACGATTTCTGCTATTAAATACACAACAAATTTTCGACTGTTACATTTGTCGGGTATTTTTGATACAGCGAATTCAAACCATGAAACATCTATAGAGGGTTTGTGATACACCAAAATTCTTCTTCGGTTCTTCTTATGTCTAAATTGTCGGTTCGAATCCATTTGTGGATTCTATAATCGAGTATTCATTTAAACCTTATTTCTATGAAAAAAAGTTTACTAGTATTTGCAGCTATTTTTTTAAGCAGCGTTTTAACATTAACAGCTCAGAATATTATTCTGGTAACGGATGTTGCTGCCGGCGATGGACCCTATGTAGAATGCCTTCAAGCAGAAGGTTATACAGTTGAAGCCATCGAGCAAAAATATCGGAATTTAACAGATGCCCTTGTTCCGGAACTGAATGCAGCTGACCTGATTATTTTTACCAGAAGAATAACAAGCAGTGGCGCTTATGGTGGTACCGATCCGCTAGTCCGTGCACGCTGGCAAAGTATTACAACACCAATATTGCAAATGGCCGATGTTGTTGCGCGTATGTCGCGGACACAATTGTTAAATAACGATACCCCCAATGGCAGTGTAAATAAGTATATGGTTGTAAAGTCTCCGGGTCATGCGGTTTTTACTAATACCATGTTAAATTCCCACGATAGCACAAAATTACTTACAAATGAAGTTTACCAGTGTACTTCTGCTACCGATGCAGGTACTGGAACATTACTGGCAACCGACCCTGTAAATGGTTGGGTAACTATGGCCGAATGGGATTCTAATGCAGCTTGCTATTCGGGTGCAGGTGTACAAAATGGAAGAAGGTTTTGGTACGCAGCTTCGAATTCATACAATTATACCGCAGAAGGTGAAAGGCTGTTTTTAGATATAGTCGAATACATGCTAACAAAAAACGTCACCGATAAATTAGCAGCTTCCGATATACAACTGAGCGATAGTACTATTCTTGAAGGTAAACCTTCTGGCACTGTAATTGGCTTACTCAGCGATAACGACCCTCAGGGCAACACCGCCATGTATTCATTAGTTGCCGGAACAGGGGATACAGATAATGCTGGTTTCACTATAGTCGGCGATACTTTAAAATCAAACACTGTATTTGATTTCGAAGATAAAGATTCTTTGTTTGTAAGAATCCGGGTAACTGACTCCGCTTCAAATACTTTTGAAAAAACATTCACTTTATTTGTTATTGGCCATTCACCTACTGATATAATTTTAAGTAACTCTGCAATTGTTGAAGGTAAACCTAAAGGTAGCGCAGTGGGCAAGCTAAGTGCTTTGGATCCTTTGGATGATATTGCTTTTTATTCTTTAGTTACCGGGCATGGTGATGACAATAATGCCAGTTTTACAATTGACGGCGATTCATTAAGAACAGACTCTGTATTTGTATATGTTAATACCAAGTCGTTGTCTGTAAGAATCGGGGTAACAGACTCTGCATCGAATACTTTTGAAAAAGAATTCTCTATATCTGTTTTGAGTTTAACTGAACCGGTTGATATTCACTTAAGCAATAGTACAATTCATGAGGATGAACCAGTTGGTACTGTGATAGGTGTACTAAAAGCTACAGACCCACAGAACAATATAGCATCATTTGAACTGGTTTCAGGAACAGGAGATGAAGGTAATTCTGCTTTTACAATAAGCAACGATGCATTAAAGTCCGATTCTGTTTTTAATTACGAAGACACACCCTTATTAACAGTAAGGATAAGGGTAACAGACTCTACGTCGAATGTTTATGAAGAAGTATTCACTATAACTGTAATCAGCAATGCACCTACCGATATAACATTAAGCAATTTTATTATTGTAGAAGGCGAACCTGAAAACACAGTAGTTGGGGTTCTCAGTGCTGTCGATCCACAGGATGATATTGCCTCTTACGCCCTGGTTGCCGGTACAGGTGATTCAGATAATACCGGTTTTACAATCGATGGCGATACGTTACGGACTGCAACTGTGTTTGATTATGAAGTTATTCAGTCATTATCTGTAAGAATACGGGTGACCGACTCAGCATCGAATGTGTATGATAAAGTATTCATTATAACAGTAGCCGGTCATACACCTACCGATATCATTTTAAGCAATAATTTAATTACTGAAGGTGAACCTGCTGGCACAACGGTTGGCGGGTTAAGCGCTTTTGATACTCAAGACGATATTGCTTCCTATACTTTGGTTGCCGGTGAAGGCGATGATGATAATGCAAGTTTTGCAATCGATGGCGATACTTTGAGGACTGCAGCAGTATTTAATTATGATAATACTCAATCGCTTTCTGTAAGAATTCAGGTTACCGATTTGGCTTCGAATACCTATCAAAAGGTATTTACCATAAACGTACAAGATAAGCCTTCATCGGTTAACTACCAGGTTACAAACATACCAGATATTTATCCAAATCCGGCAAGGGATTATCTTATAATAAAGGATGTTGAACGTTTTGCCGGAAGTATTTATTCAATCTCCGGTCAAACTGTAATGACTATTGAATATTCAAATGCAAACCTTGATATTTCTGCTCTGGAAGCAGGAATGTATATTATGTCAATTACTACAGAGGGTGGACAATATGTGTACCGGTTTATTAAAGAGTAATTCCGTTTCATAAAGTCTGGCATTGGTTTTCTTAAGGATTACCAATGCCAGACTTTGTTGCCACAAGTAGTACTTTTTTTGATTCCTGATTAATGACCTAATAAAATTCAACATGAAAAAGAGATTTACATATCGTTCAGCAGTTGCAATAGTGTGCATTTCCTTATTTTTCTCCTGTTCAAAAACCGATGACATTGAACCCAATGTTGCAAAACAGGTTGATGGTGTCAAATTAAAAGCGACATGCCAAACCGCTTCCATACACTATGGGGAGTATTGGTTAAATAACAACATGTGGGGTTCTTCAAATCCTGGTGCCGGGTCGCAGTGTGTGTGGCTAGACAATCAGAACAGCTGGGGTGCAAATTGTACGCATACCGGCAGTAATTCATCGGGGATTAAAGGCTACCCTTCAATGGTTTTTGGCACCCAGGGAGCCGTGGTTACAACCAATAAATTACCAAAAAAAATCAGCAATCTTGGAAATGTCCATACCTGGTGGGCCTGGTCGGCCAGTGGAAGGGCATGGAATGCCGCCTACGATATTTGGTTTAACACTAATACCTATGAACTTATGATTTGGATGCAATGGCAAAATTCATGGCCAATGGGCAACAGCCTGGGTAAAGTTTACTCAAATGTAACGTTATCCGGGTATCAATGGGATGTTTATAAAAAGGGAAATATATATTCCTTCCTACTTGTTAAACAACAAGGTTGGATAAGCTTTGATGTAAAACCAATAATTAATTTCTGTGTTTCGAAAGGCTGGATTCCGGCTTCTGCTTCTATGAGCAGGATTGAAGCCGGTTGGGAAGTTATTGACGGGGGCACTTTTAAAACAACCTCTTTCGGAATATCCCAAATTTAAATCGGCAGAAAATCGTGTAAACAAGTTGATTTAGTTAGTGTAAAAATCCCGAAATGAAAATTGCTTCGGGATTTTTTGTTTTCGGTTTACAGGGATATTAAGGGCCGGTAAAAAGCTGGGGGAAGTAATTATACAAAAACTGATTCTGATTTTAATTTGATTAAGTCGTATAAAACCAACAATATACAACATAACCAATCGAAAATTTTTATTTCATGCCCCGGAATTATTGCTTTACCTATCTTTTTACCTGAAGGAAGAGTGGTTAAACGAAGTAAAGAATCTCTACATTTAATAAACATCCCTTTAGGAAACTGTCAATAGCTCCCCATAAAAAGCAAAGTAACGATCCGAATTACCTTCAGATCGTTACTAAATAAACCCCTAACTATTCTAAGTCTATGAATTACTCTAAACTTAATTTTTTAATTAATCCTGTTCAACTTCTAAATAGAAATTATCAACGTAAAAATCCCAATCTTCCCCGGCCGGTAATTCAACCACTTCAGGATCGCTACGGAGCACAAACAACGATGAAATATCGGTTAAGTCCAATGCGGGGTTATTGGCCAAAAAGTCGGCTATCGGTATAGAAAGCATGTGCCAGTTCCCATCGCGCTTTAGTCCATAAGTTTCTGCTACAGGATCAATAGTAACCAAGGCCCTTTGAGTGCCACCTTCACCACTCTGCATTCTAATAACAAATATACCTTTACAGCTTGTTTTTATGGCGATATTGTAAGTCCCGTTTTCAAAGGCCGAAATATCTACATTAGTTCCCCAGGGGGCAGGTTTAATAGTTCCCATAGCAAAAGCGGCACTGCCAAATTCAAAGAAAATCGTTTTTTCTCCTTCGAAAGCCCGGGCGGCATCGGTAATTGTTGTCATCGTATAGCCCGAATTTGGTTCCAACGTAATTTCGGTTCCGGGTGTAATGGTAATATCTTCCGTAAAGAGGGAATACGATAAAAAATTTCTTCCTTTTGCAGTAATATAAAAATTACGTGTTTGGGTTGTATTATCAAGGTATTTAACCGTTAAAGTTGCCACAAAAGGGGTGTCTGGCGCACTGCTCTGAAAATACCTGACAGTTACTACAGAGTCATTTGAACTGGCCGGGGTTCCACCCTGAAACGTCCACTGCCGGGAATATACTTTGGTCGATAAATCGGTAAAAACTACCGAATCTCCATTAATGTCATATACAGTGTCTGAAACATTAACAGATGCTGTAGCATCAAATGTTCCTTTCTCAAAAAGTATTGTTTCCCAGTTTTTCTCTTCTTCAATACAGGAAGTCAATAGCATTACACCACTAACTATACTGGTGATAATGCCCCCTAAAAAATTATACTTGTTTTTCATGATTTTTCGATTTTGCAATTCGTATTCAGGTGTACTTTGCTGTTGGCTTTATAAGTATTAGTTTAAACCTTTTAAAAATCCGTTATAAGACTCTTTTTTCTGATAATTGCTGTCAAACAACAATGGATATTCTTTGGGGTGCCACCAACCGGTCAACCAGGTATATTTGTCGGTAATTCCCCAAATAGTAATCGCAAATTTTTGTTCCTGCGGCAGTTCTTCAAACATCTCTGCAACAGCCTGATAGGTATCGGCCTGCTTTTGGGCTTCTGTAGAAGTAAAAACGTACGAATCGGATTTATCAACATTTACAACGATATCTAATTCGGAAATATGCACCAATAAACCGGTTGCAGCCATATCTTTCATTCCGGATTTCATAAGCATTTTATCGGTAGATACCTTATAATGAAACTGATCGCCGAGTCCATCAATCGGATAACCCTCATTATTAAAGCGTTCAACCATTTGTTTAATAGCATATCGTTTTGGCCCGGAAATAACAACGCTGTAATCGTTATAAAATAGTTTGGCTTGCGGGTCGGCATTGCGGGTATATTGGAAACATCTTCCATAAAAAGCTATGGGATCGTGAAAAGTTGCATAAACTGTTTCATCTACGCGCAATCCGCCATAGTCGTCAAAGATTTCATTCACCACATCCCAACTAATTACTTTTCCCTTATATCGGGTTACCACTGTTGTAATGTATTCCTTTACTTTTTCTTCAAATGCTGCAGAATCGTATTTTGCATTTTTAAACCATACAGGGAAAGATTTATACCAAACTAAGGCGTGCCCATGTACCTGAATTTCATTTTGTAAGGCATAGTCAACCAATTCATCAGCTTTTGTAAAACTGTAAGAAGCAGATGATTGCCAAATAGTTTCCATTTTCATTTCATACTCAGCCGTTATCTGATTAAAATTTTTTCTCAGGGTATTGGCATAGGCAGTATCACTAAGCAAATTAGTCTTTACTGCAACCCCGATATTAAAACTGGCCTTATCTTTAAGTATAAAAATCTCTGAACTATTATTGGTTGGATTAAGATCGGAATCTTTAGTGCATGTAGTATAAAAGGCTACAATAAAGATTAATACAGATAAGCCTTTCCATAAATTTATCTTTCCCATATTTATTAAATATTGATAAGTTAACATTATCCTTGTTTTATTTACTAATTGTATCGTCATAAGTCTATGTTTTGGGTACTTCCAAATGTTGTTAAAAACCATTTATTAAATCATTATATAATTAGTAACCTGGGTTTTGAGGGAATGTTCCCATCAAATCGATCTGGCTTTGTGGAATAGGTAAACGTACCTGATAGGGGTACATTGGCTCAGCGACCTGATTGGTTGAATTAGAGCCATACCTGTAATGCAGGTTTTGCCTTTCGACCAATAAACCCAATCGTTTCAATAAAAACCAGCGGTTTTTTTCAAAGGCCAACTCTCTGGCCGATTCCTCGAGGTAAGTATCCAGGTCGAATGATGTAAAGTCGGGTACTCCGGCCCTGAACCGTACCAGGTTAATATATTCCAATGCTTTTTTGTTGAGAGGATTTTCATTATCGTGCCTCCAGTGAGCTTCAGCACCCAATAACAGGGTTTCTGCAAAACGGTAGTACATGTTTGGTTTGAAGCTGTTATCGGCAAATAAGTCTTTTCCTGCGTCGTAGTACTTTTTTAAGCTCCAATGATAACGTCTGAAATCGTCGTCGTACGATTCCGCAGGGAGGGGTTCACCATAATTTGGTTTGTCGGGATTATTAACAATAAGGGTTAGTGGAAAATAATACGTTTCGAACCGTTTATCGTGTTCACGGTCGTATAACGACATTAAATAATCGTTCGGATACGACCAGCCTAACGATTGCCCGCCCAGTTCGGCACTTCGTATCATTTCGCCGCTGGAAAGCTCGTACGAGCGGCAATTAAACACGCTGCCAATCCAACATCCGCCACCGCCGGCCCAAACTTCCCTTCCTCCCAATATCTCATCGCGCTGGTAAACAAATAGTGCCTCGGCATGGTTTAAATTTTGGCCAAATACTTCAGTAATATTAGGCAATAAATGGTGTGTGCCATTTTCAACAATAGCATCGAATTGTTCAACTGCCTCTGCCCATTTTCCCTGCCACATTGCACTTTTTCCCCTGATGTGGCGCACAACGCCTTGTCCGTACCTTCCGGCAGGAACTTTCCAATCCAGATGAGCAATAGCAAAATCGAGGTCAGCATCAATTAATTTAAATACTTCTTTAGGGTCTGCCGGTGAATAAACTACTGAATCAAATATATTACCAGGGGTAGTTGCAATGGTATCCAGAACAATGTTATCGTACATCTGTAAAAGATCCAGATATAATTCTGCCCTTATTGCGCGTGCCTGGGCTACCAGTTTATCCTTTTCTGCCTTGTTCATATTAATAGCCGTGGCACTAGAAATAATGGCATTGGCCCTGTCGATAATCTGATAGGGCAGGGTCCATTTTATGGATGGAAAAGAAGCGGCAGTATGGTTATCGCGATAGGGCCTGTGCCAGGTCCTGGTCAATCCTAAATCGTCTGCCACATAAAAGAATATGTTTGCCTTTAGTGTATCATCATCACCACTGGGGAAGTTATTGGTACGTTGAAGGTTATATAATGCATTTACCCCAACTTCTAACCCGCCGGGGGTTGTATAGATATAATCTACCGTGATTTCATCAATAGGTTCTTCTGTAAGGAATTTTTCGCAAGAGGTACCCAAAAGCATTACACCCATTGCTATTATTATGTTATTTAATCTTTTCATCTTCTTTATTTTTTTGATATGAACTATAGAAAAGGTCTTTTGCCTGATTATCTGTTTTTATATTAAAAAGCTGCCTGTATTCCAATAACAATTGAAATGGCTTCGGGATATTCGTTTGGCTCCTTTTCCGGACTGTAAGACTGAAACCTTGTATAGGTGTACAGGTTATGTCCTGTACAATAAATTCGTAAATTCTCTGTCTTGATTTTTGACAACAGGTTTTCAGGTAAGGTATATCCAAAGGTAATATTCTGAAGACGGATAAATGAAGCATCCTGAAGGCCCATTGTCCATATATACCGGGGATCGTTTGCGTTTGTGGGCCTTGGCCAGTTGCCCGAAGGATTTTCGGGTAACCAGTAATCTTGTTTCACACCATTTAAAACCCCTCGTAACGATCCTCCCTGGCTGTATCCGTATAAATATGGGTTATTTTTAATAACACCTTGAACCGTTAATACATCAAATGCAAAATCAATATTTTTATAGTTAATTTCGAAATTAAAAGAACCAAACCAATCGGGATCCCTTTTAGTAAGCACATTATCATCTGCATTTAATATACCGTCATCGGGGTAACGATCGTATAGTTTAATATCGCCGGGTTTACTTTCGGGCTGGTGAGAATGAATTATATCTTCTCCCTCCTGGAATATTCCAACCGGCTTATATTGGTAGTAAACATCTATGGGTTGCCCGATAAACCATCTGTTTGCCAGGTCATCATCTTCGATGCCGTCTTCATCTTCGTCTTTTCCATACAGACTTATTATTTTATTCTTATTCTGAGAAACTGAAAAACCGGCATTAATGGATAATTCCCTTTTACTCACAATTACTCCATTCATATTTAATTCGAAGCCTTTATTCTCGATTTCCCCAAGATTTGTTCTCATGCGTGAATACCCCGATGCAGCATTCAGTGCCTGGTTTACCAAAAGGTCTTTAGTTCGCGTGTTATAAACTTCCAGAGTTCCGCTTAACCGGTTTCGCCATAAACCATAATCGATGGCCACATTCAGTATAGTTGAAGTTTCCCATTTTAAATTTGGGTTTGGTAGAAAACTGCCCGGAACGTATCCGAGGGTTTTTGAGCCGTCGAAAATATAATCGCGTTGTATGGCAGTACTTTGGCTTTCATACGGATTTATACCTTCGTTGCCGACACTTCCATAACTGCCACGCAGTTTAAGGTTGCTAATCAGTTCAATATTTTCAGCAAAGCTTTCGCGGTAAATATTCCAACCCAGAGCAACCGAAGGAAAATACCCCCATTTATTGTTAGCGCCGAACACAGTAGAACCATCGGCCCTTGCAGAGGCTGTCAGGTAGTATTTACTGTCGTAGTCATATTGAATACGGCCAACAAACGACACCAAACCCCGGCGATATGCCTCTATAATTGGGGTGTTTCTTGCAGCTGCTTCTAAACCATAAATGCCCAGAAGATCGTTTGGAAAGTCGGTAGATTCGTTTCGAAAGGAGGAAACTTTTTTCTCGCTTGCACTTTGCACAAAGGTTATTCCCAAATTATGTTTTTGTAAATGCGCTTCATACGTAAATATATTCTCCAATTGCCATTCAACATTATCGCCAAATTGCATGCTTCCTTGTCCCTTTTCTCCTGATTGGACCCCCCATAGCGATTCAGAACTGGAATAGGAACTTCCTTTTCGGTTCCATGAACGGCGACTTGCATTTAAACGGTATTTAAAACCTTTAATGGGCATAATATCTACGAACAAATTCATGATATCATTTCTATCCTCCAGCAGGTTAGTTGTTTCATTTATATCCAGTAATGGATTAAAACTCTCCTGTACCCCGGTAGGATAAAGACGATAGGTTCCATCATCGTTATATATTTTTCCTAGAGGCGAGGTTGTTATAGTTCTTTGTAATGTTCCACCTGTCCCAGGATCGTCGTTTTTCGACAACTGCCACGATGTATTTGCACCAAAAGACATCCATTCTGTAACTTTCTGGTCGATATTAAGGCGGATTGAAAACTTTTTATAATTGGTACCTGGAACAACTCCTTCCTGGTCTAAATAATTCAGGCTTGAAAATATTTTAGTAGAACTTGTACCTGTTGATAAACTCAGGTTATGGTTTTGAATTGGGGCAAGTTGTAAAACTTCTTTCTCCCAGTCTATAAATTCTCCTCCAGCTAAAACTTCCTGTTCTATTTCTGTAAAAATATCTTCATCGGCCAAATAGGTATTGTTATTGTCTGTTCGGTAGGCTTCTCTTTTAAGTTGGGCAAATTCTTCACCGCTATATACCTTAAAATTTCGTTTTACGGTTTGCATGCCGTAATAACCAGAGTAGTTGACTTTTGCTTTACCTTCTGCGGCCCGTTTTGTAGTTATCAGAATTACGCCATTCGAGGCCCTGGCGCCATAAATTGCCTGGGAGGCTGCATCTTTTAAAACTTCAAGTGAAGCAATGTCATTTGGGTTGATATCGTTAATATTTTCAACCGGTACCCCATCGGCAATTATAATAGGGTTACTGTTTGGAATTGATATTGTGTTTTTTCCGCGAATCAGAATATTGGAAGAACCACCAGGTCCGGCATCACCAAGAGTAATATAAACACCGGTTGCTTTACCTCTAAGCATTTCGCCAACATCTGCCGTGGGAACCTTAATCATCGATTCTGGTTTTATTGTTACTACCGAACTAATTATATCACTTTTTGCCTGGGTTCCATATCCAATAACAACAACATCGTCTATACCAATAATATCGGGAATTAAGGTTAAATCAACAGTTGTTTGATCTTCAATAACAACTTCTTCAACTAAAAATCCAATAAATGAAAATACCAGAGTATTTCCTTTGTCGGCCTTTAGTGTGAAATGGCCATCTTTATCGGTAATGGTGCCCGATGTTGTACCTTTAATTAAAATTGTAACCCCTGGCAATGGTTCTCCATTATTATCAGTTACCCTTCCTTTAATGTCTGAATTTTGGGCATTTACGCCTGAAATTAACAGACTTAATAGCATTAGTATGAGAACTTGCTTTGTAAATAGTTTAGATTTCATAAATTGATATGTTTGATTTCTAATAGTTAGTTTTCTATTTTATAGTTGATTTAGTAATAAGCTTGATAGTGATTATTAATAAAAATGCTATCAAATTGGGCATAACCAACCAATACAAACATATAAAGTAAAGTGCCGGGCAAAGAATGTGGCTGTTACAGTTAGGCACAATAAATGTTACCAACAGCAGGTTAACTGTAACATAAGACCACTACAAATGTATCAACCGTAAAGTTTCACCAAAATTTCACTATTCTTTTTGGGAATTCATAAAGTTTGACGCATATTCTGACGGGGTCATGCCAAACTGCGATTTGAAACAAATCCGGAAGTAGTCGGCATTTTCAAAACCGACCATATTATGAATCTCTTTAATGCTAAGTTTATTTTTTTGGAGCAGGATGGCCGCTCTTTTTAACCGGATGCTCCGTATAAAATCAACGGCGGTTAAATTTGTAAGTGCTTTAATTTTTCGATAAAAATGTACACGGCTTAATCCAAGTTCTTTGCTTAAAGTCTCAACATTTATCGAAGAATCTTCGATATGTTCGGTTATGAAATCCACAGCTTTTTTAAGAAATCGCTCATCTACCGAAGTAACAGTAACATCTTTTGGCTCTAATATTGCCTGTCGGGCATAATAGCTCCGTAACATATCGCGTTGCCGTATTAAGTTTTTTACCCGTATAATAAGGTATTCGGCACTAAAAGGTTTGATAATGTACTCGTCGGCACCGGTTTCAATGCCTTCGTATTTAAACGTGAGTGTTGGCCTGGCCGATAAAAGAATTACCGGGATATGACTTGTCCGAACATCGGTCTTTAACTTCGAACAAAGCTCAATACCATCCATTTCCGGCATCATAACATCACTGATAATCAAATCCGGTACAATATCAATTGCTTTTTCCCAACCTGATTTCCCATTCCCGGCCTCCTCGACGATGTAATTTTCCCTGAACAAATCCCGTATAAACTGCCTTACTTCAATGTTGTCCTCAATTACAAGCAATGTCTGTTTTTCAATATCAGAAACCTTTGGAAGTATGCTTTTTGATTCTTCCGTTTCAAAAGTCATTACTTTCTCCCTTACCAGCAAATCCTGGGTGTATAAAGAGAGCGTGTCGCTGTTTTTAAAGTTGTGGTTAATTTCATCTTCACTAAGATGTGCTTTCCCCATCGGTATGCTCACGATAAATTTGGTATTGCCCAGCTTAGGATTATCAGGGTCAATAATACTTTCAACTTCAATATTGCCTTTATGCAGTTGTACCAATCGCCTGGTTAATTCCAGTCCAACACCTGTTCCAACTTCCTCGGCTGTCACATAGGAATCTTGTTTCTTACTATAAAACCTGTCAAAAATAAGGTCTAAGTCTTCTTTATGAATACCTTTTCCACTATTAGAAATGCAGATTTCGGCAAAATCATTTACTTTTTTAAACAGGGAAAGCGAATCGATCAATTCAGGTTGCCTTATTTTTAAGCTTATAACTATATTTCCCCTATCGGGTGTATTTTTAAATGCGTTAGACAATAAATTATATATTACACTTTCCATTTTATCGCGGTCGAACCATAAGAAAAGCGGTTCAATGGCTGGCACGAACTTAAAATTAATATCCCGCGATTTTGCCACCTCGTTGTATGCCAAACTTATTTCCTTCAAAAAAAGTACAAAATCTCCTTCAGCTGCTTGTAGTTTATCGTGACCAGTTTCGAGTTTACGTAAGTTAAGTACCTGGTTGATTAATTGCATCATACGGTTACCGTTCCGACGAATTATGAGTAACTGACGGTTTACTTCTTCGTTAATACCTTTGTTAAGCATAATTCTTTCGAGAGGGGCCAGAATTAGTGTCAGAGGGGTCCTTAACTCGTGTGAAACGTCGATGAAAAAACGAATTTTCGACTCATGCAATTCTAATTCCTGTTCACGCTTAAAGTGTTCCATGGAAAGCGAATGCTTTAGATTAGCCCACTTTTGCGAATAGTAAAAAATAATATAAAAAAGAACTAATAGTAATAACCCATAAAAAATATATGCCCACCAGGTTAACCACCAGGGAGGGAGAACAATAATTTCTAACGATTTATATTCGTTTCCCCAATTTGTATTATTGCTACTTGCCTGGATTTGGAGTTCATGCTTTCCAACAGGTAAATAAGTGAAATTTATAGCCCTTTGTTGATCGAGGTTTATCCACATTTTATCCGGGCCGGCAATTTTGTATCTGTAATAAGTAGCTGTCGGGTCGATAAAATTGATACCTGCAAACCGCAGATATATATTCCGTTCCTTATAGGTTAGTACAAGTTGGTGAACATCGTTAATAAGTTGATTGTTCGGCAAATTATAGTTTTGAGGCATACCGGATTCATATATTACTTTGAATTCAGATAATACAACAGGAGGGTAGTAGCTTAATTTTTCAATTTGCCGTGGATAAACAATGTTGATACCGTTAATTCCTCCAAATAATATTCTGCCCGAACTGGTTTTTAAAGCACTGCCTTTTTCGAATTGCTTGCCCTGTAAACCATGAGCCTCGGTGAAATCGACAGAGCTAATTTTTGGGGATCCATTTTCCGAAAATGAAAATTTTAATTTTGAAATGCCCTTGTTGGTCGAAATCCATAGAAAGCCATTTTCATCTTCAACTATAGCGTTTATGGTATTATCGCTTAATCCGTTGTTTTTGTTGAACCAATATACTTTTTCCGATAGTATTAGCATAATTCCGGAACCTTGAGTGGCAATCCAAAGCCTATTCGACGAATCTTCGGTTATATAATTTATATATTTTAATTGGTCGTTTATGTTTTGTGTAAGCCGTGAAATATCTATTGGTTCTTTAGTTTTACTATCGATACAGCGCAAACCATAACGTTCTCCAATCCACAATCGCCCACTGGAATCTTCAAAAATTGCATCTACAATTTTCCCGGCAGCCGGAATTGAGGTAAACCTGTTGGTGTTTGGATTAAACAGTTGAAAAACACCTCCATTCATACCTATCCATACCATGCCGTTTTTATCGACATGAACCGCATGGACCTGGTTAAAATTCAGTGAATTCGGGTTCTGGGCATCATGAAAAAAATTGGTGAAAGTTTTGGTTTTACAGTTGTAAAAATTTAAGCCATTATATGTACCTATCCAAAGGTTCCCGGTTTTGTCGGCAGATATGCATTTGGTAATATTACTTGAAATGGAATTATTACCATTACTTGTGAAATTTGTAAACCGATTCTCTTCTACATTCCAATAACTTAGTCCGCCAGAACCTGTCGCAATCCAGATATTTTGGTTCTCATCTTCTACAAACCCCGATACAACGTTACTTTTGAGTCCGTTTGCAACCCCTAATATACTTTCAAGGTGCTGGAATAGATTGTTTTGAGGATTGTAATAGTTTAATCCTTCGGTATAAGTTGCAAGCCAGTATCCTCCAAAATGGTCTTTAATTATATCGTGGATAGAACTATTGGAGATACCCTCAGGTTGATCAATAGAGAAAGTACTATTTGTTATTTTTCCATCTGAGTCTAATTTTGCCAAACCATCCAGTGTTGCCAACCATATCCTGTCGCCATCAACAAGGATTTTTCTAACTGAATTTGATACTAACCCGTCATTAACTTTATTAAAAACTTTAGCAATTTCAACTATACCATTCGAAAGAAAAAAGGAAAAAACGCCATGTTTTTCTGTGGCAATCCACATTTGCCCATTCTTGTTTTCTTTAATATCCCTGATTTCAAACAGCTCGGAGCTTTTGTGCCCCGGGTCAAAGTCAATTCGAATAAAAGATTCCTTATCCTTTATGTATAATCCGGCCAAAGTTCCTATCCACAGTCTGTTCCGATTATCGTGGAAAAGTGTAACTATATTGTTAATACTTGTTGATGAATCGGACAAAAGGATATGCTCAAATCTGTCGTTTTTCGGATTGTATTTATTTATTCCATACGAAGTTCCTATCCAAAGACACCCTTCGGTATCCTCACTTATGCACTTCACATATTCGTTACTTAAACCGGTAGAATTTTTGGTTGCAAGGTATTGATGAAAATTATTTTTGGCCCGGTTATATTTATTGAGGCCTTTTGCTGTACCTACCCAAATTTCGTGGTTGGCAGTTTCATAAATACAGTTAATATGACTATGCGATAAGCTTAACGAATCGTTGATATCGTGTTTGTAAATCTCAAAATCCAGACTATTATACTTATTGAGGCCATCGCGGGTACCAATCCAAAGAAACTGTTCGTGGTCCTGAATTACGCACAACACCGAATTGTAAGAAAGCCCGGCGTGCATATCAATTTTCTGAAACCGTATTGTTTCCTCACTAAAAGACGAAAACAATAAGATTGAAACTAATGAAATTAGTGGCCAAACAAGACGAAAAGTGTATTTCAAAATACAAATTTTTAGGTATAAAGTTAAAGAAATAAATAATTAGTGAATTTTGCAAAAGAGGAGCTTTCGGTAAAACTTTCAGCCCTGAAAAAGAATTCCTGATCGATGTGTAATTTTGGGTTTCGCTCGAGGAACAAATTTTTTGTAAAGATAAAAAAAACTATTATTGAAGTCGAATCGCCAATTGTGCCTAACTAATGTATAGCTCTTGTTGATCGCCCAAAAATTCAGGGTCGTTTATTTTGACTATTTGCCTGCCAAAAACATATTAGAGAAACTATCTCTAATTTCTAACGCTGGTACTACATTACTTAATATCTATGAGCGTTTTGGCAATTTCATCTCTCAATTTTGTTTCAACGGTTACCCTATCGGCATATTTTTTCCAATTGCCCACCGTTTTATTTATTTCATTAATGATTTCAGGTGCCTTTTTACTTTTTATTGAATGGCCTATTGCAAGCAGGTCGTCTTTGGCAATGTTGGTACGTTTACCATTGATGCTAAGTATGTGCTGACTTACCCAGGCATGGTTGGGTTTATAGGCATGACAAATATCATAAGCAGGAGCCAGTTCCCAAACGTCGTCTTTTTTAAGGCGGAAAGAGAAATTTTTGGTGTGGTCGTCGCAATTGCGTGCAAGTACATTGAAAACCATACGCCGGAACATTTGCTCTGCAGTAGAGTAAGGCATCTTTAATTCGCGCATGGTTTGAAAAAGCTGCTCGTAGCTGTAACTGGTGAGTGCATTATAATCGAAGTGTTTCATAGCACAGAGGGTTTGGATGTGATGCCTCGTAGCCCCACCTTCTCTGTCAAAACGTTTGGTCATAAAATGTGCCCTGCCATTTTCTTCTAGGAGCTTAGATGGCATCATTTCAATGCCACAATCTCTTGCCATGTAGTAATAAGCCATTTCCACCCGTCCATATCCCGTAGTGGCACCTAATTGAACATCACTTACTCCGTCGAGTTTTATCAACCAATGCTCAAAGCCCTTTGGAGCAATGGTTTGACCTGATTTTACCTCACCTGATTTTTCGTTATAAGCTATTACAGCTTTAGGGCGGGCGCCCCCAGCCGATGTACCTATCCGTAGGATTTCCAATACTGCTTTTTCTTCATCTTTTTGTAAATTAGTATTAAAAGCCTCTTTTTTTGACAGCATTTTTTGTGCAGTATCGACCAAACTTTCAATTTCGACAGAAAAGGTTCGTTTACTTTCTTTTATGGTAGCAGGTTCAAATTCAAGTGCCCCAATGCCCCGTGAACCAATAAAGCATAGCATCTCAACCGGGTTCATGCTATTTTCGGGGCGGCCCTGCCGGGCTAACCACAGATTTATCAATTCGTTTCCGTACCGGTCAGGTAACATATCGGCCAACAGTCCAGGCAGGCCTTTAAAGGTATCTAATGCTGCATCGGTTTTTTTACGTAATGCAGGGAATTCGAAGATTCTTTTATTCGAAGAAATAGGCATTTGCAAAGGTGCAATATCCCAACACTTTTTTTTGAATTCTGAATCGTATTCAAACGTAGCTAAACCCCTTGATTCGTCCCATGCAACAGCACCAACCAATTCGCCCCATATTTTAACAAATGCTGTATCCATAGTTACCAATCACTTTTTTTTCTTACCACTTGCACGTTGTCTTTTTTCTTGTTCCATTCTAGCCAAAACCAAAGGACTGATGGTTTTTGGCACGACAAAGGCATCCATTATATGTAATTGGTCTAATACCCTCATTACTTGTAATAAAGTAGCCAGGGTTACTGTTTCGCCCCGTTCCAGCAAGCTAAGGGTTGAGCGGCTTATTCCGGCAGCTTGTGCCAAAGTTTCCTGCGATTTGTTTTGTTCTAAACGGCGATGTCTTACATACGCCCCAATTTGTTCGGCTAATGCCTTATCGCTCATTGAAACCCAGTTTATGTATGAATTATCAGTCATAAATGTATTTCTAATGTAATAATGAATGATATATCATGCAAATATAATAAACTATTTTGAACCTGCTATTAATCAATCTGGATAAAAATCAGTATGATGCATGAAAAATAATTCATTATATGCAAAAAATACCATCATTGAATGAAAAATCATGCAAATTTTGTTCTAGTTGGTTTTAATTAACCCATAATGTACTTTAAGCAAATCGCTTATCATAAAATGTTCACAGGTACTGGTTTCTACTTTTAACCAAAGGTTCATAGTCGGCAGAAATTCAATCTATGCTATAACTCCCATTGGTTTAAGCAGTTCAATTCATGTAAGAACCCGTATTTCTTATTGTCCATCCAAGTTAGAGTGTATGTTTGCGAAAGAAACCTTTTTTCGGTGATTATAGCAAAAAATCTATCTTCAATGAATAAACAAAAAGAGAATTTTAAAATTAAGCAATGTTTGCTATGAAGAATCAGGATTTCGTGCCTTATCGGGGATGAGTTCGACTTAGCATATTCAGTTCATTATTATTCCTGAATTTGCAGTCTCACTCACTTTCCGATACAGAAGTTCTTAAAAATATTACCCAAAATCTCGTCAGTAGTAATTTCGCCGGTTATTTCACCCAAATAGTGCAATACTTCGCGGATGTCCATCGACAGCAAATCGCCCGATAATTTATTATCTAATCCTTCAATTACTCTAACTATTGCTGTATGCGATTTTTGCAGGGCTTCGAAATGCCGTACATTGGTTACAATAACATCGGTTTCAACCGGTTTTTGATTCTGAACAATCTTAACAAGCCTTTCTTCGAGTTTATCAATATTAATATTTTTCTTTGCTGAAATAGAGATATATTGGGCATCAATACCAATCTGATTTTTTAAATCCTTTACCAAAGCTTCAGGATTTAACACTGTATCGACTTTATTAATGGCAAAAATTAATTGTTTGTGGTTTGCTGGTTCTGCTTTCAAAAACTCAAGCGATTTTAATATCTCGTCCACCCTGTCTTTGGCATCAATTATTATTATTACAATGTGGGCTTCGTTGTATTTTTTCAGGGCACGCTCAATGCCAATTGCTTCAATTTCATCGGTGGTTTTTCGTAACCCTGCTGTATCTATAAACCTAAAATTGATCCCTTCCAGAACAATAGTATCTTCGATATAGTCGCGTGTAGTGCCTGCAATTTCCGAAACTATAGCTTTCTCTTCTTTCAGCAGGCAATTTAACAGGGTCGATTTTCCTGCATTTGTCCGTCCGACAATAGCTACCGGAATCCCGTTCTTAATGGCGTTTCCATAAGAGAACGATTTAATAAGTTTCCGCAGGAGGCGTTCAATTTTATCCAGTAAATCGTATAATTGTTCGCGGTTGGCAAATTCAACATCTTCTTCGCTGAAATCGAGTTCTAGTTCAATCAGGCTTATAAATTGAAGAAGCTCGTGCCTCAGGTTTGAGATTTCTGTTGAGAAGCCGCCCCGCATTTGGTTAATTGCTAACCTGTGTGCAGCTTCCGAACCCGATGCAATTAAGTCTGCAACACCTTCGGCTTGCGAAAGATCGAGTTTTCCATTTATAAATGCCCTAAGCGTAAACTCTCCGGGTTTTGCCAGCCTGGCTCCATGTTGTATAAGGGTTTCGAGTATTCTCTGCTGTATATACGGCGAACCATGACAGGTAATTTCTGCTGTGTCTTCGCCGGAGTAGGAGCGGGGCGATCTAAACACCGAAACCAAAACTTCGTCGATAAGGGTATCCCCATCGAAAAACCGGCCAAAATGAATAGTGCCAGCTTTTTGCAGCGACAGCTTTCTGTTGCCTGACAAAGAAATTAGCGAATCGCACAACTGAATAGTTTCGGGGCCGCTTACCCTTATCAGGGCAATAGCTCCGGGACCTTGGGCTGTCGATACTGCACAGATTGTTCCTGTTGTGTACATTGTTTGTATTTCGGATAGTAAAGGTAACATAAATGCTTTTATACCGAAAAAGAACTGTTGGGTTATGTCAATATTTGTATTATACAG
Organism: Bacteroidales bacterium; assembly: GCA_016935435.1. GTDB lineage: Bacteria > Bacteroidota > Bacteroidia > Bacteroidales > UBA10428 > UBA10428. Next base: position 129,870 of record JAFGQZ010000046.1, read on the forward strand.
GCTATTCAAACTGCCGGAACGATTGTTTGTTAAAAAACGCAAACACGAGCAAGGTTAATATATTTATTTATTAACCTTGCTCGCTTGAAATGAAAATCTATTGTACCATTGTTGCTTTAATGCTTAATAATAGTCTTAGATAGGGTTTTATCATCGGTGGTTATGGCCAATATGTATAATCCTTGCTCAAAATTGCCTATGTCAAAAGTAAATTCCTGCGCGCTTTTATCTATACCTTCATGAATCAACATTCGACCGGTATAATCGTAAATAGAAACCGATATCTGGCAGTCTTCGGGCAGATTGCCAATAGTAATAAAATCTGTTGCCGGAACCGGGTATATTGCAATGGCATTGTCGTCGTTTAATTCTTCTGTGCCAGTTGAGCGGTTGCCATACACTTCAAACTCCCAGATAGAGTTTCCCCACCACTGGCTTTGGTTGTTTCGGCGGGTAGAATGCATTCGAATATAGCGCCCTGTGGCCTCAAAAGTAAAGGTTTCGGTGCCACCTGGGCCGTTTGATGTACTGTAAACGGTTGTCCAGTTTGTGCCATCTGACGACACATCAATGGTATATACTTTTGCAAAAGCGGCTTCCCAGGCTATTTTTGCACCGGTAATGTCGTAACTGGCATTCAGGTCAATTTGGAGCCACTGAGGATCAGAGTCGAGCGACGACCAGCGGGTGGTGAGTTTGCCATCAAAAGCATTAGAAGCAGGGTTTCCGTCCTGGTTACTTGACGATGTTGCTGTTTTTCCTTTGGCAATGTTGGCCTGGCCAACACTCAAAATTATTTGTGCACTGTCTGACTTTCCGTTGGCGCTGGCCTTTAACTGGAAAACATATTCCCCGAATATTAAACCCGAAACGGTTGGCTGTGCAACGGAACTACTGCTGAATGTTGCTGTATTGGGACCTGAAATTTGTGACCACTCAATGTTTATTTCGCCCTCAACCGGATAGTATGTGTTCCCTGGCAGTTTCTGGCTATTTGCCGGCAGGTTGATACTAATTCTTTCAGGCAGAAAAGCAATCGGCTCACTATTATCAATTGTAGAACCCTCGAAAGGCATGGTTGCATAAAGTTTCCCAAGCTTGGTGAGCTTTCCGTTTGCCCCCAGCAAATCTAAATCGGGGTTGGAACCTACCCTTGTGGCAAACCATGAGTATCTGAAAATGTTTGTGTCCTGTTCAAGATATGGAATCGACTCTTTCATGTATTCAACAACCCCGGCATAATCGACCGGATCATCCCAGGAAGCAAATTCTGTTAGCCAGATTTTTTTACCGTATTTTTTAAACTTTCCAACATACCATTCTAATGTAGAAACAAAAGAATTGTAGTTGTGAATGGCAATATAATCGAAATGGCATTCGGGGCATTCGGCAATAAATTTATCGAGCCAGTCAACAGGATCTGAGGTAACACCATCGACACAGTCGCCGCACCAGTTTACAGCCGGACTTACCACTATTAAGCCCTTGTCGTTGGCAATTTGTTCGATATAAGGCCACATGTCTGCTGCTTGTGCCGGGGTTAAATTGGCCTGGCTCTTAAAGTTTGGCTCATTAAAACCGAGAAAATATACACTCCCTTCGGGAATCCTCGATTTAATGTTTTCAACCTGCCCGGCATTTATTCCACCCCACTGCATGGGTACCCATTCAATGCCCGACAATTGGCCTTGTGATAAGGCAGGTGGCTCAACGCCCCAATCGTAATACCAGCTTATATAAGGTGCAAAAGCCGCCAAATCTTCTGGCGATGCGTCGCCGCAAATGCCCCTTTTAGTGCTTTTCTGCTGGCCATAAACAAGCATTACCTGTATTAACAATAGTGTTAAAAAAATCCATTTCCTCCTCATTATTCTCATTTTTTATTTATTGTTTATGTTTGTAATTATTCAGTTTGATCAACAAAAAAATCAAATAAATTTTTGTAATTCATACTGAAAAGTACAGGTTTTTGTTATCTCAAAAAATTGCTTAAATAGTCGAAAATATTAAAGAAAGCTTTATAAACAACACTTAAAAAAGTTGCTATATAGTTATAAATTAATGTTATAATAAGATGTTGAAAAGCAAAAACAGGAAATGCAGCCAAAACAAAAGTGAGTATATTTGCAGGGGTATTGAGTAGATCTTTTAACAGGGGTTTTTATCAGTTGTTGATTGTTTTCCATTTTTTTTCTCATAAGTGGAATTATTCAACAGTTGTTTTATCCCCGGAAAATAAAGTAAAAAAAAGCCCGGATTTTTTTCCGGGCTGTGTATTTTAAAGGCTGTTCCCAAAATCTTGTTTGAATTTTGCAACCAGTTTCTGTGGCCAGTCGGTGGTGGCATCAAGCCGTCCCATAAAGAAACGCAAAACGGCCGGTTCTTCAACAAATTTTAAGCCGCCAACCAAGTCGCGGTTTTTATAGAGCCAGGTTAGCCTGTCGAGAACAAATTTTGTTTGCGACAAGGTAAAAACCCTGCGGGGGAATGCGAGCCTCAGCAATTCAACATCGGCAAGTACATCGTTTCCCTCGGCATCGCGTACACTGGAAATGGTGCCACGTTCCATGCCACGGCAGCCCGAAATAATATAAAAAGCAGTGGCCAAAGCGCCGGCCGGATATTCTTTTTGGGGCACATGTGGCAGAAAACCACCGGCATCGATATGGCAACCAAGGGCACCGGCAGGTGTAACTACCGGAATGCCCATTTTGTCAAGTTCGTTTACCAGGTAGGCAATAAACGAAGGCGACTGGCTGATAACGGTTTCATCGGTAGTTTCCAGCAAACCTACAGCCATTGCTTCGATTTCGCGTACCGACATACCTCCATAGGTCATAAACCCTTCGTAGAGAACAACCAAATCGCGCATTTTTAAAAACAAATCTTTATTATTGGTGCAAATTCCGCCTCCACGGGTTGAGCTTACTTTTCGGCTTGAGAAATAAATCAAATCCGACAAGCCGCACATTGTTAAAAGAATGTCTTTAATCGAAGCGTTTTTAAATTCGGGCTCACGTTGTTTAATGAAATAGGCATTTTCACCAATAAGACTGGCATCGAGCACAAGCATAATTTTATGTTCATCGGCCACTTTACGAACCTCGCGCATGTTTTCTATCGAGAATGGCTGGCCGCCAATAAGGTTTGTAGATGCCTCAAGTCGAATAAAAGAAACTTTCTCGGCACCGTATTTTTTTATCAGGTCTTTTAGTTTGTTTATGTCGATATTGCCTTTAAACGGTACGTTGCTTTTAATTTTAAGGGCCTCATCGGTAAATATCTCAAAAATGGTACCACCGTTAAGTTCCATGTGGGCTTTCGTAGTGGTGAAGTGATAGTTCATAGGGATAACATCGCCTTTTTTAATAAATGCCTGCGATACAATGTTTTCTGCAGCGCGCCCCTGGTGTACCGGAAGTACATACTTGGTGCCAAATACTTCCTGTATGGCAGCCTCCATACGGTAAAAGCTTTGCGAACCAGCATAGGCATCGTCGGCCTGTAACATCGACGAAACCTGGTTGTCGCTCATGGCATTGGTTCCGCTGTCGGTAAGCATATCCAGAAAAACATCTTTTGTGCTTAACTGAAAAGTATTAAAACCGGCAGTTTTCATGGCTTCCAAACGCTCATCAACCGGTTTTAGAAATAATTTTTGTACCATGCGAACTTTGTGCAGCTCAAGAGGCACATTTTCTCCACTATAGAATTTTACCTGTGAATTTTGTAAGTTTTCCATAAAATCTTCTAATATTTATTGTTTTTCAAAAAGATGGCTGAAACTATTAAAAATCTAGAATATCCTGTTATTGGCGGTTTGAAAAAAAAACGTTGAAATGTTATTTAGAAATATTCTAAACAAATTAAAACCTATATGGATAGATCTTTCAAACATTTTATGCTAAGAGGTGTTTATTGCATTACATATAAATATTTGGTATATTAAACAAAAAGTCTCACCATTTTATCGGTTCAACAAATGAGCGTGCTAATACACAAACACACGAAAGTTATAATACAGGGCTTTACAGGAAAGGAAGGCAGCTTTCATGCCGGGCAAATGATCGATTACGGAACCGATGTAGTGGGGGGGGTTACACCCGGAAAAGGCGGAACCATGCACCTGAACAGGCCGGTTTATAATACGGTTTCTGAAGCTGTTTCCGCAACCGGGGCCGAATTGTCAGTAATATTTGTGCCCCCGGCCTTTGCTGCCGATGCAATTCTTGAAGCCAGCGACGCAGGCATAAAAGTAATTGTGTGTATTACCGAAGGAATTCCTGTTCACGATATGGTAAGAGTTAAGTCGCACCTTCATAAAACAGCTACCCGGCTAATTGGCCCTAATTGTCCGGGGATTATATCGCCCGGCGAGGCTAAAGCGGGCATAATGCCAGGGTTCATACACCAAAAAGGCAACATCGGGATTGTTTCGCGTTCGGGCACCCTTACCTATGAAGCTGTCGATCAGATCACAAAAGCCGGCCTGGGACAATCGACCTGTATAGGCATTGGTGGCGACCCCATTGTTGGCACTTCAACACTCGAAGCATTAAAACTTCTTATGGAAGATGCAGAAACAGAAGGTATTATTTTAATAGGCGAAATCGGAGGAACAATGGAAGATGAAGCCGCCCAATGGGTTAAGCAATACGGCACCAAGCCGGTAGTGGGCTTTATCGCCGGCCAAACTGCACCAAAAGGCCGCCGTATGGGACACGCAGGTGCAATAATAGGAGGGAAGTCCGATACAGCCGAAGCAAAAATGGAGTTTATGAAATCATGCGGGATTCATGTAGTGCAGTCGCCTGCCGATATTGGAAAAACTATGGCTTGTGCCCTCGGACGGTAAATTATTGTGTAACATAATTAGAACAACTAATCACTTATTATATACAGCTATTTTTCAACAAAATATATTATCGTTTTTTGTTTTACCGCGGTAATTAAGCATCTTTATAATTTAAATGCTTGTTCAATAATAATCCGGTAAATTATGATGCCAATAAATGTATTGCCCGACAAACGTATTCATTCTATAGACATTCTTCGTGCCCTTACAATTCTTCTCATGGTTTTTGTAAACGAAGTTGCCGGAATGCACGATATACCGCAATGGCTGAAGCACATGCCTGCCGGTGCTGATGCTATGACCATTACCGATTGGGTTTTTCCGGGTTTTTTGTTTATTGTTGGCATGTCGATACCCTTTGCCATTAATCATCGTATTCGAAAAGGCGATTCGTTTTGGATGCTTCAGAAACATATTCTTACACGAACGCTGGGCTTACTTGTATTAGGCTTTTTTATGGTAAATGCCGAAAGTGGATATAATGCAGAGGCTATGCTAATTCCGATAAGCTGGTGGAAGTTCCTGTTTTATCCTTTGGTTATTCTTACCTGGAACGTTTATAGTTTTAAAAATAAAAAATGGGAATATGCTCTCAGAGGACTAGGTTTATGCGGATTGCTAGTTTTGGCATTGTGTTATCGTGGAGGCGAAAACGGTGAGGAATTTATGAAACCTCAATGGTGGGGAATACTGGGGCTTATTGGTTGGGCATATCTGTATGGAAGTATAATGTACCAACTGTCAAAAGGGAAAAAAATTGCTTTGTTTGTTTTTTTTGTTCTTTGTACACTGGTTTTCGTTGTAGCAAAAATACCCATTTCAAACAATTCTGTTTTATTAAACTGGACTAAATCGCAGGCCGGCCATGCAACACATACTGGCATAGTACTGTGTGGGATGGTTTTGTCATTAATTTTCTTCGATCAAAAAAACAAGGCTTCGCTATTAAACAGGTATATCATTGCTGGTATATTTGCCTTTTTACTTGTTTTGTCAGGTATTATGCTAAGGCCTGCTTTTTACGTTTCAAAAATTTTTGCTACCCCTTCGTGGGCAATGTTTAGTTCTGCAGCGTCAATAATTCTTTTTGGATTGTTACATTACGTAACCGATGTCAGGCAAATAAACAAATGGACTAATTTCTTCAAGCCTGCCGGCACAAACCCATTGTTAACCTATATTGTTCCGTTTATAATAGCTTCGGTATTTACATTGACTAACTTTTATTTTTTGCCCGACAGTTTTCGCACCGGAATTTATGGAATACTATTTTCTGCGGCCTATTCGGTGTTGGTAATCTGGCTAGTTAAATTGTTGAACAAGTTTAAGATACGTCTTCAATTATAAAATACTATAAACTAATTGCTTGCAATAATTCTATTAACAGTAAGCATTAAGTATTTTTAGTTGATTGTTTGGTCAAATATTATGTTAACTACATAAAGGGCTTATTAAAGAGTTTTATTGGTTTAAGTTTGCACCCAAATGGCAGTAAAACATTAATATGTTCTGTTACTGTCTAAAAATGCATTATCGTCATCGGAAATTTATTGTTCATCAACAAATTAAAAACTGATTATGGCAAATTGCGTAAATACAGGTAAGTTTTGAAAAATTTACCGATATGGAAGACATGATATTACAAGGTAGCAGTTCTGCACCTTATGTAGAGCTTAAAACAAACGGTGTATTTTTAATGAGGGGACGTATTCTTACCGACAATGCGGTTAAAACCTTTGAACCTTTAATTGCCTGGATTGACAAATTTAAAGGCCAAACGGTTGAATTTACTATCGATTTGGACTATATTAACACCAGTGCATCCATGCAGTTGTTCTCGGTTTTACGCATGTTGGACACAAACCCTGAAATAACCAAAATAAGGGTTAAATGGTTTTACGAACACGATGATGAAGACCACCTTGAAACTGGAGAATTTTTCGAAGATAAACTCAGCAGGAGCGAATTTGAATATATAGTTGTAAAAGATAAAATGGTTGCCTGAAAAAAAATGCCGGATGCATTCCGGCAAAAGCAATAAAATTCTGCAAAACACTAAACTGTTTGGCTTGTAATTTTTAACCTGGGTTTTCGTTCATGAACCATCTCATAGTGACGGGCTTTTTTTTCTGCCCGTTTTTCTTTTAAGGTTTTTTGTGGCTCTTTTTTATGTTTGCCATCGTGCAGGCTTTTTTCGTGTGACATAGCTTTAAATTTAAGAGTTTAACATCACAAACCTGAAATAATAAAAGTTTGATTTTTTATCAATTTAAATTTATCACAGATAATTTGAAATGTCAAGTGTCTATTTAATATATTTATAGGCGTATATTTTATATTATGTTAATTATAAAAATACTAAACTCACCCATTCAGGCATAAAATTTAAGAATACAAAACAAAAAAGCCGGAAGCTTTAAAAACTTCCGGCTTTATAATTTAATTATTCAGAGTGTTACTGCCCAAGTTTATCTTTCATTTCCTGAACTTTGCCAGCGTATGCAGGATCATATTTTTGCAGACGGTAATAAACCGATTTTAGTGTTTCATAAACAATGCTTAATGTTTCTTTGTCATCGGCACTTATATTAGTCTTTTCTTCGAGAATTTTCATGCAACTTTCCATTGGCTCAATAACAAGCTTAAATTGCTCATCGCCTTTATCCTGAAGGTTTTTAAATTCGCTGAGCGAAGCAGCATCGGCATCTTTATAAAGTTGTTGGCCCCTATTGTAATATAAAACTCCCAGGTTGTAATATCCATTAAAGAAATCGGGCTGCAAAGCGGTAGTTTTTTTATAGATTTCAATAGCCTTTTCAAACTCACCGTTTTTATCGTACAGTGTAGCTTCGGCAAAAATCAGCGATACATTGCCCGGATCTTTTTCCTGTGCAATTTTAATGTATTCAAGGGCTTCGCCAGATTTTCCTGCCAACAGATAGTAATTAATAAGTTCTACAACAATTTCCTGGCTTTCGGGATTTTTTGTAAACCCATTTTGAAGGTACTCCAACCCTTTTAAGGTATCGCCTTTCTGTACGTAAGCCTGGTAGAGATAAACATAACTGCGGGGTTCGGGGTAATTATACTCAAGGGCCTGGTTGAAAAACTTGATGCTCTCATCGTATTTTCCAAGCCTGGAAGCAATAAAACCTGCATTAAACATTAATGCCGTATCTATTTTGTTTTCCATAACCGGTTTGGCATTCACATTTAACGATGCTACAAAATTATTGTATGCCCCCAGTTCGTCTTTCTCGAAAAAATATGCCCTTGAGCCTTTGTGCATGTATAGTTCCGAAAGTTTTTCATTGGCTTCTTTCAGTTTTTTTGAAAGTTTTCCATCGGTATCGAGCTCCTGGGCTTTGTCGAGCGACATATTAGCTTCATCGAGCGGGTTTTCGAATATTTTTGAAGTTTCGACATAATTATGATACTGGTCATTTTTAAAAATAACATTTACCCTGTCGTAAACATAAATTTCGTATAATTCACCATCTTTTTCCTCAGTACGTATCTCATTCTCTTTTCCCATTGTAAATGTGATGGTAATTTTTTGTTGCCCTTCAACATACTTGCGGTTAACATCGTAGATGTCCAACATAAGTTCAGCACGTGACAGCCAAAATTTCGGGTTGATGTTTTTTTTGGGATCATCCTTGTCAGCATCACTTTTCTTGAGTTTCTTTTCAAGAACGGGGTATTCGGTTTTTGGGCTTTGCGTTACAGGAACATCCTGTGCTGGTAAAATACCAGGAATGCATATTCCGATAAACAATAAGAGCATAATAGTTTTGTTCATGATAATAAGTTTTATGTTTTGTAAAAGTTAGTTCAAAAAATTTGCCATACTGGTTAAGTATGGCAAATTTAATAAATAGCAAACAAATTCAAATAATTGTTGATATTGAGAATTACTCATCCGACTGTTTACCATTTTCAAGGGAATCTTCTATATCGGTCAGTACAATATCTTCGCTTTTGGCAACACTTGCAACAGCTGCAATAGAATCGGTTTCACGAAGGTTAATAAGCCTTACTCCCTGTGTTGCCCTGCCTGCAACCCGAATTGTTTCAACAGCAAGTCTTATGGTTAGTCCCGAACGGTTTATAATCATTAGGTCGGTGTCGTTTGTTACAGCTTTAATAGCTATTAACGCACCAGTTTTTTCAGTAACATTAATGGTTTTTACACCTTTGCCTCCTCTGTTGGTAACCCGGTAATCGTCGATGTCGGTGCGTTTACCGTATCCTTTTTCAGATACAACTAAAATTGTTATGTCCTTATTTTCTGCATCAACAGCAACCATTCCAATAACTTCATCGCTGGCCGATGAGAATTTAACGCCCCTTACGCCCAAGGCAGTACGGCCAACTTCGCGTACGGTGTTTTCATTAAAACGTATGGCTTTACCAGAGCGTACGGCCAGTATTAGTTCGTTTTGCCCATTGGTAAGCCTTGCCTGTATTAGGCTGTCGCCTTCGCGGAAGTTTATGGCTATTATTCCGTTGGTGCGTGGCCTGGAATAGGCTTCAAGGGTAGTTTTCTTAATAAGGCCGCTTCGGGTTGCCAACACAATGTAATTATTGTTAATATACTCATGATCAGTAAGGTTCTTAACCTTAATAAAAGCTTTTACTTTATCATCCTGCTCAATGTTTATTAAATTCTGGATAGCCCTTCCTTTTGAAGTTTTTGTTCCTTCTGGAATTCCATATACTTTGAGCCAGAAGCATTTACCTTTCTCAGTAAAAAACAACAGGGTGTTGTGCATGGTGGCATGGAACATGTGCTCCAGAAAATCTTCTTCGCGGGTGTCACTGCCTTTCGAACCAACCCCTCCCCTGTTTTGGGTTTTAAACTCGGCCAGTGGTGTGCGTTTGATATAACCTAAATGCGATATGGTAATGAGCATATCGTCGTCGGCATAAAAATCTTCCGGGTTAAATTCACCTTCATCAGGTACAATATCGGTACGCCTCTCATCGCCGTATTTATCAGACACTTCTGTGAGCTCGTCTTTAATAATCTGCATTCTGAGCGTTTCGCTGCCCAATATTTCTTTTAAGTAGGCAATTAATTTTAAGAGCTCGTCATATTCATTCTTAATTTTTTCACGTTCAAGCCCTGTCAGCCTTTGTAAACGCATTTCGAGTATGGCCTTTGCTTGCGGATCGGAAAGGTTAAACTTCTCCATCAGGCCATCGTGTGCTTCATCGGGGGTTTTTGATGCCCGGATTAGGGCAATAACTTCATCAAGGTGATCGAGAGCAATCAGCAAACCTTCCAGAATATGCGCTTTCTTTTCAGATTGCTCCAAATCGTATTGTGTGCGCCTTATAACTACTTCATGCCTGTGATCGACAAAATACCCAATCAATTGTTTCAGGTTTAATAATTTTGGCCGGCCTTTTACCAGGGCTATATTGTTAACACTGAACGATGTTTGAAGCTGTGAGTATTTGAACAGGTTGTTAAGGACTACATTTGCCTGGGCTTCTTTTTTAAGTATAATAACAACGCGTAAACCGTTCCTGTCCGACTCGTCGTTGATATATGATATTCCTTCAAGCTTTTTTTCGTTTATCATTTCCGCAATCTTGCGGATCATTTCTGCTTTGTTTACCTGGTAGGGCACTTCGGTAATAACAATGCGTTCGCGACCCGATTCGGTAAGTTCAATTTCGGTTTTTGCCCGAAGGACAATTCTCCCCCTTCCGGTTTCAAACGCATCTTTAATGCCACGGAAACCATATATTGTGCCCCCGGTAGGAAAGTCTGGAGCTTTGATATATTGCATCAGTTCATCGATAGTAATATCGTTATTATCGATATATGCTTTTGTGGCATTACAAACCTCTTTTAAATTATGGGGCGCCATATTGGTGGCCATCCCTACAGCAATACCAGAAGCCCCGTTTACAAGCAGGTTTGGGATACGGGTAGGCATAACTGTTGGTTCTTCGAGTGTGTCGTCGAAATTTAGCTGGAAATCAACCGTGTTTTTGTCAATATCTGAAAGAATTTCCTCGGCAATTTTCCTCAGGCGTGCTTCAGTATAACGCATGGCAGCAGCACTGTCGCCGTCCATTGAGCCAAAGTTCCCCTGCCCGTCAACCAAAGGGTACCTTAACGACCATTCCTGAGCCAGGCGCACCATTGTATCATACACCGACGAATCGCCATGTGGGTGGTACTTACCCAGCACCTCACCTACTATTCTTGCCGACTTTTTATAAGGGCGGTTTGCTAATACCCCTAATTCCGACATGCCAAAAAGTACCCGCCGGTGCACAGGTTTAAGCCCGTCGCGGACATCCGGCAAAGCCCTGGAAACTATAACCGACATCGAATAATCGATGTAGGCTGTTTTCATTTCCTCCTCAATATTTATCTTAATTATATTTTCTCCTTCTGCCATTTCCGGTTTTTACTGTTTAAATTGTGGAAAAATATTTGTAAATTTATTTACTAATGAGCTTACGAAAGTAGATATTTATGCCGATTTTTTAACATAAAATTGGTTGTAATTATCAACAAAACATGTTCATAAAACGTTTCTATTTATTATATATTTGCAATGGCCTAAAAGCTGCACTAAGGCTGATAATTTAAAGAATATATGGACGCAAAATTTTCACAACGTATTAAAGATGTATTATCGTACAGTAAAGAAGAAGCTATACGGCTGGGAAATACCGAGATAGGCCCGGAACATTTGTTTTTGGGCATTCTGCGCGAAGGCGAAGGTATAGCCATTGACATTCTTATTACTTTGGGTGCCAATTTGTACGATTTGAGGCGCGACGTAGAGAATTCGCTAAACCCATCGGGGCCAATTAAGGTTACCCAGGTAGAGAATATCCCGCTTTTGCGTTCTTCAGAAAGAATTCTTAAGCTGGTATATCTCGAGGCCAAATCGTTGAACAAATCGACCATAGATACCGGTCACCTTTTGCTGGCAATTTTAAAAGACGACAAGTCGAATATTTCCGGCGTTCTGGCCAGGCACCAGGTCGATTATGCACGCGTAAGGCATGAACTTGAAAAGGAAAACCCCGATGAAAAAATCAAACCCCAGGCCCCAAAGGCCGAATTTCCAGGTGATGAAGATGAACCACCGGGAAGCACCTTTGGCCCCGGAAAAAGTTCCCCCGGTGGACAGGAGCAAACCTCAAAATCAAGTTCAGAGACGCCTGTGCTTGATAATTTTGGCATTGACTTAACAAAAGCTGCTGAAGAAGACCGGCTTGACCCTATTGTTGGCAGGGAAAAAGAAATAGAACGAATTGCACAGATACTTAGCAGGCGCAAAAAAAACAACCCAATTCTTATTGGAGAGCCCGGAGTTGGAAAATCGGCTATCGCCGAAGGCCTTGCTTTAAGAATAATTAAGCGCAAGGTTTCGCGCATTTTGTTTGGCAAACGGGTAGTTACCCTCGATTTAGCCTCAATTGTTGCCGGAACCAAATACCGCGGGCAGTTTGAAGAACGTATGAAAGCCATTCTTAACGAATTGCAGAAAACAAACGATGTTATTTTGTTTATCGATGAAATACACACGATTGTGGGCGCCGGGGGTGCTACAGGTTCTCTTGATGCAGCCAATATGCTCAAACCGGCACTTGCACGCGGTGAAATACAATGTATTGGGGCTACCACACTTGACGAATACAGGCAACATATTGAGAAAGACGGTGCCCTTGAGCGTCGTTTCCAGAAAGTTATGGTTGAGCCAACCTCAGAAGATGAGACCTTTGAAATACTCAACAACATAAAGGAGCGCTACGAAGACCACCACAATGTATTTTACACCGAAGAAGCAATAAGGGCTTGTGTGAAGTTAACCAACAGGTACATTACCGACAGGCATTTGCCCGATAAGGCCATAGATGCAATGGATGAGTCTGGCTCAAGGGTACATATTTCAAACATTGTTGTGCCCGACTCCATACTGCAGCTAGAGAAAAAAGTTGAAGAAACAAAGAAAGAAAAAATTAAGGCCGTTAAAAACCAGAATTTTGAAAAGGCAGCCAGTTTCCGCGATAAGGAAAAAGAATATATTGAACAGCTTGAAGAAGAAAAACTTCGTTGGGAAAAAGAACTAGCCCGAAACCGTGAGGTGGTAGATGAAGAAAAAGTTGCTGAGGTTGTGGCCATGATGACTGGTGTTCCGGTGCAGCGCATAGCCCAGGCAGAAGGAACAAGGCTGCTGAAAATGTCTGAAGAACTTAAAGGAAGTGTTATCGGACAAGACGAGGCTATTGTGAAAATTGTAAAATCGATACAGCGTAACAGGGCTGGTTTAAAAGACCCGAACAAGCCTATCGGCACTTTTATATTCCTTGGCCCAACAGGCGTTGGAAAAACACAACTGGCAAAGGTTCTTGCCCGCTATCTCTTTGAATCGACAGACAACCTCATTAGGGTGGATATGAGTGAATATATGGAGAAATTCTCTGTATCGCGCCTGGTTGGTGCACCTCCAGGTTATATTGGATACGAAGAGGGCGGCCAGCTTACAGAAAAAGTACGACGGAAACCCTATTCTGTTGTTTTGCTCGATGAAATTGAGAAAGCCCACCCCGATGTTTTCCATCTTTTGTTGCAAGTTCTCGACGAAGGACAACTTACCGACAGTCTTGGAAGAAGGGTTGACTTTCGGAACACAATTATCATAATGACTTCAAACATAGGCACCCGGCAGTTAAAAGACTTTGGTCAGGGTGTTGGCTTTGCAACCGGTGCAAAACAAGCTACTTCGAACGAATATGCAAAAAGTGTAATTCAAAATGCCCTGAAGAAAGCTTTTGCGCCTGAATTTCTTAACCGCCTTGATGATGTGGTCATGTTCAATTCATTAACAAAAGAAGATATTTTCAAAATTATTGATATTGAACTGGCCGGGTTATATAAGCGTATTATTGCCCTTGGGTATAGCATTACCTTATCTGTTGAGGCAAAGGATTACATTGCTGAAAAGGGCTATGATATACAATTTGGAGCAAGGCCGCTTAAACGCGCAATTCAGAAATATTTGGAAGATCCGATGGCTGAAGTAATAATTAAAGCCGATATCAAAGAAGGTGATGAAATTATTGTAAATTACGACAAGGAGAAAGATGAAATTGTTATGGGGGTTAATAAGTCGGCTAACAAGGAATTACCTGAAGGAAGCAAAAAAAAGGAAAAAGAAGTTTGATTATAAAGCCGCTTACTTAGCGGCTTTTTTTATAACTGAGTTTCTTTAATAATTTTAAAATTGGCGTCGATTAAAAACAAATGTCGAGTTAATTGGCTGTCGCGCATAATTACTTCATATTTACTAATAGCTTGCTCTTTAAACCTTGCAACTACATTCATAATTTCTCCTTTATCCTTAAAAATACCGGTAAGATTCTCAGGAATATCAGATAATGAGAGATTTACGCGATAGTCAATCAGGTTGCCTGTTTCATTGAAATGGGCTATATGTTCAAGGTTGTCGAGGTAAAATATGGCCTCGTATATGCTTTCTTTTACAATAAACCACTCAATATTAACAGCAGAACTAAAATAATTACAAAATGCCTTTTCAACCTGCGATGTTGGCTCAACCGATCTTCCTTTTATGATATTCAGTATAAAATCGTCCATGGCAAATTCATTTATAATATATTGACGCGTTTTTTACAATGTGTAACACAATTATTGTTTTAAAAATTTTTCCTTATATAAATACAATACCCGTGTACGGGCCCGTTTAAGCCGCATTTTTGCTGCATCGTCGCTAATACGGAGTGTCTTGCCTATTTCACCTATCGACATATTGTCGTGGTATTTCATCAGCAACAAAGCTTTTTCTTCGGGGTGGATAAGTTCAAAAATTTCTATTAGTTTTTCGTAGGTAATATCTTCAAGGTATTCATCAGCATCATCTATTATTTCCGGAATTTCATTTTCGCTGCTCCATTTCGGATAATGTAATTTCTTTTTTAAACGAAGGTAGTCGATGCAATAATTGTAGGTTATGGAATATAGCCACGACGAAAAAGAAGCAGCCCCTTTAAATCCGCAAAGTTTTTCGAAGGCCTTTACAAGTATTTCTTCAGTAAATTCTTCAGCCATTTTCCGGTTTTTAAGCAGGCTGTAGCACTTGTCGAGCACTTTTCGGCTATAGCGCGAATAAATAATGCTATACAACTCTTTTTGCTGTCCGTCGATTATAAGCGAGATGATTTCTTTATCCGATAAATCTTTGTACTTATTCTTGTTCATAAGCATGAATAAACCAATACAAATATATCGACTGGGGATTAACCGGCAAAACTTGTCATAACTTAATTATTAACCTATTGCCCCATGTTTTTTCCTTCATCTGGCTCTTTCGTAAATTGTCCTGAAAATTATTGAAAAAAAAAGTGTTTTTGTTTTGTTACCTGATATAGTTTTTGCGTCAGAATAATAAATAATGTTTAAAACTTAAACACATTATTAAACAATATTAATTTGTTAACTTTTTAAAACTATGAAGACAAAACTTTTTCTTGCAGTTGTAACCCTGGGAGCAGTTACATTTTTTACATCATGCAACAAAGTGCCGGTTGGCGACATCGATCTGGCAAATGCAGCTGTTGATTCAGCAAAAGCGGTTGATGCAGAACATTATGCACCCGAAGCATTTACAGCGCTTCAAGACACCTTAAATGCAGCCCTCCAGCTTGTTGAGGAACAAAAATCGAAAATGTTTGGAAATTACACAGTTGTAAAAGAAAAACTGGCTTATGTAGCTTCGCAGGCCTCGGTAGTAAAAGAACAGGCTGTTGTTCGTAAAGCAGAAATGAAAACAGAATCCGATACTTTATTTGCAGAACTGAAATCGTTGATTGACGAAAACAAAACTTTAATTTCAAAAGCACCCAAAGGTAAAGAAGGCAAAGCCGCTCTGGAAGCAATTCAAGCCGAAATATCTGAAATTGAAACTACTGTTAATGATGCAACTGTATTATATAATAGCGAAAATTATTTTGCAACAGTCGATAAACTAAAAGTTGCAAAAGAGAAAGCAATTTCGATAAAAGAAGAATTATCGAATGCAATTTCGAAAACTAAAAAATAAAATATAAGCTGAATATTTTGATAAACTGAAAATCCGGAGCTTAATCCTCCGGATTTTTTTAACTAAACGTATTGTATTGTGCAGAATAATAAGCGCTTTCTTTTGTTATTGTTTTTTTTATGCTTTTTGTTTACAGCTTGCGGTTTTATATTTTATAGCTTTTGGCCGAGGCCTCCGGTATCGTTAATTAACAAAGCAAGGGAAACTATCTCGGAGATTAAATCGGTGAAATCGGATGTGTATTGTGCCGATATATATAAACTGGCTTTGGAGAACTACGAAAAAGCCATGTTTCTTTGGAAAGCCGAAAATAAAAAATTTGCCTTTAGTCGCAGTTTCGATTCAGTAACATATTATTCGCAATTGGCTATAGAAAAGGGCAATATGGCAAAAAACAGGTCGTTAGAACTGTCCACCGGCTTAAAATGGTACTTGCGCAACCAGATTGACTCTGTAAAAGGACAGAAAGATTTTTTCCACGCTATTTTTTATCGCTTGCCCCTTCCGGAATCCATCCAACGACAAAACACCAAAGGTTTTTTATTGTTACATGAGGCTGAAATTGCCTACGATAACAAAAAATATAAGCTTAGCGAAGAAAAACTTGTTTCTGCAAAAGAAAGCATTTCATATACTTATAGCTATGCATTTAACCTGCTAAACGACTATTTCTTAAACTCACAACAATGGCAGGATATGGCAAGGGCCACCATAGAAAAATCGTATAAGAAAAAATGTACTGCCATTGTGGTCGATAAGTTTTCGAGATCGTGTTATGTTTATAGTGCAGGAAAACTCAAATATTCTTTTATTGTTGAACTTGGCCCCAACTGGATGGCCGATAAACGCATGAAAGGCGATAAAGCAACACCTGAAGGCTTTTATAAGGTTACAAAAAAAATAGCCAAGCCAAACACAAGGTACCATAAGGCTTTGCTAATTAACTATCCGAACGATAAAGACCTGGAGCAATTTAACAGGGCAAAGCAGCAGAAAATTATACCGGAAAATGCCCATATCGGCAATCTGATTGAAATTCACGGACATGGCAATCAGGGTGCCGACTGGACAAACGGTTGTGTTGCCCTGAAAAACGAAGACATGGACATCGTTTACAGGGAATCGATTGTAGGTACACCAGTTACCATAGTCGGCTCACTAAAACCAATAAATGAAATACTATTAATGCCGGAAATGGAATGAAACCTTTGTTCAATATTAACGCTGCAAAAATTATATTGCATAAGCTTCAAAACTATTTAGTATATGGTAGAATAAAGGAGTTGGCTGCTATTTTTTTAAGGCAAGCCATCGACTCAATTTGGAGGGCACGAAAGGCAATATTACTTATTGGCTTGTGTTTTTATGTTTTCTTCGGTGTGCAAAACCTACAGGAACTGTTTGTGAAATTGATGTATAAGCCAGGTAATAAACAACCAGTCGAAAATCAAGAGTTAAACGAGTATCAATTGTTGTTAAAGGAAACTGAAAGAACAAGGACAAAATTTTCAAGCCTTGTGCCACGTTCGGCCTATTTAGTTATCAACTCAACCGAAAACGAGTTTTTTCTTTATAAGAACCGCGAACTTATAAGAACCGGAAAATGCTCAACAGGCAGCTATATTAACTTAAAAGGCGAAAACAATAAGGAATGGGTATTTAAAACCCCTAAAGGAATGCACAGGGTAAGAGGAAAAGTAACTGATCCGGTATGGAAAAAACCCGATTGGGCTTTTGTTGAAGAAGGTTTGCCAATACCTTCCCTTAACCATGCATCAAGATATGAATACGGTGTATTGGGCGATTATGCCCTTAGTCTTGGAGATGGATATATGTTACATGGCACCTTGTACAAAAGGTTTATTGGGCTGCCCGTTACGCATGGTTGCATAAGGTTAGGCGACAATGATCTGGAAGCTATTTTTAAATCGTTGTCGATTGGTTCAAAAGTTATAATATATTAATATGAAGGGATCATTGAGAAGTATAACGGAATGGTTGGTAAAACCCAGGGGAATACTTGAATTTAGTCTCGCTGTGGTAATAATAATAAGTGTTAACCTTACAGTATTTGCGCTTCTGTCGCCTGTGAAAGCATTAAAACAAGTGAACAATATGCCCACTGAAAACACCTTGCAACAAACAAGCCGGTTTGCCCCGACTCCTGAAATTAGCAGGCTGATTCGAGAAAAGGCCTTTTATGAATCGAGGTTAAAAATGGCAAAGACCGACTCGCTGGTATTATCTGTAAACCTCCCCGACAGCATACTTTCAGTAGAGATCATGGGTATTCCCATACATACAATACCCCTGAACAAATTTGAAACCCCTGATTTTTTCAGGCTTATCGATAATAAGATTGTACAAACCAGGTTTTCAGAACCTCAGCAAATTCTGAATGCCCATGCAACCACCCTTAAAGAGCCCATAAGGGTTGTCCATGCCCCTAAAGATACCAATGAGTATAATACAACTGTTGCTGATAACAATTATGATACAGCGCGTTTACGATTATCTTTTGTTGAGTATGAAACAAACGAAAAAATACGGTTGCTGTTTATACCGATCGATGAAAGAAGCCTTAGGCATTGGCGCACCGATTTTGCATTTAATATCAAATTAAGTTGGCGTAGCTTTAAACAAAACCTGAAAGCTTCTTTACAATTTAAGGTTCCGGAATATTACCCAATTGTGAAAATTTACCTGCCCCATAGCGATATTGAAAGCATTCACAGGGCATTGCCCGAAAATGCACTGGTGAGCATTCATTTGAATTGAAAACATTTTTATTGCCTAATTGTTAAAGTTTTGCATATAAATCAAACGAATCGGCCGAGGTAATTTCAATGTCGTAAAATTTTCCAACTTCGAGTTTGTATTTGTTACTTACGAGTACTTCGTTATCGACTTCAGGAGAGTCGCCTTCGCTCCTGCCAATCCAGTAATTTCCTTCATTTCTGTCGATTATTATTTTTATTCTCTTTCCAACTTTCTCAAGGTTTTTTTCCAGCGAAATATCCTCTTGTAATTTCATGATTTCTCCGGCCCTTTGCTGTTTTACCTTATGTGGCACTGTATCGCGGAAATTATTTGCAGCATAAGTATCTTCTTCTTCTGAGTATTCAAAAACCCCAAGCCTGTCGAAGCGGGCCTTTTCTACAAATTCCTTTAACTCCCTGAATTCTTTCTCCCCTTCTCCCGGGTGGCCAACCATAAGGGTTGAGCGCAACACCAGCCCGGGTATCTCCTCTTTAAGGAAACTGATCAGTTCATAAGTCTGGGTGCTATCAACACCTCTTCGCATTTTACCAAGAACTTTATTGCTGATATGCTGAAACGGTATATCGAGGTAATTGCAAATATTGCCCCTCTCCTTAATGACCCTGGCAATTTCTTTTGGAAAAGAAGCCGGATAAGCGTAATGCAGTCGTATCCACTCCAATTCTTTTATATCGGCAAGTTTATGTAGTAAGGAAGGCAGTTTCTGTTTTCTATAGATGTCGATGCCATAGTAGGTTAAATCCTGAGCAATAAGCATTAGTTCTTTTACACCTTTTTTGGCAAGGAAGCGCGCCTCGGCAATTATTTCTTCTTCAGTTTTTGAAATATGCCTGCCCCTGATAAGGGGAATGGCACAAAACGAGCAAGCCCTGTCGCAGCCTTCCGATACTTTCAGGTAAGCATAATGCCCGGGGGTTGACAGTACCCTCTCCCCTACCAGTTCATTTCTGAAGTTGCCACCTAAAGCCACAACAATTTCTTCGAGATTGTTAACCCCAAACATGGCATCGGCTTCCGGAAGTTCTTCCGACAATTCTTTTTTATATCTTTCAGAAAGGCACCCCATTACAAAAACTTTATCGATTTTACCCTGCTTTTTTGCTTCGATAAACTGTAAAATAGTATTTACCGACTCTTCCTTTGCATCGCCAATAAAGCCGCAAGTGTTTATTACCGCAATTTTTGCAGAATTAGTTTCACCATCGTGAATTAAACCATACCCGTTAGCATCGAGCTGTCGCATTAATTGTTCCGAATCGACCAGGTTTTTCGAACAGCCCAGGGTAATAATATTTATTTTGTCTTTTTTTGTTTTCATAATAATATTTGTTATAAAAGCGGCGAAAGCAATCGGGTAAGCCTCTCAACCATTCGTTTTCTTAAACCTCGCTTCGAAAAAATCAGTGGATCGATATATTTACTGTTCTGTAAATCATGCATAAACTTGTTTTTAAGTTCACGGGCTACTTTTTCATCGATTATTAAAACATTTAATTCAAAATTTAACCTGAAACTGCGAATATCCATATTTGCCGATCCAACAATTGAAATGTTGTCGTCGATAATTAAAGTTTTGGCATGTAGCATAGAGGGCTTGTATTCGTAAACCTTAACCCCAAGCGGGATAAGCTGGGCATAATACGAAACCGCAGCAAGGTGGGCCAGTAAAACATCGCTTTTAAATGGTACAATTATTTTAACATCGACCCCCCGAAGGGCGGCACACTCCAATGCTCGTATTATGGGCTCGTCGGGGATAAAATACGGACTGGTCAACAAAATGCTTTTTTTTGCATTGTTTAAAGCTTCAAAAAACACCATGGCAGTGGCATTTTGAAATTGATCGGGATCGCTGGGCAATACGGCTACTGTCGATTCTCCGGTTTCATTTGTATTTGTAGGTATTTCGGGCAGTACCTCCCCACCAGTTGCATAGGCCCAGTCTTCGCGAAAAACATTAGCAAGGTTGTTTACAGCATCTCCCGAAACCATCAGGTGTGTATCGCGGAAGTGCTCAAGTCCGCGCCGGCGGTTTCTTCCCGAATACTCGTCGCTAATGTTCATACCACCGGTAAATGCAATTTCCCCATCAATTACAATTAGTTTTCGGTGGTTGCGCAAATGAAACGACCAACGGCTACGAAACGGGTTAAAAGGGTTGAAAGTTTCAACCTTGCCCCCGGCATCTTTAATTTCTTTTACCGACTTCGGATCAAGCCCCCACGAGCCGTATGCATCAAACAAAACCCTTACTTCTATACCGGTTGATGCTATATCAGCCAGCAACTTCATAAAACGCCTTCCCGTTTCATCCTTTTTAATAATATAGTATTCAACCCATATAAATTTGCGGGCATTTTGCACTTTTTTGCTTATTGTTTTAAAAGCATCGGTATCTTCGGTTAGTATTTCAATGTTGTTATTATACGAAGCTTCGTAACCCGATACGGCATAAGCCAGGTTAAGTATTTGTCCGTTTGCTGTTGAGGCGGTTTTTAAAGGTATATCCGGAGTAGTGCTGCCCACAATTTTTTTCACTTTCCGTTTTCTTTTTTTTGATTGTTTTATGGGCTGGTGGGTTAAAATAAAGAACATAAGTGCGCCTAATACCGGGAATGCAATTACGGCAAACAGCCACGACAAAGTACGCTCGACCCCCTGACTTCGCCAGATAATATAAACAAAGGCAATAAGGTTTAGAACTATAACTACCGATGCAATAAAATACCTGTTAGTAATGATGTTCGATATAACTTCAATAAAACCTGGCATAGGGCACTAATTAAAAATGTAAAATTAATGCTTTGGGTACAAAAAACTACTGATAGCTAAAGTACGCACAACTATTCTTCAGAAAATAAAGAATCGACAAATGTATGGCGGTCAAAAATCTGCAGATCTTCAATTTTTTCGCCAACACCTATGTATTTCACCGGAACCTTAAACTGGTCGGATATACCAATAACTACACCGCCTTTTGCTGTTCCATCGAGTTTGGTAATAGCAAGGGCGCTTACCTGGGTGGCAGCAGTAAATTGTTTGGCCTGCTCAAAGGCATTTTGGCCGGTTGAACCATCGAGCACTAACAACACTTCATGAGGGGCCCCAGGCACTACTTTGTCCATAACCCTTTTAATTTTCGATAATTCGTTCATCAGGTGGGCTTTGTTGTGCAACCTGCCGGCAGTATCGATTATTACAATATCGGAACCAGCGGATTTGGCCGATGACAAGGTATCGAAAGCTACACTTGCAGGGTCGGCACCCATTTGTTGTTTTACAACAGGAATATCTGCCCTTTTTGCCCAAACATCAAGTTGATCGATAGCAGCAGCCCTGAATGTGTCGCCGGCGCCAAGCATAACTTTTTTACCGGCCTTTTTAAAGTGATAAGCCAGCTTTCCGATAGTTGTTGTTTTACCAACCCCGTTTACACCCACAACCATAACTACATGGGGCTTGTTGTTGAGGGGCGCAGAGAAGTCGCTGGGGGTTTCTTGGTTGTTTTCCTGGAGCAACGAGGCAATTTCTTCTTTAAGAATAATATTAAGTTCTGAAGTATTCAGGTATTTATCAACCGAAACACGTTTTTCTATGCGTTTAATTATGCGAAGTGTTGTTTCAACCCCCACATCGGATGTAACAAGCACTTCTTCAAGGTTATCAAGAACTTCTTCATCGACCCGGGTTTTTCCAATTACAGCCCGCGAGAGTTTCTTAAAAACACTTTCTTTGGTTTTCTCGAGGCCCTTATCGAGGCTTTCTTTTTTCTCGCGGTTAAAAAATGAAAACTTTGCCATTTGTAAAAATCATGATATAAAATTAAATACGGCCAGCATACCTGCATGTTCCGTAAAAAAGAATTTGCTGCTAAGATAGGTTATTACAATACAAAAAAAGCCTTCTTTTTGCAAAGAAAGCTTAATTATATGAATATGAAATCCTGCTAAACTTAGTCAGCGAAAAAAGTCTTTAGATTATCATTATGGATAATGCCTTCTTCAAAAGCATACGATCCGCTTTTATCGGATTTAACCATTTTAATACATTTGGTCCAAACCCTTCCTTCTTTTTTCTGTAATGAAGCAACTACCTTCTTTGCCATATTATAACTTATTTAATTTCACGGTGAACAGTAACTTTTTTAAGAATGGGGTTGTATTTTTTCTGCTCCATTCTGTCGGGGGTATTTTTTCTGTTTTTTGTTGTAATATACCTTGATGTTCCTGGCATGCCAGAATCTTTATGCTCGGTACATTCGAGTATTACCTGTACCCTGTTTCCTTTCTTGGCCATCGTTCGATACTTTTAAAATTAATACGCTGATATAAAACCTTTGCTTTTTGCGTCTTCAAGGGCGGCTTTCAACCCCTTTTTTGAAATTGTGCGGATTCCGCTGGCGGAAACCCTTAATGAAACATAACGGTTTTCTTCTTCTAAGAAGAATTTTTTATCGAATAAGTTTGGGGCAAAAGTTCTTTTTGTCCTGCGTTTTGAGTGTGAAACATTGTTTCCCACAACTATTCTTTTCCCTGTTATCTGACAAATACGTGACATTTTTTTCTATTTTATTTCGTGCTCAAAAAACGAATCGCAAAGTACGCTAAATCATTTTAAATTATCAAACTTTTTCAACAGTTTTTTCAACAATTTTCAATATTTCCAAACGAAGCATATTTAGTGCGGCTAAAGTGCTTCTGGTAATAGTTCTCCCACGGTGTTCGCCAAATTGAAACCTGACCGAATTTGTGCCATTGGGGCTTGATACAGAAACCCAAACTGTGCCTACAGGTTTTTCGATAGTGCCACCTGTGGGGCCTGCAATTCCGGAGGTTGCAATGCTAAAATCGGTTTTAAAAACCTTTTTGGCATTTTCTGCCATGCGACTAACTACCTGTTGGCTTACCGCGCCAAAGTTGTCCAGATCTGCAGGATTGATTTGCAAAATACTCTCCTTTATGGAATTGGAATAGGCAATAATGCTCCCATTAAAATATTGCGATGCGCCTGGCACACCCGTTATCATGCGGGCAATATTGCCTCCTGTGCAACTTTCGGCAGTGCAAACAGTAAAATTATGTTTAGCAAGCAGGTTTCCAACAATTCTTTCCAGTGTATCATTGTTGTACCCAAACAAATCGCTGCCCAAAATGGTTTCGAGCTTTCTACACAATTCTTCAAACATTGGCAGATCTTTTTCATGGTCTGTTGCAAAAAAACCTAGCCTAAGGCGCAATAGGCCGGGACTAGGCAAATATGCGAGCGATATTGCTTTGGGCATTTCTTTTTCGAATGTTTGAAGCCTTTCTGCCATTACCGATTCCGGTACACCGGCAACCAGAAAAGTTTGCTGCAGGCGCAAGGGTAAACGGACATTATCTGTTAGCCAGGGTACAAACTCTTCTGTAAATATCGATTCCATTTCAAAAGGCACACCGGGAAGCGAAACCACTATTTTATTCCCGGGAGCCTGAATCAACATCCCGGGTGCTGTGCCATATTTATTATAAAGCGCAATACAGTTTGTTGGTATATCGGCTTGCGAACGGTTTTTTTCTGTTAGCTCAATGCCACGTTTTTGCAAAAGACAGGTAATATGGGACAATACTTGAGGGCTTCTTTCAAGTTTTGTATTGAACAACTTTGCTAATGTATTTTTTGTAATATCGTCGTTGGTAGGCCCTAACCCCCCGGTAAGTATAATTATGTCGGAGTTTTGCAGCGACTGGCTGATAGCATGGCTTATGCTTTGTTCATTATCCCCAACTGTTATTATTTGCCTTACCTTAACCCCGATTGATGTTAATATACTGCCTATAAAAGAAGAATTGGTATCAGTAACCTGCCCAATCAGAATTTCATCGCCAATGGTTATGATATCGCAATTCATATTACAAAGGTCGTTTAGTTAAGAAAAAAAGTAATAGATGAAACCCTTACACTCACCCCTTAATCCCCTGAAGGGGAATCCCAAACGCGCTGTTCCCTTTAGGGAATTTAAGGGTGTGCGTGGGAAAATCTTGTTAATTAAACGACATTGATTCATATTAATAAATTCATTTTTGTCTTTAATAAGAATGGTTTATATTATTGTCATTTAAAGCATTATAAAACACATAAAAGAACAAAAACACTTTTACCCCTTTTTATTTATTGCAAGAACCCTTTGCAGCAATGTAGGGTGGGAATAATGGAAAAAAACGTATGCCGGATGCGGTGTAAGGTTGCTAAGGTTATTCGATGAAAGTTTTTTCAAACCACTTACCAATTGGCTGCCATAACCAAACCCTGATGCATAATTATCTGCTTCATACTCATGTTTGCGTGAAACAAAGTTCATAAAAACGCCAATGAGGGTTGAAAACGGGCTATAAATCACACCAAATGCCATTAAGGCCATGTGAACGCCTTTAACTTTAGCTCCTAAAGCCGACGATAGTTGCGGGTTTACTGTAAAGAGTGAGAAAACATACAACATGATTCCGGTTTGAATAATCCCAAAGACTATTCCGTATATGGTGTGGCGCTTTTTATAATGGCCTATTTCATGGGCCAGCACTGCTACAATTTCTTCGGTAGTAAGATCTTTTATAAGGGTATCGTATAAAACAATTCGTTTTCTTTTACCAAGACCGGTAAAATAAGCATTTGCCTTAGTGGAGCGCCTGGAGCCATCAATAACAAATATGTTCTGAAGCCTGAAACCAGCCTTTTTACAAAAATTGCTGATGGCATTCTTTAATTCACCCTCTTCCAATGGTGTTTGTTTGTTAAACAGTGGCACTATCAGTGTTGAGTAGAAAACGGTCATAAATACCGAAAACAAAGTTAGCGCGCCCCAGGCGTATAACCAGAAATACTGTTCGCTTTTATTGTACAGCCATATTATTAAAGTTATAACCCCTCCCCCTATAACGGCGACCAGTATCCAGCCCTTTATTTTATCGAAAATAAAAGTTTTAAAAGTTGTTTTGTTGAAGCCAAACTGCTCTTCTATAATAAATGTATCGTAAAGGGCAAAAGGGGTATTAATAATATCGGAAGCCAGCATAAGCACACCAAAGAAAATTATGGCAACCAGCACAGGGTTGTCGGTAAGCGTGCGTGCCCAGGTATCGATAAAACCAAATACGTGATAAAACAACATAAAAATTACTACCAGAAAACTAAAGGTACTGGTAATAAGGCCGAACTTGTCGTTTACCTGCTTATATTGTTGCGACTTCCTGTACTGGGTTGCATCGTAAACATCTTTTACCTCATCTGGCAAGGTGTCGCTCCATTTTTTTGAATTTAACACATCGAGCCACCTTTCGAGTATATAGTTGAATATGAGAATACTTACAATTAATAAAAAAGGGGCGTTATAGTGCCGCGATTGATGGTATTCAAGCAACCGGCCAATAAACATGGGCATATACAGAAAAAATCCAGTAAGTTGAACTATCATTGAAAAAATTATTAAAAAGCAAAAATAGTTAAAAAGCGGAAAGCATTGCAATGAAATATTTTTAAGAATGATGAAAGCAAAGGCCATGTTTTATATTTTTAACAACAATTTCAGAAATACTATAAATTAATGAATTACTGGCTGATAAAAACCGAACCTGAAACCTTTAGTTGGGAAGATCTGGTAAAACTTGGAAAATCCATGTGGGATGGAGTAAGAAATTACCAGGCCAGAAACAATTTGCGGCAAATGAAAAAAGGAGATCTGCTGTTGTTTTACCATAGTGGAAAAGATTCAGGAATTGTCGGATTGGCCGAAGTTGTTAAGGAGCATTATCCCGATCCTACTGCTATTGAAGGTGATTGGTCGGTGGTTGAAATAAAGCCTGTACTAAAGTTTTACAGACAGATAACTCTTGCCGAGATTAAAAAGCATCCGTTTCTAAAAAAAATGGTGTTGGTTAACATTTCTAGGTTATCAGTGCAGCCGGTTACTGCAAATGAATACAATATAATAATCGAACTGGAAGGAAAATAAAAAGCACCCTGGTTAACCAAGGTGCCTTGTTTTATGAAAATCTATTTTAGAAATCAGCCTTTCATACCACCACAAACTTGCAACACCTGGCCTGTTACATACGACGACAGCTCTGAAGATAAATACAAACATACATTTGCAACATCTTCGGGAGTACCACCCCTGCGCAGTGCAATTTTCTGCATCCATTCGTTACGGATTTCTTCGGGCAAAGCGCCTGTCATTTCTGTAACAATAAACCCGGGGGCTACAGCATTTACACGAATATTGCGGGGGCCTAATTCCTGTGCTACCGACTTTGTAAATCCGATAATACCGGCCTTTGAGGCGGAGTAATTCGCCTGGTTGGCATTACCATTAACACCAACAATTGAACTCATGTTAACGATACTGCCGTTTGCCTGTTTCCACATCACAGGCTGAACAGCTTTGATAAAATTGAATATCGATTTCAAATTAACATTGATTACCAAATCCCACTGTTCTTCGGTCATTCTTTTTAAAGCTCCGTCGCGTGTAATACCAGCGTTA
The DNA here is from genome assembly GCA_016935435.1 of Bacteroidales bacterium. GTDB lineage: Bacteria > Bacteroidota > Bacteroidia > Bacteroidales > UBA10428 > UBA10428. Next base: position 157,123 of record JAFGQZ010000046.1, read on the forward strand.
TTGATTAAAATATCAATTCGCCCGAAATCGGCAACTATCTTGTTAACCACTTCCTGGGTATCGGCAAAATTGGCAGCATTGGAGGCATACCCTTTTGCTTTAATACCTAATGACGAAAGTTCTTTTTCGAGTTTCTGGACATTTTCGTCGTATGCAAGATCGGTAAATGCAATGTCGGCACCTTCGCTGGCAAAGCGCATTGCTATAGCTTTACCGATTCCACGAGCTGCACCTGTTACAACTGCTGTTTTTCCTTGAAGTAATTTCATGATGAAGATTTTTGTTAGGGCGGCAAAATAAATAAAGAATATGGAATTTATCAAAAAAAACACCTTAAAAATATAGCCGTCAGGTTTTTGTTAGCGGCAGGCTTTCATTTAAAATTATACATAGTATTTAAGTCTGTATTTATATTACACCAGAGCAAAAAGAATCATGTAATTATGACCGCTTTCTTTTGCACATTTCGGACAATAGGCATAATGCACATAATAATCTTTGGCTAATTGCTTCCTTTCACTAAGATATTTCCCCATTTCTTTTATGTATCTGGGAATATTGTTATAAGGTCCGTCAAATACTCCAGCAACAAATGATCCGGAAATAGCAGTATTATTTGCCCCTTCAACTTCTTTAGTAACAGAATAATAAATTTCTGATTTAAACGCTGAAGGATCCCGAAATAAAATCAAAGCATCAGTTTTGTCATGAATAGTTGCATCAGCTTTTTGGGCTAATGCATGCATTTTCATAACCTTTTTCCCAATCATTGGAGGAAAAGGGATATGAAAAAAAGTAGAAATGGTTTCTTTAATGAAGAGTTTATTTTCCCAGTTAAACGTTTTTTTGTCCCACTTTTCAATCTCAAATTTAGGACAACATTCTTGATTATGTTCTTTCATATCTAGTTGGTTTATAATTGTTACCTCAATGTTTTTAAAGCTTGCCGCTAACTTTCGGGTAGCATAGTTCCGAAATTACAATATTTATTATTTCTTGCTGCTTTCCGTCTAGTTCCGCCATTTCTTTCCGTATAGCTTCGTGTGAAATGTAATGGATATGCTTTTCGTTTATCGGGTAATCTTCGGCGTACAACGACATTTCCTGCTCCAGGTTTTCGATTTTATTAAGCAGGTAGCGGGCACGTTCTTTTTGGTCATTAAGAAGCAACAGTTTAATATCTGGCAACTTATATGCCGGATGTTCGCGAGTAAGCACAAATATTCTGCTGAAAATTATTTCAAGCTCCGATTGGAAATGGTACAATCTGTTCTTCCAGAGTTTAAATTCAAAATCGAGATCGAGAATGTGTATAGTTCCTGCTTTCATACCTTCGATTTTTAATTTTCAATCGATAATTTACGAAAAAAAAACTATAAAAGCACCCTGTAATTATTGAATAAGGTTGAAAAGGAAATCTTTGATATTCTCGTCGTGGCAAAGGTTAAGGTTTTTGCGCAACCTGTAGCGATAGCCTTCAACGCCCCTGATGGTACTGTTCATAATGGTGGCAATTTCTTTGTTGCTGAGGCCCATGCGTATGTATGCGCATAACTGAAGTTCCGACGAACGAAGCTCGGGAAACAGTTCTTTCAGCTTTTTCAGAAAGCCTATGTAAACACTGTCGAAATTTACTTTAATAAATTCCCAGTCCTGATCGATATTTATCTCCCTGTCTATCGATTTTAGAATGAGACTGATTGCATTTTTAACATCAGGGGGCAGATTGGGATATACTTCGTCAAGTTTATTTTTTATGTTCAGGAGAATTTCTTTACGCTTTATCATGTGCATGGTCATCGACCCCAGTTCTTTGTTCTTAAACTCAATTTCGGAGTTGAGTTGTTTGTTTCTAAGCTGAATTATTTCGCGTTCTTTTAGTATGGCTTCTTTTCTGTAGCGGGCAACTTTTTTCCGCGAATAAAGGTAAACCAGCCCAATTAGCAACACAACAAACAATAGCAGGTAAACAATATAGGCAGCCCAGGTTCTTGTAAAATGCGGGGCAACATAAAATGAATAGGTTCCTGTAGTGCTTACTGTACCATATATATTCTTCGCCCTGACACAAAAAGTATAATTGCCCCCGGGGAGGTTTGTATATTCCCTTTCGGTTTTATAGCCCCACTCCGACCAGGTTTTGTCGAAACCCTCGAGCAAACAGGAATACTCAACCTCTTTTATGTTTTCGAAAAAAGGTGCCACATAACTAAAACGCAACGAGTTAAATTTGTGGGGCAATTCTGCGTGAAATTTTATGTTTTTTTTGTCCGGGGGCATATATCCTTCATAAATCAGCGAATCTTTCGCCGACAATATTTCAACGCTGCGGATAATTGAGAAAAAGGGCATGGAGTAGTTTTTCTTTATTTCGGGGCTATAATGTAAAAAACCTTTTGTTGTTCCAAGAATTACATTTCCGGAATCAATGGGATAAATCAGTTCAAACCCCCTAATTTGCAGTTTCGAAAGGTTTGAGAAAGGTTTTTCCAGCCAGGCATACCCACTGTCGCTTTTTAATAGTTTACCAGTACGTTCCATGCCAATGAACCAAATATTACCTTGTGTATCCTGATAGAGTTTACTGGTTCCGGGTGTTTTGCCTATATATTTTTCAAAACCGGTGAACAGTTCAAAGCTGTCTTTCGCTTGGTTGTATTCATAAATTCCACCATGCTCAGAGCTAAACAGGATTTGGTTATTTATTTTATAGACATTTATACCCAGGTTTGAGGGAAAACCATTCGGTTGGCCATAATACCTGATATTGGAGAAACTTTTAAATGAGGAATCGATTTTTAACCTGTAAACGCCATTATATCCGTGGGTTACCCATACAAAACCCCTGTCGTCGAATTCAAAAACCCTGCTCGATAGGTAGAACCCTTCCATCTGATGCTTAAAGGTTAACAGGCCCCCGTTCAGTTCAAATAAGTTAAAGCCCGAATAAGTGCCCTGCAGGTACATGTTTTTTTTGCCAGGCAAGGGCAAAAAGCCCCATGTGCCAATGCGCGACTCACATTTTGTGGCCTTATTCCCATTAATGATAAAAGTTCCGTCGTTGTTGCAGGCGTAAAGGTTATTGTCTATTACTTCAAGGTTCCAGGTTTGGCCGGCAATATTATTTACCCTGGTTACCTGGTTATTTTTCTCCGCTACGTTTTTCAGGTCGTTTTGTTCAATAAAGAACAGGCCCTGCGAAGTGCCCAGGTATAGTTTGCGGTTGAACAGCCTGGCTGCTATGCCATTGCCCTGTTCATAGGGAAACAGGTTGGTAAACGGACTGCTAGTTTCGATATAAGAAACCCCTACATCGTGACCAATCCATAAGTTGCCGCAATTATCTTCGTATAACGAAATTATTTTATTGTTGCCCAGGCCGTTACCTTTGTTCAGAAACTGAACTGGGTTGCCCAGTGAGTCTATAATCAGGGCGCCGTTAAGCATCGAACCCAAAACGGTATAACCATTTCTCAGGGTAAGCGATGAAATTATTTTGTTCTTTAATGCGAAACCTGAAAATGGTGCCTGGATCATGCGGGGGGCTATTCCGTGCTCCATAACAAAACAACCGTTTTCATTATCGATTGCCAACAGGCTGTTCGCTTTCCATTTTATTACTGCCAGTACTTTGGAAAAGTCTATATTTTCCGATTCGATAAAATGGTGCAGCTTTCCGTTCGAATACGTTTTGAGTGCTTTTAACTCTTGGTTAATGAGTATTTTATTATCGACATATATTGCCGGCCCGTTTGTTTTTACCGGTTCAATAACCTTACAGGTATTATTGCTGAACAGAATCAGTTCGTTGTTTGTTACAAACAAAACCCCTTCTGGTACTTGAAATACATTGGTTACATTGCCTATTCCTGTGTACTCCTCGGGCAACTTTGGCATAAGCGAAACATACCCCAATTTGCCATCGGCAGAGGGTTGCAGGTAACCAAACTCATCCATGGCCCCCAGGTAAATTTTACCATCGCTGCCCGCAGCAAGGGAATACACCCCCGAATTGTTAGGGAGTTTGATGAGCTGCCAGTTAATACCGTCGAATATGTTAATGCCTTTGTTGTTGCCGAAAAACATTATCCCTTCGTTGTTTTGAAGAATAGCATTTGTGCTGGCAATTAATTCGTTGTCGTAAACCGAATAATTTGTTATCGAATAGGCACCAATATTTTTAATTTGTGCGTTTATATTGCCAAACAAGGCAACAAAAATTAGGCTAAAGCAGAAAAACCTTCCCATATTCGAAAAACCTTTAAAAAAAAGTTCAGGGGATTAACAGCATTATAAGGCAGACTTGTTAGTGAAGCTGGTTCCCAAAAGCCTGAAAATAATTAATAATTTGGTTTAATGGACTTTAATAACTCTATTTCAACAATTACTGTTGCAAATGGAGGCACTTTGCCATAAATGCCACCTGAACCATAAGCAAGTTTGTAGGGTAAATAGAGTTCCCATTTGTCGCCTTCTTTCATGAGTTTAACTGCTTCGGATACCCCTTTGGTTTCGGCAAACTGGTAAAACTTGTACGGTTGGTTATTGAAATTTTCAAATACTGTTCCGTCAATAAGTTTTCCGGTATAGTAGCATTCAATTATATCGTTCTCTTCAACTTTTTTGCCCTTGCCCATTTGCAGTATTTTATATTGAAGTCCGCTTGGCAGGGTCACTATCCCTTCCCTCAGGGCATTTTCTTCCAGCCATTTATCGTTCTGGACTTTAATGTCGTTGAACCTGGCCATGCGTAGTTCGTCAACATAGTCCATCAGGTAGTTATTGGCTTCATTATAGTTTGAAAATAACGAGGTGTCGTTTTTCAGGGAATTGAATAACCCGGGTATCAATGCCGGGGAAATTTTACCAATTCCTATGTTGTATGCCCCTTTGCTCCAGGCAAGGCCCAAGGCAAAACTAAAGGTGTCGTATCCCGATTCAATTTTAATATCGCATAGTCTGATCGAACTATCGTTGGCAGGCCATTTAACAGAACGGATTTTTTCAAATTTCTCCTGAACGTAACTGTTGGCAGCATTTGTACCCATGATAGTTGTATCGTGGGAAAAATAATCGTGCACACCCTGGTAAAAGGCATAGGAAATGGTATTCATCCCTAAATATTTTTGAAGGTTCAACGCCCATACATAGCCAAGGGCATAACTAATACTGTCGTTTTTAGATTGAAGTCCGATATCTTTAATTAAAACCTGGCAATCAAGGTTTTTTTTATTGTTTTTATTGGTATTGCAGCCAACAACAAATGCAAAGATAAGGATTATTGCCGCTATTTTGGAGAAGCTGGTTTCATTCATTATCCTTCAATTTTGTTTTACAAGTATAATAAATTTTTATTACCGGGCAGATGATGCCTCTTGTATCTTTCAAATTTTTTGATTTTGTTGTTTTGACGAAACTATATATATTCAAACCCTATTATCTAACAAACTTCTATTATGGAACTAAGCGAAAGATTACAGTATTGCCGTGTATGCCAGAAAAGGCAGTTTTCAACTTCTGCAGGAATTATTTGCAGCCTCAGCGGCGCAAAACCAACCTTCGATAACGAATGTCCCGACTTTTCGGTCGATCAGGTTGAGGCGAAAAGGGTGCTGGCGCGAGAAGAAAAATATGCCGAAGCCGAAGCTCCTGAAACCGGTTTTTTTGCTCCTGAGAAGAAAGGAATGAAAAAAGGCATTTTGGGGGGTGTTGCCATGATTGCGATAGCCATTGTATGGTTCTTTGGGGGGCTTTTTGCCGGACGAATTTTCTTCTATCCTCCGGTGCTACTGTTTTTTGGCATAGTAGCAGTTGTTAAAGGAACGGCAGAAAAAAATATTGCCGGGGAAAAGTACAAAAAATCTGTTAGCGGAAATTAGCCAGTACACATATTTACAGTGAAAGCTTCGCTGTACACCAATAGATTAAAAATAAATTGTTTATGAACTTCTATGGTATGTTTCCGGTATGCAAATAAACATTCATGGGAATTTCAAGCCTGCAACAAATTGCGAATGTATATTTCCATGCGGATAAAATGCGAGCCTTTCCAGAACAATTTATTGCATTGGCGGCAAAAGAAAAATTTGTTATAGGTTGCAATTATCTGCTGGTCAGGCTTCACCGGCAATTCTTTTTTAGTGACCTGTATTAGAATGGAATTGCAGGTCATGCACCGTGTAAACGATTTAAACTGGCAGTATAGGTTGAACTTTTGCACAATTTCGCGCAACTGTTCATGTTTGTCTGTGGCCCTTACATAATAGCCATGCATTACCACAGGCGATTTAAGTAACAGTTTGTCGCGGGTTAAAATTATGCGATTGTCTTTCAGGGCTTTTAAAATAATTTCTTCATCGGCGAAATTGTTGTCGTAAAGCGAGTCGAAACCAAGCATGCGCAAATATTTGGCCAGTTTGCCCAAATGCGAGTCGAGGATAAAACTGGTATGCTTCAAAGGTTTTGGTTTTCGCAATTTCGATACCGGCGAAACATCGATGCCCTCAAATTCAGGATAAACTGCAACACGGTCGCCATTCCGGAGCTGCTTGTTTAATGCCGACGATATTCCGTTAACAATTACCAAATTTACTTCCGACAACGGGATACCCATCGACTCTATTGTTTCGCGCACTGTAACCGGAGTCTTAAAAAACTGCACAAAAGGTTTTTGTTTCTTTTCAGAAGGCAAAAAGTCGTTTAATCCGGCATAAAACCTAAATGTAAAAGCCTTTTTTAATGTATTGTTGTCAAAATCCACAAAGCAGGTTTTTCAGGCAAGGCATTCGCTAATTATCTTGTCAACATGTATTCTCACTGTATTCAGAAAGGGTATATCAAAATATTTTTCATTCCTGAATATTAGTGGAAATTCGGTACAGCCAAGTATTAAAGAATCGATTTTGTTGCGATGGATCATTTTCTTTACTATATCCAACAGCTCATTTTTGGTTTCTTCCCTGAAAATCCCCAGCTCAATTTCAGAAAACAACTTATGGTTAATAAATTCAATTTCATCTTCGCCGGGAGAAAAAACTTCTATACCGTTTTTATGAAAATTGTTTTTATAAAAATCGGCTTTCATAGTAAAACGGGTACCAAATAATCCACAGCGTTTAACTCCCAAATTTACAGCTTTTTCCCTTACGCAATCTACAATACTAATTAAAGGAATTTTACTAATTGCCTGAATCTGGTTGAACAATAAATGGGGCGTATTGGCAGAAATTACAGCAAAATCGGCACCAGCCATTTTGAGCTTATCGAGGCATTTGACAATAAGTTCTACTGCCTCATCAAATTTTTTATTATCGAAAAGCTTCAGAAAGCCCCACATATCAAGGCTATAAATAACAATATCGGGGTAATGGATGTCCTCCCCGTTTGCGGCTTTGTTAAAATAACCGGTTATTTCCTTATAATATTCCACAGTAGCTTCGGGCCCCAGCCCTCCAACGATGCCTATTTTTTTCATTCTTTTGGGTATTCTGTTTTTAACAAGGACAGGCAAACTTCTAATAAAGTTACATTATTTTTTGGAAACGGTTAACAGGATAATTTCATACAAATTGTATAGTAATAACTAACATTTTTCGTTGCTTTTAATAATTTCGGAAAATTTTTACGACAGAAGAATGCCGGAAACCAAAGAACTGATTAGGCTAAAAACGCTTAGCCTTAACCATGAAAGCGAAGCCGCAGCCGATGTAATCGAAGCTATTAAAAATACAGTGCTCGGCAACCCCGACGGAATACGTTATCAATTGCTCGACTCGCTGCGTAAGCTTAAAGAAATAAAGCCTCTGCAATTTTTTACACTTCGAAAAAACTCTGAATTATTGTATGTTATGGCCCTTGTTGAGCGTATAACCTCGCTGAAAAGCCGGTTTTATTACACCTACAATGTGAGGTACGTTACTTTTAGCCAGTATTATGCAGCCCAAACTTTAACCGCAGGAAACAATGCCGGAGGCATACAAAAACTGGGCAATTCCTTCATAAAAGAAGGCATGCGCAAACATGCCGAATCGTACAATTTTACTTTAAAAGATGAAAGCGCCGATAACGATAAGAAGCTCTATTATGCTTTTGTTGAGGAATCTAACCTGCGCTCTATGAATTTCACCGGTTTTTTCTTCGAACCGGTACGAACATTTTCAGTAATTACCTATAGTAATATCTTTCCAAAAGTTTCAGACAGGGTTGCCAAAATTGGTTCGGGTGAAGTGCCCCATATTCGCAGCCTTCTCGATAATTTCTATAAAAACCACAGCTTTTATTTTCTCGATGAAAACGATTTTCGAAACAATTATTATGTTGTAAAAGTCGGAAATGCTATTTTAGCAGGTGTTAAAGCTGGCCGGGCAAACTGGAAGTTCCTTCAGCTGCCCGGAAAAGCTGGAAAATTTTTAATAAAAGTATTACCCTGGCTACCCGTATTTTCAAGGATTATAAAACCCGGCAGGTTCAGCTTTCTGACTTTCGATACACTTTACTGCCCCCCTGGTAACGAAAAATACTTATTAGAATTGTTTGAATCGGTTTGTGCCATTAACAAAGTATATGCTGCCATGGTTTATCTGGACAAACACGATGAACTGTATGATCGGGTTATGGGGCTAAAAAACATGGGACTTCTGCACCGCCTTTTTAAAAATGCCTTTGGAAAGGTGCTTGTGCGCTTTGTAAATTTTACCGATGAAGAAAAAATGGAGTTCTTCATTAACCCCGCCTACCTTTCGGGCTACGACATGACATAGTATGGATGGTTTGAGAGTGAGGGTTTGGAGTAAATGGTCAGGGTAAGATCGAGAAGAATGAAGGAAATTAATGAATGAAGAGAATGAAAGAAATGAAATTCGTACTTTTTTACTGTTTACCGTTCACTTTTCACTTCGAACCTTGAATTTTGAACTTTAAACTTTAAACTTTGAACAAATTAAAAAAAATGAACATATTAGTAACCGGCGCTACCGGTTTTATCGGCCAAAGACTAGTAAAACGACTGGTTGAAAATGGCCACACGGTTCATGTGCTCTATCGGAACGAAGAAAAACTTAAAGTTTTTCGAGAAGCTGCCATAAAAGCTTTTCGCGGCGAACTTTCAGACGTACAAAGCATCGAGTCAGCAATGGAGGGCTGCGAACAGGTTTATCACCTGGCAGCTTGCGCCACAGTATGGGCAAAAAACAAAAACGATTATTTCGACATAAATTTCACCGGCACCTTAAATGTGCTCAGTGTGGCAAAAAAGTGTGAGGTAAAAAAGGTAGTTGTTACTTCTACTGCCGGTGTTTTTGGGCCAAGCTGCACCCATGAACTGGTTGATGAGAACACCATCCGCAGCACAAGCTATTTTAATGAATATGAGCGCACAAAAGATTATGCCGACAAGTATGTAATGCAAAACTTTACCGCACACCCAGGGGTGGTTATAGTCTGTCCAACCAGGGTATATGGCCCAGGTGAACTCACTAACAGTAACGCTGCTACAAAAATGATAAAAATGTACAAAGGCGGGAAATGGAAGTTTCTGCCTGGCAATGGCTTGTCAGTTGGCAATTATGTGTTTGTTGAAGATGTTGTTGACGGTATGGTGCTTGCAATGGACAAAGGCCGTAGCGGCGAAAGGTACATTCTGGGTGGCGAGAACCTGAGCTTTGTCAACTTTTTCAGTGAAATTTCAGCCCAAACCGGCAAAAAATACCACCTGTTCAGGGTACCTGTAGGCTTACTGATGCTCGTTGCCCGTTTAATGTTGGTAATTGCCCGCATGTTGGGCATTAGCCCACTGATTACCCCCGGATGGACCCGAAAATACCTATATAATTGGCATATAACGTCGAAGAAGGCAATGGACGAACTTGGTTACCAGCCATTAAGCTTTGCCAAAGGGCTTGATAACACATTAAAGTGGCTTGAAAAATTATAAGTATCTTAATAAGTTAACTGAATGAATTATCTAACTTTTAATTAATTGTCGAAGCCTGATTAATTTAGAAATTTATGAACCTTTAGCTCAGAAACTAATTAAACAGGTTAAAAAAGAAACAGGCAATCGGGTTATTTTTTAATTTTCTTGCTTACAGCTAAGGTAACCCCAAAGGCAAAAGACGCTGTTGATAATTCATTTTTTCGACAATATTCGTTTGTTATCGATGAATATGGCTCCGCAACTATTCCGAGTTGGTAGTTGAAATGCTCTTCAGGAATGTCGAAAATTAATCCTACTACTTTACGAAAAAATATTTATAATAACGGCATATTAGGTGAGAAGAATATTTGGGTTGTTTTAACAAAGTTTGGTAATTAAAAAGTTAATTTTACTTTTATTGCTGGTTTTGAAAAATAAACTATGGAAAGTATCGATTTTTTAGATTTACGTAAACTACACTTGTTAAAAAACCCATAACATACCTAATAACTAAAGAAATGGAATACAAAGACTTATGCAGATTAAAGAAGGATGGAAAAAAAGCAGTAAAAATTGCTGCTGTCGTATTGTTTTCCATACAATTTATTTGCTTTCGGCTCGGGGCACAAATAACATGGCCCGAGGGGCAGGTTTTGCCGTCTTTCCCCACCCCGGCACAAACACAGGATTTATTCTACCTTAGTGGGAAGAGCGCTGAAGAAAGGTATTTGCTCTCGTCGTTAAAGGGCATTGTTAACCTTAAACAGCCGCGAATGTTCGTTTACGATGGTGATGCCCATGCCGAAGGCCCCTATTCATGGTTAAATTCGCTTGGGTTAAACTGGGTGGAATATTCCGACAACTGGCAACTGGTTGCCAAATATAAAGATGAAGTTGAGGGCCTGGTGGTTTACGATCCGGCACAGATACACACTGTAAACCTTGCTACAATTCTTGCCGGCGAAAAGAAAGCGTTGATTGCTTCGCCCTCGTTACTTACAAAACTAACCTCGGAGCCCTACAATTTCCCCATATTGGACGACTTACGTGGTAAATATGCTAACCGGCTCGAAGTTTACCAGGATATTTTCGATACCTATTGGCCAGCAAAAGACCACCGTTTGTTAATAGGCATACACCCCGAACATCACCAGGGATCGTTGCGCGAATATGCTGTTGCTGTTGGTGCAGCTGTAATTTGGCTCGATCCGGAAATAAGTGGTGAAAGCGAACTTCTGAACAAATTTTTTGGATCAATGCCCGATGGCGCCAATTACATGGGATGGTGGCCACAGGAAGCCCCGGGTGTAATGAGGGGTTCTACTTATGGAATACCTACCATTGCCAGCGATTATTGCTCAAACCTTACCGTACATAGTGGCATGCCACGGCAGGTAAATGTTAAACCAGTACCCCCCAAGCCGCCACTGCAGAATAAAATTTATGTCGCTTTTGTTTTAAGCGATGGCGATAACCTGCAATTTGTAGAGCATCTTTTTAAGAAATTATGGGAAAACCCCGATCGGGGATTGGTGCCCCTGGGCTGGACAATATCGCCAGCAATGGTCGATGCTATGCCGGGTGCCCTGAATTATTTTCACGAATCGGCTACTGATAACGATAACCTCGTTTCTGGCCCATCAGGATATGGCTATGCCTATCCGAATTTTTTTCCCGATGAAAACGAATTGCACAACTTTATTGAAAAAACCGAAGAATATAACCGTAAGTCGGGCATACGGGTGATAACCATCTGGAATACCATAACAGGTGGAATAAACGAGGCAGTAGGAAAGGCATTTGCAGATAAGGCCCCTACAACTCTTGGCCTGACTGCGCAAAATACAGGCGGCGGCCTAACTGTTTATAACAACAGTTTGCCGGGCATGGCATTAACCTGCAACTATTGCTGGAACGTAGAAAATATGTTAATGCACATTGGTTACGGAACCGAGGGTTGGGATGGAAATTCACCCCGATTCCTGATTATTCAGTGTAACCCCTGGGAAGGCGCTTCGCCTACCACTTTTAAAACTGTTATGCAATCGCTTAATTCTGATTATGTTGTTGTGCGGCCCGATCATATTTTCCAGCTTATGCGCGAGGCAAACGGGCTGCCGGTTAATCCTTCATCAATATATGGAAATGGCGATGGTTTAAAAGGTGAATATTTTAACGGAATAAATTTCGACAGTCTTGTGGCTGAAAAAATTGACAAAACGGTAAACTTTAATTGGGAAACCAGCGCCCCTTATGCAGGGGTAAAGTCCGACAGTTTTTCGGTAAGGTGGACAGGGCAGGTTCAGCCTCTGTATTCAGAAGAATATACTTTTTTTGTTTCCAGCAACGATGGTGCAAAGCTTACTATAAATGACTCTGTGCTTTTCGACGGATTGTTAACCGAGGGAGCCACAATCCAAAACGGGAATATTGCCCTTCAGTCCGGGAAAAAATATACCATTACACTGGAATACCTCGAAAAGGCAGGAAATGCTGCGTGTAAGCTCGAATGGCAGAGTGCAAGCCAGGAACGCCAGGTCGTGCCTGAAGCACAACTTTACCCGTTTCAAACCGTATTGTCAGCCTCAACAGGCACCGTTACTGCTTATGAAGGGGCTTCTTTTAACGGTTTTTCTGCCTCCCTACAGGTTGGGGAATATACAAGTACCGATCTAAAAAGTATTGGCCACTTCGACAAGAATATAGGTTCGCTCGCAATACAACCGGGGTATAAAGTAGTGTTGTTCAGCGAAGATGATTTTGCCGGTAACTCGTTGGAATTAGTGTCAGACACCGGCGATTTAGGCGACTGGACAGATATGGTTTCGTCACTAAAAGTTAAAACAGCCGGGTTTGAAGGTTTATCAGGAACATATATTCTCCAAAACCGCGAAAACAGTTTATATATGGAAGTTGCCGGTGGTGTCGTTGCCAAAGACGAAAGGGTAAACATCCGTCAGAACAACCTTACATCAAAAACAAATCAACAGTTTAATTTTGAACACCTGGGCGATGGTGCCTATAAAATATTGGCAACGCATAGCAAAAAGGCACTCAATGTGAGCAATAATAACCTGGCCGATAGCGCCAATGTGAACCAGTTAACATACTCTGGTTTGGCAAACCAACGGTTTATTGCGTACGATATGGGCGACGGGTATATAAAAATGAAGGCACTGCATAGCGGCAAAATAATTGAAGCTGCCGACAACAATGCAGGGGGCAATATATGGCAAATGGCCGACAGCAATTTGTACCGAGGCCACTGGAAACTGTTGCCACTGCCTGAAGGCAATAAAGGCACCGGAACAGGTTTAACGGCAAATTATTTTAATGGCAGTAATTTTGGAACCTTAAGGCACACCCGAATTGATACAACCATTAATTTCGATTGGGGTTCGGGCTCACCGCATTCAACAGTTAGTTCCGATAATTTTTCTGTTAAATGGACTGGTTACATTGAACCTGTTTATTCATCGATATATACGTTTTATATAAACAGCGATAATGGTAGAAAACTTTACGTTAACGATAAAATTATTATTAATAAATGGTTAAACGACTGGGGTATTGAATATTCAGGAAATGTAGCACTCGTTGCTGGTCAGAAATATTCGATAAAACTTGAATACTTCGAAGAAAACGGAGGGGCAAATTGCAAGCTCGAATGGAGTTGCGATTACCATGACAAACAGTTGGTGCCCAAAAGTCAGCTATACCCTGAAGACCCGATATCATTGGTGCCGGGGCATTTAGCCGATATTGGGGTTGAAATTTTTCCAAACCCCGCTAAGAACAAAATTGTGAACATTCAGGTACAAAACCTGCAGGAAAATGAACAGGCCGTGGTTTCATTTTTTGATCTTACCGGTAACCTGGTGCTGCAATCGAAAGTTAATGCTATCGATCAGCTTCTGCTTGATTGTTTAGTCCCTGGAGTCTATCTTGCAAAAATATCATCGTTAAAGGTAAATTATAACACAAAAATTATAATTGAATAGTACCTTAACATTTATAAAATTAAGCCTGGTTTTTGCCAGGCTTTTTTTGTCTTATATCGAAAGAAATAATTCTAAAAAAAGTAAAAAAAATATATTTATGAACAAATGTTCGATATATTTGTAACAAACATTTGTTCAATAAAAATGCCCAGGCCAAAACGCATACGAAAAGTAACAACCCCGCCCCATTACAAGGGTTATAAGCCACTTGGGGTTTCAGAAAACTTAGAGCCTGTTATTCTAAATTATGAAGAATACGAGGCTATTCGACTTTGCGATTTTGAGTTATTAGGGCAGGTTGAGGCATCACAACTTATGGCTGTTTCGCGGCCAACTTTTACACGCATATATGAAAGTGCCCGAAGGAAAGTAGCTGAAGCTTTCGTAAAAGGTTCTGCAATAGTTTTTGAAGGAGGAAAAGTTTATTACGACAGCGAATGGTATATATGCAATTCTTGTGGTTGTTGGTTCAACCATTTAGCTAAAGATGAAGAAATAAAATATTGTTCGCTATGCGGCTCAGAAGACATTGAACAATATAATGAACCCACAGAAGCTGTTACAAATACAGATAAAACCAATATTTATTAAAGCATAAAGCAAAGATATGAAAATTGCAATAACATCAACAGGAAACAGTTTAGATTCATTGATAGACAGCCGGTTTGGCCGTTGCTCTTATTTTGTGGTTTACGATACTGTAACCGGTTCTACTGAGTTTGTCCCCAATAAGAATAAAGATAATATTGAAGGTGCTGGGCCGGCATCGGTGCAGCTTATCGCCACATTGGGTGCAAAAAAAGTTGTTTCTGGCGAATTTGGTGCAAAAGTAAAAGCAATTTTCGATCAGCTGCAGGTTCAATTGGTTGTAATAAACGATCCGGATAAGAAAGTAAGTGATATTATTGAAATATTGAATCGCAATAATCATAATTAACATACAGAATATTAGGTTTATATAATATATAAACAAAATCAGGAAAAATATTTAATGATCTAGAAATTTCAAATTAATCCATTCTCATAAAGAAGTTAAACTATAATTTACACAATTAAATGAAAACAATTATTGCCATACCATTGGAAAACGGGCGCTTATGTTCACATTTTGGCCATTGTCAACAATTTTCTATTATTGAAGTAGAAAACAGCAATATTATCGAAGAAAAACTAATTACCCCTCCACCCCACGAACCTGGTTTATTGCCGGCATGGCTGGCTGAGCGTGGCGTAACAGATGTTATAGCCGGTGGCATGGGCCAACGCGCAGTAAACCTGTTCAATGAGCAACATATTAAGGTTAATGTCGGTGCCCAGGCTAAAAGTCCGGTAGAACTTGTAAACGATTGGATAAACAAAACCCTGGTCACAGGAACAAATGCCTGTGACCACTAGCAAGGAGGATTAAAATGATTTCGGATTACAGGTGTTTTAATTGTTTCACCAAAGCATTTGGCAAACTCATTGAAAAGGAGGAACTGTCGGTTGCACAAAAAAACAGTTTTATAAAGGAGATGGCCTTTATGTACGCAGGAACAGGCAATAGCTTTTCAGCCCCGGCATTTTCAAGGGAACTTCATAATCTATTGCGTTCATATACATTGAATGCCGATCCGTACAAGTTCGAAAAAAAACAATGCAACGATTTGGCCCTTCAAAAATACCCGGGGCTGAAAGAATTAATATTATCGTCGGAAGACCCATTTGATACGGCCTTACGCTTGGCCATCGCCGGGAATATAATTGACTATGCTGCAACGGGCGGCAATTTCGATGTTAATGCCACAATAGAAAAAGTCCTGTCAACAGGTTTTGCAATCGACCATTCGGCGCAACTTAAAAAGCAGCTTTCCTCTGCAAAGAGTGTATTGTACCTGGGCGACAATGCCGGAGAAATTGTTTTCGACAAGTTGTTTATCGAAAGCTTAATGCACCCCAGCCTTTGTTTTGCCGTAAGGGGAGCGCCTGTAATAAACGATGCCACCCTTGATGATGTAAATTATATTGGCATGGACGTTGTGGCAGATATTGTTTCTAACGGATACGATGCGCCATCGACCATTCTTAACAGGTGTTCAGAAGAATTTCAAAATATATTTTATAATGCCGACGTGATAATCTCAAAAGGCCAGGGAAACCTTGAAGGCCTGCTGGGCAAAACCAAAAAAAATATATTTTATCTGCTCATGGTGAAATGTGATGTTATAGCCGATGCATTAAGGGTAAAACAAGGCGATTTTGTTGTTTTTAACGAACAATACCGGTGAGGGTTGCAGTTGCCAGTGGAAAAGGGGGCACCGGTAAGACCCTTGTGTCAACAAACTTGTTTTGGGCTGCCCAAAAGGCAGGCCAAGAGGTTTCTATAATCGATTGTGATGCAGAAGAACCAAATGTTGTTGAATTTGTTTCCGGAGAGGAAATTAGCACTAAGTTAGTTAAACAGAAAATCCCTGTAATCGACACCAATTTATGTACTTATTGCAATAAATGCCGCGAATATTGCAACTACAACGCAATAATATGTCTTCCGCCAGTAAAATTTATACAGGTTATTGAAGAATTGTGCCACGATTGCGGCGCCTGCTTTGTTGCTTGCGAAGCCAAAGCAATAAGCGAAAAAGATAAAACCATAGGTAAAATATCGGAAAAGGGGTATAATATGCATGCACGGGTAATTGAAGGATGTACCGAAGTAGGGGTTTTTTCATCGGTTCCGGTAATCAAGGAGTCTATAAAACAGGCAGCGAATGCTCCATGTGCTATATTCGATTCGCCCCCGGGCATATCATGTCCGTTTATTGCCACGGTCGAAAGTTCAGATTTTGTTGTATTGGTTACCGAGCCTACCCATTTTGGTTTAAACGACCTATTATTGTCTGTTGAAACCCTTGAATATCTTGGAAAACCTTTTGGTGTTATTATTAACCGCGCAGGTATAGGCAATAGCGATGTGTACAACTGGTTAAAGAATAACAAGGTTCCTTTGCTCATGGAAATACCTTTCGACAGGGAGATAGCCAGGGTATATTCCGAGGGTAAGCTTATTGCCGAGGAACTACCATTGTATGCAACCTTGTTCTCACAATTGATGAATACAATTGAAAAAACTATAAAACAACAAAGTGGTTACATACAATAAATAAGCATTATGCGTGAAATTGTAATAATAAGCGGAAAAGGTGGTACAGGAAAAACATGCATCAGTGCGGCTTTTGCAACCCTCGGCAATGACATGGTGGTTGCCGACTGCGATGTGGATGCTGCCAACCTTCATATAGTGCTGCAACCAAAAAATTATATAGACGAAAAATTTGTTACCGGTTATAAGGCAGTTATTGACAACAAAATTTGTACCAGTTGCGGGCTTTGTGCCGATTATTGCCGCTTTGGTGCGGTTGAGCATAAAAACGGAAACTTTAAAATTAGAGAAACAGCATGCGACGGGTGCAAACTTTGTGCCCGCATTTGTCCGACAGGGGCAATTAAGCTCATTGAAAGCAATAAAAGCAAATGGTATATCGGTAACTACCGAAATGGTAAAATGGTACATGCCCGATTAAGCCCTGGCGAGGAAAATTCAGGGAAATTAGTGAGCATAGTCCGGGCCCAGGCAAAAAGAATTGCAGAAGAAGCAGGGTTAGGTACCATACTTATCGATGGCCCTCCGGGAATAGGTTGCCCTGTAATTTCATCGGTTACCGGCGCCACCGATGCAGTTATAGTTACAGAACCAACCCGATCGGGATTTCACGACTTGAAACGTTTAATATCGATGCTTTCTTTGCATAAGGCTAAACTTTATGTGATTATAAATAAATACGACTTGAACTTAATGATGACAGATAATATTGCGGAATGGTGCTTAGCACAAAAAATACCACTAATAGGAAAAATTGCTTTCGACGAAGAAATAGTGCAGGCCCTTATACATTGTAAGAGCATCTGCGAATGGCAACCATCTTCGGAAAGTGCCATTGAAATAAAGAAAATCTGGGAAACAATAAAAAATTGAAATATGGAAAAATCGCACCCACTTGAAAAAACAAAATTGCCCGATATAAAAAACATTATAATTGTAGCCTCGGGCAAAGGCGGAGTTGGAAAATCAACAATTGCCGCAGGTATGGCCTTAAGTATGGCTATGGAAGGCTATTCAGTAGGACTGGTCGATGCTGACATCTACGGGCCTTCGGTCCCCACACTTTTCAACCTAAACAACGAACGGCCAATGGTAATAGAACAAAACGGCAAAAGTATGCTGGAGCCTTTTGTTCGCTTTGGGGTGAAAATTATGTCGATAGGCTTTTTTCTCGACTCTTCACAGGCAGTTCTCTGGCGGGGGCCCATGGCCTCTAACGGCTTGAAGCAACTAATAAACGATACCAACTGGGGCCAGCTCGATTACCTGATAATTGACACTCCCCCTGGTACAGGAGACATTCATATTACACTCTTGCAACAATATGAGGTAACCGGTGCAGTAATTGTAACTACCCCACAAATAATTGCTCTCGACGATGTACAAAAGGCAATAGCTATGTTTTGCGACACCCATGTTTCTGTTCCGGTGTTGGGCATAGTTGAAAACATGTCGTGGTTTACCCCTGCCAGGCACCCCGATGAAAAGTATTTCTTGTTTGGCCATGGTGGCGGAAAAAAACTTTCAGATACATTTAATATTCCATTGATTGCACAAATACCTGTAAACGAAAATATTAGCGAAATATGTGACAATGGAAGGCTGAACGAAATGTTTGACAGTGAAGCCGTGAAAACCGGCTTCGACATGCTCTTTAAGCAGGTCGTTGACAAAACACAAATAGTGGCAGAATGAATAATATAAGTTACAGGCCCATAGGTATTGTTCATTCAGAATATAAGAAGCCCGAAGGGACTCCAATTCAACCTGTTGCATCAATTGGCTCTGAGGCTGTTATTGAAATACTTCCCGAGTTTGCTGAGGGCTTAACCGATCTGGAACAGTTTTCACACATCTGGGTATTGTTCCACATGCACCAGGCAAGGTATAAACAATTAAAGGTGGTGCCGTTTCTAGACTCGGTTTCGCATGGTATATTTGCAACCCGTTCCCCCGGAAGGCCAAATCCTATTGGTATATCTGTTGTAATACTAAACCGTATCGAAGGCAACAGGCTATATGTTAAAAATATCGATATTATTGATGGTTCGCCTGTTATCGATATTAAGCCTTTTATTGCACAGTTCGATGTATATGAAAATACCAACAGTGGCTGGTTCGAAGGTAAAGCCCATAAACTTGAAAACATAAAAGACGATGGCCGGTTTACACAAAATATTCAAGCCAATGATTGAGAATTAGAATTAAAAAATTGTAAATTGACAATTATTGAAGATGAATGTCTAAAATGATATGGCTATGCTGTTCTTGCGGATTACCTGTAAAACTATATATTGTTATTAAACTATAAAACAATGAATTCTAAAAAAATTGTAGTAATAGGCGGCTCGGCTGCCGGACCTAAAGCAGCCTCAAAGGCTCGCCGGATGGATGAATTTGCCGAAATAACAATTATTCAGAAAGATGCTGATTTATCAATGGCATCGTGTGGTTACCCGTATTATGTCGGCGGTTTTTTCGATAACCGTAATATGCTTCTAAGCACCCCTACCGGTGTAGTACGCGACCAAAAGTTTTACCTGAACGCAAAAGGAATAAACGCCAGGGTAAATACCGAAGCAACCCGTATTGACACAAGCTTAAAAAAAGTAGTACTTAAAGATTTAATTACCGGCCAAGAAGATACAATTAATTACGACAAGCTTATTATTGCCACCGGCTCTGTTCCAAATGTGCCGCCAATAGAAGGCATAAACCTCGATGGCATTACTACACTGCAATCGATGAAAGATGCCGATTACCTCCGGAAAATCAGGGACGAGAAAAAAATTACAAAAGCAGTGGTAATCGGAGGCGGCCTGATTGGCATAGAAACAACCGAAGCATTGCACCTTGCCGGCATAGAAATTACCATAATTGAATTGTTGCCCCAATTATTGGCTTTTCTCGATTACGAAATAGCCAAATTGGTTGAAAACTATGTTAAAACCAAAGCTAATGTTATTACAGGTAATGGCGTTGCAAAATTTATAGGCGAAAACGGAAAACTCATTGCAGTTAAATTGCAAAATGGAACAGAAATTCCTTGCGAACTTGCTGTAATTGCCATTGGTGTAAGGCCAAACTCAAAACTTGCTGCCGATGCGGGCATTAAGTTGGGCAAATTTGGCGGGATACTTGTTGATGAATATATGCAAACGTCAGACAGTAATGTTTATGCCGTAGGCGATTGTGTTGAAATACCTAACCTGCTAACCGGGCAGAATGTTCTAGCCCCTTATGGCGATTTGGCCAACCTCGAAGGCCGTATTGCCGGTGAAAATGCCATAAACGGCAATTCCGTTGCCTTTCCGGGAACAATCCAAACCGGAATTTGTAAGGTTTTCGACTATAATGTTGGGGCTACCGGCCTTTCGGAATGCAACGCTGTAAAGGCTGGTTTTGATATTGAAACGGTTATCAATGCCAGTCCGGATAAACCAGGGTTTATGGAAGGCAAGCTGCTGGTAACAAAATTGGTAATCGATAAGAAAAACCAACAAATAATAGGGGCACAATGTGCAGGCCCGGGCGATGTAAGCAAACAAATTGCCATTTGGGCAACGGCTATTAAAGGAAAATTAACAGTTAATGACATGGTGAATGCCGATTTGCCCTATGCGCCCCCATTTTCGTTGGCAATCGACCATAGTATTGCCACTGCGCACATTATGCAAAACAAGCTGAAAGGGAGGTTCAAAGGAATTTCGGCCCTGGAACTCAAAAAGAAAATCGAAAACAAAGAAGACTTCTTCTTATTAGACAACCGGGGACCCGATGAATATGAAGTTATGAGGCTTGGAAAAGGCGAAACCCTGATACCTTTAGGAATGCTCCGCAAAAGGCTGAACGAGCTCCCTGAAGACAAAAACAAGGAAATAATTACTTTCTGCAAAATATCGCTCCGTGGGTACGAAGCTGCTGTATTGCTTATGGCGCATGGTTACAACAATGTTAAAGTTCTCGAAGGGGGATTAATGGCTTGGCCTTTCGATAGGGAAAAATAACGAAAAAACTATGCGCATAGTTACTTTAGTTGAAAACCTTGTTTATAAGCAAGGACTAGCGGCTGAACATGGTTTATCCGTATATATCGAAACTGAAAACAAAAAAATTCTTTTCGATACCGGACAAAGTGCCGCCTTTATCAATAATGCCAAACTGCTTGGTATTAATGTTGCCGAAATTGACGCAGTAATTATCAGTCATGGCCATTACGACCATACAGGTGGACTGTATCCATTTCTTAAACAAAACTCTAAAGCATTGGTTTTTGTTAAAGAAGAACTGTTTGTCCCAAAGTATCATGGTAACGACAGGTTTATAGGTATTTGCAAGGACGAATTACTTTTAAAAAACAGATTATTTTATATCGACAAGGTTACTGAAATAGAAAAGGATGTTTTTATTATGCCCGATATAAAAATTTATGAAAAGCTTGACACACATTTTAAAGGTTTGAACATAAAAGATATTGAAGGGCTTAAAACCGACGAATTTTCCGATGAGCTTTTTCTGGCAATTAAAAGCAACAATCAAATAAACGTTGTTACTGCCTGTTCGCACAGGGGCATCACCAATATATGCAAAACTGCAGTGGGGCACTTCAACCTTCCTCCCGGTTTAATATTGGGCGGGTTTCACCTAAAAGACTGTAGTTTGGAACAGTATAATTTTATTATTGAATATTTTAAATCGTCAGGTACACAATCGATTGGTGTTTGCCATTGCACCGGGGTTGAAAAATTTGCCAACATGCAGCACGATTTAAATATGCATGTTTTTTACAATTATACCGGACATGAAATAATTCTCCCCTGAGTCTTAAAAAAATAACCCCGGATTTTTGTCCGGGGTTGATTTTTCCAACTGGTTTATTTCGAACTATACATCTTTCCGGTTTTCCGGCAATCCATATTTATCAAGAACAAAATCAATGTCTTTGTCGCCGCGTCCGCTTAAATTCACCAAAATAGAGCGTTGAGGTTCCTTTTTGGCCAGTTTAAGGGCATAAGCAACAGCATGTGCACTTTCCAAAGCCGGAATAATACCTTCAAGCCTGCTTAATTCATAAAAGGCATCAATACATTCTTTGTCAGAAATAATATCGTAATTCACTTTTTTCAAATCGTGAAGCATGCTATGTTCGGGGCCAACTCCTGGGTAATCAAGGCCACTGGCCACTGAATAAACCGGCGATGGTTCTCCCTTTTCGTCCTGTAACAAGTAGCATTTAAAGCCATGTATTATTCCTGGAGAGCCTTTTGTAAGTGTAGCTGCATGTTCTCCAATAGTGAGTGAACGACCGGCAGGTTCAACGCCATAAAGCGTGCATTCTTCATCTTCGAGAAAAGCCGAAAAAATACCCATTGCATTGCTCCCACCACCAACACAGGCAACAACATTGTCGGGCAGCTCGCCGGTCATTTCTAGAAACTGCTCGCGGGATTCAATGCCTACAACGCGCTGAAAATCGCGCACCATCATTGGGAAAGGGTGAGGCCCTACAACCGAGCCGATGCAATAAATGCTGTTAACCGGGTCTTTCAAATATGCCTGGAACGCCGAGTCGACAGCTTCCTTTAAAGTTTTTAACCCGTGAGAAACCGGAACCACTGTTGCCCCAAGAATTTTCATCCGGACTACATTGGGGTGTTCTTTAACAATATCAACTTCGCCCATGTGAATTTCGCATTCAAGCCCGAAATATGCAGCGGCAGTTGCCAGTGCTACACCGTGTTGTCCGGCACCTGTTTCAGCAATAAGCTTTTTCTTGCCCATAAACTTTGCAAGCAAAGCCTCGCCCATACAGTGGTTAAGTTTGTGGGCACCGGAGTGGTTTAAGTCTTCGCGCTTCAGATATATTCTGGCACCGTATTTATCCGAAAGCCTGTTGCAGTAATATACCGGGGTAGGCCGGCCCTGGTAGTGCTTTCTAATGCTCCTCAGTTCAGAAATGAAATTATGCGACTTGCTTATAGTAAAATAGGCATCGTTTATGTTTTTCATTTCAGTTTCCAGCACCGGAGGGATAAATGCTCCGCCATATTCATTGAAGAACCCTTCTCTGTTTGGGTATTTTTTAAAATAATTTTGCGACATATTCTAAATACTTTTTAATTAATAAACAAATGTATTTATAAAATTGAATGTTCCAAGCATTAGCTGTTATAAAGTTAAATTAGTTTATCCTCCGGCTGTCGGATAACTGTTTAACTATGTGAAATATGGATACCTTTGCCGGGGCTTATTGATTAAAACACCAGACACCAAAAAAACCGGCCGGTAAAACACCGGCCGGCTTGCTCAATAAATCACTAACAATTAAAACATTACAATCATTAAACTCTTATTCCTTTATTAACCGTTCAACTTTCTGTCCGTTTGAGTTAGTGGCTTTTATTATATAAACTCCCTGTTTTAAACTACTAATATCAATGGTTTCGTTGCCCTCCACATCCTGGCCCAATAGCAGTTTACCGTTCAAATCGTAAATCTGAAAATTAGCCTGCCCTTCGCCAACAGAAACATTAAGGACATCTGTTGCCGGGTTCGGATAGAAACTGATGTTGTTGACATTTTGTTCAATAATAAAATCATCATCGTTGGCGGCTTTGGTGCCGTTTGCGCCCCACTCAATGCTCCACCAGTTAATGTTGTATCCTCCAGTACGGGCAAATAGTGCCAGCGATTGCTGACCGGAAGTAAGGTTAACATTTTGGCTCAGGGTTGTCCAGTTTTGCCATCCGCCGGTACTCGGAACAGTGCGTGAATGAATATCGGAACCATTTTTGCTTAAAACCATAGTGCCTGTTGTATTCGGGCTTGCAACCCTGTATTTCACGGTATAAGTGCCTGTATAAGGCAGGTTCACGTTGTACGACATCCAGTCGTTTGCATCTATCCAGCCAACATTTAAGGTTCCTTCCGAGCAATTTTCGGTTTGGATACCACTCATACTGGTATAGTTTTCGGCTTCGATTTTCTGATAGAACGATTGGGTATTATTGGGCTGTATGTCAATCCAATTAATATTAAAACCTCCGGTTAATGCATTTAACCCGATTGAATATGTGCCAGCAGGCAGGTTCACAACATTCGAAACGGTGGCCCAACTTTGCCATCCGCCGGTGTTTGGTATTGCCATAGTGCCCAGGGTGGTGGCGCCAGCATCTTTGTCGAGCCTGAGGCTGCCGGTACTGTTGGGCGATGCTACACGGTACGAAACCCTGTAACTTCCTGCCGAAGGCACGCTTATGTTATAATTCATCCAGTCGCCATTGTCGATCCATCCAACATTTTGTGTTCCTTCGCTGCATGTTTCAACCTGTATGCCCGACATTTGGCAGTATTTCTCGGTTTCTATTTTTCCGGGTACAGCATTGTTGCCACAATTTGAGGCTGCTTTATAAACCCTAACATAATCAATATCAAGGCTTCGCGGCCAGATATTTGGATCGATGCCCTGTGCCCCGCCCCAGTCGCCACCGACTGCCAGGTTCAGGATAATATGGAAATTATGGTTAAATGGCCAAGCTTGCCAACCTGTCCAATCGTTGTAAACCGACCAGAATTTAACGCCATCGACAAAGAAATCGATACGATCGGCATACCATTCGCAGGCATACACATGAAAGCCGGTTGAAACACCATTAATCCATGTGCTCCCTGTACGCTGGTTGCCCTTTTTGAAATAATACAGGTTACTGTGAACCGAGGCGTGAATCTGACTCTCGTCGTAACCAACTTCTTCCATAATGTCAATTTCGCCACAGTTTGGCCACCAGTAATTAGTTTCGCTGTTCCAGCCATAAATCGATTCGTTGTCGGGATAAAGCCAAAATGCCGGCCATGTTCCCCAGCCGCCGGGCAGTTTCATGCGGGCTTCAAAACGTCCATAAGTCCAACCAATAGTAGAATTCAAACGGGCTGAAGTGTATTCGTAGCCATTGTGCCAGTCACGACGGGCTTCAATTTTCAGTACACCGTTTTCGATACGGCAGTTTTCCCACCGGTTAGTGTAAGCCTGCTTTTCATTGTTAACGTTCCCGGGCGCCCAAATATCATAGCGCCACTTGCTGGTGCTTGGTGTAGTGCCTGAATTGAACTCATCGCTCCAAACCAATTCCCATTGTGCATTCATTGTTAATGTCCACAAGGACAATGCAACAATTAGTAATAGATTCCTTTTCATAAATTAAATTAATTAGGTTAGTTAAATAAATAATTATTAAGGTGTTATAAAATGCTTATTGATTATACACCCCAATGTCTGATATATAGCTTATCGGTAATAAAAACGAAGACAGGAATTCTTCAATGCGGCAATTAACGGCAGGCAGTAAATACAAAAAAGCAGACATTGGTAAAGAACGTTTTTGACAGGTTGGTTTAGTATAAATTGTATTTTCTAAATGATTAGGTAAAAAACATAACCTTTATTTAAACTTTTCTATACAATTTATTCTGACGATTAAATTAATGTTAGGTTTCAAAATAACAAGGCCGGTTGCCTACACAAAATCACACACAAATACACATTTAAAGATTTATTAACCCATATTAGCCAATATTACAGATTGTTACGTCTGTTTTTTTTACACACAAAAACATCGGGGCAATTCCTTAATTAATAAAAAAAACGATTGCCTGTTGATTGTTACATTTATAATTTTTATTTTTAAAAGTAATATATACTCTTTATTCCTTAATTTTTTGCAGAGGTTTTCGCTTTCCATATTTTAATAATCAACCATAGAATAGAAAAAAAAACAAGACTATACCGAGTAACAAAATTCAACATTAAAAATCCTTATTAGTAGTATTTCTTCGCTCTGTTCATTTAAGCATCAGAAAACTGTATAGCTCTAACAATAAATTTCAAACTCTCTAACACTAACAATTATGAACAAGAAAAATGGATTCTCTATTTGGAAAAAAGCCTGGGGCGTTGTTTTGCTCCAGTTAGCCTGTATGGCTGCAATTGCCCAGTTAAACTGGCCAATCGGCCAGCTTCTCCCCTCTTTCCCGGCTACGTCGCAATCGCAAGACTTAATTTATCTGCCGGGAACAACTGCCCCCGGTACTAACTGGCGCTGGGAAGCCGAAGGCCCTTCTATCAGTCATGGCACCGGCCGCCTGGAAACCGATGGTTGGCTTTGTCAAACCGGAATTGACGCAGCAAACAGGCACATGGTTTATGGCCCTTACGACAGAAGTATTACTGCAGGGCCAAATGTTGCCGAATTCCGTATGAAAATCGATAATAATACTGCCAATAACGATGCAGTAGTTGACATTGATGTACGAAATGCTACTACAGGCGCTACCTTAGCCTCACAAACCATTACCCGTCAACAATTTTCAGTGGCAGGAAGTTATGTAAGCTTTATGCTAAACTTCTACTTGCCGTCCGACAACCAATCAATAGAATTACGTGTGTACTGGAAGGGAAACTCGTATATAAAAGTTGACTGGGTTGGGGTTGCACAAAACAATGTTGATGCCGAAATGTACCTGTTTTCGTCGTTAAAAGGTATTGTAAACCGCAACCAACCACGAATTTTTTCTTATGAAGGCGACGCTTTTGCCGAAGGCCCTTATACATGGATGCAATCGCTGGGTTTAAGCTGGAACGAATACCCTGATAAATGGCAACTGCTAACTAAATATCGCAGCGAATTATCGGGGCTTATTGTTTATGACCCGGCCCAGATACATACTGTTAACCTGGCTACTATGTTGGCAAAAGACAGGAAAGCCCTAATTGCGGCACCTTCGTTACTGTCGAAATTAACCTCGGCACCCTATAACCTGCCAGTACTGGTTGATTTGCGCGGACAATACACCAGTAAACTACAAGTTTATCAAACAATTTATAATACATATTGGCCAAACCTTGATAAACGCTTATTAATAGGCTTAAATCCTGAAGCACATAAAGCAGCCTTGCGCGAATACGCCACCGCCGTAGGTTCTGCCGTAATTTGGCTCGATCCGAAAGTGACGGCCGAAAGTACTTTGCTTAACAGTTTCTTATCGTCGATGCCAGCCGGTGCAAACTACATGGGCTGGTGGCCAGAAGAAGAACCAGGTGTATCGCGTGCATCAACTTATGGTATAACAACAATAGCCAGCGACTGGTGTGCCAATTTAACGGTTCATAGTGGTACACCACGAACAATAAATGTTAGACCAATACCAGCAAAACCAGCATTGCAAAATAAGATTTATGTGGCCTTTATTTTAAGCGACGGCGACAATTTACAGTATGTCGAGCACCTGATGCGCAAGCTGTGGAACAATCCCGACAGGGGTTCGGTACCCATCGGCTGGACCGTTTCTCCTGCTATGGTTGACGCTATGCCCGGCGCACTTAACTTTTATCAGCAAACATCAACGAATAACGATAACCTTATTTCAGGGCCTTCGGGTTATGGATATACCTACCCAAACAATTGGCCCGACCAAAACAAACTGAACCAGTTTGTGGCCAAAACCGAAGAATACAACCGCACTGCCGGCCTTCGTGTAATTACAATCTGGAATACAATTACTGGCGGCATAAACCAAAATGTTGGGCAAACTTTTGCCAACTATGCACCAACATTGCTGGGTATAACAGCCCAAAACACAGGTGGGGCATTGAGTATTTACAACTCAAGCCTGCCCGGCATGCCCCTTTCATGTAATTATTGCACCAACGAGCAGGCCATGAAAGACCACATTGCATCTGCTGCCGCCGGATGGAATGGCACCTCTCCAAGGTTTATCATTATTCAGGCCCAGCCATGGACCGATGTAAAACCTACAAACTTTAAAAATGTAATGAATTCACTTAACTCAAACTATATTGTTGTGCGGCCCGACCATATTTTCCAACTCATACGCGAATCGAAGGGGCTGCCAATAAATCCTGGCGATAACCCGGTAAACGGAAATGGCGACGGACTAACCGGGTCGTATTACAATGGCATGAATTTCGAAACGCCGGTGGCTACCCGAAAGGATGCCAATATCAATTTCAACTGGGGCACCGGCTCACCTATGTCGGGCGTTAATACCGACAATTATTCTGTTAAGTGGACTGGTCAGATACAGCCAAGGTATTCCGGAGCATATACCTTTTATATTACCAGCGATAATGGACGTCGGGTATGGGTTAACAATCAGTTAATCATCGATAAGTGGATTGACGACTGGGACATAACCTATACCGGAACAATTAACTTAACAGCCGGCCAAAAATACGATATAAAAGTTGAGTATTTTGAAAATGTAGGAGGTGCCAATTGTAAATTAGAATGGTCGAGCGCTTACCAGGCGCGTGAGATTGTCCCCCAAAGTCAATTATATTCAACTCCTGAAACCGGAGATGGTTTAACAGGTAGTTACTTTAACGGGATGAATTTTGAAACCCCTGTACTTACAAGAAAAGATGCAAACCTAAATTTCAACTGGGGCACAGGTTCACCCGCCACGGGAATTAATTCCGATGGGTTTTCGGCACGTTGGACAGGCTCCATTCTGCCCAGGTATTCCAACACATATACTTTCTATATTGCCAGCGACAATGGACGTCGTGTTTGGGTAAACAATCAATTAATTATTGATAAATGGATTGACAACTGGGATATAACATATAGCGGAACTATTGCCCTGAACGCAAACCAAAAGTACGATATTAAGGTTGAATACTTCGAGAATTACGGTGGCGCCAATATTAAGCTCGAATGGTCGGGCGCTCAGCAGGCAAGGGAAATTATCCCTCAATCACAATTATTTTCGACTTCCGCACTCAAATCAGCACCTATTGAGGCATTAAGCAAGGCGGCAGATAACCAATTGCTTGTGTACCCGAACCCGGTTAAAGACCGGTTGAATATTAACTTAGATAGCCCCGTAGAAATAACTATATGCACAATCTATGGACAAAAAATCACTCAAACAATAAGCACATCGGTTGAAGTTGAATACCTTGCTCCCGGAATGTATATTGCTAATATTAAACATAATAACAACGTATATTCTATCAAATTCATAAAGAATTAGGCCTTTATCGTGCCAGTAAAAATAATGAGGCTGTTCAAAAAAAACTCTGTGGCTCATGTTTCTTTGATTTTAAGCTTGACCCACAGAGTTCCTAAAAGTATAGTATAGAGCATATAGTTTTTTGGACAGCCTCATTATTTAGTTTGAACTTTTTATGCAATTGTTCTTTATGGCACAACAATACTTTGAAACCATTTTAAAAATGATTAGATTCGACATTTAAAACATACGTTTGCAATATGACAACATTTATTCATAATATCAGTTTTCGTCATACTTTATTTATTATATGCTTATCGGTTTATTCTACTATTCTCATGAGTCAGGAAATTTTTTTAAATAAAAAAATGCAATCGTTTGCATTTCAGGATATCTATATTTCAGAAATGATGGCGGCGAACACCTCCGGTTTGACCGATGAAGACGGCGACCATTCCGATTGGATAGAGTTGCACAATCCGACAAGCAAAGCAATAAGCCTGAATGGATGGTTTATTTCCGACGACTTAAATAATAAAATTAAATGGCTTTTCCCTGACATAAGCCTTAACCCTGGTGAGTTTTTCGTACTGTTTGCATCAGGCAAAAACAGGCGTGAAACCACTAAGACGCTACATACAAACTTCAAATTATCATCAGAAGGGGAAAATGTGGTATTAACCCGTCCTGATCGCACAACTACCACATTCATTTTTAACGGAGGCTATCCTTCTCAAATTTCAGATATTTCTTACGCCTGGTACAATAACGGGTTTATTTTTTGCGCGGGACCAACACCGGGCATGTCAAACTCCCCCAAAGAATATATCCGACCGCCAGTATTAGGTAACACAACGGGTGTATGCTGGAAGCCGGTTCAGTTAAATATTGCAGCTCCCGATGCAGGTGCTACAATTATTTATACACTCGATGGAAGCGTACCATCATTAACTAATGGTTTTGTTTATACAGGCGAAATAGAAATCGGAAAAACAACCATTTTAAGGGCGATTGTTATAAAGGGCGATAATACAAGCGAGGTAGTAACAGGTACCTTTCTGTTTTTAAAGAATGTTCTTGCACAACCCGACAGTATTTGCGGTTATCCAAACGAATTGGGCAAATACAATACCTTGGAGGGAAGGGCCATAGCCGACTACGGCATGGATCCGGAAATTGTTGAACACTATGTTGCCGATTCGTTTTATGCAGCATTTTTATCGTTGCCCATACTTTCAATTGTTAGCGATAAAAACCATTTCTTTCGCGATACTGTTTCAGAAACCCTGGGTGGCATATATATGTACACCGGCTCCGATGGCAACTCAATTGGCGATGGATGGGAACGGCCAGTATCGGTCGAATATTTCTCGAACGATACTCTAAAAGGAAATTTCACCATTAACTGTGGCATTCGCCTTCAGGGTGGCGAGGGCAGGGTTCCGGAGAAATCACCGAAGCACTCGTTCCGGTTAATTTTCAGAAGTCAATACGGAGCTTCAAAACTTCACTATCCACTTTTCGACGATACCTCGGCCACAAAAAAGTTCGACAACCTTGTATTGCGTGCCGGATTTTGTAACACGTGGCACCATTGGGATCCTGTTCAACGTAAACAGGCAACTTATATAAGGGATGCCTGGTATAAAGATTCACAGCTCGCTATGGGTTACAAATCGGCACATTCGAAGTTTGTGCATTTATTTATAAACGGATTATACTGGGGACTATATGATATTTCAGAAAGGGTGGACAAAGATTTTATGGAAACATACCTGGGCGGCGATGAAACCGAATACGACATTATAAAAGATTACGGCGAATTATCGGAAGGTGTTAAAACCCATTGGAACAAGCTGTTCAGTCTGTCGGCGGCCGATATGTCGAACAATGCCAATTATTTTCTCATTCAGGGGTTAAATGCCAATGGCACACCTAATGACAGCTATGCCAAATATATCGACATGGAAAACTTTATCGATTATATGCTCATAAATTTTTACGGGGGAAATACCGACTGGGATCACCATAATTGGATTGCGGCGCGCAACAGGGTAACCCCGGGAAATGGGTTTCAGTTTTTTTGTTGGGATGGTGAGCATATTTTAAAACTGGTTACCGAAAATGTGGTATCGGAAAACAACAGCGGCCGGCCAAGCCAACTCTATACAAGATTCCGCCAAAACGAAGAATTTAAAATGCTTTTTGCCGACAGGGTTTACCAACATTTTTTCAATAACGGGGCACTCATATCTTTACTTAATTACAAGTAGTAATTGTTTTAAGGTATAGATAACTTAGTATCAAATGGATTCTATAAGTGTAAAACGGT
>JAFGQZ010000047.1 GCA_016935435.1 Bacteroidales bacterium
TCAGGACAGAATTTAGTGTTAAACGAATTAGATGTTAAAGAAAATATTACAAATTCTTATTACTCAATTCTGACAAATGAGCATACCCTAAAAATTATTAGTGAAAACCTGAACAATTTAAAAGAAATTGAGCAGCATACAAAAAATATGTATTTGGCTGGAGTTATGGAAGAAACAGATGTAGATCAAATTAAAATTACGGTTAGTCAGCTAATAAATACACAAAAATCCCTGGAGAGAATGAAAATTCTTAGTTACAACCTATTTAAATTTCAACTGGGTATTGCTCCAGAAGACGAAATAATGCTTGCTGATACCTTGGAGCAATTAATAGCTTCAATTGATTTACAACAATCTGCTAAAAGCGAATTTGAGATTACCAGCAATATTAGCTATCAACTTATAGAGTCTCAGGCATTATTGGCAAAAAAACAATTAGACATGCAGTGGTGGGATTTTGCACCGAATATTGCGGGATTTTATAGCTATACAGAAAAATTTAAAACTACCGGCATTGATTTCTCACCGAACCATGTTGGTGGCATAACGTTTTCATGGCCACTCTTTTCAAGCGGTGGAAGGTTGTTGAAAGTTTCACAGGCCAAAATTAACCTCGATATTGCCAAACGTAACCAGGAAATGGTTAAAGACCAGTTGGCACTACAGGAAAAGCAACTATTGTTCAACTATCAGAGCGCACTCGAGAACTATGCTACCCAGAAAGAAAATGTTACAATAGCCGAACGTGTATATAAAAGCATACAAAACAAATACCAGCAGGGGGTTGCTTCGAGTTTGGATTTAACCCAGGCCAACAGTAATTTCCTTACAGCCGAAAACAACTACCTGTCGGCCGTATTAACCCTTCTGCAGTCGCATACCGCCCTGCAAAAACTGCATAACACATTGTAATTTTTACGCAAACAATTAAATAAACAAATAATGAAAAAATTAACATTTATACTATTACCGGCACTCGTATTGGCTGCTTCGTGCAGCAAGCCTGTAACCGAAGCCAACGCCGAACCGGTTGCCGAAATTGGCGACACTACAGTTTACCTGGTGAAAACCATGCAGCTCGAAAAACAGAGTGTTGCACGTTCCATTGGCTACACTTCTAACCTTCTGGCATTCGAAGAAATCAACTATGCCCCTGCACAGCCCGGGCGAATCGAACAGATTAACGTAGAGGTTGGCAGCAGGGTAAGGCAGGGCGATGTTATTGTAAAAATGGACCGTACCCAGCTGTTGCAGGCAAATGAGCAGTTGCAAAACGCCCGTATAACCTTCGAGCGTATGGATACCCTGCGCAAACTTAACAGTATATCCGAACAGCAATACGATGCCGCAAAAACCCAATACGAAGTGTTAAAGGCCAATGTCGATTTTCTAAACCGTAACACAGCGTTGGTTTCGCCCATAAATGGTATTGTTACCGGTAAATATTTCGAAGCCGGTGAACTATACTCGGGCGCCCCCAATACAGCAGCTGGCAAAGCTGCTATTGTTACCCTTATGCAGATAAACCCGCTGAAAGCCAAAGTAAATGTGTCGGAAAAATATTTTCCCCTGGTAAAAAACGGAATGAAAGCCGCAGTTACTGTTGATATATACAGCGACAAGAAATTTACCGGCGAAATTTTCAGGGTTTACCCGGTAATTAGTCCCGAAACCCGCACATTTACCGTAGAGCTGTCGATTAACAATGCCAACGAGTTGTTGCGTCCGGGTATGTTTGCCCGTGTTTCGCTCGATTTAGGCGAAACAACTGCCCTTATACTGCCCGCATCGGCTATCCTTAAACAAGAAGGCACCAACGACAGGTATATTTTCCTAACCAATGGCGACAATACAGCACGAAGGGTGCCGGTGAATATTGGCGACAGGTTCGATGACAAACTCGAAGTGCTGTCGTCAGAAATTAAAGAGGGCGACACTGTAATTATAGCTGGCCAGGAAAAACTCCTGAACGGCTCTAAAATAAAAATTGTCCAGTAAGCCTTAATAATAAAACAGAAAAATAATACAGCTATGAGTATATATGGAAGCGCTGTAAAAAACCCCATAACAACCATTATGGTGTTTGTGGCAGTAATTGTATTCGGGATTTATTCCTTTGTAAAACTGCCAGTTGACTTTTATCCCGAAATGGAATTTCCGGCCATTATGGTATTTACCAGCTATGGCGGTGCAAATGCGGCCGATGTGGAACGTAACATTTCAGAACCACTTGAAAACGGGCTAAACACTGTTAGCGATTTGAAGCAGATTTATTCTACCTCGCGCGACAATGTTTCAATTGTTACCCTGGAGTTTGAATTTGGCACCGACCTTGATGCAGCGGCCAACGATGTTCGCGATGCATTGTCGATGTATTCTTCGGCATTGCCCGAAGAGGCCGAAGATCCGGTTATTTTTAAGTTTAGTACCAACATGATGCCGATTCTGTTTTTTGCCATTACCGCAAACGAAAGCTATGCCGGCATCGAAAATATGCTCGACGAAAAAATTGTTAACCCGCTTAACCGTATCGATGGTATTGGGGCAATCAGCCTGGTTGGCACCCCAAAACGGCAAATCAGTGTCGATATCGACCCTCGGCGCATGGAAGCCTACAACCTTTCCATTGAACAAATCGGTGGTGTTTTGCGTGCCGAAAACCTAAACATGCCTTCGGGCAATGTGGAAATGGGACAGATGAACTACCCCCTGCGCGTTCAGGGCGAGTTTGAATCGAGCGACCAGATAAAAGATATTGTACTGGGAAGTTTCCAGGGAAAAACAATATACCTGAAAGATGTAGCAACTGTTAACGACTCGATTAAAGAAATGAGCGTTGACGAAAAAATAAACGGACAGCAGGGTATTCGCATGCTGGTGCAGAAAAAGTCGGGCGCAAATACCGTTAAAATTGCCCGCGATGTAAAGAAAGAACTTGCAAAACTCAAGAAAACACTACCCTCGGATGTAAAAATCCTTACCATTTTCGATACCAGCGAATTTATTAACCATTCGATTAACAACCTCTCAAAAACACTGTTGTTTGCGTTTATTTTCGTGGTTTTGGTTGTATTGTTCTTCTTAGGCAGGTGGAGGGCTACTTTTGTTATTGTGCTTACCATTCCCATATCGCTAATTGTAGCGTTTATTTACCTGGGCATATCGGGCAACACCATTAACATTATTTCGCTTTCGGCCTTGTCTATTGCCATAGGTATGGTGGTTGACGACGCCATTGTTGTGCTCGAGAATATCACAAAACATATCGAAAGGGGCAGTACACCACGCGAGGCTGCTATTTACGCTACCAACGAAGTATGGCTGGCAGTTATAGCCACAACCCTTACTGTAGTTGCAGTCTTCTTCCCAATGACAATGGTTTCGGGGCTTGCCGGAATTATGTTCAAGCAATTGGGCTGGATAGTTACCATTACTGTTGTAACCTCTACCATTGCGGCAATAACCCTTACCCCGATGCTCAGTTCAAAAATGCTCCGGTTGCGCTCGAAACAGAAAACTCCGGGCCGTTTCAGCCACCAGCGCATTGTTGTTCCATTTCTCGATAAAATAGATAATTTCTATGTAAAAACCCTCAACTGGTGCCTGAACCATAAACGTGTGGTAATTTTGGGGGCTATTGGAACCTTTGTGTTGTCGATAGTATTAGCGGTAATGTATGTTAAAGCCGAGTTTATGCCCGAAACCGATCAGGGGCAGATTTCTGTTGCCATTGAGCTACCGGCAGGTACCAGGGTTGATGAAACAGTGAAAATTGCCCGTATTATCGACGAGTATATCGAACGTGAAATACCAGAAAAAACTCTTGTTTCAACAAGTGCCGGTTCCGACGACGAGGCGGGTTTTGCAGCTTTGTTCCAAAAGTCGGGTTCGAACCTGATTAATGTTACGATAGCCCTTACAACGGCATCGGAACGTGAGCGCACCGTTTTTGAAATAGCCGATAATATGCGTACCTACCTGGGCACCTTCCCCGAAATTGTGAAATATACCGTTTCTACCAGCGATCAGGGAATGGGCGGTTCGGGCAATACGGTCGATGTTGAAATTTACGGCTATAATTTTGACGAAACCACAACCTTTGCAAACGATGTGGCAGAGCGGGTGAAGAAACTACCCGGGGCACGCGATGTATCCATCAGCCGCGAAAAATCGAAACCCGAACTTCGTATATTGCTCGATCAGCATAAGATGTCGCAAAACGGGCTCAACACTGCCACTGTATCAACAATTATCAGGAACCGGGTAGTGGGCTATACTGCATCGCAGTTTCGCGAATCGGGCAACGAATACGACATAGTAGTGCGTTTCGACGAAAACTTCCGAAATTCCATTACCGATATAGAGAATATTGCCATACCCACCCAGGCCGGAATAGTGCGCTTAGGTGAGATTGCAAGCATCGAAGAATTCTGGACACCGCCAAACGTTGAACGCAAAAGGCGCGAGCGCATTGTGAGGGTTTCTGTTACACCTTATAAAGTGCCCCTGGGCGAAATGGCAACCATGATACAGGCTGAAGTGGCAAAACTCGATAAACCCTCGGGTGTACTTGTAGATGTTGGCGGGGCTTATGAAGATTTTGCCGAAACCTTTGCCGATTTGGGCATGCTCCTTCTGTTAAGCCTGGTATTGGTTTACCTTGTAATGGCCTCGCAGTTCGAATCGTTAAAAATGCCATTTATTATTATGGCTTCTATACCCTTTGCCTTTACCGGGGTAATTCTGGCGTTGCTGATTACCAATACCACCCTGAGTATTATTGCTGCCCTGGGTGCAATTATGCTGGTGGGGATTGTTGTAAAAAATGCAATTGTGCTTATCGACTATATTAACCTTATGCGCGACAGGGGCTATGAGCTCGATGAGGCCATTAAAATTTCGGGCCGTTCGCGTTTGCGACCGGTATTAATGACAACTGCAACAACCATATTGGGTATGCTTCCCCTGGCACTCAGCAAGGGCGAAGGATCTGAAATATGGAGCCCGATGGGTATTTCGGTTATTGGCGGTTTGGCTTTTTCTACCATTGTAACCATGGTTATTGTTCCGGTTATTTACCGTGTTGTGGTCCGCAGGGTCGAAAGCCGCAAGGTTAAAGAAACCGAAGAATTGGAATTTATGGAAGCATAAAAATTTAAAATTATACAGATGAAAGCAGTTTTTATTACATATAACCAGGCACTTACCGAAAAGGTAGAGTATATGCTTGAAAAACTTAATATTCGTGGGTTTACACAGTTCCCAAGTGTTTTAGGCACCGGCACAAAAAATGGCGAACCGCGGATGGGCACACATACCTGGCCCGAACAAAATTCAGCCCTTATTACCATTGTCGATGATAATATGGTTGATGTTTTACTTGAAAAAGTGCAAAAACTCGATGCTATTAATTACGAAGTTGGCATTAGGGCTTTTGTGTGGAATGTTGAAAAAACAGTTTAACTATTAAAGGTTTAGTAAATACATACTTAATCGATGATTAAGGGAAATTGCCACAGCGTAAGCATGTGGCAATTTTTTTTGCAGGTTTTTCAGGCTGTGTTTTTAATGTGAACTGGTTTTCAGTACATTGTTAATTTACACAAACCAGCCCTGTGTTGTAACCGGTAATGCACTGTCCGCCATTGGGGGTAACAATAAAGGTGTTTTCAATGCCAACCATACCAATGTTCTCAATGCCTTTTTTTGGCTCAAGGGCCATTACCATGTTTTCTTCGAGTGGGGCATCGAAACCTTTGGCAATAACCGGAATCTCGTCAATTACCAGGCCAATGCCATGCCCCAGGAATTTTACCTGCCTGCTGCCAAAGCCCATAAAATTGCGTAAAAATCCTTTTGGCAGGTTGTTCATGATGCCCTCATAAAGTTTTGAGGGTATTGCCCCGGGCTTTAATTTTTCGGCAAGCCTGTTTTGTATGTCCACACAGGCAGTATGTTCATTAATTGTTGTCTGGTCGGGTTTGCCGCCAAAAATATACGTAAGGGTTTTATCGGTATGGTAGCCCTCAACCCCAAAACCTATATCGATAAACACCAGGTCGCCTTTTCGCAGTTTGCGGTTTCGGTTGCCAATAATGGGCACAGCAGGCCCCATGCCATAATTGCCCCCGGGGCCGTTAAAGCTTGTAGGGAATATGCTGCTTTCGCCAAAAGCTATATGGCCAATAACAATTTCGGTGTCGAACATGGCAAAACGGGCTACGCCATGATGCCCTTCACGAAGCATTGCCCCATATAAATCGCCGGCAAATTCAACTTCGCTCATGCCTTCTTTTAATAATAGTGGCACCCTTTCTTCTAGCACAATCCGGTGCAAATCGCCCGATTTTTTCATCAGGTCAATTTCGTATGGGCTCTTTACCGATCGGGCAGCGGCAATTTGTGCATCGAGTGGCAGTATTTCCCTGATTGGAAAATACTTTTGGAAGCGTTTTAAAAAGGCCAGTGGTAAAAATTCGGTTTCGAGGTGTATCGAGCCCGGCATTATTGTATGTGTTGCGGCGGCATCCTTAAAACTATCCATTGGCCTTATGCCTGGAAAAAACGATTCGGAAGCTGCCCTTTCAAAACTTCGCCGCACCCACAAAACTGCATTATTGTTCCGGGGAATAACCAGCATACCTTCCTGCATTGTGCCTGTTAGGTAATACAAATTAATTTTGTTGAAAATAACGGCCATTTCCCATTCTGGGGCTTGTGCATCCATTATTTTGCGGAAACGTTGTTGCCGGTTTTGCAGTTCGCTCAGGGGTACTTTTTTGAACATTTATTTGGGTTAAAGTTTAAAGTTCAAGGTTCAAAGTTCAAAGTTTAAAGTTCAAAGTTCAAAGTTCAAAGTTCAAAGTTCAAAGTTCAA
>JAFGQZ010000007.1 GCA_016935435.1 Bacteroidales bacterium
TATAATATTATTTTTTTTTAAATTTTTTTATGGTGATGATGATAGGCTGTTAATAGTGTTAATATTTTTTGGGTTTATTATTTGCCAATTAATAACCCAGAGTTTCTGAACAGGTTTTTAAACAGCTTTCAGTTCTTAAAATTATTGAAAATCACATTTTTCTTCAAATAATTAACAACTTGTTAATTCTAATACAAAGGAAAAAAAATTGGGTTATAAACAGGTAATAATTGTTAAAAACAGCAGTAAAAAGTGGGTGATATTTTTGAAAAACAGCTGTTGGATTTTTTTATTTTCTGTATATACAGCAGGTTATAATAAAAGTCAAGCTTTTTTTTTCAGAAATCGTTTACCGGTATCAACACATTTTTAACAACAAACAGATAATTGACTGTTAGTTTTTAATCGACGGGCATTTTTTTTAATTTCGCAGCCTGAACATTGTGTTATTTATGAAAATTGCCATTGCCAGCGATCATGCTGGTTTTAACCTTAAAAACCAGCTTATAGCTTATCTTTCGGATAAGGGCTTCGAAGTAAAAGATTTTGGAAGTTATACGCCCGAAAGTGTTGACTATGCCGATTATGCCCATCCGTTGGCGAAAGCCGTTGAACAGGGCGAATACCAATTCGGTATTTCTATTTGTGGTAGCGGAAACGGAATAAATATGACTGTTAACAAGCACCAGGGAATACGCTCTGCACTTTGCTGGAACCCCGAAATTGCTGCCCTTGCCCGTAAGCATAACGATGCAAATATTTGTGCCCTCCCGGCCCGTTTCATATCTTTTAACGAGGCTAAAGAAATGATCGATGTGTTTTTATCGAGCGATTTTGAAGGGGGCAGGCACGAAAACCGTATAAAAAAAATACCCTGCCTATAATTTTTGCAAAAATCTGTACCTGGCAATTAGTTTGTGCCAGAAAAAAACATAAAATATAAAACCTGTTAGAAAGCCTGCCAAATCGGCTAAAAAATCAAGTACATTGCCCGAGCGGCCAGCAATAAAATTATGTTGGACAATTTCGCTTAATGCTGCAAAAAATATTGCTGATATCGAAAAATAAACCCTCAACCTGTTTTTGTCATTTTGTGCTTTTCCCGATTCGAGCCACATTAAAAATACCAGTATGGCAAACATGCCAAAATGCATTAGTTTATCGAAATGGGGTATATTAAAAAAACCAGTTTTTGGAAGCGCTTTTGATGGCGAAAACAACAAGTAAAACATGGCAATCCCCCAAATAATGGTTTTGTGGAATTTTTTGAAAAATTGAAGGGCAAATATCATACTTAATAAATAACAATTTTTATAACAAGCAGTTTATGCAATTGCCTATTTAGGTGTTTGATAAATCAATATTACCAAAAACTTTTGGTATTGGGCTATTAAAAGATAGTTTGGTTTTTTTTTATACAAAGGCCGAAATTTTAGTAAATTATCTTTTATTTTATTCCAATTATAGGAATAACTGGAAAATTTTTCCGGAATTGTGTGTTTTCAAATATTTTTCAGCTTATTCTATGCAGGGTTGCCTGTAAAGGTTTTATTGATAACCTTTATTGGGAGCTGGATAATTATTACTGAACAATTAGGATAAATGAACTTTATTTTTGAAATACTTTCGGAAAAAAACGAAAAAATTCTGAAAAGCAAAGGCCTTTCGAATGAATCGGGAATAGATTATTTAAAGGAAAAACTTTTTTTAATAAGTATCGAGATAATAATATTTGTGGGTACAATAGCCTATTTGCCCAGTGTTTTTATTGCTATTTCTGAAAAGCAGTTTTCAATAGTACTTATCGATACCCTTTTAATGTTCAGTATTTTTGTGCTTTTCTTTTTAAAAAGGCTAAAGTTAATTATACGAATTTCTATATTGTTGTCTTTTATTTATGCAGTAGGTGTAATACTTTTAGCAAACCTTAGTTTAAAAGGCACGGGCCTTATCTATCTCATGGCATTTTCTGTTATAGCATCAACCTTTATGGGAATGAAAGTTGCTATAGCCAGTCTTTTCATTAATTTGTTTACTTTACTGGGTTTTGCCTTTTTTATAGTTTCGAAATCAACTATAGTCCCGATTTACGAAACATATAGCCTGGGAAGGTGGGTTGTGATTGCAATAAATTTTTGTGTGGTTAATTCGGTTATATCGCTGGCAATTGCCTATTTTGTAGAAAGTTTGAAAAAATCGTTTGAACGCGAACTCGATTTAAAACAAAAGCTTAAAAAGAAGAGCGAACGGTTAATTGAAGCAAAAGTAAGGGCAGAAGAGTCGGATCAGTTAAAAACTGCCTTTTTGGCAAATGTAAGCCATGAGTTTCGTACGCCTATGAACGCCATTGTTGGGTTTACCGAAATTATGCTTTTTACCAACACCGACGAAGAAAAACGTAAACGTTATTTGAAAAATATTCTTAAAAGCAGCGAACAATTGCTACAAATAATTAATAATACCATTGAGTATTCGAAAATTGAACTTGGCAGCATTGAATTTAAGCTTGCCAGGTTCGAAATTTATGAAGTATTGAATATTGTTTTCGAGAACCTTAGGCCAAAATGTCCTTCCGGAATCGATTTTTTGCTTTCGGGTTATCTGGGTATTAATATGCCGCGTATTGTTTCCGACAGGGAGAAAATGATACAGGTTTTTACCAATTTAATTCTTAATGCTTTTAAATTTACCGAAAAAGGTTCGGTTTCCTTCGGTTTAATGGAATCGGCACATCCTAACTATTACCAGTTTTTTGTAAAAGATACTGGTATTGGTATCCGTAAAGAAAAACAAAAAGATATTTTTACACGTTTTCATAAAGAAGACGATTTTAAAGAAGGTACCGGGCTGGGGCTTTCTATCAGCGCAACATTGGTTTTTCACATGGGAGGCCGTATATGGCTTGAGTCGGAACCCGGGGCCGGCACAACATTTTACTTTATTTTGCCCACGGAGCTTTCAAAAAAAATTGATGTATAACAATAGTTTACATTCCTGGTTTTAAGGCTTAACATTCCTTTAACACAATGAAAACCAGTTTTTAACCATTTTTGCATTATGAAAAAAGCACTGGCAATAATTCTGTTGTTATTTTATGTAAGCCTGTCGGCTGTTAACATCATTAATTTTCACTTTTGCCACGGTGAACTTAAGTATATTGAGTTTACAGAAAATACCGACGATTGTTGCGACCACCACAGCCAGGGGCACGAGCCATGTTGTACCGATATTACCCTTACGGTCGATTTTGAAGTAAACCAGCTCAATGCACCAAAACAAGTTTTTGTAGATGAAACCGACATTGTAGAGATAAATAAGTTTTTCACTGCACAAGAAAAATCACTATACGATAACTTATGGATACGGTTTGTCGAAAACCCGCCCTCAGAAATTTATCAAAAACTATATAAAGCCCATCACTCCTTTTTGTTTTATGGTTAAGTTTTTTTCTGTATCCGTTTTATAATCAATTAGTAAAACTAAAGGGCAGTTCTCATGCCTTTACAGAAAGTATTAACTATAAAATAATTCTAATGAAAACTATTCAATTTATTATAATATTTGCCGGGTTTATTTTCCTGGTAACATTGCCAGCCCATGCACAGAAAAAAGAACTAACTACCAAATTCAGGGTAGAAGGTGTATGCGATCAATGTAAAAAGCGTATCGAAAATGCAGCCTATTTGAATGGTATAAAACATTGCGAATGGGACAAAGAAACAGAAATTCTAACAGTGGTTTATAATTCCGATAAAGTAAGCCTCGATGCCATTCATAAAAGCATAGCCAAAGCCGGCCACGAAACCGAAAAAGAAGAAGCCGATTCCGTGGCCTATTCCAAATTACCTAAATGCTGCGCGTATAAAGGCAATGTGCACAAGCATTAAAAACCTTTGGGTTTTAAAGTTTTCAATTGTTTTCACATTTCTTGGTATTATTCCGGCTTTCCTCGTAGCGCAGCAGGAAACAGGGCTTATTACCGGAAAAGTATATGAACTTATCGATGGTGAAAACATACCATTAACCGGGGCAAACGTTTTTTGGGCGAATACAACCACAGGTACAGTAACCAATGGCAATGGAGAATTTACCCTGGAAAAAATTGCCAAAGCAAAATTGCTGGTAGCTAGTTTTGTGGGTTATGAGCCCGATACTCTAAATATAGAAGAAAACCCCGATGTACAGTTTATATTGAAAAACTCTTTGCAAATTCGGCAGGTAGAAGTAGTGCGCCGTGCCAAAACAGTTGAGTTTTCAATGCTCGAACCTATAAAAGTTGAGAAAATAGGGGAGGGGGAACTTAAAAAAGCTGCTTGCTGCAATTTGTCGGAAAGTTTTGAGACCAACCCATCGGTTGATGTTTCGTTTACCGATGCAATTACAGGCACAAAGCAAATACAAATGCTAGGCCTCTCG
Organism: Bacteroidales bacterium; assembly: GCA_016935435.1. Taxonomy (GTDB): domain Bacteria; phylum Bacteroidota; class Bacteroidia; order Bacteroidales; family UBA10428; genus UBA10428. Next base: position 4,417 of record JAFGQZ010000007.1, read on the forward strand.
GGCCCTTATACGCAAATAACAAGTGAAAACATGCCCGATATTCGCGGACTTTCGGCTGTTTACGGCATGGAGTATATACCCGGGCACTGGATCGAAAGTATTCAGCTTAATAAAGGTACCGGCTCAGTAGTGAACGGATTTGAAAGCATTGCCGGTCAAATTAACGTTGAGCTCCGCAAACCCGAAACTGCCGACAGGCTTTATTTTAACCTTTATGGAAATAACGAAAGCCGCGTTGAGGGTAATTTAAACCTGAAACACGAATTGAGCGGCCATGTGGCTACGGCACTTTTACTGCATGCCCGGACCCAACATGTTTCAATGGACGATAACAACGATGGTTTTATTGATAAACCGGTTGGCGAACAGTTTATTGTACTTAACCGATGGGACATGCACAACGATAAAGGCTGGGAATCGCGTTTGGGGATAAAAGCTACCCATGTCGATAATTTTGGGGGCCAAAAAGGTTATGTTCCTGAGGGCAATAATGGTTTATGGGGCATGCAAATGAATACACAACGTTACGAAGCCTGGCTCAAACTGGGAAAAGTATCGGCTAAAAAAGATTATCAGAGTTTTGGCACTCAGTATTCCGGTATTTTCCATAAACACGATGCTGTATTTGGCCGAAAAACCTACAGTGCCCAACAAAAATCGGGTTACTTTAATTTTATTTTTCAATCGGCCATTGGCGATACCCGGTATAAGTATAGGTCAGGAACCAGTTTACAATACGATCAGTTGTCGGAAACGCTCGACAGTATTGGGTTTATCCGCGAGGAAATGGTACCAGGCATATTTTATGAATTTACTTATTCTCCTGTGCCGCAATTTGATGCCGTTGCCGGTTTACGTGCCGATTGGCACAATTCTTATGGACTGTTTTTTATCCCCAGGCTTCACATTCGCTATGCCCCATTCGAAAAATCGGTGCTGAGGTTTTCTGCCGGAAAAGGTTTAAGAACAGCTTCAATAATGGCTGAAAACACTTCGGTGCTTGCATCGGCCAGGCAGGTGGTAGTTTTAGGTTCCGAAAATGGCAAGCCCTATGGGCTCGATGCCGAAAAGGCCTGGAATTTTGGCGCCAACTTTACCCAAAAATTCAGGCTTGATTACCGCGATGGCGCTGTTAGTTTCGATTTATACCATACCTTGTTTGAAAACCAGGTTGTGGTAGATTTGGACGAGAACCCACAGCAGGTGCATTTTTATAACCTGAACGGAACTTCCTATTCTACCAGTTTTCAGTCGCAAATCGATTATGAATTGTTCCGCCGTTTCGATATTAGGCTTGCCTATCGTTGGTACGATGTAAAGACAAGCTATTTTTCGGGAATACAGGACAAGCCTTTGATTTCGAAAAACAGGTCATTTGTAAACATTGCCTATGCAACCCGGAAATATTGGAAATTCGATTTTACAACCCAATGGTACGGGTCGAAAAGAATTCCTTCGACTGCTACAAATCCCGAAAAATACCAGATTGGTGAAGCGTCGCCTTCTTTTTTCCAGATGAACGCCCAAATTAGCAAGGAGTGGAACGAAAAGTTCGAGGTATATATTGGGGCAGAAAACCTGCTAAACTATAAGCAGCAAAACCCAATAATAGCCTTTGACGAGCCCTTTGGGCCATATTTCGACAGTTCGCTCATTTGGGGCCCTGTTTCCGGAAGAATGTTTTATGGGGGTTTACGCTTAAAAATGAATTAGTAATTTTTTAAGCTATGGCCAATGTGGCAACAGATACTTTTATGCCTTTAATTGCCGATATTTCCTGTATAAGCGATTCGGTGGTTGCGCCGGTGGTAATAATATCATCAATTAGCAGAACATGCTTATTTTCAAGTAGATGTGGGTTTTTGCATTCATATATCCTCTCAACATTAAGCCAGCGATCGTAGCGCGAGCGGCTTGTTTGTGTGCTGGTAGCTTTTTTTCGGATAACTGAGTTATTGTCTATCGGTTTCAGCATTATTTCTGATATGCCTTGTGCAATGCATTCGCTTTGGTTATAACCCCGCTGGTTCATGCGCGATTTGTGCAAAGGTACCGGCAGCAACAAATCGACTGATCTGAAACGGCTGTCGGCGAGCTTTCTGCCGAATAGTTTCCCCATGAAAACCCCCACATCTTTTTTGCCATGATATTTAAGCTCGTGGAAAATATTCTGAAATTTACTGCCTTTTTCAAAATATAAAAAAGCGGCACCAAATTCAATATTTGCCCTACCCCAGAATAGTTGTTCGACGGGGTTTGAAGGCTGTTGCCAAAAATTTGTAATGGGCAGGTTTGCCATACAGTGTGTGCATAAATTGCTTTCGTTACCGGCCAATGGGGTTCCACATGCTATACAAACATTTGGGTATAACAACCTTACAAATGAGTTGAGGTATGTTAACAGGGTACCGATATTATTCTATAATTTTTATTTCGTATGTTATTTCCATGGCTTTTTTCAACGATGCACTTACTCCACAATACTTATCCTGCGAAAGTTCGATAGCTTTTTTAAGTTTTTCGGTATCGAGGTTTTTGCCTTTGAACTCATATATTAAATGCATTTTAGTGTATTGTTTTGGATGTTCATCGGTAAGTTCACTATCGATATGTACATTAAAACCTTCGGGATCAATGCGCATTTTCTTCAGAATCGAAATTACGTCCATCCCGGTACAACCTGCCAATGCGAGCATCATCAATGCTTTTGGGCGAGGCCCTTTATCGTTGCCACCAAATTCTTCTTTGGCATCTACTACCAGTTTATGGCCATGAATAGAGGTTGAAAAACTCATGCCCCCTTCCCAGCCTACATGTATAGAATCTTTCATAAGTAAAAATTTTTACGGTATAAACAGTAAAAGGTATAAAATGTTAAAAATTCACCAAGGGTAAATTACATAAAATTTATATTTATTGGTTTAAAATATCAATTCATACCGATTCCGTTTCAGATTTTAAATATTTTCATAATTTTATAAAAAGTGAAAAATAACTTATTGTATGTTAAGAAACATTGGTGTTCAATATGTTGATTTAAGGGAATTTATATCTACCCGCACTGTTTTCAGGCATTTAAACCCCAAAGAGCTCGATTTGTTGCCGCTCGACGATGGAACTATCAATTATAAACGTAGTGATATTGTTTATGAAGAAGGCGCCCGCATAAACGGGTTTTATTGTGTAGTGAAGGGCATTATTAAAATATATAAAACCGGTTTTGATGGCAAAGACCAAATTATACGCTTTGCAAAACCTGGCGATATTATGGGTTTTCGTTCTACCATTACTGGCGAACTGGCTTGTACAACCACAAAAGCAATAGAAGATGCATCGTTGTGCTTTGTGCCGGGCGATTTGGTGAAATCGTTTGTTAAATCTAACGGGGAGTTTGCCATGGATTTGCTACAGCTGGCCTGTAACGAACTAGGCGAATCTAACGATCTTATTACCGATATTGCCCAGAAAACCGTTCGCGAAAGGCTTGCCGAAGTGTTAATACACCTGAAATGGACATTCAACCTTGATAATGAAAATTTCCTTCAGATTTCTCTTACACGCGAAGAATTGGCAAACTTAGTGGGCACGGCAACAGAGTCGGTAATACGCTTGCTCTCGGAATTTAAACAGGATAGGTTGATAGAGCTGCATGGCAGGCGCATTAAAATTCTCGACGAAGCAAAGCTTATTAAAATAGGCAATATGCAATACTGAAATTGAACTTATACAAACCTAAATCTGTTTAGGTAATATTATATTTAGCAAATGGAATTTGAAAATTTAATTCTCCCTTTCGCACTTACAGTTTTTGCAGGCTTATCAACAGGTATAGGCAGCCTGATAGCTTTTTTTGCAAAGTCAACCAGTACTAGGTTTTTATCCATTTCACTGGGCTTTTCTGCCGGGGTAATGATTTATGTATCGTTGGTTGAAATTTTTCAAAAATCGCGTATAATCCTTATTGAAACCCATGGCAATATTATTGGGAATTGGTACACGGTTGGTGCATTTTTTGCAGGCTTTTTATTTATAGCTGTTATCGATTCGCTTATTCCGAGTGCCGAAAACCCGCATGAGCTTAAAAAAGTTGAAGACTTAGAAAACAACCATGCAGCAAAGAAAAAGCTATTGCGCATGGGTTTGTTTTCGGCGTTGGCCATTGGCATACACAATTTTCCGGAAGGACTGGCAACTTTTACTGCTGCCCTTACCGACCCCAAATTAGGTATAGCCATTGCAGTGGCCATTGCTATACACAATATTCCCGAAGGAATTGCTGTTTCGGTGCCGGTTTTTTTTGCAACCGGCGATAAAAAAAGGGCTTTTAAACTTTCATTTTTATCGGGCTTGGCCGAACCTATAGGTGCACTTTTTGGTTTTCTGCTTCTTATGCCTTTTTTGAACGATACGGTATTTGGTGTTTTGTTTGCAGCGGTAGCAGGCATTATGGTTTTTATTTCGCTCGACGAATTATTGCCTGCAGCGCGTGAATATGGTCGGCCCCACTATGCCTTGTATGGTTTGTTTGGGGGTATGGCGGTTATGGCTGTCAGCTTATTGTTATTTATCTGAATTTAACCGGAAATCAGATTTTTTTTCATTTTGCTATAAATCAGAAAATTAATTGTACCTTTGCGCCCTCTTTTTTGATGAAGATATTTTTGGAACTTACCAACATAAGCTACATCCGAAAAAATATTTAGTATTAATTAATGGATCCGGTTTTTGGCCTGGTGCCGGGCACTTGCAGGATCTGTTGCGGAAAACGAACAATGATTACATTTAAAGAAACAGGTCTTGCCCCGGAAATTCTTGAGGCTATTACCGAAATGGGTTTTATTAGCCCAACCCCTATACAGGAAAAAACTATTCCTGCTTTGCTTGAAACCAAAAACGATCTTGTGGCACTGGCCCAAACTGGCACAGGTAAAACTGCTGCATTTGGTTTGCCGGTTTTACAGTTAATCGATACAAAAACAAAAGATATCCAGTCGCTGGTACTTTGCCCAACCCGCGAGTTAGCTTTGCAGATTGTAAAAGATGTAGAAAACTTTTCGAAATATAAAAAAGGCTTCAGGGTTGTGGCAGTTTATGGCGGTGCAAGTATTACCGGGCAAATTCGGGAATTGCGCGATGGTGCCCACATGGTAGTGGGTACTCCCGGCAGGGTTTTAGATTTAATTCGCCGAAAAGTTTTAAAACTTGGTAGTATTAAGTGGCTGGTACTTGATGAGGCCGATGAAATGCTTAACATGGGTTTTAAGGACGATTTGGACACAATTTTGGCCGAAACCCCACAACAGCGCCAGACGTTGCTATTTTCGGCTACTATGCCAAAAGAAATTGAGCGTATTGCCAATAATTATATGCACGAACCCGAGCGCATTTCTATCGGGAAAAGAAACGAAAGCGCCGAAAACGTGAAACATATTTATTACATGGTTCATGCCAAAGATAAATATGAAGTGCTTAAACGTATTGCCGATATAAACCCCAATATATATGGAATAGTATTTTGCCGCACTCGAATGGAAACAAAAGAAGTAGCCGACAAACTTATGCAGGATGGTTACAATGCCGATGCCCTTCATGGCGACTTATCGCAGGCACAGCGCGATTATGTGATGGCGCGTTTCCGTTCGGCACACCTTCAGATTCTGGTTGCTACCGATGTGGCGGCCCGCGGGCTCGATGTTAACGATTTAACCCATGTTATTAACTTTAACCTGCCCGACGACCTAGAAGTGTATGTACACCGTAGCGGCCGCACCGGCAGGGCTGGTAAGAGCGGAGTTTCGATTTCAATTATCCACATGCGCGAATCCGGCAAAATTCGTGACCTGGAACGAATGACAAGCAAAAAATTCGAACGCAAAATGGTTCCCGGGGGCAAGGAAATTTGCGAAAAGCAACTTTTTAACCTTATTTCCAAAGTTGAAAATGTTGAAGTTAACAACGAACAAATCGATCAGTATTTGCCCGATATTTATAAAAAACTTGAATGGCTTAGCCGCGAAGAGCTTATTAAACAATTTGTTTCAGTGGAGTTTAACCGTTTTCTCACCTATTACGAAAAAGCTGCCGACTTAAACGTTTATGAAAAAGAACAGCACCAACGAAAAGACAGGGGCGAAAACAACAGGCGCGACAGGGATGGGGAAAGGCGTTCGCGGGAAAATATAAAATTTTCGAGGTTCCATATTACTGTTGGGCAAAAAGACAATATTAACCCGGGCAGCCTGATAGCCCTTATTAATAAAACAGTTAAGGTTAGGAATATCGAGATTGGCAAAATTGATATTATGCGCAAATTCTCGTTTTTTGATGCCGACAGCCGTTTTGAAAAGAATATTTTAAGTTCGTTCAATGGGGCAGTGCTCGATGGAGAACCAATACAGGTTAATATTTCGAAACCTGATACCCATGCAAACAAAGAAAAATATTTTGAAAAGGGGAAACGGAACGAAGCAGGAAGAGGTGAAAGGAAAGGAAAGAGGAGAAAATAACCGATAATTAGTTGTTTTTTAATATCAATTCATATACGTCAAGCCTTCGGTCTTTAATATTTCGTACACTTCCATAGGTATGTAATTCGCGCAGGAGGTCAATATCAACATCTGCAACCAATATCATTTCGGTATTTGGGGTTGCTTCTGCTTTAATGCCGTTTGCGGGAAAGGAAAAGTCGCAGGGGGCAAATACAACCGATTGTGCATACTGTATGTCCATATTTTCAACTTTGGGCAAGTTGCCAACACTACCGGCAATAGCCACGTAACACTCGTTTTCTATTGCCCGTGCCCTTGCACAATATCGAACACGTGAATAACCATTTTGGGTGTCGGTAAGAAACGGAACAAATAAAATATGCATTCCTTGCTCTGCGAGCAAACGAGGCAATTCAGGAAATTCTACATCGTAACATATTAATACGCCTATTGGCCCACAATCGGTTTCGAGAACTTTTACCGAATTTCCTCCCTGCAAACCCCAAAATTTGCGCTCATCGGGGGTAACATGAATTTTTGTGTATGATTCGTAAGTTCCGTTTCTTCGGCACAGAAAGCCAATATTGTATAACTGGTTGTCTTGAGACAGAAAAGGCATGCTTCCTGTAATTATATTTACATTGTATGATACTGCCAGGTTTACAAACCTATCGCGGATTTCATTCGTATAGCCGGCAAGTTTTCGAATGGCTTCGGCTTCAGACAGGTGGTTATATTTGGCCATCAAGGGGGCATTGAAAAATTCGGGGAAAAGGGCAAAATCGCTTTTATAGCCCGAAACGGCATCTATAAAAAATTCGCAATGGTTAAAAAGTTCCTCAATATTTTGGTAAAGCCGCATTTGCCATTGTATCAAACCTAAACGTACAACCGATTTATAGGTTGAAAGCAATGCCGGCGACTTTTCGTAGTAAATATTGTCCCATTCGAGCAAAACCGCATATTCTTTCGATTCCCTGTCGCCTTCGAGATAACCTTTTATTATTTTTTTTACATGAAAATCATTTGATAATTAAAACGACAATGTTGGATCGAATATTTCTTTGCGCTTAACTTTTTCTATA